>JBBIHH010000010.1:0-100229 GCA_037447115.1 Acidobacteriota bacterium
CGGGCGCGGCGCGGTGCTGCGGGCCTTGCCCGCCGCCGCCACGAGCTCCGCGTCCCCGCCCGCGGCCGGGCGCCGGGGCGACGAAGAAGCGATCGAAGAGCCGGTCGAAGATCTCCCGCTCCCGGCGCCCCTTGGCGAGTGTGGTCGCGAGCGCAGCCCGCACGCGGGAGCGTTCTTCGAGCCCCACGGCTTCGAGGGCGCGCGCCGCCTCCACCGCTTCCGCAGGGGAGACGCGCGCGCCCTCCTGCCGCAGCGCCTCGACGAAACGGGTGAGGGCGGCGATCACAGGCGCAGTCGGGGAAGCTCGGCGAGGACGCGCTCCACGTCCTCCCGATTCTTGAGCAGGGCCCCGAGCGTGCGGCGCACGACCTCGCGATCGAGGCTTTCCGCACCCAGGGCCACGAGCGCCAGCGCCCAGTCCACGACCTCGGCGATGCCCGGCGCCTTGCGCAGTCCGGCGCGCCGCAGGCTCTGGGCGAAGCGCACGGCGCGCTGCGCGAGGGCCCGGTCCATGCCGGGCACGCGGCTTTCGACGATCCGCAGCTCCTCCTCGAACGAGGGATAGTCGAGATAGAGGTAGAGACAGCGCCGGCGCAGCGCGTCGGAAAGCTCCCGCGTGTCGTTGCTCGTGAGCACGACCCGGGGCGGGTAGAGCGCGCGCACGGTCCCGAGCTCGGGAATCGAGACCTGCGCTTCCGAGAGCACCTCCAGCAGGAATGCTTCGAACTCCTCGTCCGCCCGGTCCACCTCGTCCACGAGCAGCACGACGGGATGCGGGCTGACAATCGCCTTCAGCACGGGCCGCTCCAGAAGAAAGTCGCGCGAGAAGAACTCGTCCGCCTGCCCCCGCAACCGGCCCAGCGCCTCGTGCAGATCGGCCGCTCCCGCCAGCAGCTCCGTCGTGCGCTCGCGCAGCAGCTGCGCGTAGAGCAGCTGCTTGGCGTAGGACCACTCGTAGAGCGCCTTGGCTTCGTCGAGGCCTTCGTAGCATTGCAGGCGCACGAGTTCCGCGCCGTGGAAGCGGGCCCACAGCTTGCCGATCTCGGTCTTGCCCACCCCCGGCGGGCCCTCGAGCAGCACGGGCTTGGAGAGCGTCTCCGCCAGGTACAGCGTGGTCGCCACGTCGCCCGTGCAGACGAAGCCTTCTTCGGCGAAGGCGCTCTCGATCGCAGCCGGGGTCAGGTTTTCCGCTTGGCGCATCGCCCCAAGTATAGCGGTCGGGCCTCGCCGCTTCAGGGCTCGAGCCGCAGCCCGCGCCGCGCGAACTCGGCCTTGAGCGCCGCGAGACCCTGCGCGGCGGGATCCAGGCTCGTGGCGGCGCGGGCCTGCGCGAGGGCTTCTTCCACGAGCCCCAGCTCCAGGGCCAGAGCGGCGCAGGGGATCCGGTTGGCGGGATTGCAGGGCTGAGCCGCCGCCGCCTCGCGCAGCTGCGCCCATGCCTCCTCCAGGCGACCCACCTCCGCATAGGCCAGGCCGAGCGCGCGGGCGTACTCCGCTCGCTCCGGGATCAGCGCGCGCGCCCACTCGAGCTGCTCCAAAGCTTCGCCGAGACGGCCCATTTCCCGCAGCAGTTCTCCGAGATCGAGCCGCGTGTCCGCGTGGGCGGGCGCGAGAGACACGACCTCGCGGAACGCGGCCTCCGCCGCCTCGCGCCGGCCGAGCCGCCACAGGCACTGCGCCTTGCGCCGCAGGGCGTAAGCGCGGAAGGGGGCTGCGGGGTGTCGCTCCAGGTAGCTCTCGTAGAAGCCCAGCGCCTCGTCCCAGGCGTGGTTGAGCCACAGCCGGTCCCCTTCGAAGAGCGCCTCGTGCTCCAGGACGGGATCGAGCGCCCGCGCCCGAGCGCAGGACTCGGGCTCGGGCGCTCGCCGTCCCGCGAGCGCCCTCTCCGACCGGCAGAGGGCGTAGAGCAGGCTGGCATCGTCGGGTGCGGCCTTGGCCAGCGCCCGGTAGGCTTCGGCCGCCCCTGCCAGATCCCCCGCGGCCTCGGCTTGCCGCGCCTGCCGGTGCGCCGCGTGGGGCGAAGCTTCCCGGCGCAGGTGCGCCACCATCTCGGGCCCGATCCACCGCAACCCTGGCGGAAGGTAGCCGCCGAAGGTGGAATAGGAAAGCGTCACGAGGTCCGTCCGCACCTCCCGCTCTCGCAGTCGCTCGAGCAGCGCTTCGGGCTCGATCCATGGCTGGGCCAACACGCGCTGGGTCAGGGCCGAGGCGGTCGAGAAAAAGTCGAGATCCACATCGAGCAGCACGGGCTCTTCGAGCCGCGGAAGGTCGGCGAGCTCGCAGACGAGCACGCGCACGCCGAGCAGGGTCCCCTCCAGCAGGCGTCCCGCAATGCGCAGGGTCGCCGCCTCTTCCAGAGGCACGCGCTGCAGCCGCTCCAGCAACGCGCCCCGCGACAGCCGCACGGCGGCGGCCGCGTCGGGCAGCGTGCCGTCGGGCACGACCCACACCAGCTCGCGCACAATGCCGAGCCTCACGGCCGGGTAGAGGAAGTTCCAGATGGCGAAGCGCCGGTACGTTTCCCCGTCGACGCTGTAGGGGTGCAGCTCCAGCGCGCTCAGTTCCTCGGGGCGCGCGGCGGCGACGCGGGCGACGGTCTCGTCCGGCAGCCAGTCGAAGTCCGCGTGGCCGTCGAGGTGCAGCACGACCCTCCCCGCGACACCCGCGCGGCGCCAGGCGATGAGGGCCGAGGAGTGGTTCTCGTAGAGATGGATCCTCGGGACGGGGTCGAGACCCACGCGCGCCGCTTGCAGGGCCGGCTCCGGCTCTCGAGGCGCTGCGCAGGCGCAAGCGCAGAAAAGCAGAGCCAGGGCTGGGGCCCGCACCACCCGAGGCCGCCCCTCGATCATCCCGGGACGCCCTCGCGCGAACGCGGCGAGCCGAAGGTCGCGGGCCCCCACGGGGTGGAAGGCCGGAGGCGTCGGCGGTTCGGTATGCCGCAGCGGCCGCGATCCGAGCGCACCCGCGGGAACCACCCGATTCGCGGCTGCGCCAAGCGGTTCGGCGAGCAATCCGGGATCATGGGGTTCGAGCGCGGAATATACGGGGTTGGACCCGCAGGCTCCAAGGTCCCGCTCACCGCGCATCGGAAAAGGGATCCCTGAGACCGGCCCATGCCACCCGCGGCATGCCCCGCCCGGCGACGAGCACCTGGAAGCATCGCCCCATGCCCAAAGGATGGACCAGCTGTTTGGCGCGCAGGCGCGCGTGCACGGCCCCCGGCTGGCGCCAGCGCTGGGGGTCGGTTTCGGCGAAGGGCGCCAGGGCACCGAGGGCGATGAGAAAGCGGTCCTGCGTCGTGCGGCCGAAGACCTCGCAACCGTGCTCGCGCAGCGCGTCCTCGAGCTGGGTGAAGTTGACGTGCGCCGTGAGGTCCTGCTCCCCTACCTGCTCGAACCAGCGCTCGTGCGCCGTGTGGCGCCGGTAGGCGAGCAGCGTGCCCCGCGCCCGCGCGGTCCCGTAGAGGCCCTTCGCATCGTCGCCATAATCCACGACGAGCCAGACACCCCGTTCGAGCACCGCGGCCATCGACGCCAGCACCTCCTCCGCCTCGGGGCACACCTCCGCCTCGGTGCCCTCTTCGCGGGCCGCGCCGTAGCGCTGCGCCAGTCGCGCCGCCTGGGCGGTGGGCGGCCCCTCGCGCTCGACGAGCCGGCCCGCCGCGTCGCAGCCGACGTAGACCTCGAGCAACTTCCCGTCGCGCCGGCGCAGCCGGTGGACCGGCAGCGCATCGAAAAGCTCGAATGCCAGGACCATCCCGGCGCCGCCCCGCGCCACCGCTTCGGGGGCGACCACAGCCGCCTCGGGCACCTCGCGGGCTGCGCGCTCGCGCATGGCGGGACTGCGGTCCACGAGCACGAGTTCGAGCCGGGCGGCGAGCTCCGGAGCCTCCGTCCTCACCGCATCAAGCAGCTCGCGCGCGAGCAACCCCCGTCCCGCCCCGAACTCGACGACCCGCAGCGGGCTCGGGCGCCCCAGCGCCTCGTCCACCTCGACGAGCTGCCGGGCCAGGCAGGGGCCCCAGACGCCCCCCACGTCGCTGGACGTCACGTAGTCCCCCGCCGGTCCGAGGCGCCGATCCCCGGCCCGCATGTAGTACCCCTCTTCCGTGTCGTAGAGCGCGAGCTCCATGAAGCGGGCGAAGGTGAGGGGACCGCGAGCCTGGATCTCGGTGCGCAGCCGCTCCTCCAGACCCACGCGCGCCGGCGATCCCTCAGCGCGCGGCGGCGAGGGCCAGCTCGGCCGCGCTCGGTTCGCCGCGGCTGATCTTCCGCTGGATCTCGAGGATGCCCTCGATGAGCGCCTCGGGGCGCGGCGGGCAACCGCTCACGTAAACGTCCACGGGCAGGATCTCGTCCACCCCTTGGGTCACCGCGTAGGTACGGTACATGCCTCCGCTCGAGGCGCAAGCCCCCATGGCGATCACCCACTTGGGGAAGGGCATCTGGTCGTAAATTTTCTTCACGGCGGGGGCCATTTTCTTGGTCACCGTTCCGGAGACGATCATCAGGTCGCTCTGGCGCGGCGAGAAACGCAGCACCTCGGCACCGAAGCGAGCCACGTCGTAGCGCGGGCCCACGGTGGCCATGAGTTCGATGGCGCAGCAGGCGAGCCCCATGGGCATCGGCCACAGGGAGTTCTTGCGCGCCCAGCCCACGAAGTCCGCCAAGCGCGTCGTGTAGGCGGTATGCTGCTCCTCCTGCGGCTCCTCCGGCCGCCGGTGAAGAACCGCGAGGCGCTCGCTCGTGCCCGTCCGCATCCCCCGAGAGGGTAGCACACGGCGGGCCTAGTCCTGCGGCGCCCCCCCCTGGTCCCAAGGACCGTCCTCGTCCAGGGGGCGCCGCGCCCCCACGGAACCGTCGGCGGCCTCGTGCCAGAAGGCGATGGCGGGCTCGCCCACTTGCCAGCACAGGTGCACGACGCGGCCCGCCCGGCGCACGGGAAAATCCACGAGCCCGCGGGCCAGATCGCTCACCTCGGCTCCGGTGCGCTCGATCTCGTCGAGCGTCGCGAGCAGGACCACGAGGCGCCTGTAGTAGCCGCGCGCCACGGGGGTGTCGCCGCGGGGGCGCGGGCGGTGCGCCGCGAGCTCGCGGTAGAGGTCCAGCATGCGCTCGGCGGCGGGACGGATGCTCGACAGGCACGCCTGCGCGGCGGCGAGAGTGAACAGACGGCGCATCGGATCTAGCCTCGACGGAGGGAGGCTGCGGGGCCTGCGGGCGAGTCTAGCGCGGGCGCGCGCGAGCTGTCAAACCGGAGCGCCGCGCTGCCGCGAGCCCCCCCACCGAGGACCGGCGCGAAAGCGCCCGCCCCGGGGTGCGGGAGGCGTTTCGGCGCCGCAGCAGCTCACGGGGCCGAACCCGGGCGCTGCTGCTCCGTGCCGGAGCTGGCCCCATCCGTCCCCACTCGAAATTCGCGCCAACGCTCCTGGAGCAGTTTTTCCCCCCGCAACACCTTCAGCCCGTACCGGAACTGGCCTTCTCCCAGCGTGCCCGGCGGGACGAAATCTCGGAGCTGCACGCAGGCCTCCTCGCCGAAATCCACCGCAGAATCAGGCAAGCGCACTTCGTGGGAGCCGACGAGCACCCGGGTGACCCCCATCTCCCGCGCTGCCTTGGGACCCCGGCAGACGGCGGTGACGAAAACGCCCGGCCGCGCCGGATCCAGGACTTTGTCTTCTCCCAAAACGGCAAAGCCCGTGTCCACTTCCGCCTTCTCCCTGCTGAAGACCGCCTGCAGCGGCTGCAGGACCGCGCTTCGCGCATCCGCCGAGGCGTCTTTGCCCGGTTCCACCCCCACCGGCGCACACAGGTTGTCGAGGGCGAAGTCCGAGACCGCGGCGCCGCCGAGGGTGATCTCGAAGTCGTCGCGACTCAGGCTGGAGGCGAGCTGAGGCGGGCCCAGGACGGTCACGTCGAGCTGGACTCGCTCCACCGTGACGCGCTCCTCCAGCCCGGGAAGGAGGGGCTCCTCGCGACCCGAATCCCCCGCGCCCACCGTGGCGGGAGCGAGAAGGGCGGCGACCGTCAGACAAACGAGAGGGCGGGGCACCGCGTACGCCTGCTTGCTTGATTCGAGCAAGTCGAGGGGACTGGCCCCACACTGGCAGCGCACATCATCGGCCCACGCATCTCGGACGCATCGTCACGCTTCTGCTGCCGCACACCCGTGAACGAGGACGAGATCGGCCGAGAAAATCTGCTCGCCCCTCGCGAAGTCGCCTTGCAAATGGACGGTCCCGGGAACGAGGATCGTCCCCAGGACGACGATCGTGATCAGAACCCTCCGGGCGTCAGCCTTCTTTGTGTGTGTGTGTGTGTGTGTGTGTGTGACGTTTACCTCCTCTCGGTGGCGCGGCACCCCACCTCCTCGTTTCGTTCTTGTTTGCGCCAGGCGGGCCGCAGGGTCAAGCCCGGATCTCTCTCGCCCGAGCCGGGCGGTCCCTGACTGCACCCCCGGCGCCCTCCTGCCGGGAGCGCCCCCAGGGGAGCGGCAATACGGGCCTCCTCGCCGCGCCCGCGCGGCCGGCGAGGGTTTGCCGGCCGACGCGGAACCCGGAGGTCAGGTACGGATCTGCAGCAGGTGGCTCGAGCCGGCACCCACGAACGCACCCACGGGGATCGCGGCCTGCGCGGCCGGTCGCGAGCAGCAGCCGCCGGCGCCTACCCGGCCCTGACCGTTAGCGCCCTCGGCGAACACCGGCAGCGGCACCGATCGGCCGCCGGCGTAGATCTTGTGGCGCCCCACGCGTTGGAACCACTCGGCGGTCGTGGCCGTGCGGTGCATGTGCTCGATGATCTGCCGCCAGCCGATCCCGGTGTTGTAGGCGCAGAAGCTGATTTCCCCCTGTTGCGTGCCGTAGGGGATGATGCACATCTCGGTGCGGCGGAAGTCGTAGTTGAACAAGTCCTGGAACCACATCGCCGCCACCATCACCGGGCGCCATTCGTACCGGGTGCGCTCGGCGAAGCCCAAAGCCCCCGAGTTGTAGCCGTCGAGGCTCTTCACGAGCTGCCACGGGCTCAGATCCTGCGGGAACTCGCGCAGGCGCATGTTACGCACGAAGGCTAGCGCGGTCTGGAACACGACCCAGGGCCGGCTGCGGGCCGTGTCCGTGATGATCTTGACGTCCTCGAGCAGCCGGTCCGTGTCGATCAGCTTCGTGGCCGGCACGGCCTCCTTCGTGCGCTGGTTCACCAGCAGGATCGTGCCCGCGCCGCAGTTGGGATGGCAACCGCACTTGAGGGCGCCCCAGTCGGCGTTCGAGCCGGCGAGCAGATCCCGCAGATCGGAGAACGGGCCCGAGGCGGAGAGGGGGAAGAAGTCGCGCATCGGCTCGATGAAGCCGAGCTGGGCCTTCATGTCGTAGGCCAGGTGGGAGATGGTGTAGCGCTGCCGCCGGCGCGTCTCGTCGTCGATGTCCTCGTCGCGCCCCGTGAAGGACACGGGTTGGAAAGACAAGGCGTTCAGCTTTTCGATGTTCTCGATCAGGAAGCGGACGATGGGGCCGACCTGGTGGTTGTTGATTGTGTTGACGATCGTCGTCACGAGCGTCACGTCCACACCCGCGGCGTGGAGGTTCTCGATGGCGCGCTGTTTGACCTGGTAGAGGTTGCTCACCTTGCGGTGCTGGTTGTTCTCGTCGCCCACGCCGTCGAACTGCAGGTACGCCAGTCGCAAGCCAGCCTTGCCGGCGGCCCGGGCGAACTCGGGGTCCTGGGCGAAACGGATGCCGTTCGTGGCGCACTGCACCGATATGTAACCCAGCTCGCGCGCGTAGGCCACGGCCCGCAGGAAATGGGGCGAGAGCGTCGGCTCGCCGCCCGAGAACTGGACGGACATCTGCCGGCGCGGCTTGATCTTGATGGAATTGTCCAAGATCTCCTTGATGTCCTCCCAGCTGAGCTCGTGGACGTAACCGACCTGGTTGGCGTCCATGAAACAGGGGTCGCACATCATGTTGCAGCGGTTGGTGAGGTCCACGGTGAGTACCGCGCCGCGGCCGTAGCGGATCGAGGACGTGCCGTGATTGTGGAGATCGTCGGGCGCCATGCGGAAGTCGCGTCCCGGAAAGAGCGACTCCATGCGGCGCATGAATGCCGCATCGATGGACATGATGTCCTCGACGCGGCCGTGCTTCGGACACTCCTTGACCATCCACACCTGCCCGTCGCGCTCGACGATGTCGGCCTTGATCTCGCCCGGATGGCCCTGCACGAGTTCCTGGAGATCCATCTCTCCCGAAAGAATCTTCGCCCGCACCTCCTTGACGCAGCTCGGGCACAGCGAATCGGTGCGGCGCGGGAAACCGAGCACCGGCCGGGTCCGCTCGCGCGATTTCAGCAACGGCGCGGGCGCCCACTTAGGTTGAAACGTCCGGCTGGGGAGACGACGGTTGACCGCCTGAAAGAGGTGCCAGAGCACATTCGCGAGACCCACCGCAGCGTAACCCGCAGCTCTTCGAAACCCCATGGGCAGTCTCCTCCACCTCGACGCGGGCGACTCGGCAGGCGGCCCTGCGCGCTTCGCCCGGGCTCAAGCCGTTGGCCCCCAGGCCCGGCGCAGGCCTTGCGCCCGCGCCGTCCGGGGTCCCCTCCCCGGAAGCCGACCGAAGACCCGTCTCGGGCGGCCGGGGAATGGGACCGTTTTCTACCTATTTCGCCGCAGCATGTCAATAGGCAAAGTCGGCTGCCCTTGTCCCTCGGGACTGCCTTGACGCCCCCTGACCCCTCGGTTAGAGTGCCGCCCCCGCAGATCCGGTCCCGAACGCTCGCATCCAGGCTGGCCGCCGGGCTGCTGCACGCCGGCAGCAATCTCGCTGCGGCGTCCGCAGGTGTGGCCCCGGGCGAGCGGACCCGAGGAGTGGACCTACCGTGGCTACGCCGGAAACCAGGAGCTTCGACCTCACCATTATCGGATCCGGTCCGGGCGGCTACGTCGCTGCGATCCGCGCCGCCCAGCTCGGCCTCAAGACCGCCGTCGTGGAGGTGGCGCCGCAGCCCGGGGGCACGTGCCTGCACTGGGGCTGCATTCCTACGAAGGCGCTGCTCCACGCCGCCGAGGTGTACGACACGGCCCGTCAGGCGCAGCGCATCGGGGTGCGCTGCGAGCGCGTGGCGTTGGACCTGGACGAGGTGCACCGCTACAAGGACCGCACGGTGCAGGCCAACGCGAAGGGCATCGAGTTTCTCTTTCGCAAGCACGGCATCGCGCTCCTGCGCGGCCGGGGCAAGTTGGCCGGGGCGGGCCGCGTGGCGGTGGACCCGGAAGGCGAAGCGCCCTACACGGTCGCCACCCGCCACACGATCCTCGCCACGGGCTCCGCGATCGCCGAGCTGCCCGGCGTGAGCTTCGACGGGGAGCGCGTGATCCACTCCGATCACGCGCTGCAGTTGAAGCGCATCCCGGCCTCGCTGCTCGTCCTGGGCGCCGGAGCCGTCGGCGTGGAGTTCGCCTCGATTTTCGCCTCTTTCGGCTCCAAGGTCACGATCGTCGAGCTCCTGCCGCGCCTGCTCCCGCTCGAAGACGAGGCGCTCGGCACCGAACTGGAAAAGGCGTTCCGCAAGCGCGGCATCGCCTGCTACACCGGAACCCGGGTCGAGCAGGTGGACGTGCACGAGACAGGCGTGAGGGTGACCGCGCAGCGCCAGGGCACGCCGCTCACGCTGGAGGCCGAGGTGCTGCTCGTCGCCGTGGGGCGCCGGCCGCGCACGGCGGACCTGGGCCTCGAGGCGACCGCGGTGAAGCTGGAGCGCGGCTACGTCGAGGTGGACGCCATGATGCGCACCGCCGAGCCGGGCGTCTACGCCATCGGAGACATCGTCCCCACGCCCGCTCTGGCGCACGTGGCCTCCCACGAGGGTGTGGTGGCCGTGGAGCACGCCGCCACCGGCCGCGCGCGCGCGGTGGACTACGACAAGATCCCCTCCTGTACCTACTGCAACCCGGAGGTTGCGTCCGTGGGTCTCACGGAGGCGCGGGCCCGGGAGCGGGGTTACGAGGTCCGGACGGGGTCGTTCCCCTTCAGCGCGAGCGGCAAAGCCAGGATCCTCGACGACATGCGGGGCTTCGTGAAAATCGTGGCCGAAGCCCGCTATCATGAGATCTTGGGCGTGCACATCGTCGGGCCCCACGCGACGGAGCTGATCGCCGAGGCGACCGCGGCCCTCGAACTCGAGGCGACCACCGAAGCGCTGTTTCACGCCGTCCACGCCCATCCGACGCTCGCCGAGGCGATGGCCGAGGCGGCCCTCGGGGTGCACGGCCGCAGCATCCACGTCTAGCCCGACCGGGCACGGGAAAAGGAGGTCCGCATCATGCGAGTGGACGTGATCATGCCCCAGATGGGCGAGTCGATCGCCGAGGGCACCATCACCCGCTGGCTGAAAAAGATTGGCGACCGCGTGGAACGGGACGAGCCGCTGTTCGAGATCTCCACGGACAAGGTGGACGCCGAGATTCCCTCCCCCGCGGCGGGCGTGCTGGTGGAGGTGCGCAACGCCGAGGGCGAGACCGTGCCCGTCAACGAGGTCGTGGCCATCATCGAAACGGACGCGGCGGCCGCGGCCACACAAGCCCCGCCCGCCGCCCAGGCGGCCGAGGCCCAGCCGCAGACCCCGGCGCCCGAGGCGGCCGCCGAGGCGCCCGCGGCCGAGGCCGAACCGCAGGCTCCCGCTCGGCCGGCCGCGCCCAGACCGGCCGAGGAGGGGCGCGGCGGTGCGGCCTTCGTTTCCCCCGTCGTGCGCCGCATCGCCGACGAGCACGGCATCGACCCCAGCCTCGTGCCCGGCACCGGCGCCGGCGGGCGCGTGACGAAGAAGGACATCCTGCGCTACGTGGAGGCGCGGCAGGCCCGCCCCGCGGCCGCGCCCAAGGCTGCGGCCGCCGCCGCCCCCGCCGTGGAGCTCCCGCCCCGGCCCACCTTCGCGCCGGGGGCGCGCGTGGAGCGCGTCCCGATGAGCGTGATGCGCAAGAAGATCGCGGAGCACATGGTGCTCTCGAAGCGCACCTCCGCCCACGTGCACACGGTCTTCGAAGTGGACATGAGCCGCGTGGTGGAGCTGCGGGAGCGCTTCAAGACGCGCTATCAGGAACGGCACGGCACGAAACTGACCTTCATGCCGTTCTTCATCCGCGCCGTGTGCGACGCGTTGCGGGCATGGCCCGTGCTGAACGCTTCCGTGGAGGACGACGCGATCGTCTACAAGAAAGACCTCAACCTGGGGATCGCCGTCGCCCTGGAGTGGGGTTTGATCGTGCCCGTGATCCGCCGCGCCGACGAGCTTTCGCTGGCGGGACTGGCCAAGAAAGTGCAGGACCTCGCCGAGCGGGCGCGGGCGAAGAAGCTCGACCCCCAGGAGGTCCAGGAGGGGACCTTCACCCTCACGAACCCGGGCCTCTTCGGGGGACTGTTCGGCACGCCCATCATCAACCAGCCCCAGGTGGGCATCCTCGGCATCGGCGGCATCCACAAGCGTCCGGTCGTGGTGGGCGATGCCATCGCCATCCGCCCGATGGTCTACTTGTGCCTGGGCTTCGATCACCGCGTGGTGGACGGGGCGGTGGCGGACCAGTTCATGGCGCACATCAAGCGATCGCTCGAGAGTTTCGACGAGGCCCTCCTGTGACCCCCGAGGACCCTGCCAGCGCGGCGCAGGGCGAGTGGAGCCGCCCCTTCAGGGCGCACTGGGTCGGGACGGTCCCGTACGGTCGTGCGCTCCGCCTCCAGGAATCGCTCGTCGAGCGACGCCGCCGGGGCGAGGTTCCGGACACGTTGCTGCTGTTGGAGCATCCGCCGGTGATCACCCTCGGGCGCAACGCCCGCCCGGAGCACGTTCTGCTCGAGCCCGAGGAGGCGGTCCGGCTCGGCGTGGAAATCCACGTCGCGGGCCGCGGCGGGGGCGTGACCTACCACGGCCCCGGCCAGCTCGTAGGCTACCCGATCCTGGCACTGCCCCCGGGCCGGCGCGACGTGCACCGCTACCTGCGCGATCTGGAGGAGGTGCTGTTGCGCGTCGCGCGGCACTACGGCGTGCCCGCCCAGCGCGAACCGGGCCTGACAGGCGTGTGGGTGGGAGGGCGCAAGCTGGCAGCCCTCGGCGTGCGGTTGTGCCGCGGATGGATCACCTGCCACGGCTTCGCCTTCAACGTGGGCGCCGACCTTGGGGGCTTCCGCTGGATCGTCCCCTGCGGCATCCGCGATCGGGGCGTCACGTCCCTCAGCCTGGAGACCGGCCTCCCCCTGGAGCCCCGCGCGCTGGCACCCAGGGTGGCCCGAGCCTTCGCCGAGGTCTTCGGCCAGGCGAAGTCGCAGCAGGCGTGGAGGATCTGCGCGTGAACGCCACGGCCCGCCCCTCCTGGCTGCGCATCCGGCTGCGGACCGACGCCCCCTTTCACCGCGTGCGCGGTATGGTGCGGGAGCTCAGCTTGCACACGGTGTGCACCGAGGCCCGCTGCCCCAACATCTTCGAGTGCTGGAGCGCGGGGACGGCGACCTTCATGATCCTCGGCGACACCTGTACCCGGCGCTGCGGTTTCTGCAGCGTCCGTAGCGGGCGGCCGCGGCGCGGGGTGGACTCGGCGGAACCCGCGCACGTGGCCGAGGCGGTCGCCCGGCTGGGGCTGCGCCACGCGGTCATCACGAGCGTGGACCGGGACGACTTGCCCGACGGCGGTGCTTGGCATTTCCACCGCGTCATCGAAGCCATCCGGGACCGCGTGCCGGATTGCGCGGTCGAGGTCCTCACGCCCGATTTCAAAGGCAAGCCCTGGGCGCTCGAGATCGTGCTCGACGCGCGGCCGGCGGTGTTCGCCCACAACGTGGAAACGGTGCCCCGGCTCTACCGGAGCGTGCGGCCGGGCTCGCGTTACGAGGTCTCGCTGGCCCTGCTCGCCGCAGCCGCCCGCCATCGCGACCGCGCCATGCCCTGGCTGCGGGTCAAGTCCAGCCTGATCCTGGGGCTCGGCGAGCGCGACGAAGAAATCCTCGCGGTGATGCGCGATCTGGCCGAGGCGGGCGTGGAGATCCTCACGCTCGGTCAGTACCTGCGGCCCACCCCGGAGCATCTGCCCGTGGACCGTTACGTCCACCCGGAGCGCTTCGCCGAACTGAAGCAGGCGGCCCTGGCGATGGGCTATCGGTACGTCGAAGCGGGACCGCTCGTCCGCTCGTCGTACCACGCCGAGCGGCACCGCCCCCACCCGAACCCATCCGGCACGTGCCCCGACGCGGCCGGGATCGCTTCGTGAGCCGCGCCAGCGCCCGCGCCGCCCGGGCCTATTCGGGCGGGGGCCCCTCCTTCCGCGGCTCGGTCCGCAAGACGTCCGTCGTCGGAGAAGGGGGCCGGTTCACCATGGCCGGCAGGGGCCGCCCCTCGAGGTAGGCCGCCACGTCCTGGAGCAGCTGCGGGTCGGAGCCCACGTAACGCCGCACGAGGCGTCCCTCGGAGTCCACGAGCCAACTCGTCGGCACGACCCCCAGGGCCGCCCAGGTCTCGAGCATCGGCACGCGCACGCGCAGTACCGGGTAGCCGATGCCGAGGCTCTCCACGAACTGCGCCACCGGGTCGTCCGGCCGGCCGACGTGAACGCCGAGCACGAGGAAGCCCTCCTCGCGGCGCTGCTCGTACAGGCGCTGGAGGTTCGGCATCTCCTGTCGGCACGGCTCGCACCAGGTGGCCCAGAAGTTCACGAGCGTCAAGCGCTGCCGCGACCAGTCGGCGTGGTAGATCTCTCCCTTGAGCGTCTCGCCCCACAGGGCAGGGACCCGATCCCCTGGAGCCGGCATCGGGAGGACCTGCGCCTGCGCGGTCCAGCCGAGCGCCAGTCCCGCAACGCCTGCGAGTGCCACGCGACCGAGCAAGTGCGCGCGGCCGCGCTGCGGCTCGCTCCCTCGAGAACCCATGGCCTTTCGAAGGCGCACCGCCCGGGCCCCGGGAGGTTTGGAGCGGGAAACGGGACTCGAACCCGCGACCCCGACCTTGGCAAGGTCGTGCTCTACCAACTGAGCTATTCCCGCCCGCGCCCCCGCGTTGCACCCGCGGCGAAGATTACCCCACGCCTGGCGAGACCGTCAACTGCCGCCGCTCTTCCGGCGGATGGGCGCCCCAGGCGCGCGGCGCGCCGCGAGGCTCGCCGGTGGGCCACACGCGGAAGGCGTCGCGAAGGTGGCGCAGCTGCCAGCGCCCCCGCGACCAGGTCGCCTCGACGACGTCGAAGCGGGCTGGGTAATCGCGCCACCGCGGATGGTCGGCGAGAAAACAGGCGGCCGCCCGCGCGAGGCACTCGCGCTTGCGAGCGGTCACGGCTTCCGCCGGCGAGCCGTAACGGACCGCCGTGCGCGCCTTGACCTCCACGAAAACGAGCGCATCCTGGTCCTGGGCCACCAGGTCGAGCTCGCCCCACCGACACCGGTAGCGGCGCGCGAGGATACGGTAACCCAGGCGCTCCAGGAGAGCGGCGGCCTGCGCTTCCCCGGCAGCCGCCAAACTCGACCGGCGCTCGCTCACCGAGGTCCGCCCGGGCCGCCAAGGTGCCGCCGGACGCGCGCGTCCTCCACGCGGCGGCGCATCTCGTTGCGGAAGCGTTCGAGAAAGCCGCGGAACTCGACGCGCTGACGCACCGTGAGGTGCTCGTCGATCTCCTGCAGCCGGGCCTCCATGCTCTTCTGGTGCTCCCGTTGACTGCGCTCGATCGCCTGGAGCAGCTCCTCCAGCCGCGTATCGGGGGCCCCCTCGGCGTAGGCGCGGCGCAGCTCCATGCGCAGTTGCCATGTCTCGCGCCGGTGCGCTGCCCGCTCCTCCTCCATCGCCTCCACGAGCGGCATGATCGCCTGGAACTGCTCGTCGGTCAGCCCGAGCTCGGCGCGCAGCCTGCTAGCGAAAAGCTCCAGCATCCGCTGCCGGACCTCCTGCCGCCGCCCCTGCATCGGCCCCTGCCGCTCGGGGCGTTCGGCTCCGGGCGGCGCCTGCGCCAGTGCCACGCCCGCGAGGGACGCACCGAGCAACCCTGCGGCCAGCGCGATCCCCTTGCGTTTCGCGCTCATACCTGCCCCTCCTTCTCGAGCCGCCTGGACTCTTCTTCGAGCCAGCGCAGCAGCACCGCAGCCGCCTCCTCGTCCAACCCTTCGAGATCGGGGACGATCCCGAGTTCGTCCGCCTCTTCCCCCAACCACAGCCCGATGGCCTCCACGAGCGGTGGTCCTTCGCTCGCGGCGTTCTCGGCTTCCCCAGGAGAAATCGCGCCGAAAGGATCCACCGAGGCCACCTCCCGGCCTCCACTGCCGTGCCACCACAGCCCGACCCCGAGGGCCGCAGCCGCCACCGCGGCCGCCGCCGCCACGGCCCGGTTCCGCGCGCGCCGCCGCTCCCGGCCGAGGCGTGCGGCGAGGCGGGCATCGAAGCCGGCCCAGAACTCCGGGCCCGGGTCCTCTCGCGCCGCGCGCGCCCAGGGGTCCTGGGCGAACCACTCCAGAAGCGGGAGCCATCCCTGGCACGCGCCGCAGCGACGCGCGTGCTGAAGAAGTTCCAGATCCGGCTGGCCCGAGGCAGCCCCGTCGTCCAGGCGTGCCGCCATCCAGCGCTCGATGCGCTCGCAGCTCACACCGCACCTCCCTCCCGCCCCCCCAGCCTGCGCCTCAGGTTGGCGACCGCCTGGTGGAGATGGGCCTTGACGGCCCCCTCGCTCAGCCCCATGACTGCGGCCACCTCGGCATGGCTCATCTCGGCGAAGATCTTCATCCAGACGACCTGTTGCTGGCGCGGCGGAAGCTCAGCCACCGCCAACCGCAGACGCGTTTCTCGCTCCCGCCGCAACAGCTCCTCCTCGGCGCCACCGGAGGCCTCGGGCGCTTGTCCGGCGTCGGGCAGCGGCTGCTGGCCATCGCGGCGCGCCCGCAGGGAGAGGGCGCTGTGGAGCGCGATCCGCACGAGCCAGGTGCGCAGCTGGGCCTCGCCCCGGAAGCGGCGCAGCCCCTTCCAGGCGCGTACGAAAGCCTCCTGGGTCGCCTCGGCGGCATCCTCGTGGTTGCCAAGGATCCTGCGCGCCACCCGGTAGACCTCCCAGCGGTGGGCGGCGACGATCTCGTCGAAGGCGCCTGGCTCGCCGCGCAGGCAACGGGCCACCCGCTCCCGGTCCTGCAACTGCTCTGCGCTTGCTGTTCGCATCCCCGTTCCACGCACCTGTTTGGACCCCGAGAGCAATCTAGGGGTTTAGCCGGTGCGGCGCCTGTTCCGGAGTTGCGCGGGGGCGACGGCCCGGTGCGCGCGTGGGGATGCCCGAGCGGGCTAGCTCGAGGGCCGGCGCTTCCAGCGCACCCCCTGAGGGGTGTCCTCCAGCAGGACGCCCTGCCGGGCCAGCTCGGCCCGGATACGGTCGGCCTGCGCGAAGTCCCGGGCCCGCCGGGCCCGCTCGCGCTGTTCGATGAGAGCCATCATCTCCGGGGGCAGGGTCTGCTCGCGCCGCCCCAACACCCCGAGCACTCGATCGGCTTCCGCCAGGGCCTGCTGCAGCGTCTGCCGCGACTGCGCCGGCAGGCCCCCGCGATCGAGCTCCCGGTTCGCCTCCCGCACGAGCAGGAACAGCTCCCCCAGGGCGGCGCTGATGTTGAGGTCCTCCGCCAGGGCCCTCCGGAACCCCTCCGCCGCCGCCGCCACCCGCGCGTCGAACTGCCGGTCTACACCGCAGGCCGCCGGCTCGCGCTCCAGCCGATCCCACAAGGCGTCCAGCCGCTCGAGTTCGGCCGCGGCTTGCGCCAGCGCGGCGAACGTGAAGTTGAGCGGCGTGCGGTAATGCGTGGACAGTAAGAGAAAGCGGATCGCCCGCGGATCGTGGCCCCGCTCGAGCAGATCGCGCAGGGTGTAGAAGTTGCCCTTGGACTTCGACATCTTCTCGCCTTCGACGATCAGGTGCGCCGCGTGCATCCAGTAGCGCACGAAGGGCTGGCCCGTGGCAGCTTCGCTCTGGGCGATCTCGTTCTCGTGATGGGGGAAGATATTGTCCACGCCCCCCGTGTGCAGGTCGAAGGTGGGCCCCAGGTATTTCATGCTCATCGCGGAGCACTCGAGGTGCCAGCCGGGCCGTCCCGCACCGAATGGGCTTTCCCAGTGCGGCTCGCCCGGGCGGCGAGCCTTCCACAGGACGAAGTCCCGCGCGTCCTGCTTGTCGTACTCGTCCGCATCCACCCGGGCACCGACGCGGAGTTCGCGGCGCTCGAGTCCCGAAAGCCGCCCGTACGCAGGAAAGGCGGCGATGCGGAAGTAGAGGGAACCCTGGCTCGTGTAGGTGTAGCCTTTCTCTTCCAGGCGGCGCGCGAGGGCGATCATCTCCGCGATGTGCTCCGTCGCCCGGGGGTAGTGCTCCGCGCGCTCGATGCCCAGCGCGTCGAGGTCCTCGAAAAACGCCTGAATGTAGGGCAGCGTGACCGCCTCGAGGCTACGGCCCGTCTCGCGCATGCGGGCGATGATCTTGTCCTCGATGTCGGTGATGTTCATCACCTGCGTCACGCGGAAGCCGAGGAGCTTCAGCGTGCGGCGCAGCAGGTCCTCCCAGACGTAGGTGCGGAAGTTGCCGATGTGGGCGAAATCGTAGACCGTGGGGCCGCACGTGTAGAGCCGCACGTGACCGGGTTCGAGGGGCGCGAACGCCTCCAGCCTCCGGCTGAGGGTGTTGTAGACGCGCAACGTCGCCTCCTCCCGCGGTCGCGCGGGGCGCCAGGATGGCCTCAGGAGCCGTCCGGCCGGAGGGTGAAGCCTCCCTCACGGTGCACCGACCGGCCGCTCAATCGGTCGTAGACGCGCACGCGCACGATGTAGTCTCCGGGAGGCCAGTTGCCCACGGGAAGGGCGAGCCCGAGAGAGGTGCCCGTCGCCCCGCGGAACACGAGAGGCGGGCCGTGGCGGCGCAAGCGCGAGCCACGGCGGTGGTCGAAGCTGAACCGCACGTCCACGCTCGGACGACCCGTGACGGGGTCCACCGCGGCCCCGTAGATCTGGAGGTAGAGACGCAGCGGCTCACCGGGAGCGAACGTCGCGCTGGGGCGCGGCACGACGCGCTCCGAGCCCACGGCGAAGGGGTCCGCCTCCCCGTCCGCGCGGCCGAACCGTTCGGCGGGCACGATCGAGCTCGCCTGCAGGCCTTGACCGTCGAGATCCGGCACGCTCAACGAGCGCGAGCGCACGAGCACCTCGCCGCGCTCCCGATCGCCGAAGGCGAGCCTCAAGCGGTAGCGTCCCGGCCGGGTGTACAGTCGCCCCCCGAACACGAACCGCCCATCCGGGAGCGGCAGCGGCTCGAGCGGCACGACCGCGAGCGGCCGCAGGGCATCGCGCGGCAGCAGCCACGCGGCGCCCCACAAGCCGTGCCCGTCGCTCTCCTGAGCCAGCCGCGTCTCGAACGACAGGAGCGCGAGCACGCTCCCGTCCGAGGCGCGGAAAAAGTACACCTCGTCCCGGCGCAGCTCGGGAAGCCGCCGCTGCCCGGCGGGGGCCCGCGGCGAGGACCTCGGGTGCGGGAGGCGGCTGGGGGCCACAGGCGGCGGGAAGGGGGAGTTCAGGGGTGCCGGAGGAATCTCGAACAGCCGGACCATTTCGTCCAGCTCCACCGGCGTGAGCATGCTCCAGCGCTTCCGGAGCTCTTCGCGCAGGCGCTGCCGTTCCAGAAGCGCGGCGGCCGTGTCCTTGGACAAGCCTTCGTCCTCGGAGAACGAAGGGGCTTGCCGCAGGCGCATCCGGCCGCGGCGGTCTCGCTCGAACACGAGCTCCAGCGCGCCGCCGCCGCCCGGCCGCTGGTGGTACCACCAGATTTCCCTGCGGCGGTTCTCCGGCCCTCCCACCTGGTCGCGCGTCTCGTCGGGCGGGCCGAGCAGGACCCACGCCCGCCCGCGGTCGGTCTGCCAGCCCTCGCGCCCCGGCTCGGCAAAACGCTCGCTGGCTTCGCGGACGCGCTGCTCGAAGCGCCGCTGGAACTCGTTCTCCGGGGTCGCGGGATCGGGGTCGCGGGAAGCCCAGAAACGCTCCACGAACGCCGCGCGCGACGAGGCGTCCCGCAGGCGGCCGTAGGCCCGGTACTCGCCGGCATGGAGCAGCAGCCGCACGGGACCGTCGCGCCAGCCCCGGCCAGGATCGGCCGGGGACGCTGCCGCCAGGCTGGCGCATCCCGCGGCCAAGAGCAGCAGGCCCTGACAACGTGAAGGGCCACCCCTCGCGGGGCGGCCCTCCGTGCCCGTGCTCCCCCTCGGTCGCTCAGAACGCCAGGCGGAACCCCACTTGAAACTGCCGCCCGAACCTCCGGACAGCAGCGTTGAAGCCGTTGACCTGGTTGAAGATGCGCAGGCTATTGTCATTGAGCAGGTTGAAGATATCCGCCGTGACCTGCAGCTGCACGCCTCCGCGGAGGTTTTTCTCTTTGGCCACATGGACGTCGAAGTTCCACCAGCCTTCGTTGCGCTGGTCGTTGCGCTGCCCGGTGAGGAAGCGGATGCGGAAGCGCGCCTCGGGGTTCGCCAGGCCGGCGACCTGCGGGGGGACGGCGTCCATACTCGGCCGACTCGCCTGCAACGAGTAAGGGAGCCCCGACTGCCACTGCGCCGCCATGCCGAAGCGGAAACCACCCCACCAGGGGACATACGTCGTGGCGTTGACCTTGACCACGTGCCGTTGATCGTAGGAAAGGAAACCGCGCTCGTCCTTCAGCAGGCTCCGGTCGTCCCCGAGGATCTGGTCGAAGTCCTCGGCGTCGCCGATCGCCTCGGACCAGGTGTAGGAGGCGTTCATCTGCCAGTTCCGGTACTGCCGGCGCGTGAGCTCGATGACCGCCGCCCGGTAGTCGATCGTGTTGAAGTTGCCGATGAGAAAGATCTCGCCCCACGCCGGGTTGATCACATAGGAGTCCAGGAACCCGTCCGGGCGCTGGAAGAGCTGCCGGAACGTGGGCGGCTGGCCACCGCCCCCGCCGCCACCCGTGTTCCCCCTGGGGAACTCGATGCGGCCCACGCAATCGTCGAGCCTCCCGTCGCCGTCGCCGGGGTCCGTGTCCTCGTAAACCTCTCCCGTATAAGGATCCGTCACGAGCCCCGTACCCGGCGAGGGCTCGAGCGCGACCTGCTTCGTCCCCACGTCCGCCCGGAAGCAGCGGCCGAAATCGCCGGCGTTGTGGTTGATGTCCTGGTCCTGCAACTGATTGCGGAAGTCCTTGTGGATCAGCCGCACGGCGATGGCCGTCTCGGCGGCCAGCTCCCTCTCGAAGACGAGCTGGAACTCGTCGGTGTAAGGCGTGCGCAGATCTCGGGAGACGGCCCGGATGTTCGCCGTGGGATTCAGGCAAGCACCCCTTCCCGCGCAGAGGGAATCCACGCGCCACTGCCCGTTCACGTTGCGCGCGTCGAAGTTCAGGTCCGTGAAGACGGGGTCGAGCTCGGCCGTGGGGATGGCCAGGAACAGCCGGCCGTAGAGGCGCCGTCCGGTGAAGGAGATCTTGGTCCGGCCCGTCTTGAAAGGATCCCAAGCCACGGCCAGGAAGGGAGAAAAGTTCGTGTTCGAGAGATCGATGTTCCCGATGCGCCGCTTCTTGACGAAGGCCCCGGACTGCACGGCGGACGGGCTGAGGACCTGGTTGAGCTCATTGATGCTCACGCCGAGCTGGAGCGCGAGCTGATTCAAGAAGCTCGCCAGATCCTCGTGGGCGGTGAAGGTCTCGTTGCGCAGGACGGTGAGCGCCCCCTGGAATTCGCCCAGGGAGAGCTGACCGCTGTCGAAAGCGGCTTTGAGCTGCCGGTAGCCTTCGAGGAACGCCGCCTGCTCCGCCTCGGCATCGAAGGGCATGAACCCGTTGGAGTTGATCACCTCGCGATCCACGCGCAAGCCGAGCGTGACCGTCAGGTTCGACAGAGGCCGCAGCTGGTCTTCCCCGTAAAGCGTCCAGTTGGTCCCCACGGCGCGCGCCCGGGTGGAGAGGGGCACGGCCACACTCGCGTTGACCACGGCCACCTGCTCGATCTCGCTCGGAGGGCGCGTGGGATCGTTCGCCGTGAACACGGAGAACTGGATAAAAGGCCGACGCTCGAAGAAGCGGAAATACCGTTCATTCTCGACCTCGAAGCCCACCTTGAACTGGTGCCGCATGCCCCAGAACTTGCCGGCGACGAAGTCGGCCCGCGTCTTGAGCGTGAAGCGCTGGCGGTTGTCTTGCCATGTGATGGGGTACGAACCGCTGAACTGTCCAGTCTCCAGGTTCTGGCATTGCGCCATTTCGAGGATGTCGATACCCACGATGCAACTGTTCGGCTGGCCGGCGACGGTGGGCCGGAGTTTCTGCTCCGTGTCCTGGTAGGCGACGATCGTGTCGACGAGCAGATTCGGCGAGTAGGGCGCCACCCAGTTGATCGTGTAGGTCGGTCCGCCGAACTCGGAGGTGAGCGTGGCCTCCGGAGGCCGCGTCGAGCTCAAGAAAAGGTTCGAAGTGGACTGCGGATCCGACCGGAAGCTGAACTGGAGCTTGTTGCGCCGGGAGACCTGCCAGGTGATCATGTCGGAGTTGAGCGTGCGCTTCGTCGTCTGCGTCGCCACGTTGGAGAGCGTGTTCACCGGCTGGTCAATGTTCAGGTACTCGTGCGAGAAGCGGTACCAGAGCTTGTCCCGGATGATCGGCCCGGAAACTTGGACCGAGGGCTGGATCCAGCTGAACTCCGGCAGTCGCCTGCCGGAGAGGTTCGTGGCACCGTTGCCGTCGAGCACATCCGAGCGGAAGGTGAACGTGAACAGCCCCTCGAACTCGTTGCTCCCCTGGCCCTCGATGATGTTGGCGAAGCCGCCCTGGGCCCGGCCGAACTCCACCCCGGCCCCGGCCTGGATGACCTCGATCTCCTCGATGGTGTCGATGTTCACGTTGTTCAGGCGCAGCCCCGTGAGCGGGTCCACGTTGCTCACGCCCCCCACGTAAGCCTGGAAGTCCCGCTCGCGGGCCCCGTGGACGTTCGGGTTGCCGTCGTTGTCCTCGTCCTGCACGCCGGGGGCGAGGGTCAGCACCTCCGTATAGAGGCGGCCTTCCACCGGAAGATCGCGGATGAACTCCTCGTTGAAGGTCGTGCTCGATTCCGTCTTCTCGAGCTGGACCACGGGCGCCTTGCCCTCGACGACGACCTTCTCCGTCTCGGTGCGCGGCAGCAGGAAGGGGATCTCGGTGACCTCGCTGGCCTTGACGCGCACTTCTTCTTTGCGCACCCCGAGGTAGCCGGTGCGCTGGATTTGCAGCACGTAACCCGAGCCGGCACGCAGCACGGGGAACTCCGCGACCCCGTCTCGGTCGGTCATCTGCGCCGTCTCGGGCACGTACTGGTACTTGTTGCTGAGGATGACGACGGCCCCCGCGAGCGGCTGCTCCGTCTCCGCGTCCCGCACCACGACCCGCAGACCACCCGTCTGCGCGGCCGCGGCCGTCCATGCCAGCGCCCCCACGAGCATCACGAGCGCGATACGTGTGTGCTTCATGACCCTCCTCCCGCGGACCGCGCAGCAGCTCCCTGCGAGAGCTGCGGGCCAGCCCTCCCGCGGCGCCGGGTTTTATCTACTACCCGCCGGGGGTAGCGTCAACGTCACGGCCCGCCCTCCACGGGCTCCACCTCCCTATCTTCCGTCCACCCCCGCGCCCGCGGAAGCCCCTCGCGGGCTCAGCCGCGGCACGAATGCAGCAGTGTCCCCTCCTCCCCCTAATCCCCCGCTCGCGGGCCCCCCTCCCGGTCGCGAATGCCCAGGCGCTTGATCTTCTCGTTGAGGGTCGTGGGCTTGAGGCCCAGCCGCTCGGCGGCGCGCCTCTGCACCCCGCCCGCCTGGCGCAGCGCCGTCTCGATCAGCTGGCGCTCGTAGCGTGCCACGGCCCCGTAGAAGTCCAGTTTTTCGGGCAGGGTCTCCGGGGCCAGGACGCCCCGGTGCTCTACGATCTCCCGGGGCAGGAGGTCAGCCGTGATCGTCTCGCCCCGGGCGAGGACGACCCCGCGTTCGATGGCGTTCTCCAGCTCGCGCACGTTGCCCGGCCAGGAGTACTGCAGCAGGTGCTCCATCGCCTCGGGATCCACCCGCCGGACCTGCTTCCGATTCTCCGCGCTGTACTTGGCCAGGAAATGCGCCACCAGGAGCGGGATATCCTCCCGGCGCTCGCGCAGGGGCGGCAGCGCAATGCGGATCACGTTCAACCGGTAGTAGAGGTCCTCGCGGAAGCGCCCCTGCCGGACGAGCGCCTGGAGGTCCTCGTTCGTCGCCGCCAGGATCCGCACGTCCACCACGCGGCTCTCCACCGCACCGAGGGGCAGAAACTCCTTCTCCTGGATCACGCGCAGCAGCTTGCCCTGCACCTCGGCCGAGACGCTGCTGATTTCGTCGAAGAGGATCGTGCCTCCGTCCGCTACCTCGAGCAGCCCCCGTTTGGGACCCGCAGCACCGGTGAAGGCGCCGCGCACGTGCCCGAAAAGGTTGTCCTCGAGCAGCTCGCTCGGCACGCTCAGCGTGTTGACCACGAGGAACGGTTTCTCCGCCCGCGGGCTGCGGAGGTGGATCGCGTGGGCCACGAGTTCCTTGCCCGTGCCGCTTTCGCCGCAGATCAGCACGGTGGCGCGGCTCGGTGCCACCTGCTCGATCAGGCGGTAGACCTCCTGCATGGGCTTGGACTTGCCGACGATCCGCTCGAAGCGGGCGCGCTCCTCGAGCGCCTGCCGGAGGGAGCGATTCTCGGCCCGCAGCCGCGTCGTCGCTGCCGCCTGCGCCACCAGCAGGCGCACCTCCTCGTTCTGGAAGGGCTTGGTCACGTAGTGGAAGGCGCCCCCTTTCATCGCGGCCACGGCGCTTTCGATCGATCCGTACGCCGTGACCACGACGAAAGCCAGCTCGGGATGTCGTGCGCGCAGCTCGCGCAGCAGCTCGAGGCCGTCCGCGTCGGGCAGCATCAGGTCGAGGAGCACGACATCCCACGGTCCCTCCTCGTCCAGACGGCGGCGCGCCGTGGCCGCATCGGGGGCCACCTGGATCTCGTGCCCGTCGCGGGCGAGCAGCCGCGTCAGGACATCGGCGACCACGGGCTCGTCGTCCACCACCAGCACCCGGTAGGCGGCACCGGCCGCTTCGGCCAGCCCCACAGGGCGGTGTCCTGGTTCGGTGGAGCTCACGGGATCCTCAGGCATCGCCCGACGCCGCCGCCACCGCCGCAGCCGGCAGGCTCACCCGGAAGCAGGTCCGCAGGCCCGGCCGGCTGTCGACTTCGATCTCTCCCTCGTGCTCGCGCACGATTGCGTAGCTGATCGACAACCCCAACCCCGTGCCGTGCCCGCGGCCCTTGGTCGTGAAGAAGGGATCGAAGATGCGCGGCAGGTCTTCCTCGGCGATGCCGACCCCGTCGTCGCTCACCTCGAGCACCACGCGCCCCGCCTGTTCGCGGGTGGCGACCTCGATGCGACCCCCGTGGCGGATCGCGTCGCGGGCGTTCAGCAACAGGTTCAGCAACACTTGCTGCAGCTTGTTGCGGTCTCCCATCACGCGCGGCAGCCCGGGCGCGAGGGTCGTCTCGAGTTGCGCGCCGGCGCCCCGGACCTGCGGTGCGAACAGCCGCAGGGTGTCCCGCACGACATCGTTGAGGGACAACAGCTCGCGGTGCTCCGGCTGCGGCCGGGCGAGATCCAGCAGGGAGCGCACGATCGCCGCGGCGCGCCGCGTCTGCGCCTCGATCTGCTGGAGGGCTTCCCGCCGCGGGTCGTCGGGCGGCGACTCCTCGAGCAGGATCTGGGCGTAGCTCGAGATTCCCGTCAGCGGCGTGTTGACCTCGTGGGCCACGCCCGCCGCGAGCAGACCGAGCGCGGCGAGGCGCTCCTGCTGGAGTAACTGCTCCTCGAGACGCACCTGCTCGGTGACATCGTCCACGCTCACCACGCGCGCCCCGGGGTCGTCCTGCCCGGCGGGGGAAACGGCCAGATTGACGATGCGGCGGCGGCCCTGCCGGTCCACGAGGCCGTAGCGGTAGAGGCGCGCTTCCCGGCCGGCCCCGGCGCGCTCCATCTCCGCCTCCAGGGCTCGCACGAGGTGGAGCGGGAAGACCTCCCGCACGCGCCGGCCCAGGGCCTCTTCCCGCGGCAGCCCGTAGATGTCCTCGAGGGCGCGGTTCCAAGCCATGACCCGGCCCTCGCCATCGAGCAGCAGCAGGCCCACCCGGCTGCTCTCGAGAATGCGTTCCTGACGGGCTTGCAGGCGCTCCAGCCGCCGCGCCCCCTCGCGCAGCTCGTGCAGCAACCGGGCGGCCTCGATCGCCGAGGCCGCGTGCGCCGCGAGCGTGGCCAGCAGCGCCCGATCCTCGCTCGAAAGCCCCGACTCGCCGCCCTCCCGCTCCGCAACCGCGAGCAGGGCCCGCAGCGATCCCTTGACGCGCAGGCCGAACCACCAGCCGCGGCGCTCACTTCCGGGAATCGCGCTCGGGACCTCGATGCAGGGCTGCCGCTGCAACTGCTCCATCTGCTGCGGCTCCAGCTCGAGGGCGGGTGCGTCGGGGCGCCCCGGTTCGGCGAACTGCCGGGCGCCGGCGCGCAGGTAGACCCTCGCCTCGGGCAGCTCCAGCGTCCAGCACACCCGCTGGCAGAGCCGCTCGACGAGCTGCTCGAGCTCCGTCTCCGCCGTCAGCTCGCGGGCCCAGTCGAGCAACGTCGCGCGATAGCTGTAACGCCTGCGGTAGAACGCACGGTCGAGAAGGGTGCGCACGCCCCACCGCCACTGGGGATAACTGAACGCAGCGACAACGATCCCGATCCAGCGGGCGCCGCTGTTGGAGAGGGGCAGCATGCCCAGGCCCTCCTCCCGCAAGAGGACCTGGCTCAAGGCGTAGGTCGCGAGGGTGGCGAAAAGGCTGCCCGCTTCCGCCAGAGCGCGCCGCAGAATCCAATCGAGGTCGTGCAACCGGTAGCGGGCGAGCGCCACCGTGAACGCTGCCGGCACCGCGAGCATCGGGAAAACCGAAAGCTCCGCCCAGCGCGGCACCTCCGCCTCGAGCGCCCAGGGCAGAGCGTAGAGCACGGTGAAGGGAAGGAAACCCAGACCGAGTCCCCACAGCATCCAGCGCATCTGCCCCCGGTGGAGCGTCGAGGGCGAGCGCGTGCACGCCCGGGCGAGCATGAACGCCGCAACACCCACGGCGACGGCCAGGAAGAGCATCTGCAACCGATCGCGCCACTCGACCGCCGCGACGGGATCGGGAAGCCGGTGGGCTTCCCCCAAGCCCACGAGCCACACCGCCGCCGCCACGAGCGCGGCCGCAGTCACGTAGACGACCCCGAGCAGCGCGCGCCGACGACCTTCCGTCCGTCGCGTCATCACGAGCGCCATATGCACGAGCAGCGCGGGAGCCAATGCGCCCGCAACCAGATCCAGCCAGGAAACGACCCAGTCGAAACCATCGGCCCGGCCCGTGGGGCTGAAGACCAGCAGCGCGGAAGCCGCGGCGGCGAACGCCCCGTATACCCGGCCTCCGCGCAGGAAAGGCCAGCGCAAAACGACGAACAGACCCGAGCACAGGAACGCCGCCCCCACGATCACGAGATAGGCGTAGACGCTCCGGCCCTCGAGGCCGCGGACGGGTCGGACCTCGATCTCCAGGCGCTGCGCCCCCCGGCGCACCCCCAAGCGCAGAGCCTCGTGCCCCACGTCCCAGGGCGCCGCTGCCAAATCCAGGGCGCCTCGGACCGGCCGCCCGTGGAGCGTCTCGGCGAGGTCGCCTGGCCTCAGGCCCGCCTTCCAAGCAGGGCTTCCCGGAACGACCTCGAGGGCCACCGGACCCGCACTCGATTGAGCCCAGAGGACGCCCAGCCATGGCCGGGTCATCTCGAAGCGGCGCACGGCAGAGGGCACGCCCACGGCGGCCAGAGCCAAGCCCAGTGCCAGAGCCGCAAACCGGAGCCCGCGTGCCCGTCCGCTCATCCCTCCCAGGCCTCCGGCAACAGACTCCGGTTCAAGAGCAACTCCTGCGCCACGTCTCCACGAAGTCGAATCCGCTACAAAGAATTCCTAAGCCTCTGAAAAAACTACTGATGTCCACCACGAAGCGTACGACGGAACCGCGGTGAGATCAAACTTTTGGATATACAAGGGCTGTTCGCCCATATTCTTGAATACGAGGTTATCACGAAGGCTCGGCTCAGAACGACAAAGACACGCCGGCACGGATCTGCTCGGAGCTAGCGCCCCGCGTATCGGCGGCGGCCTCGGAACTCTCGATCCGCCTCGCCGCGAGCAGCACGCGCCACGTACCCGGCGTGGTATCGAGCCAGTAGAGGGGTTGGGCTACCTGGAGTTCGTACCAGCGCGCCGGGGCTCCCTGACCGATGCGTTCCAGGATGCCCACCATCCGGGTGCCGGTGGCATGGAGGTCGAAGGCGAGCTGCCCCCGGGCGTACTCGACAGGCGAGCCATCCGCAAGAAAAGCGGGCTGCAAGACCGCGAAAACGGCCGCCATGGGCTCGCGAGCTTCCAGTTCGCCTTGCTCGAAGCGGAGCCTCACGGTGAGGGACTCGAAGCCCCGTTCCACGCCCAGGGTTTCTCGCTGCACCGTCGTGTCGCCGGAGAGCAGGCTCAGGACCGCGGCCACCGGGCCGTCGGGCCCCATCCCATCCATGGAAGCGGGCTTGCCCTCGGAAAACAGACCGAACACAGGCTCCAGGACGCGCTCGCAGAAAACCTCGATCCGACCCGGAAGGCGCGCTCCGACGCGCGCGCGGTAGCCCAGCGGGGTCCCTCCCCGCGGCACGATCCCTTCACCGCGCTCGACGAGCCCCACCAGGTCGAGACCGCCCTTCGCCCTCGTGCCGGCCCACGCCACACCCATTCCAGGGAACCAAGCGCTCGCCCCGGAACGCGCCAGATCGTAACGGCCCTGCAGCAGCCAGCGGACGCTCCAGCCTGCACGGAGCTGCCAGATGTCCTCTCCGCCTAGATCCAGCTGCCAGGCAGGCAGCAGCTGGGACGTCGAGGCGAGCCCTTCCTCCCACCCGTCGCGACGGGCGCGGAGGAACACGCGTAACCGGTGCGCCGCCCCGACCTGCCGGACGAGCATCCCGTCGGCCTCCAGAATGCGCTGCTGCGGCCCGGCTTCGGTTCCTGCCGTTGCGCCGGATTCTGCGGCCCAGCCCAGGCTCCTGGTGCCGAAAGCCACCTCGAGCCTTGCCGCCGCTCCCATGTCCCTGGACCACTGCGCCGCGTACCCCCAGTCGCGCCCGGCCGCGGCCAGCGGTCGCGACACGACAGGCACGGGCCCCGAGGCGCGACGGTAGAAGGCTCGAACCTGCACGTGATCTCTCGTCCCCCGCTCGCTGTCGAAGGCGAGGGCGCCGCTCGTACCCTCGCTGCGCTGCCATGCATCCTGGGAGAGACCGTAGCGCTCGTGCGCCCCCTCGAGCCGCATGCGCGCCGTCTTCCCGAGCCCTGCGGAGAGCTGCACCCGCGTCATGGCAGCCCAACCGCCATCCCCTGCGGCATCTCGTCCGGAAGCGCTTCGTTCCCAGGCGAGGTGCTGCTCCACTTCCGCGCCTTCCACGGCAGCTAGGACGTTGCGGGAGGCGAACCGCGCGCGCGCGAGCAGCGGGAGCGGATCTTCCTCGCGCAGGATGCTTCGCCGCGGGAGCCGCAAGACCCAAGACGCGCTCTCCGGAACCGCTCCCGGGGGGAGCGGCTCGAGCACGAGGTCGAGCCACGCCCGCGCCGAAGCGCGCACCTGCGCCAGCGCCACCCCGTAACCCTGCTTCAACGCGGCGAGGCGGTAGAAGCCGGGGGCGAGACCGGGGAGTTCGAAACGGCCTCCCTCGTCCGTGGACGTCTCGGCGACGGCAGCGGTCAGGGGTTGGGCGGAGGGCTCGAGCACCAGAACGCGCACGTCCGCCACGCCGGCACCCGCCGGGTCCCGGACCCACCCCGCGATGGTCACGCCGACAGCGCTCGCACCTAGGACCGGCGTGCCCGCGAGAAGCGTAACCAGCGAACACAGCGAACAAAGGACGGCGAGCCTTTGCGGGCGCAAGCATCGTCTCGCCGCGCGGCCCGACCGGCAAGCGGCCATGGTGTGCTCCAGTCCCACCTCGATGTCCTGGCCCAGCTGCGGGACCCGCCCCAGTCTACGAAGGGCTGGGAAGGTTGTCAACCTCCGGCGAAATCATAAGATAGCCCCGTGAGCTGCCCCCGGTTTCGTGTCCCCGCCCTGCTCGCCGCACTGCTGGGGTCGCACACCCTGTCCCACGCCGCGCTCGACACAGTGGCGTTTTTGGAGCTGCGCGTCAGCCTGCTGCGAGTCAGCGCGGCCGGGATGGAGCGGCTCCTGGAACGGCAGATCGTCCTGGCGCCCGATCTCGAGCCGCGGCCGGTGCGCGCCCCCTTCGGCGGCTCAGATGAGGCCAGCCTGGATCTCACGGCAACGCTCCTCGGCCCGCTGGACCAAGAACCCTACGCCCTTGCCCTCCGCTGCCGGGTGGACGCTCCGGGGGGGCCCTGGCACGTTTCGCGGCGCCTGGACCTGAGGGAGGGGACGACACATCTGATGGAGGTCGCTCCTTGGGGAGAAGCTCGGCTGCTGCTCGCCGTGGAGGTGGAACGCGGCCAGCGACCCGCGCTGCGCCCCGAGGGGCGGGTGGGTCACCCAGTGCGGCTCGCGCTCCAGGTCGAGCGCCTCGAGGCGGACGAAACCATCCCTCTCGAAACGAACCTGCTCCATACGTTCGTCGGCGAGAGTGTGGGCTACGCGTTCGAGCGAGGCACGGGCGATGCTCGGGAGGTGCTCGAGGTACGCTTTCTGCCGCGGGCGCTGCACGACTCGCTCGTGGAGCTCCAGGTGGAGGTGCGCGGCAGCCTGCCCGGCAATCCCTCGCGCCTGATCCTGGACCGGCGGCAGACGCTCGTCCTTTCCCGGGGCGCGGATTCCGCGGTGAGCGTCACGGCGGGAACCCCACCCCGGGGCTATCGCTTCCGCGTGCGTCCCGAGTTCTGACGTTGCTCGCGCACGGGCCTCGCCGCGGCGCGCGGTTGTGGTAGGGTCTGCTACCCCCGATGGACGCGCCCCACGACCTCGATGCGCCGCGTGTCTGCTCTCGTCGCTGCCGATGGCTCCTGCTGCTCGCCGGGGTCTGGGGCTCGACGGGGCCTGTGTCGGCGGCGGCGGTCCCCCCGGCTGAGGCGGAGCTCGCCCTCAACTCAAAACTCCGGGTGCGGGTCGTGGACGGACGGCGCATCGAGCTGCTCGTCGCGCCACAGCCCTCCGACACCTACGCCACACTCGCCCAGCGGCTGTGCGGCCGGGAGGCCCTGGCCCCGATTCTGGCGGAGTGGAACGCCGGCACGGGCCTCGCGGCGGACCGACCGGTGGTCGTCCCCCTGGCGCTTCTCTCCGAGGAGTATCGCCTGCTCGTGCTCCAGAACCTTTTTCCCGAAGATCGTTACGCGGGCGAGGACTGGATCCACGTGGCGCGCGCGGGCCGCCTGCCGACTTACAACGAAGGCCTGTGGCAGGTCGCGGAGTGGTTCACCGGCGACGGTGCCCGATTCGAGCGCTTGCTCGCCGCCAACAGCCTGAGCTCCCCCGAGCTCGCGGCGGGCCAGGAAGTACGCATCCCGGGCGCGCTGCTCTTGCCGGGCCTGCGCCGGCGGGCCCGCTCGGACGACGGCTCGCTCGAGTACGGCGAGGACGCGCAGGGCCCGTACGCCGGTTACCGGCTCCGGGCGGGCGAGGCGCTCTACTCGGCCGTGGTCGTCCGCTACACCGGGCGGACCCGGGCGGAAGATGTCAACGAACTCGCGCGCGAGCTCGCGCGCCGCAGCGCGATCGACGACCTCACCGACATCCCGGTGGGCTACCTCGTCAAAATCCCCCTCGAGGTGCTCGAGCCGCAGTTCCTGCCGCCCGATCATCCGCGCCGCGTAGCCCACGAGCAGGCCCGGCGCGAGATGGAGCGGGTGCTCGCGGAACGGGCGCCTGTGCGCGCGCGGGCCCTGGAGGGGGTCGTGGTGATCCTGGATCCCGGCCACGGAGGACGCGACCTGGGCACGATGAACCACGGCGTCTGGGAGCACGACTACGTGTACGACGTGACGTGCCGGCTGAAGCACCTCCTCGACACCCACAGTCGCGCCGAGGTCGTGCTCACGCTGGTCGACGCCGAAACCGATTGCGTTCCCTCCACGAGCGACCGCTTGCACGCGAATCGACAGGGCACGGTGCGCACGCACCCGCCCTTTCTCGCCCGCAACGAAGCGGACGCCCGGATCGCGGTCCATCTTCGCTGGTACCTGGCGAATTCGGTCTACCGTCGGGCGCTCAAAAACGGCCGGGAGCAGGACCGCGTGGTGTTTCTCTCGCTCCACGCGGACGCCCGCCACCCGTCGCTGCGCGGCCTGATGGTGTACGTCCCCGGAGCTCGCTTCCGCGCCGGGCCCTACGGGCAAACCTCGGGCGCGTACCGGAGGTTCCGCGAGGTGCGCGAGAAGCCGAGGGTGGATCTCCCCTACCGGACCCGGCTGCGTGCCGAGGCGATCTCGCGGGAACTGGCGCAGAGGATCCTGCGCGCGTTCGGGGAGGCGGGTCTGCCTGTACAGCCCAATCAGCCCATACGCGACCGCATCATCCGCGGGCGGCGGGAGCTCCTCCCCGCGGTACTGCGGGGCAACGAGGTGCCCGCCGCAATTCTGGTGGAGCTCGTCAACCTGAACAACGAGGAGGACGCCGCGCTGCTGGCGCAGGCGGCGGCGCGCGAACGGCTGGCCCGGGCGTTGTTCCGGGCCCTGTTCGGCTACTTCGGAGAAACAGCCCCGCCCTCCACCGTTCTTGACAGATCCGTACCCGCGTCCTATTCCTTGCCGGCGGCCGGGTAGTTGTCTGTCGCGCGGCGCGCGGCGCGCCGTGGAGGATGCCGGCGATGCCGATCTACGAGTACCGCTGCCAGCGCTGCGGCCATACCCTGGAGGTCATCCAGAGGTTCGGCGACGCGCCCCGGCGCAAGTGCCCCGCATGTGCCGGGCGCCTGGAACGCCTCGTCTCCCGTACCGCCTTCGTGCTCAAGGGCGGCGGCTGGTACGCGGACGACTACTCCAAGAACTCCAAGAAAACCGACAAGCCTACCAAGAAGCGAGAGACGCCAACGGAGAGCCCGGAAACGAGCGCGGCAAAGAGCAGCCGCGCCGACAAGCGTTAGCCCGCCCGATCGCTCGCCGATTGACGACCCACGGGGCGCGTGAAACAATCCGCCGCGGAGCGGCGTGAACCGTGCGCGTCCTGGTCGTCGGTTCCGGAGGGCGGGAGCACGCGCTCGTGTGGGCCCTCTCCCGCAGCCCCCACGTGGAGGGGATCGCGTGCGCCCCCGGCAATGGCGGTATCGGCCAGCACGCACGTCTGGTGCCCATCCCGGCAGACGCGCTCGACGCCCTCGTCGCCCACGCCCGGGAGGCCCGCTACGACTTGGTCGTCATCGGACCCGAGGGGCCGCTCGTCGCGGGCCTCGCTGACCGGCTGCGCGAGGCGGGGCTGTGCGTCTTCGGTCCGTCGGCAGCCGCCGCGGCCCTCGAAGGCAGCAAGGTGTTCGCCAAGCGTTTCATGCAGCGCCACGGTATCCCCACCGCCCCGTTCGAGGTGCTGGAGTCCTCCGCCGCGGCCCGGGCCTACCTGGAGCGCCGTGCCCCCTATCCCTGCGTGATCAAGGCGGACGGCCTCGCCGCGGGCAAAGGAGCGGTCGTGGTTCGCGAGCCGGAGGAGGCGGTGCGCGTCGCGGCGGCGATGCTGGAGGGCCGCGCCTTCGGGGATGCGGGCCGGCGCATCGTGGTCGAACGCTTCCTCGACGGGCGGGAAGCTTCGTTCTTCGTCCTCAGCGATGGGGAGCGCTTCGTGGAGCTCGCCACCTGTCAGGACTACAAGCGCGCCGAGACCGGGGACCGGGGCCCGAACACAGGCGGCATGGGAGCCTACTCGCCTTCGGTGCACCTTGACGGGGTTCTGTGCGCGGCGATCCGGGAGCGCATCGTGACGCCCACGCTCCGGGGCCTGCGCGAGGAGGGAGTCGCCTACAGCGGGGTCCTCTACGTGGGCCTGATGCTCACCGCGGAAGGCCCGTACGTCCTCGAGTTCAACGCGCGCTTCGGCGATCCGGAAACCCAGGTGCTCTTGCCGAGGCTCGACGGGGACTGGCTGCCGCTGCTGTGGGGCTGCGCCCGGGGCGAGCTCGGCGACACGGCGCCCCGCTGGCGCGAGGAGGCCGCGGTCTGCGTGGTGATGGCAAGCGGCGGCTATCCCGGGCGGTACGAGACGGGCAAGCGCATTGCCGGGCTGGAGGAGGTGGCACGGAGTCTGCCCGACGTCCTCGTGTTCCACGCGGGCACCGCCCGGGCGCCTGACGGCGGGTTCCTGACCGCGGGGGGACGCGTGCTCGGCGTCACGGCCCTGGGGAAGGATTGGAACGAAGCCCGGGAACGAGCCTACGAGGCGGTGGCGCGCATCCGCTGGGACGAGGCGCACTACCGCCGCGACATCGCTGCCGATGCGGTGCGCGTCGCGGCGGCGCGGGCAAGCAGCGGCGAGGGAGGGTCGTGATGGACGGTACGCCACGCGTGGCGATCTTGATGGGGAGCGCTTCGGATCTGCCGGTGATGGCCGAAGCGGCGCGAGTGCTGAGGCGGCTGGAGGTGCCCTTCGAGCTGCACGTGACCTCGGCGCACCGCAGTCCCGAGCGCACGGTGCGCCTCGTCCGGGAAGTCCAGGCGCGGGGCGTGCAAGTCTTCGTCGTGGGGGCGGGCGGCGCGGCGCACCTGGCGGGTGTCGTCGCAGCCCATACGACGTGCCCGGTGCTCGGCGTCCCGCTGGCCACGAGCGAGCTCAGCGGACTCGATGCGTTACTGGCCACGGTGCAGATGCCGGCCGGGATCCCGGTGGGCACGCTCGCCATCGGCAAGGGGGGTGCGGCGAATGCGGCGCTGCTGGCGTGCGCGATCCTGGCCTTGAGCGACGAGGCCCTCGCCGCGCGGCTGCGCCAGGAACGGGTGGCGATGGGCCAACGCGTCGAAGAGCAAAGCACCGCCGCCGCCGCGAAGCTCGAGGAGCTGCTCGGTTCGTGAGTTCCGGGATCTCCGTGCACCCCGAGCGACGACGCTTCGCGACGCTCACGCTGGGCTGCAAGCTCAACCAGTTCGACACTGCCGCCCTGGAGGCGGAACTCCTGCGCCGGGGTCTGGAGCGCTCGGCCGATCCGCTGCGCGCGGAGATCCTGATCGTGAACACCTGTACGGTGACGGCGCGGGCGGACGCCGAGGCTCGCCGCCTCGTCCGCCGCTTGCGCCGGCGCAACCCGACATGCACCCTCGTCGTGGCCGGCTGCTACGCCGAGCGAGAACCGGAGCGGCTGCGCGAGCTCGGAGCGGATCTCGTGCTGGGCAACCGCGCCAAAGCCGCGCTGGCGGCCCACCTGGACGGGCTGGGCTTGGGCGGCCCGCCGAACGAGGCGGCGGTGGTCGCCCTCGGCGAGCGCGGCTGCGATGGCGCCGCCGGGCTCCCGGCGGCGCTGTTTTTCGGCGACCGCACCCGGGCATTCCTCAAGGTCCAGGAAGGGTGCGATCTCGTCTGCAGCTACTGCATCATCCCGCAGGTCCGCGGCCCGAGCCGCTCCGTCGCGCCCGCCGCTCTCGGCGAGGCGGCTCGGCGGCTGGCCGCCGCCGGGTACCGCGAGATCGTCCTCACCGGCGTCAACACGGGCGACTACGGCAAGGACCTCGCCCCGCCGCTGCGCCTGCCGGACCTGCTCGACCGGTTGCTCGCGGCCTGCACGCCCGCGAGGCTGCGGCTCAACTCGCTCGAGCCCCGCACGCTGACCGCGGCAGTCATCGAGCGCCTGGCCGCGCAGCCGCGCCTGTGCCGGCACCTGCAGGTGCCGCTGCAGTCCGGAAGCGACCGCATCCTGCGCCTGATGCGGCGCAACTACCGCGTGCAGGATTACCTGGACCGGCTGGAGCGGCTGCAGCGGGCGGTGGAGGACGCTGCGCTCGGGGCGGATGTCATCGTCGGCTTTCCCGGGGAAACGGAGGAGGACTTCGAACGGACCTACCGCACGATCGCGGCATCCCCGCTCAACTACCTCCACGTCTTCCCCTACTCGCCTCGTCCCGGCACCGCTGCGGCAGCGCTGCCCGGCGCGGTGCCGCCCGGGGCCGTCCAGGAGCGCTCGGCCCGGCTTCGGGAACTCGGGCGCGGCCTGTGGCGGCGTTTTTGCGAGCGCTTCCTGGGCCGCGAGCTGGAGGCCATCGTCCTCGGGGAACGGGCGGACGGAGGGCTGCGGGCGCTCACCGACAATTACATCGAGGCGACGCTCCCCGCCCGCGCGGCAGGGCGGGGGGAGCTCGTCCGGGTCCGCATCCTGGCGCTCGAAGGGGATACCGTGCGCGCCCAGCTCGCGACTCCCGATTCGCGACCAAGGGCCCGCACGGACCCCATCAGCGGGGGCTGACGAGGGCGCCGGGCTGCGGGTCGCCCCGCGAGACCTGGTGCAACCAAAGATCGGATCGATCCGCGGTGCGCTCGAGTAGCAAGATCTCGGTGTAGTCGCGGAAAACCGCCGGCACGCCCCGCACCTTCGGATCCGCCGGATCCTTTCGGTCCATGACCTGCACGTGCACGTGGGGTTGCACCGTGTAGCCGCTGTTGCCGCAACGGGCGAGCGTGTCGCCCTCCTCGACTTGCTGGCCCGGCTCGACCTGCACCGAACCCTCCATCAGGTGTCCGAGCAAGACGTAGCTGCCTCCGCCAACGTCGAGCACCACGAAATTGCCGAACATGTGCTGCGGGGTGACGAGCGTCTCGAGCAGCGGGGGCAGCGGCCGGGGCACCCGGGCGTCGTGGTCGGGCATGTCGTTCTCCGCCATGACGACGCGCCCCGCCGCCGGCGCCAGCACCGGCGCGCCGAAGCTCGCCACCGCGGCTTGCTGGGCGTCGGCGGCCAGCGCGGCGAAATCCCACGCGAACTCTCCCCCGAAGCCCGCCGTGCGATGGGCGCTGCCGCAGTCGTGCCCCTGGGTCACCTTCCACACGCCCGAAAACGGCAGGCGCAGCGCCACGTCGAGCTCGCGGCGTTCCGGAAAAACCGTCGTCGCCACTTGCAGCGATTGTGCCCTGCGCCGGTGGGCGAGCTCGACTTCCAGCGTCAACTCGGTCGCCCCTTCGGGAACCGTCAGACAGAGACCCTGCCACACCACCAGGCGCTGGCCCTCGAGATAGCGGGGCGCGTTCTGGAGCGCGGAGGCCCGTTCGAGAGACACGACCTCTGCCCCTGCGCCCGCCGGCGCCCAGCGGGCTCGCCAACGGACGATGCGATAGTGCAGGTCGCTCGGATTGTGCAACTGCAACGAGAAGGCGATGTCCTCGCCCGAGGGTCCGCGGTGGACCAGAGGGCGCTCCGGCCTGACGAGGACTTCGACGGCCCCATCCCGGGCCGTTCCACCCCCCAGACCGAGGGAGAGCGCGGCCGCCGCCATGGGCAGCCAGCGCCGCCCAGCGCGCGCCCGCGGGCCGCTTACTTCTTTTTGACGAGGTCCTTGAGGGCTTTGGCCACGGTGAACTTGACCACGGTCTTCGCCGGGATCTTGATGGGCTCTCCGGTCATCGGGTTGCGACCCATGCGGGCCTTGCGGCGCTGGACTTTGAACTTGCCCAGGCCCTTGAGCGGCACCTCGCCTCCCCGACGGATGGTCTTCTCCACCACCGCCGTCAAAGCCTCGACCGCGGCCTTGACCTGTTTTTTCTCCAGACCCGCCTGCTTCGCGACGGCTTCGATCAGCTCCGTTCGCGTCATTCCTTCTCACCCTCCGCATTGGCCCGGCACCGCGGGGCGGCACCCGGCAGACCCCTGTCTCACGCCCAACCTCCAAGGGGCGTTCCTTGTATCACCGATCCCTGGGGAAAATCAACGGAAAAACGCGTGCAGCCGCTCCGCCACCCGCGCCGCGACGGCCTCCGGCTCCCCCTGCCCCGCATCCACGTGCAAATCCGCGAGGGCGTACGCCGCCCGCCTGCGCTCGAACAGGGCCCGCAGCTCGAGCGGCGGGCGCGCCCAGAGCGGCCGGCCCGTCCCGCGTCCCACCCGTTCCCGAATCCGCTCCAGAGGACAGTCGAGCCACACCGAGACACCCATCTCGCGGATCCACTCCCGGTGGCGGGCTGCGAGAAACAACCCGCCGCCCGTGGCCACGACGAGTGGCGTGCGCAGGCCCGTCGCGGCCAGCGCGTGCCACTCCAGCTCCCGAAACCGGCCCTCCCCCTCCTCCGCGAAGATGGACTCGATGGAACGACCCGCACGCGCCACCACTGCTTCGTCCAGATCCTCGAACGGCCAGCCGAGCCGCTGTGCCAGCGCTCGACCCACGGCGGTCTTCCCGGCCCCCATGAACCCGACGAGGTAGACGCGCATGGCTGCCCCGGCTCAGCCCACCGGCCTTCCCTCGCGCAGGTAGCCACGCTCCCCCGCCTCGATCGCCACCGGCAGCCGGTTCTCGGAGGGCGTGACGGGACACGCGAAGCGCTGCGGATCGCCGTAGGCACAGGAAGGGTTGTAGGCGCGGTTGAAATCGAGCTCGTAGTAACCGTGCGAGGTGCCGATCAGTTCCACGTAGCGGCCCGCGGCGTAAGTCTCGCGCCCGGTTGTGGCGTCCATGAACGGAAGAAACAAGCCGCCTTCCCCGTCGAGCAACCGGTATACGGTCAAGGTGTAGTCCTCTCCCCCCAGCCGGAAACGCACGAAACCGAAACGCTCGCACGGGCGCAGCTTGCCCGAGGTCGTGGGGATCTCGAAGCGCTGCCGCTCGGGGTAGAGGTGCAAGGGACCGACGAAGCGCCACGCGGGGTCGGGAGGCCAGAACTGGGGCCCAGGGAAGTCCCCGCGGCGCGCGGCGGGAACGGGGCTTTCGGGATGCTCCCGGAGGAACGCCCGCCGTGCTGCCCGCTCCAGCTCGAGCCGCGTGCGCCAGCCTGGCGGCGGCGGCAGGGGCAGCATCGTCTCCCCGATGCTCGGCGCGCAGCCCGCGGCCACGACGAGCACCGCCAGGACCCCCCCCAGGCGTCGGGAACTCACCATGGAGCGGGAACCCTCATCAGGCGCTGCGCGCCGTCGCGGTACAGCAGGTAACCCTGCTGCCGCCCCAGCTCGTAGAGGGCGCGCGTCACCTCCACGTCCTCCCGGCAGTAACGCTCCACCAAATCCACGCGCCCCTCCCTCCACCACTCGAGGCTGCGCAGGCCGTCGGCGAGCTTGCGCCGTCCCAGGTTGACCTCGGCCAGGTGCGCCAGCGAAAGACGGAATCCCAGCCGTCGGCGGAGCTCCTCGAGGAGATCGAGGTAGCGGATGCGCCCCAGGTCCCAGGATGTGTAACCCGACAGCACGCGCAGGTCGAAGCGCGCGATGTTGTAGCCCACGACCCGGTCCGCCATGGCCAGATCGAGCAGCAGGCGGTCCACGTCCCGCTCGAAATAGGTGCGGTAGGCGGCGCGCCGCGCATCGTACACCACCGCCAGCGCGAGCCCCATGCGCGCCGCATGGCGCCAGCCCCCCACTTCGGCCGCCGCACGCTGCGTCTCGAGATCGAACACGAGCACGTGACCCTCATCGGCAGCGCCGCTCCGGTTCGTCGGCACCGCGCGCGTGATCCCGTGGCGGCGCCGGAGCCGTCGCGGCGAGGCCGGAAGCTCGCCCGGGGCGGGAGCCCGCGGCGCCGCAGCCCGCCACAACGCCTCCCCCTCCGCGCCCGAGAGCACCGTGTCGAGCACGCGCAGCGCCGCGGCCTTGTCCAGGGGCTTGTTGCCGTTGCCGCACTTCGGGGACTGGATGCAGGCCGGACAACCCTCCTGGCAGGGGCAGGCGGAGACGTGTTCGCGCGTGCGCGCGAGCAACGTCTCGATCTGCTCGAATGCCTGCCGCGCGAGCCCCGCACCGCCCGGGACACCGTCGTAGAGAAAGATGGCGGGCCGCTCGAGCTGCGGGTGCAGCGGGTAGGAGATGCCCCCCACGTCCCCGCGGTCGGCAATCGCCAGGAGGGGAAAGAGGGCGATCATCGCGTGTTCGGCGGCATGGATCCCGCCCCTGAAGTCGAGCCCCTCGGTGCCGAGCCAGGCCGGGAGATTCGGTGGCAGCTCCAGCCACAGCCCCGTCGTCTCGAACACGAGCGGCGGGCTCTGCAGCGGGTGCTCCGCGATCGGCTCCCCTCCGAACAGGCGGCGCTTCTGGTACGCCCGCACCCGCACCGTCACGCGCAACCTCCCGTAGCCCGTGGCGCAGCGGCCGAGGGCGCCTGCCTCGAGCCGCTCCAGGATCTCCGTCTCCTTTTCCCCCAGCACGACGGTGTAGTGATCCGCGCGCACCGCCACCGCGTCCACGCGCCGCTCGTCGGGAGCGAGCCGGCGCACCTCGTAGGTCCGGCCGCGGTGCAGATAGATCGCGCCCGGGTGGCATTCGTGGTAGACGCGCATGGCGTCCACGCTTCCCAGCATGCGCCCTGTCCCCAGCTCGAAGATGCGGAACGGCTCGCCGGCGCAGCGCGGATGGACGTCGCGCTGGGGCCGGCGCCGGAAGGCGAACCAGCGCCGGCCGCCGGCGTCGAGTCGCAGACGCCCGGCCTCGGTCAGGGCCGCCGCCACCGCCAGGGCCCGAGGTTCCCCCAGGAGTTCGTCGCGCTCGAGCGGGCGCTCGGCGGCGGCGCACACGAGATGCGCGCCGCTGACGAGCGGGTTCCAGGGATCGAGCACGGCGTGCTCGAAGGCCCCGTCGAACAGCGTCTGGGGGTGGCTCACGATGTACTGATCGAGGGCGTCGGGCAGCGCCACGAGCACCACCAAAGCCTCCCGGTCCTGGCGTCCCACGCGCCCCAGACGCTGCCAGGTGGAGATCCGCGACCCGGGATAGCCCACGAGCACGCACACGTCGAGCCCGCCCACGTCGATGCCGAGCTCGAGCGCGCTCGTGGCGATGACCGCCTGGAGCGACCCGCGGAACAGGCGCGCTTCGATGTCGCGCCGTTCCTCCGGGAGATAGCCCGCACGGTAGGCCGCCACCCGTGCCGCGTGCTCGGGGGCTTGCCGCGCGAGCCACGTCGACAGCAGCTCGGCGACGCGCCGGGCCTTGGTGAACACGATCGTGCGCAGCCCGCAGTCCAGCGCTTCGCGCAGCACGTGGAGCGCTGCGGTGTACGGCGAGAGCATCACGGGATTCAGAAACAGAAACTCCCGCGCGGCCCGCGGCGCTCCCGACTCCGCGACCACGGCGAAGGGCTCTCCGACGAGGGTCGCGGCGAAGCGCTCCGCGTTGCCTACCGTGGCCGAGGCGGCGAGAAAGCGCGGCTCGGCCCCCGCGGCACGGCACAGCCGACGCAAGCGGCGCAGGATGTGGTGCACATGGGAGCCGAAGACCCCGCGATAGACGTGGAGCTCGTCGAGCACCACCCAGCGCAGACGCCGCAAGAACGGCTCCCACTCCGCGTGGTGGGCGAGGATGCCGAGATGGAGCATGTCGGGGTTGGTCAGCAGCACCTCGGGCGGGTCGGCCTTGATCTTCCTCCGCCGGGCGGCGGGAGTGTCGCCGTCGTAGATCTCGAAGCGCGGGGGCCGGAGCGGGCGCAGGGCCCGGGCCAGCGCCAGGAAACCCGCGAGCTGATCCTGCGCCAGAGCCTTCGTGGGATAGAGGAGCAGGGCACGCGCTTCGGGATCGCGCTCCAACGTCTCGAGCACCGGCAGCGCGAAAACGAGGGTCTTTCCCGAGGCGGTAGGGGTGACCGCGATCACGTTGCGCCCGGCACGCGCCTCCTGCAGGGCCTCGACTTGGTGCGTGTAGAGCGCCTGGATCCCTTCGGCCGCCAGGGCCTGCTCCAGGGAGCGGGGAAGCGGCGGCTCGGGGCACCCGTGACGCGCGGGAACGGGCGGCAGGCGCCGGTGATGGACCACGTGGCGCGCCAGGACGGGGTGGCTCGCCAAGCGGGCGACAAGGCGCGACGTCACGGCGCCAATGATGCCACCTGCCCGCAGGCCGGCGCGAGACCCGCGAGCCACTCGGGTTGCATGCACGGCGGCCAGGGAGCTCGCACCTCGAGCGGTCGGCCCGTGTCCGGTGCGGCGAAGACCACACGCTCGCAGTGCAAGAGGTGGCGCGGCGGAAGCCTTCGCGCCGTGCGCGGGTCGTCCTCGCGCCTCCACCAGCGCCAGAAGGCTTCCTCGGGAAAGCCATAGAGCAGGTCGCCCACGATGGGATGGCCGAGAGCGGCCATGTGCAGCCGCAACTGGTGGCGCCGTCCCGTCCGCGGCCGCAGGCGCACCCAGGTGCGCCCGTGCCGGCGGTCGAGAACTTCCCAGGAGGTTTCCGCTGCCTGCGCCCCGGGTGTGCCGGCAGGCACGACGGCCCGTTTGAACGGGATGCGCGAGAGCCGATCCTCCCCGAGGAACGCCCGGATGACCCCGAAATCCTCCTCGACGATTCCCTCCACCACGGCCACGTACTCCTTGAGCACGCAGCCACGGGCGAAGGCCTGGCTCAGCCACCGCGCCGGCGCCTCGCCCGCCGCCACGAGCAGCACCCCGCTCGTTTCCCGATCGAGCCGGTGAGTCAGCCGCAGGCCCTCGTCGCCCATCTGGCGGCGCAGGATGCGAATCAGCGTCATCTCGCGCAGGCGGTGGACGGGGTGCACGGCCAGGCCCGCCGGTTTGTCCACCGCCAGCCATCCCGCGCCCTGGCGTAGCACCGGGATCGTGATCTCGCTCGGCGTCTCGGCGGGCGGACGGTAGCGGAGGCGCACGACCCCGCCAGGACGCACGCGCGTGGCGGGCCGCACCCGCGCCGTCCAGGACAGCTCGACGCGCTCGCGAACGGCCCGCTGGATCCGCGCGCGCGACAGCCCGGGGATCCGCTCCTGAAGGAAGCGATCGAGCCGCTTGCCCCCTTCGCGAGGGCCCACGACGAACACCGTGCGCGGCTCGCTCACCCCTGGCGCTCCTGCGGCCCGAGTCGGCGCAGGACTTCGAGGATGGCGGCGTTGGCGGGCGGCATAGGCAGTTCGGTCAGGCGCTCCGGCACCACCCACTCGAAGGCCGGCTCCGTACGCCGCAGTTGACCTTCGGGCTCGCGCGAGAGAAAACAGTGCAAGCGCAACCTCCGGTCGCCGTAATCGTGGAGGACCACGAGCAACGGCTCCAGGCTTCCGCCCCCGAGCCCCGTCTCCTCGCGCAACTCCCGCCGGGCCGCCTGCTCGGGCGACTCCCCGACCCGCACCTTCCCGCCGGGAAACTCCCACAGCCCCCCGAGGTGTGCCCCCGGGGCGCGGCGCCCGACGAGGACGCGTCCGTCCCGCCACGCGACCACGAGTGCGATGTCCTCGAAGGTCCCGCGCGCCGGCTGCGCGCGGGCGGTGCCACGACGCTTGCGGCTCACCGCCCGGCCGTGTAGTCGTAGAAGCCGCGGCCCGTCTTGCGCCCGAGCCGACCCGCCTCGACGTACCTCCGCAGCAGGGGACAGGGCCGGTACTTGTCTTCCCCCAGGCCCTCGTGCAGGACCTCGAGGATCGCCAGGCACGTGTCGAGCCCGATGAAATCCGCGAGCTCCAGCGGGCCCATGGGGTGGTGCATCCCGAGCTTCATGATCGTGTCGATGGCCTCGCGCTCGGCGATCCCCTCGTAGAGGCACCACACGGCCTCGTTGATCATCGGCACCAGGACGCGGTTGCTGACGAAGCCCGGGGAGTCCCGGCATTCCACGGGTGTCTTGCCCAGTTTTTCCGCCAAGGCCACCACGGCGTCCCGCGTCTCGTCCGAGGTGGCGAGGCCCCGGACGACTTCGACGAGCTTCATCACGGGCACGGGATTCATGAAGTGCATCCCGATCACCCGCTCCGGCCGGCGCGTGGCGGCGGCGAGCCTCGTGATCGGCAGCGACGAGGTGTTCGAGGCCAGGATCACCTCCTCGCGGCAGATCCTGTCCAGGGCGCGGAACGTCTCGAGCTTCGCGTCCAGGTCTTCCACGATCGCCTCGACGACGAAATCGCAGCCCGCCAGGTCCTCGAGAGCGGTGGTGGTGCGGATCCGCTCCAGGACCGCCGGGACCTCCTCCGGGCGCAGCCGCCCCTTGTCCGCCGCGCGGCGGAGGTCGCGCTCGATCCGCCCCAGGCCATGCTGGAGCAAGGCCGGCTCCAGGTCGCGCATCCAGACCGTGAAGCCAGCCTGGGCCGACACCTGGGCGATGCCGCTCCCCATCTGTCCCGCCCCCACGACCCCGATGGTCTCGAGCGGCGCCATCGCCCTACTCCCCTCGACCCTCGAGGCACCGGATGGCCATGGCGACCGCATTGCCTCCACCGAGACACAGCGCCGCGATGCCCCTCTCGCCGCCCGTATCTTCGAGGGCGTGGAGCAGGGTGGTGAGGATGCGCGCTCCGGAGGCACCGATGGGGTGTCCGAGGGCCACGGCGCCTCCGCGCACGTTGTGTCTGTCCCGCGGGATGCCGAGGACGCGGGCCAAGGCCACCTGCTGCACGGCGAAGGCTTCGTTGATCTCGTAGAGGTCCACGTCGTCGACGCTCCAACCGGTCTTCTCCCACACCATCCGGATGGCCTTCTCGGGGGCCATCATCACGAGCTCGGGCGCCACGCCGCTCGAGGCGTAGGCCACGATCTCCGCGCGTGGCCTGAGCCCCAGACGCTTGGCCGCGGCCCGCGAGGCGAGGACGAGGGCCGCCGCACCGTCGTTCACGGGCGGCGCGTTGCCCGCGGTGACCGTCCCGTCGTCCTGGAAGGCGGGTTTGAGCCGCGCCAGCGCCTCCATGGACGTATCGCGCCGGGGACACTCGTCGGTGTCCACCAGCGTGTGGTTGCCCTGGCGCTGGGGCACCTCGACGGGGACGATCTCCCGCACGAACGCGCCGCCGTCGATGGCTGCGATCGCCTTGCGGTGGCTGTCGAGCGCCCAGCGGTCCTGCTCTTCCCGCGAGATGCCGTAACGCTGCGCCACGATCTCCGCGGTGCATCCCATGTGCATGTCGCGGAAGGCGTCCCACAGGCCATCGTGGATCATCGCGTCCAGCAGTTTCGCGTGGCCCATCCGCTGCCCGGTGCGCGCACCGGGCAAGAGATAGGGCGCGTTGGACATGGACTCCATGCCGCCGGCGACGACGACCTCCGCATCGCCGCACTGGATGGCCTGGGCCGCGAGCACGACGGCCTTGAGGCTGCTGCCGCAGACTTTGTTCACCGTGAACGCCGGGACACTGTCCGGGATGCCACCGCGGATCGCCGCCTGGCGCGCCGGGTTCTGGCCCAGGCCGGCGCTGACGACATTGCCCAGGATGACCTCGTGAACCTGCGCCGGCGCGAGGGCTGCACGCGAGACCGCTTCGCGGACGACCCGCGCCCCCAGCTCCGTGGCCGAGAGCGACGCGAGGCTGCCGAGAAACTTGCCAATGGGAGTACGCACCGCGCTGACGATGACGGGCCGTTCCATGATCGAGCCTCCTAGGACGCTGCGGGAAGCCATTCTACTGCGCCGACGGGGGGGCGCCAGCCCACGCCGCCGACGCGCGCGCGGCGACGGCCGCCTGGAGGGCTACCCCGGAGGCCAGCCGAAGGTGCGCCCCCCGAGCACGTGGAAGTGAACATGGAACACGCTCTGCCCCGCGGCAGGCCCGCAGTTGTTCACCACGCGGTATCCCCCGGCGATCTTCTCCCGCGCCGCCACCTGCTGCACCACCAGGAGCAGGTGCGCCAGAAGCCCGGCCTGGTTGTCCCGGACCTCGTCCAGGGAAGCGATGTGCTCGCGCGGGATCACGAGCACATGGACCGGCGCCTGGGGGCGGATATCGCGGAAGGCCACCGCCCGTTCGTCCTCGTAGACGATCTCCGCTTGCAGCTCGCCGGCGGCGATCCTGCAGAAAAGGCATGCGCTCATCGCTCCACTCCTCGGGGATTCAGCGGATGCGCTCGATGGCGGCCCCCAGAGCCGCGAGCTTCTCTTCCATCGCCTCGTAGCCGCGGTCGAGATGGTAGACGCGGTCCACGACGCTCACACCGTCGGCCACGAGCGCGGCGAGCACGAGGCATGCCGAAGCGCGCAGATCGGTCGCCATGACCTGGGCGCCGGTGAGGGGCGTGGGCCCCTCGACGACCGCCGTGTGCCCGTCCACCCGGATGCGGGCCCCCATGCGCAGCAGCTCGCCCACGTGCATGAAGCGGTGCTCGAACACGGTCTCCGCGATCACGGAGGTGCCGGTGGCCTGCGTCATGAGCGCCATGTACTGCGCCTGCATGTCCGTGGGAAAGCCTGGATAGGGGGCGGTCCGCAAATCGCGACTGGCGAGACCCTCCCCCCGCCGCACGACGAGGCCTTCCTCGGTGCGGCGGATCGGGACTCCCGCGAGCTCCAACTGCTCCAGCACCGCACCGAGGTGCGCGCTGCAGGCGCCGGCGACCGTCACGGCGTCACCCGCCAGCGCGCCGGCGACGAGGTACGTGCCCGCCTCGATCCGGTCCGGAATCACCGCGTGCCGAGCGCCATGCAGCTCCGGTCGGCCCTCGATGACGACCTCGTCCTCTCCGGCCCCCGTGATGGAGGCCCCCATGGCCACGAGCAGCTTCGCCAGGTCCACGACCTCCGGCTCCTGCGCGGCGTTGCGCAACCGCGTCGTCCCCTCCGCCAGCACGGCGGCCATCATCAGGTTCTCCGTCCCGGTGACCGTCTTCAAGGGGAACGTGACCACCGTCCCGCGCAGCCGCGGCGCCCGCGCTTCGACGTAGCCGTGCTCGAGCTGGATCTGCGCCCCCATGCGGGCCAGGCCCTCGAGGTGGAGATGGATCGGCCGCTCGCCGATGGCGCAGCCACCGGGCAGCGAGACGCGGGCCCGCCCGAAGCGGGAGAGGAGCGGGCCTAGCACGAGCACCGAGGCCCGCATGGTCTTCACCAGGTCGTAGGGCGCCTCGTGCGAGGCCAGCCGGTCCAGGTGCACCCGCGCCCGCCGCCGCCGCGCGTCCCACGTTCCTTCCGCCCCGAGCTGTTCCAGCACGCGGAGCATCGTTTGCACGTCGCGCACGGCGGGAAGGTTCTCGAGCTCGAGCGGCTCGCTCGCGAGCAGCGACGCTGCCAAGGCCGGAAGCGCCGCGTTCTTGGCTCCGGCCACCTCGACGCGGCCCCGCAGCAGGCGACCTCCGCGGATCTGGAGCTTGTCCACCTCGCCCCACCCGATGCCTTCGCTCGGCGGGCATCTTACCACCCCCTGCGGCGTGCCAGGGCCGGCTGCGGGCGGCTACAATGCGCGCGCCTGCAACATCCGGCGCGTCGCGGCCGCCGCAGCCGCCGCGGCATCCCGGATCGCGCCGGTGCGCGGAGGCTCGCGTGCTCGATCCTGCCCGAATCCGCGAGGACGCCGCAGGGGTCGCCGCCGCCCTGCGGCGGAGGGGCGAGGCGTGGAGCATCGAGCCGGTGCGCCAGCTCGACGCCGAACGCCGGGAGCTGCTGGTCCGCGTGGAGCAGCTCAAGCACCGGCGCAACGAGGCCTCGCGCGAGATCGGCCACCGCCTGCGCGCGGGAGAGGACGCCGCGGCGATGCGGGCCGAAGTGCGTGCCCTCGGCGAGCAGATCCGAAATCTCGAGGAGCGCCTGCGCGCTGTGGAGCAGGCGCTCGAGACCCGGCTGGCGGAGCTGCCGAACCTTCCCCACCCTTCCGTACCCGATGGGGCCTCGGAGCAGGCGAATGTCGTCGTGCGCACCGGGGGCGAGCCGCCCCGCTTCGGCTTCGAGCCGCGGGCCCACTGGGAGCTCGCGCCGGCGCTGGGGATCCTCGATTTCGAGCGGGCCGCGAAGATCGCGGGCGCGCGTTTCGCCGTCTACGTCGGTGCGGGGGCGCTTCTCGAGCGCGCGCTGATCCAGTTCATGCTCGACCTGCACACCCGCGAGCACGGCTATCTCGAGATCCTCCCGCCTTTCATGAGCAACGGGCAGGCCCTCTACGGTACGGGGCAGCTCCCCAAGTTCGAAGAGGATCTCTTCCGCGTGCAGCCGGGCGGGCTGTACCTGATCCCCACGGCCGAGGTGCCCCTGACGAACCTGCACGCCGGCGAGGTCCTCGACGGGGCGCGCCTGCCCCTCGCCTACGCCGCCTACACGCCCTGCTTCCGCAGCGAGGCGGGCTCCTACGGGAAAGACGTGCGGGGTCTGATTCGCCAGCACCAGTTCAACAAGGTCGAGCTCGTGCGCATCTGCCGCCCCGAGGAATCCTACGAGGAGCTGGAACGGCTCACCGCGCACGCCGAAGCCGTGCTCCAGCGCCTGGAGCTACCCTACCGCGTCGTGGCCCTGTGCGCGGGGGATTTGGGTTTCGCCGCCGCCAAGACCTACGATCTCGAGGTGTGGCTGCCGGGCCAGCAGGCCTACCGGGAGATCTCCTCCTGCTCGAACTGCGAGGATTTTCAGGCCCGGCGGATGGGGCTGCGCTTCCGGCCGGGTCCGGGGGCCAAGCCGCGCCTGGCGCACACGTTGAACGGGTCGGGGCTCGCGGTGGGCCGCACGGTGGTCGCCATCCTCGAAAACTACCAGCAGGAAGACGGGAGCGTCGCGATCCCGCGCGCCCTGCGCCCCTACATGGGCGGCTTAGAGCGCATTGGCCCCGCGCGGACGGAGGGGTGGCCGAGTGGTTGAAGGCGGCGGTCTTGAAAACCGCTGAGCGCAAGCTCCGTGGGTTCGAATCCCACCCCCTCCGCCACAGGGGCGGCTTGGACGCCGCGAGCCGGGGGCGATAGAATCGCGCGCTCGACCCGCGGAGAGGTGCCGGAGTGGACGAACGGGGCGGTTTGCTAAACCGTTGAAGGGGTAACACTCTTCCGAGGGTTCGAATCCCTCCCTCTCCGCCAGGATCACCCGTGCATGCGCCGCTTGGCTCGCAGAGGGGCCCCTCTGGTAGCATGCCCCTTTTCCCGGAGGTGGGCATGAGCGTCCGCGTCCGCTTCGCACCCTCGCCCACGGGACACCTGCACGTGGGGGGCGCCCGGACGGCCCTGTTCAACTGGCTTTTCGCGCGGCACGAGGGCGGGCGGTTCGTGCTGCGCATCGAGGATACGGACCTCAAGCGCAACGTGGAGGGAGCCGAGGCGCGGCTGCTCGAGGACCTGCGCTGGCTCGGGCTGGACTGGGACGAAGGCCCGGACGTGGGCGGGCCTCACGGTCCCTACCGTCAGAGCGAGCGCCGGGCGATCTACCACGCCGCCCTGCAACGGCTCCTTGCGACATCCCGGGCCTACTACGCCTGGGACAGTCCGGAGGAGCTGGAGCGGATGCGGCGTCAGGCGGCGGAGCGCAAGGAGACCTTCCGCTACCCGAGGCCCGAGCGCTTTCCCACCCGGGAGGAGGCGGAGCGGGCCCGCGCGCAGGGGCGGCCCGTGGTCGTCCGCTTCTGCGTGCCCGAGGAGCCGATCACGATCCAGGACGCGCTCCTCGGCGCCATCACGTTCCCCCCGGAGCAGCTCGACGACTTCGTCATCCTCAAGTCCGATGGCTGGCCCACCTACCACTTCGCCGTCGTCGTCGACGACGCCCAGATGGCCATCACCCACGTGCTGCGCGCGCAGGAGCACCTGATGAACACCCCGCGCCACGTGCTCCTGCAGGATGCCCTCGGCTATCCGCGCCCCACCTACGCGCACCTGCCCGTCGTGCTCAACATGGACGGCAGCAAAATGTCCAAACGCGACAAGCACCGGGCGCTGCGCCAGGTGCTGCTGCGCGCCCTCGACGCCCGGGAGCGCACGCTGGAACAGGCGGCGGCGGCCGCGGGGGTGGAGGCCGAGGGGCTCGAGCGTTGGCTCCACGGCCGCGTGGACGCGGCCCTCGAAGTCGAGGGGCTCGAGCGGCTGGCGCGCTGGCTCGGGGTGCGACTGCCCGAGGTGGACGTGCAGGATTTCCGCGCCTCGGGCTACCTGCCCGAGGCGCTCGCCAACTTCCTGGCGCTGCTCGGCTGGTCCCCGGGGGACGACCGGGAACTCATGTCCCTCGACGAGATCGTGCAGGTCTTCGACCTCAAGCGCGTCAACCGCACCGCCGGGCGCTTCGATCGCACGAAGCTGCTCGCGATGAACACGCAGTGGGCCGCGCGGCTGCCGCGCGAGCGGCTCGTCGCGGCGTTCCGCGACTACGCCGCGGCGCGGGGCTCGCCCTTCGCCACCCTCGATGACCCCACGCTGGAGCGGGTGCTCGAGGCCTGCCGGGGCTTCCGCACGCTGGCCGACGTGGAGCGCAAGGCGGCGTTTCTCTGCGTCCCGGACCGGGCCGTGGCCTACGACGCTCAGGCGGTGCGCAAGGTGCTCGAGCGCGATGGCGGACGGGGCTACGGGGTGCTCGAGCGCGCGCTGCCCGAGCTCGAGGCGCTATCGGCCTGGACGGCGGAAGCGCTCCAGGCGTGGGTCGCGGCCTTCTGCGAGCGCGAGGGCCTCAAGATCGGCGAGCTGGCGCAACCCCTGAGGGTGGCCCTCACGGGAGGGACGATCAGCCCGGCCATCCAGGACACGCTGGCGCTGCTCGGGCGCGAGCGCGCGCTGGAGCGGATCCGGCGCTGCGTGGCGGCCCGCGCCGCAGGCACGCCCGACACCCCATGAGCTCGCCCCGCTCCGGCGCGGCTGCCTCGCCGCCGCGCCACTTCATCGAGGCCATCGTCGAGGAAGACCTGCGCACGGGCAAGCATGGCACGGTGCGCCTGCGCTTCCCGCCCGAACCGAACGGCTACCTCCACATCGGACACGCCAAGGCGATCTGCCTCAACTTCGGCCTGGCGCAGCGCTACGGCGGCACGTGCAACCTGCGCTTCGACGACACGAACCCGACCAAAGAGGAGCGGCGCTACGTCGAAGCGATCCAGGAGGACGTGCGCTGGCTCGGCTTCGCCTGGGACAAGCTGTGCTACGCCTCGGACTACTTCGACCAGCTCTACGCGTGGGCGGAGGAGCTCATCCGCAACGGGCGGGCCTACGTCTGCGACCTCAGCCCGGAGCAAACCCGCGACTACCGCGGCACGCTGACCGAGCCGGGCCGGCCGAGCCCCTACCGGGAGCGCAGCGTGGCGGAGAACCTCGACCTCTTCCGCCGCATGCGCGCCGGGGAGTTCCCCGATGGGGCGCGCACGCTGCGGGCCAAGATCGACATGGCCTCGCCCAATCTCAACCTGCGCGACCCGGTGATGTACCGCATCCTCCACGTCCCGCACCACCGCACGGGGGACCGCTGGTGCATCTACCCCACCTACGACTGGGCCCACGGGCAGTCGGACTCCATCGAGGGGATCACGCACTCGCTGTGCACCCTCGAGTTCGAGGACCACCGCCCGCTCTACGACTGGTTCCTCGATGCCCTCGGCGTCTACCACCCCCGCCAGATCGAGTTCGCGCGCCTGAACCTGACGCGCACGGTCCTCAGCAAGCGCAAGCTGCGCGAGCTGGTGGAGGAGGGTCACGTGGCCGGCTGGGACGACCCGCGCATGCCGACCCTGTGCGGCCTGAGGCGCCGGGGCTACACGCCCGAAGCGATCCGGACCTTCTGCGAGCGTATCGGCGTGAGCAAGCAGAACAGCACCGTGGACATCGCCCTGCTCGAGGACACGCTGCGGGAGGATCTCAACCGGCGGGCGCCGCGGGCGCTGGCGGTGCTCCGTCCCCTGAGGGTCGTGATCGAGAACTATCCCGAGGGACAGGTGGAGGAGGTGGAGGCGCTCAACAATCCCGAGGACCCCGCGGCGGGAACGCGCCGGGTACCCTTGTCCCGGGTGCTCTACGTCGAGCGGGACGACTTCCGCGAGCCGCCCCCGCCTCGGTGGCACCGCCTCGCGCTCGGGCGCGAGGTGCGATTGCGCTACGCCTACCTCGTCACCTGCCGCGAGGCCGTGCGCGACGACCGGGGGGAGGTCGTCGAGCTGCGCTGCACGTACGATCCCCACAGCCGCGGGGGGCGCGCCCGCGACGGCCGGCGCGTGCGGGGGACGATCCACTGGGTCAGCGCGGGCCATGCCCTCGAGGCCGAGGTGCGCCTCTACGATCATCTCTTCCTCTGCGAGCGGCCCGACCTCGAGGAGGACTACAAGCGCTACCTGAACCCGCACTCGCTCGTGCAGCTGCACGGGTGCAAGCTCGAGCCCTCGCTGCGCGACGCGGCGGCGGGCGATCGCTATCAGTTCGAGCGGCTCGGCTACTTCTGCGTCGATCCCGACTCGCGACCCGGCCGGCTCGTCTTCAACCGCACCGTCACGCTGCGGGACACGTGGGCCAAGATCGAGCGGCGGCAGGCGGAGGGCGCGGGCGCTTGAGAACCGTCGGCGAGCTGCGCTAGGCTATCGCTCGAGCTGGGGAGTCGTCCAATGGTAGGACATGCGGCTCTGGACCGTAGAATCGGGGTTCGAATCCCTGCTCCCCAGCCACTCGCTCGGGGTGCATCCCTCCCCTCGCGCGCGGCCCGCTGATCCATGCGCGCGATGCTCCTCGAGCGCCAAGCCCCCGTCGAGGAGCGTCCGCTGCGGCTGCGCGAGCTGGCCGACCCCGAACCGGGTCCGCACGAGCTGCGCGTGCGGGTGCACGCTTGCGCCGTGTGCCGCACCGATCTGCACGTCGTCGAGGGGGACCTGCCCGCCCGGAAGCTTCCTCTCGTCCCGGGTCATCAGGTCGTGGGCGTCGTCGACCGGGTCGGCCCCGGCGCGAGGCGCCTCGCTCCGGGGCAGCGCGTGGGCATCGCCTGGCTGCGCTGGACCTGCGGGCGCTGTGCGTACTGCCGCGAAGGTTCCGAGAACCTCTGCCCCGAGTCCCGGTACACGGGCTACGATGCCGACGGCGGCTACGCGGAATACGCCATCGTGCACGAGGACTACGCCTACCCCCTCCCCGAGGCGTTCGCCGACGTCGAGGCGGCGCCGCTGTTGTGCTCGGGAATCATCGGCTTTCGCGCCTTGCGCCGCAGCCGCGTCCCGCCCGCGGGGCGGCTCGCGCTCTACGGCTTCGGCTCCTCGGCGCACGTGGTCCTCCAAATCGCCCGCCACCGGGGCTGCGAGGTCTACGTCGTGACGCGGGCGGAAAGCCACCGGCAGCTCGCGCGCCGGCTCGGCGCGGCGTGGGTCGGTCCTGCCGGCGCGCGGCCTCCGGTACCGGTGGACGGGGCCATCGTGTTCGCCCCGGCCGGGGAGGTCGTCCCCGCCGCACTCCAGGCGCTGCGGCCCGGCGGCACCGTGGCCCTCGCGGGCATCCACATGACGCCGGTGCCTGAACTGGACTACGAGACCTGCCTTTTCCACGAGAAGACCCTCACGAGCGTCCAGGCCAACACGCGCGAGGACGGGCGCGATCTGCTGCAGGAGGCCGCGGCGATTCCCGTGCGGCCCGAGCTGACCCGCTTCGCCCTCGAGGAAGCGAACGAGGCGCTGCTGCGTCTCAAGCAGGATCGGCTCGACGGCACGGGCGTGCTCGTCGTCTCGTGAAGGCCCGGCTACGGCGGGCGAATCCGAGCCCCCTCAACGCTCGCGCCGGATCAGCTCGCGGAGCCGCTCGGCCACGGCGTCCGCTTCCGGGGCCCCGTGCGCCGGGCAGAGCACCTCGGGGGCGAGCTCGGCGAGGCGCTGCACGCTCCTGAGGAACGCGGCGACATCGGTGCGGTACGGCGCCGCGAGCAGTTGGAGGCCCTCTTCCTCGCGCCGCACCACGAGATCCCCGCAGAACAGCACCCTGGGGCGGGGGTGCTCGCGCACGAGGAGGTAGTGCGTCTTGCCCACGCCGGCCGCCTGGACCGCGCGCAGCACGCCGGCGAGAAGATCGCCCTCGCGATAGTAGACGTCCGCGGCTTCCTCGAGGTCGGGCGCGCCCTCCGGAGCGTAGACCGGCACCGCCCAGTGGCGCCGGAAGCTCCAGGCCGCGCGCTGGTGGTGGCCCGCGGTCAGGCACACGGCCGCCATGGGTTCGAGCGACGCGCGGAGGGGCGCGGCGACCGGCAGCGGATCCACGACGACCCAACCGGCCGCGCCGCGCACGGCGTAGGCGTCGCTGCGGAACCGGATCCGGTCGTCGAAGACGCACCAGTGGCATAGGCTCGGGGAAAGCCTCTCGATGCGCTCGGCGAACGTCGTGGGCTCCGACATCGGCCACCTCCTGGCGTGCTGCCCCCCAGTGCCTTGCCTGAGGCTGGGGTCCGCGCGCCTTGCCGATTATCGCCCCGGAAAGGCCGGCGGTCCCCTCGACTTTGGTATCCTGACGGCGGCGGGCCATGGAAGGCGAGACGGTTCTCGTGACAGGCGCCGGTGGCGAGCTGGGACACCAGCTCCTGCCGGCACTGCTCCGGCGCGGTGCGCGGGTCGTCGCGCTCGACGTGCGGGGGCTGCCGCCAGAGCGGCCGGCCGGACTGGCGGAGACCGTACGCGGCGACCTTCTCGACGAGCACCTCCTCGACCGGATCTTCGAGGTCCACGCGCCACAGCGGATCTTTCACCTGGCGGCGGTTCTCTCGCGCGAGGCCGAGGAACACCCGCTGCGGGCCCACCGCGTGAACGTGGACGGCACGCTGGCGTTGCTCCGGCGCGCGGGGGAGGCGGCCGCCCGCCTCGGGCGCCCGGTGCAGTTCCTCTTTCCCAGCAGCATCGCCGTCTACGGGTTGCCCGACGCCGCCGCCAAAGCCCGCGCCGGCCGCGTGCGCGAAGACCAGTGGACGCAGCCGCGCGGGATCTACGGGTGCAACAAGCTGTACTGCGAGCTGCTCGGGGTGTACTGCACGCAGCGGCGCCAGCGAGGGGGGCAGAGCGGCGTGGATTTCCGGGCGCTGCGCTTTCCGGGACTGATCAGCGCGGAGACCACGCCCACCGGGGGCACGACGGACTACGCACCCGAGATGCTGCACGCGGCCGCGCGAGGCGAGGCCTATCGGGTCTTTGTTGCTCCCGAGACGCGCCTGCCCTTCATGGCCATGACCGACGCGGTGGAGGCGTTCCTGCGACTGGCCGAAGCGCCCGAATCCCGGCTCGGCCGCCGGGTGTACAACGTGGGCGCCTTCAGTCCCACGGCGGCGGAGATCGCCGACCTCGTGCGGCAGGCGTTCCCCGGGGCGCAGATCGCCTTCGCGCCGGATCCGGCCCGCCAGCGCCTGGTGGATTCCTGGCCCGCCGATGTGGACGACACGGCGGCGCGCGAGGACTGGGGCTTCGCCCCTCGGCTCGGGCTGCGGGAGGCCTTCCTCGACTACCTGCTACCGGCCTTGCGCGAGCGCTACGGGGCGGGCCGCTGAGGCGAAACCGGTGCGCCTCCTCCGGCGCCGCTCATAGCTTCCAGTGTTCCAGGTTGCGTTCGATGCCCGCGATCTCGTCCTCGGGCTCGCCGCCGTGGATGTGCCGGCCGCGCACGAGAATGAACAGCAGCATCCCGTAGAACGCCACGCCCCCGGCGAAGATCACCTCCGGCGGGATCTGCCCCACCGCCATGTGCGCCCATAGCTCGTCCCAGGAGGTCACGACCTTGGGGTGCAACGCCAGCTTCACCACCCAGCCGCCGAGCAGGATCAGGAAAATCCAGATGTAGTTGCGGCGCAGACGAAAGCCGAGGGCCTCCAGGAACGTCGTCTTGTACTTGGGCAGGTCCAGGTCCATGGCGATCATCTCGCGCCAGGCGCTCATCGGCGACTCCAGCGTGCGGGTGACGATGGGGATCAAGAAGTTCTCCTCGATCATGCGCACCCGCGCGCGATAGACCTCGAAGTACCGGTAGCGGCGGGCCTCGATGGCCATGTAGGCCAGGATCACCAGGTGCGAGAGCAGCAACAGGATGTGCGGGTTCTGCGGGGAGGCGAAGGCGAAGGACAGCATGCCGGCCGTGGTGAGCACGGCCCAGTTCGTCGTCGCATCGAGCCGCTGGCGCCAGGTGGTGGAGCGGTGGATCTCCCCGCGGTAGAAGTGGACCATGACGTTGATGTATTCCTGGCGCGTGAGAGGGTAGTCCTCGAAGCGCGGCGCTTCCCGCGGGTGCGTCTCGAGCTGAGCCATCGCGGGCTCCATTGTAGTGCAGCGCGGGACCCCGCGCAGCCGCCTCAACCGGCCGCGGCCAGGGCCTGGCGCAGCACCCGCCGCACCGTCTCGACGTCCAGGGGCTTGGCGAGGACACGGTTCGGCAGTCCCTCCAGGAAGCGGGTCGTTTCCTGCCGCACGAGGTCGCCGGTGGCGAAGACCAGACGCCGCAAAAGCTCGGGCCGCGCCTGCGCCAGGCGAGCGTAGAGCCCCTTGCCGTCGAGCCGGGGCATCCAGAGGTCCGCCACGATCAGGTCGTAGTCCGCCTGCGCGAGCTTCTCCCAGGCTTCTTCGCCGTCGGCAGCGAGGGTCACCTCGGCGCCGTCTTCCTGGAGCAGCCGCGCCAGCAGCTGGGAGACCACCGGCTCGTCCTCGGCCACGAGGATGCGCCGGCCCGCGAAGGGGCGCGCCGGATCCTCCGCCAGGGCGGGTTCGCGGGGCGGCTCGACGTCGCGGGGCACTTGCAACCTGGGCAGCCGCACGCGGAAGCAGGCGCCCCGGCCATACGGGCTGGGCACGAGATCGATGGTCCCGCCGTGCTCGCGCAGGATGCCATAGGAAACCGACAACCCCAGCCCCGTGCCCCGTCCCGGTTCCTTGGTCGTGAAGAACGGATCGAAGATGCGCGAGCGGATCGCCTCGGGCACACCGGGTCCGTTGTCGGCCACTTCGAGCCACACGCTGTGCTCGTCGGCCCAGGTCCGCAACCGGATGCGGCCCGCGCCGGCGAGGGCCTGCTCGGCGTTGCTCAAGAGGTTCAGCACGACCTGCTCGATCTGGTGCGGGTCGAAGAACGTGGGCGGCAACTCGCGGTCGAGCTCGGTCTCGACGTCGATCCCGGCGGCGCGCAGGTGATAGTCCTTGAGCTCCAGCACGCGGCGCACGCAGGCGTTCAGGTCGTGGAAGCCGCGCTCGGGCGGATGCTTGCGCGCGAAGGAGAGCAGGTTGTGGATGATCCGCTGACAGCGCCGGGCGGCGTCCACGATGCGCTCCAGATCCCGCCCCACGCCGGGAGCGTCCACGGCGTTGCGGATCAGCTGGGCGTAGCCGAGCACGGCGGAGAGCGGGTTGTTGAGCTCGTGCGCCACGCCGGCGGCGAGCTCGCCGAGGCTCGTCAGCCGCTCCGCCTGGGCCAGGCTCTGCTCGACCTGGCGCTGGTGGGTGACGTCGCGGCCGATCCACACCCGGCCCGCACGCTCCCCTTCCGCACCGCGCAGAGGCGCGGTGACCACGCTCAGCTCGAGGGGTTCGCGGCCTGGACGCTCGAGCCGCAGCTCCACGCGCTCGGGCCCCTCGCCGCCGTCCACCGCGAGGGCCTCCACGGAGGATCCGAGAACCCCGGCGATGGGCCGCCCGCGCAACGAGCCCCCTGCGACACCGAACAGCGCTCCCGCTTGGGCGTTCCACTCCGCGATCCGGCCCTCGCGATCGGTGGCGAAGATGGCATCGGGCGAGCAGTCCAGCACGAGCCGGAGCTTCTCCGAGGTGGCGCGGTGCTCGCGCGCCTCGAGGCTCCGCTCGCGAAACAGCAGCGCATTCTTCAGGGCGTTGGCGGAGGCCCCGGCCGCGACCCGGCAGAAGTGGATTTCCTCGGCGCTGAAGGGACGGCTGCGTGTGGCGCGCAGGAACAGCGTGCCCAGCACCTCGCGCCCGAAGACGAGGGGCAGCACGAGCAGCGAGCGGTAGCCTTGCCGCAGCAGGATCTCCCGCACGGGCGCGAGCAGCGGATCCCGCGCCACGTCTTCGATGACCACGGGCTCGCGCGTGCGCAGCGCCTGGCGGATTTCCGGGTACTTGGCCAGATCGATGGCCAACATGTCCGCGTCGGGGTTGTCGCTCGCGGCCACGACGTAACCGCGGTCGGACCGCTCCTCGACCATCAGGATCGAGCAGCGGTCGGCCCGGACGTGCTGGCCCACGTGCTGGACGATGCGGTGCATGACGCGCCGCAGATCGAGGGTGCTCGTGACGGCCTCGGTGATCTCGAGCAGGGCGCGAAGCTCCTCGCTCTGCCGACGGGCGTGAAAGCCGAGCCTGGTGCGCCCCTCGACGAGCCCCACGACGCATCCGGCGTAGGGGGCGGCCGCCATCCAGAGCGGGATGTAGAGCCACGGGTGTTGCGGCCCGAGCGGCGAGACGGCGCCACCGAGGCGCACGCCAGCGGCGTACAGCCCCGCCACGGCGAAACCGGCGAGAGCGCTCGCGACCGGCTCGCTCGCCAAAGCGCCCAGCAGGACCGCGGTGAAGAACGTCAGCGTGATCAGCGGCGAGGCCTGCGCCCCGGCGAGGAGCAGGCTGACGACGAGCAGCACGTCCGCCAGCACCAGCACCCCTTCGAAGCGCGGATGCTCCCTGAGGGCGCGCGGGACGAGGTGGACAGCGCTGGCCGCGGCGAGCACACCCAGAATCCACAGGCGCGCGCGCGGTGCCGCGCCCTGCGCGCTCAGCACGGGGAGGAGCACCGCCGCGAACAGCAGCCAGCGCAAGAGAAACAGCAGCCCGCGATCCGCGTCGGTGTGCGTCCCCACGGGGGCCCCTCGGTTGGCGGCCGGCCTGCCACCCGGGCGGAATATAGGTCGCCCTCCCGCGCGGTCAAGCGGTCCGGGCTCCCTTGACAGGGCGAGGCTTTTCTCTATCATGCGCCGTGGCGCTATCGTCTAGGGGTCAGGACGGGTGGTTCTCAGCCATCAAACCGGGGTTCGAATCCCCGTAGCGCCACCAACCTCTGCCGCACCCGCCTGAGGCACGGAGCCTCGCGCGCGGATCGGTCAGGCAGGATCCTCGCCCCGGGGCCGCGCGGCGGGGGGCTCGAGCTCGCGGCAGGCGAAGATCTCCATCGTCTCGGGCAGGCGGGCTTCGGGGCACAGGCGCCGCAGGATGCTCAGCACGTTGCGCCGCACGTCCTCCACCCGGTCCGTGCTCAGGCGGTCTTCGACCACCTTGCCGATGTAGTCCTGGTCGCCCAAGCGGCAGATCGTGAGGAAGGTCGTCTCTTCTTCGGAGACGTAGTGCCGGCCGGCACCCGTGTAGCTCTGGAGCTCGCGCTTCAGCGTGCCGTCGAGCCGAAAGCCCACGAAGAGCGGGCAGCGGTCATCGAGTTCCCGATGCGCCATCGGCCCTCTCCTCGAGCCCTCGGGTCGGCCGGGCGTGTCCCCGCCGGCGGCGGCCGGGCTCCCTCACGAGGCGGCGGACGCGGCGAGGCCGTCCAAAAGCTCCAGGATCTCGTGCGTCGCGGCCCGCAGCAGCTCGGGATCGCCCCGCGACTCCACGTTGAGCCGCACGAGCGGCTCCGTGTTGGAGGGACGGAGGTTGAACCGCCACCGCTCGAACTCCATGCTGATGCCGTCGGTCTCGTCCACCCGCAGTGCCTGCGCCTCGTAGCGCTGCCGCACGGCCGCGAGCGCCGCCGCCGGGTCCGGGATGCGGCGGTTGATCTCGCCGCTCGCCGGGTAGCGGCGCATGCGTTCCCCTACGAGCGCGCTCAGCGGCTTGCCGGTGCGGCTCATCTGGTCCACCACGAGCAACCACGGAATCATGCCGCTGTCGCAGTAGGCGAAGCGCTTGAAGTAGTGGTGGGCCGACATCTCTCCGCCGTACTCCGCGTCCTCGCGGCGCATGGCCTCCTTCATGAACGCATGCCCGCTCTTGCACTGCACGGGCACGCCGCCCGCTTCGCGCGCGATCTCCACCGTGTTCCACACCAGGCGCGGGTCGTGCACGATCTTCGCCCCCGGCGTCTCGCGCAGCACGCGCTGGGCCAGCAAGCCCACGATGTAGTAGCCTTCGACGAACTGGCCGCCCTCGTCGAAGAAAAAACAGCGATCGAAGTCGCCGTCCCAGGCGATGCCGAGGGCGGCGCCGTGCTCGCGCACGGCGCGGATCGTCGCTTCCCGGTTCTCGGGCAGCAACGGGTTGGGAATGCCGTTGGGGAACCGGCCGTCGGGCTCGTGGAACACGCGCACCACGCGCAACGGCAGCCGGGCCGCGAGGCGCTCCACCACGAGCCCCGCGCCGCCGTTGCCCGCGTTGCTCACGACCGTGTACGGGCGCAGGGCCGCCGGGTTCACGTACGTCAGCAGATGCTCGAGGTAGGCCGGGTAGATGTCGTATCGCTCCCGCCGGCCCGCCCGGCCCGCTGACCAGAAGCGCCCTTCCTGCACGAGGCGCTCCATGTCCCGCAGGCCCGTATCGGCGCTGATCGGTTTGGCCTGTTCGCGCACGAACTTCAGGCCGTTGTAGTCGGCAGGATTGTGGCTCGCCGTGACCATGATGCCGCCGTCGAGCCCGAGGTGGGCGGTGGCGAAGTAGACCATCTCCGTGCCGCACAGGCCGATCTCCACGACATCCACGCCTGCGTCGCACAGCGCCCGCGCGACCGCGTCCGCGAGCTCGGGGCTGCTGAGGCGGATGTCGTAGCCCACGACCACGCGGCGGGGACGCACGAACTGGGCGTACGCGCGGCCGATGCGGTAGGCGAGGTCCGCATTCAGTTCGTCCGGCAGGCGGCCGCGGACGTCGTAGGCCTTGAAGCACGCGAGGCTCATGCTGCGGCTCTCTCGGGGTCGGAGCATACCAGAGACGGCCGAAACCGGGCAAAGGACCGCGAGGCTCCACCGCGTCGCATCGCCGCCCCGCCGCGCGTCGTCTATGCTAGGCACGCGCGGGGGGCGGGCGGCACGGGCTGTGGCGGGTCGCCGACCCCGGCGAAGGAGAGCGTGCGATGAGCGACAGGAAGCCCGATCCGGGCCAGGCAAGCCGCAGCGAGCGGGACTCGATGGGGCCGATGGAGGTGCCGGCCGAGGCGTACTACGGAGCCTCCACGCAGCGGGCGGTGCTCAACTTCCCCGTGAGCGGCTGGCGCATGCCGCCGCGCCTCGTCCACGCGCTCGGGTGGATCAAATGGGCCGCCGCGCGCGTCCACGGCGAGCTCGGGCGTCTCGACAAGACGCTGGCCCAGGCCATCGAGCGAGCGGCGCGGGAGGTGGCCGAGGGTCGTTTCGACGATCAGTTCGTGGTGGACGTGTTCCAGACCGGCTCGGGCACCTCGACGAACATGAACGCCAACGAGGTCATTGCCAATCGGGCCGCGGAAATCCTCGGCGCTGGGCGCGGCGCGCGCGAGCGCGTGCATCCGAACGACCACGTGAACCTCGGTCAATCCTCGAACGATGTGATCCCCACGGCGCTGCACCTGGCCGCGATGCTCGCGCTGAGGGACGTGCTCGAGCCCGCCGTGGCGTCGCTGGAGGAGGTGCTGCGCGCCAAGGCCGGGGAGTTCTGGGACGTGATCAAGACCGGACGCACGCACCTGCAGGACGCCACCCCCATCCGTCTGGGGCAGGTCTTCCAGGGTTACGCGGGACAGATGGAGCGTGCCCGCGCGCGGCTGGCCCGCGCGCGGGAGGAATTGTCCGAGGTGGCCCTCGGGGGGACGGCGGTGGGCACGGGGCTCAACACGCATCCGGAGTTCGCGCGGCGGGTCTGCGCTCTCCTCTCCGAGACCCTGGAGCTTCCGATCCGCGAAACCGACAATCATTTCCAGGCGCAGGCCACCCTCGACAGCTACCTGGCCGCCTCGGGGCAGGTACGGGTCGTCGCCGTGAGCCTGCACAAAATCGCCAACGACATCCGCTGGATGGCTTCGGGACCGCGGACGGGGCTCGGGGAGCTGCGCCTGCCGGCGGTACAACCGGGAAGCTCGATCATGCCGGGCAAGATCAACCCGGTGGTTCCGGAATCGCTGATCCAGGTGGTGGCCCAGGTGATCGGCGCGGATCAGGTCGTGCTGCAGGCGGGGCTGGGCGGGTCTTTCGAGCTCAACACGATGTTGCCGGTGGCGGGTTACAATCTCGTGACGGCCATCGAGATCCTCGGCAACGCTACCCGCAACTTCGCCGAGCGCTGCGTGCGGGGGCTCGAGGCGACCTCCCGGGGCCCGCAGCTCGTGGAGCAGGGGCTGGCCATCGTCACCGGGCTCGTGCCCAAGATCGGCTACGACCGTGCCGCGGCGATCGCCAAAGAAGCGGCTGAAAGCGGCCGCACGATAAGAGAGGTGGCGGCCGAACGCACGGGTCTCTCGCCCGAGGAACTCGACGAGGCGCTCGACCCCTTCCGCATGACCGCCCCCCGCTAGGCGGGGCGGGCGAGCGGCGCCCGACTCAGAAGGGGAAGAAAAAAGGAATCAGCACCGCCGCCGCCAACCACACGATCACGTTGAGGGGGCCGCCCACGCGCACGAAGTCCGCGAACTTGTAACCGCCCGGGCCGTAGACGAGCAGGTTCGTTTGATAACCGACCGGGGTGTAGAAGGCGGCCGACGCGGCGAAGGTCAGGGCGATCAGGAACGGCCGCGGGTTGACGCTGAGTTCCCGCGCGCAGGTGATGGCCAAAGGCGCCAGGAGCGCGGCGGCGGCGTTGTTGGACATGAAGCCCGTCAGGGCCATCGCCACGAAGAAGAACAGGCTCAGCACGAGCTCGGGGGTCCAGCCCTGCGTGAGGGCGAGCAGGATGCGCACGGCCTGCTCGGCGGCGCCGCTGCGTTCCAGGGCCAGCCCGAGGGGGATGATCCCCGCCAGCAGGAACACGACCTGCCAATCCACGTCCCGATAGACGCGCCGCGCCGGAAGGCAGCCTGTGACGACCATCAGGACGGCGCCGATCACCGCGGCCTCGGCGACGGGCATCAGCCCCGTCGCCGCCACCCCCACCACACCCGCCACGATCGCCCCTGCAGCGAGGGCGCGCACAGGCTGCACCCTGGGGACCTCCATCTCCTCCAGAATCACGAAGTCGTTCTGATCGCGCAGCCGGCCCAGGGCCGCGCGAGGGGCCAGAATCAACAGCTCGTCGCCCACTCGCAGGCGGACGCGGCCGATCTTTTCCCGGATGTCCTCGCCATGGCGGCGGATGGCCAGAGCCGTGGCCCCGTAGCGGTGGCGGAAGTCCACGCCCTTGAGCGTGCGGCCCTCGAGCGGGCTGTTGGACGCGACGATCGCCTCGAGGAGCACCGAGTCCGCGGAGCGCAGGTCGGCGTCGTCGGGGTGCCGGCCCGGGCGGATGCCGATGCCGGCCCGATCGCGCAGTTGCACGAGCGCCGAGGCCGGGGCCTTGACGAGAAGCAAGTCTCCCTCCGCCAACTTCAGCTCGTCCCGCGGCAGCATGCGGCGCTCGCCGCGCAGGATCATCAGCACCTCGAGATCGAAGCGCTCCCCCAGGCGAGCGCGGGCGAGACTCCGACCCGCCAGTGGCGAGCCGGGCAGCACGACCACCTCGCTCAAGTAGCGGTTGAGATGGAACTGCTCCGTCAGGCTTTCCGCTCGGACCCGCTCCGGCAACCAGCGACGCCCCAGGGTCAGCAGATAGACCGTGCCTGCAGCGAACAGCAGCACACCCGGCGGCGCGAACTCGAACATGCCGAAGGGCGCGATGCCGCGCGCCTCCGCCATGGAGCTGACGAGGATGTTCGTGGAGGTGCCGACGAGGGTGACCATGCCCCCGAGCATCGCGAAAAAGGAGAGGGGCATGAGCACGCGGCTGGGGCTGACGCCGCTCCTGTGGCAGGCCCGCAGCGCCACCGGCAGGAACACCGCCACCACGGCCGTGTTGTTGATGAACGCCGAGGCAGGCCCGATGACGAGCGCGCACAGCAGCACGATGACCCCCTCCCGGAAAGGTCCGTTGCGCAGCAGGCGGTCCCCCAGATAGGGCACGAGGCCACTCGTCTGCAGGCCCGCGCTGAGGACGAACATGCACGCCACGGTCACCGTCGCGGGGTTGGAGAAGCCGGAGAGCGCCTCCTGGGTCGTGAGGATGCGGCTGACCATGATCACGGCGAGCGCGAGCATCGCCACGACATCGGGACGCAGCTTCTCGGTGACCAGCAGGACCACGACCGCCAACAGGAGCGCGAGCACGAACAACGCCTGCACCCTGCCCCCTCCCCCTCGCTCCGGGTGGCGCACCTGCAGCTTGTGCCTGGAGCCGACCCTCCCGGCCGCGCGGCTGGCCCCTCGCGACCCGAGGGGCCCTATTCTAACGTGGGGGTGGCAGCAGCACGCCGGGGGCCAGCCGGCCGGCGGGGTCGAGGGCGCGCTTGAGAGCGCGCATTTGCTCGAGTGCCGCCTCCCCGTGGAAGCGCCGGAGCAGCGCCTGCTTGAGGGGGCTGCGGCCCACGCCGTGCTCCGACAGCGGGCAGCCCCCGCGGCGGATGGCCTCCTCGGCGAAGACGTGCATCGCCTCTTCCGCCGCCGCCACCTGCCGGGCGTCGGCGGGCAGGGCGTTCGGGTGCAGGTTGCCATCCGAGAGGTGGCCCCAGACCGCGTGGCCGAGCCCGCGGGAGTCGAACTCCCGGTGGTAGATCGCGAGCATCTCCCCCACGGCCTCGAAGGGGACGATCAGATCCCCCCCGACCTTGCGCACAGCGGGCTCCCGAGCCGCTTGGCGGCTCAACCACTCGTTGACCTGCTTCGGCACCGCCTCCCGAAACTCCCGGAGCGCCTCGGCACGGGCAAGCTCGCCGGGAAAGGCGAGTTCGAGGGATTCGAAGGCCTCGTGTTCGCGGAGGATCGTCGCCAGGCGTACGAGGGGGCCGTCGGGAACGGCTCGGCCCTCGATCCAGTCCGCGAGGATCGTCGTAGCCCGATCCGCGGTGACCGCCTGGGGCAGCTCCATCTCGAAGAGCACCGCCGCGCCAGCGGTGGCGGGCACCGGCACCCGCAGGCGCGACGCCGCACCGCTGCGCCGCAGCAGCTCCAGTCCATGGCGATCGACGAACTCGATGGCGCGCACATCCGGAGCGCGCCGGTCGCGCTGGCTCCAGCCGGCCTGCGCCGCATGGCGCAAAGCTCCCGCGAGGCGGTACGCCCGGTTCTCGTCGGCGAGAAACGCGAGCCCCGTGCACTGCCCCGGGGGTGCGGGGATCAGGCGCAGCGTGACCTCGGCGACCAAGCCCAGCGTCCCTTCGGAGCCGACGAACAGATCCACGAGATCGAGGGGATCGGCCGCGTAGTAACCGGCGGAGATCTTTTTCAAGGGCGGAAGCCTGTAGGTCGGGACCGGAACCTGGAGCAGGCTGCCGTCGGAAAGCTCGATGCGGAAGGTCTCGCCGGGACGCGCCAGAACCTGGCCCCGTTCGAGTTCAAGGAGATCGCCGTTGAAGAGGAGCACGCGCAGGCCCTCCACCCAGTCGCGCGTGACCCCGTACTTGAAGGTCGCCGCACCCCCCGCGTTCGTGGCGACCGTCCCTCCGACCCTGGCCTCGAGGTAGGTGGGCACGGGCGGATAGTCGAACCCGCGTTCCCGCAAGGCTTCCTGGAGTTCCCGCAGGCGCACGCCCGCACCGACGCGGACCCGCCCGCCGCTCGGCTCGCCCATCCTGCGGAGCCGTTCGACCGAAAGGATCACCTCCCCTTCGGGAACGGCTCCGCCGGTGAGGGAGGTACGCCCCGCCTGGGGCAGGACCGGAACCGCCTGGGGAAGCGTGGCCCGCAGAAACGCGGCGGCTTCGGCTTCGCTCTCGGGCCGGACAAGCCCGCGCGCGCGGCCGGGGGGGCGGGCGGAGGCATCTTGCAAGTACGCCTGGAGCACCTCCGGGTCTTCGATGCGTTCGGGACAGGGGGCGTCGGGCAAGCGCTCGGCCCGACAGTGGGCGCTGCGGTGGCTCATGGGCCCAGCATACGCGGGCCCCGCGAGCAGGCGCTACCTTGCCTGCCTCATACGGGCGAGGGCCGCAGCAGGGAGACCACCAGCCACACGATCCCCGCCAGCAGCAGCAACGGCAGCAGGGGGAGCAGAACGAGACCGCCGAGGACGAAGACCCCGAGCAGGCCGCACAACAGCAGGCACAAGCCCAGTTTGAGCAAGCCGCCGAGGACGCCCAAGGCGATCTTGAACGGCAGCAGCACGAGCCCCACCACCAGCCGCACCAAGATGCAGACGAGGACGAACCCGATCAGCGCCACCAGGCCCACCGCCACCAGCCCCGCGAGCAGCTTGAACATGACCGGATCCTCCCGGAGCCCTGCGGGGCTCCCACCCTGCCCCAGTACCCATATACGCCGGCCCGCCCATCCGGTTCCCGGGACCGGCGCTTTTTGCGCTGCGCTCGGGCGCGGCCCCGGCCCGCGCCCGTCTCGAGGATGAATGCTCCTGACCCCGCGCGGCAAGAGGAAGGGGCCCGCGCACCCCACGGCCGACGCATCGTTCGTCCGCCGCGGAGGTGTCGAGGACCGGGGGGCCCTGACGGGGGACCGACGCAGCCCCGTGCCGGCACGGGCACTCGGACGCGGGCGGCTCCGAGATGCGCTCTTGCGCCTCGGGGGCTACCTTAGCGGTTCGTGAAGTCCCTCGAAACGCTGGCCGCACAGCCTTCCGGCGCAGGCCCCGCCGCCGCGGGCGGCCAGGAGACCTCGCGCAGCCGCAAGCTCCGGAGCGTCCTGATCCTGACAGGCTCCTACACCCTCGCCGAGGCGCTCGGGGGTTGGTGGACCAACTCCCTCGCCCTCCTGGCCGACGCGGGGCACATGCTCACCGACGATCTGGCCCTCGCCCTGGCGTTGTTCGCCGCCCACATCGCTCGCCGACCCCCCGATCCGTCCCGGACCTATGGCTACGCTCGGGCCGAGATCCTCGCCGCCCTGGCCAACGGTGTGTTCCTCGTGCTGCTGTGCCTGTTTCTCTTCTGGGAGGCATGGGAACGACTGCTGAATCCCCCCGCGGTGCGCGCGGCTCCCATGGCTGCGGTCGCGGCAGGGGGCCTGCTCGTGAACCTCTTGGCCGCCCGTGTCCTGGCGGGGCACGGCCAGGGGCTCAACGTGCGCGCCGCCTACCTGCACGTCCTGGGGGATCTGCTGGGTTCGATCGGCGTGCTCGCCGCAGCGGCCCTCATCGGCTGGCGCGGCTGGGTCTGGGCGGATCCCGTGGCGAGCATCGCCATCGGCCTGATCATCGTCGTGGCCTCGGTGCGTCTCGTGCTCGAGTCCGTCCACGTGTTGATGGAGGGCGTGCCGTCCCACCTGGACGCCGAGGAGATCCGGCGCTGCCTGCTCGAGACTCCGGGCGTGGAAGACATTCACGACCTCCATGTCTGGAGCCTCGGCGGAGGGGTGCCCCTGCTGACGGCCCACCTCGTCGTGGACCACGGCGTGGTGCAGGCAGAGGTGTTGCGCGAAGCTTCCCGCCGGCTGCGGGGACGCTTCGGCATCGCCCACGCCACGCTTCAGGTGGAGCCGCCGGACTTCAACATCGTCGACGGCCTGACGTCCCCCTGAAGCGGCGGCGCCCCGTTCTCAGGGGCAGGGTTGGTTGACGACGCGCTCGGTGCCGTCCGAGCGGAAGCCGAGCGTGTCCTTCGATCCACCGGCCACGCGCCCCACGAGATAGAAGAACCCGTCGCCCGGCTGGGGCAGGTCGGGGTCCTCGTAGAACGTCACCACCAGACCCGCCACGCGGCAGGCCGCGAGGGCGACGAGCGCAGGGGCTCCCAACTCCCCCCGATACACGTCGTAGCTCTCGGAGCCTTGCTCGGGTTCCCAGTGGAGGCGCGCCCCTTCCAGTCGCAAGCCCTGAACCTCGCCGTCGTCGGCATCGCAGGCGTCGCCCACGCCGTCCCCGTCCCGGTCGGCCTGCAGCGCGTCGGGCACCTCGGGGCAGACATCCGAAGCCTCGACCCCGTCGTTGTCGGAGTCGGCATCCTGACCCTCCAGCAGCCCGTCGCCGTCGATGTCGTCGTCGCAGGCGTCCCCCAAGCCGTCGCCGTCGAGATCCCTCTGGGCGGGATTCGGGTCGTTCGTGCAGTTGTCTCCCGCGTCGCCCACGCCGTCGGCGTCCGCGTCTCGCTGATCCGGGTTGGCCGCGAAGGGCGCGTTGTCCCGATCGGCGCACAGGCCATCGCCGTCCGCGTCGTCCAGCGGATCGAGCGGGCACGGATCGCAGGCATCCACCGTCCCGTCCGCCTCGGCGTCCTGCGCCTCGGGGTTGAAGCGGGCCCGGCAGGCGCGGACGATCTCCAAGTCGTCCACCCCCGCTTCCAGGACCCGGAAGTTGTCGAAACCGGTGGTCGCTTCCGCGCGGAAGCGCATGCGGAACTGCCCGGTCAAGGGCACGAACGAGCCGACATCGAACTGGCGCGCGTTCCAGAAGTTTTCGGTGGCGCTGGTGACCTCGAGGTTGGTCCAGCTGAGGCCGTCGTCGGCGGAGACCTGCACGCGGAGCGTCCCTCCGGAGAAAAAGCTGGCGTTCGTGGAGAGCCAGCGATAGTAACGCACGCGCGCCGCGCCCATCCCTGTCAGGTCCACCCGGGGGCTGAGGAGGGTGGTGAAGCCGCCCTCGACATCGTTGTTTTCCGTGGAGGCCCCCGGAGGAGATTGGCCCGTGATGAACGCCACCGCCGCCGGATCCGGCGTGTGATCGTCCTCCGGCTGCACCGTGCCCCCTCCGGTGCCGTTCGGATCCACGCGCTCCCAGCGGCCCGTGATCGCCGTGTCCCCGAGCACGCCCAGACTCCAACCCTTGTCGCTTTCGGCGTCGTCCACGAAGCGGCCGGGTTCGAGCTCGAAGTCCAGGGTCGCCGGGGCGCCTTCCGCGAGCACGATCCGCCCCTCGGCGGACGCGAAGCCGAACGCTTCGGCGGTCACGATCTGCTGGCCCACGGCGACCTGCGGGAAGCTGTAGCTGCCGTCGCCCGCCGTCGTGACCGCCAACGGGCTGCCCGCGATCGCCACCCGGGCCCCAGCGATCGGGCTCAGATCGTCGCTGCGGCGCACCGTCCCCGAGAGCGCCACCCTGGGCAACGCCACGAGTTCCACGTCCGCGTCGAGCCGGCCGTCGAGCGGCATCTCGCCCGCCTGCAGGACCTGGGAGCGGTAGCCCCAGGCGCTGGCTCGCAACTGGAGCGATCCTGCAGGGGCGTAGAGCGCGTAAACCCCCTCGCTGTTCGTCGTGGTCGCGGAGCCGTCGGTGAGAACGACGACCTTGGCTCCCGCAATCGGATCCCCGCTCGTGGCGTCGCGCACCACCCCGGAGAGGGTGCCGCCCGTCGGGTCGTAGCGCAGAACCCACAGCCCGGTGCTGATATCGCTGATATAAATGTAACCCCGCGAATCGAAGGCGTAGACTCCCCAGGCGCCGTTGAAGCCCGTCTCGCCCGGGGGATAGGTGTCGTAGCTGGCGAGCTCGACGGGCACGCTCGGGCGGTGGATGTCCACGAGCTTGCCGCCCTGGGCGTAGTAGGACATGGCGATCCGCTCCTCGTCGGCGTCGTCGAACATCACGTTGTGCACGCTGGCCGTGGGGTGCGGCTGGTACTCCCCGAGGAGCACGCCAGGGTTCGTCTTTTCCGTCACGTCATAGACGGCAACATGACCGCTCGTGGCCTCGTCCGTCGTCGCGAGCCGCGTGTGGTCCGGATTGGCCCAGCAGTTGTGCGTCGCGCGCTGCGGCGTGAGCCAGGAGGAGAGGACCTGGAGGGCCGACGGATCGGTGGCGTCGGCGATCTCCTGCAACCCGTCGTTGATCTCCGCGAGATAGACGTAGGGACCTGCGGCGTAGGCGTCGTGGACGTACCGGTCGGTCCAGGACCCGATCTCCACCGGGTTCACCGGATCCCGGCTCAGATCCAGGATCCGCATCCCCGTGTCCGAGCCCAGAATCCAGGCCCGCCCCTGCGCCGTGTCGATATAGATGTTGTGGGCCGTGGTGAAGGTGGCGTTGTAGGTGTTCACCAGCACCGGGTTGAGGGGATCGGCGAGATCCACGATCTGCATGCCCTGGCCCGTCCCCGTGCCCTCGGTGACGATGTAGGCGTAGTGGCGGTAGGTCTTCATGTCGCGCCACGACGAGCTCGGACCCGGGACGAACGCCACCTCCACGGGATGGGCGGGGTCGGTGACGTCGATGAAGCTCGTGCCGTTGGTGTTGCCCAGAATCGCGAGGAAGGTCCCACCGGCCTCGTAGCCCCAGATGTCGCTGGAGTTCTCGGCGGGGCGCGGGTCGAAGTTGCTCAACACGGTGAAGCGCTTGTTGTCGGCCGGGGCGTCCACGGGATCCTCGCCGGCGAGGTCCTGCTGCGAAAAGCGCGTGCGGATCGTGAAGGGAAACTCGGGGCAGTCCTCCGTACCGGCCCCGGTGCGCTCGACGCTCAGCTCGGCCCGCAGGGTCTCGCCTCGTGCGAGCCGTTGCGCGACGCCCTCGGGCAGGGACGCGCCGTAGGTATGGCCCAGGGGGGAGACGCGGAACTCGAGCGAACCCTCGGCGAGCCACTCCCCGCTGTCGTCCTGGATCGCGTAGCCCACGCGCAGGCCCGGCACGAAGCTTGCCGGCTTCCAGGTTCGGGTCCCGGGAAGCATCCGCCCCGCCACGAGCTCGAGCGCCGGCCCAGCCCGGCCCTCCGACCGAGGCTCGACGACGAAGATCGTCTGCCCCACCCGCAACGGTTCGCCAGGGGCGAGCTCGAGGGGTTGCGGCAGCCGGCAGTCGGGAGGGTCGTCCGCGGGCGCGAGCGTGACCCCCGCCACGAGCGCCGCCAGGAGGATCGGCCACGCGCGAGGCCCGCGCGCCCTGCTCGAGAGCCTGCTCTGGTCCGAGGGCGCGCGCACCCCGCGCGCCACGGTTTTCCTCGGTGAATTCATCGCATCCCCTCTTCCCCGCCGCGGGGCCGCGGAGTAGATACGCGCAGCGCCGCGCGATGTCAACGGCAGGATCCGCCGCGCCTCAAAGCTCGAAGCGCACGCCCTGGGCCAGAGGGAGCTCGGTCCCCCAGTTGACGGTCGAGGTTTGCCGGCGCATGTAGGCCTTCCAGGCATCGGAGCCCGCTTCCCGCCCCCCGCCGGTCTCCTTCTCGCCGCCGAAGGCCCCGCCAATCTCCGCGCCCGAGGTACCCACGTTGACGTTGGCGATGCCGCAATCGCTGCCGCGGGCGGAGAGAAACGCTTCGGCGTGCTGGAGATTGCGCGTGAAGATGGCGGAGGAGAGGCCCTGGGGGACGTCGTTGTGGAGGGCGATGGCCTCCTCCAGCGTCGCGACTTCGAAGATATAAAGGATCGGGGCGAAGGTTTCCTCGCGCACGATCGGCATCCCGGCTTGGGCCCGCACGAGCGTCGGCTCGACGAAGTACCCGGGCCGCTCGAGGCGACGGCCCCCGTAGAGGATCTCGCCCCCCTGGGCGCGGATGGTCTCGAGCGCCCGCATCATCTGCTCGACGGCCTCGGCGTCGATCAGGGGTCCCATCAGGGTTCGCTCGTCGAGAGGATCGCCGATGCGCACCTGGCGGTAGGCGCGGACCAGCCGCTCGACAAAGGCGGCGGCGATGCCCCGCTGGAGGATCAGCCGTCGCGTGCTCGTGCAACGCTGCCCCGTCGTCCCCACGGCGCCGAACATCACCGCGCGCAGCGCGAGCTCGAGATCCGCGTCATCCATGACGATCACGGCATTGTTGCCGCCGAGCTCCAGGATCGTGCGGCCAAGCCGCTGGCCCACCACCTGCGCGATGCGGCGCCCCATGGTGCACGAGCCCGTGGCGGAGACGAGCGGGATGCGCCGGTCGGCGATCAAGCGCTCGCCCACGTCGCGCCCGCGTCCGATGACGAGATTGAAAACCCCCCGCAAACCGTGACGCTCCATGACGCGGTTGCAGATCTGCTGCACCGCGATGGCGCACAGGGGCGTCTTCGAAGAAGGTTTCCAGATCATCGTGTCGCCGCATACCGCGGCGATGGCCGCGTTCCACGACCAGACGGCCACAGGGAAATTGAACGCGGTGACGATGCCCACCGGCCCCAACGGATGGTACTGCTCGAACATGCGGTGGCAGGGGCGCTCGGACTGCATCGTGAACCCGTAGAGCTGGCGCGAGAGACCGACAGCGAAGTCGCAGATGTCGATCATCTCCTGCACCTCGCCCAGCCCCTCGGAGAGGATCTTGCCCGTCTCGAGCGAGACGAGCCGCCCGAGCGCATCCTTCGCGCGCCGCAGCTCCTCGCCGAGCTGCCGCACGATCTCGCCTCTGCGGGGCGCCGGGACCATGCGCCAGTCGAGGAATGCCTCCTGGGCCCGCTGCACGATACGCTCGTAGTCCTCCGCCCTCGCCTGCCGCACGCGCGCCAGGGTTTCCTCGGTGGCCGGATTGATCGAGACGAGCTCTGCGCCTTCCGTTTCGATCCAGGTGCCGTCGGAGGCACCCGGGTGGACGTCGCGGACACCCAGGCTCCGGAGCAGCTCACGGATTTCGTTGGCGTTCATGGCACAACCTCCCGCAGGGCGTGCGCCGTTCGGTCCGTGGGTGCAGGCACGCAGCCCGGCGAGCCCCCCGACATCGCCGTGGCGAGGAGTCCGGCCCGCGCGAACGTGCCGCGTCCGTCGCGGCGCCACGGTCAGTCTAGCAGACGCTCCCAGGGATCGAGATCGCGCCAGCGCTGCCCGTCGATCGTCTCCGGCGGCAGGATGAAGCGCAGCCGGCCGCCGATCTTCTCGGCGAAAGCAGGATCGAGCTCGAAACGCTCGCGCAGCGAGGCCGAGGCGAGTAGCTCGGGGCCTTCGTCCCGCGCCACGAGCAACAGCGCTTCCACCCGGATGGCGCGCTTGAGCCACTCCCCCACCCGCTTCGAGCCGGCGACGTAGAACGCCGTGCTCAGCGCATCGGCATCGGCGCCCGAGTCGGCGACGACCGTGGCGGCGATCACGTCGCTCGCCGCGGGCCGCCCCGTGCCGGGGTCGAGGATGTGACCGAGGCGCTGCCCTGCCACCTCGATCGCCTGATCCAGGTTGCTCGAGCTCGCCACGGCCCGGTGGGCGAGCCGCAGCACGCCCATCCTGCCCTGCGGATCCCACGGATCCCGAACGGCCACGCTCCAACTCGGCGCGCCCGCCGGCGCGCCCCACACCAGGACGCTGCCCCCCACCTCGATCAGGCCCGCGAGAACACCCGGGTAGGAGAAGGCCCGCGCCGCGACATCGAGGGCGCAGCCCTTGCCGATGCCGCCGAGGTCGAGCTCCACGCGGGGGTCGCGGAAGCGGATCGTATGCGTCGCGGGCAGAAGCTCCACCTTGCGCCAGCCCACGTGCTCGAGCACCGCCTGGATCTCGCGCGGCTCGGGCTGCCGCGGCGCACGGGGACGAAAGCCGTACAACCGCAGCAGCGGGCCGACCGTGGGATCGAACGCGCCCCCGGTGGCCCGAGCGTAATCCAGGGCGAGTTTCAAGCAGCGGTAGACGTCGAGATCGTCGATGGTGTAAGCCCCGCTCGCCGCGCGACGGTTGATCTCCGCCAGCGCGCTGTCCTCGCGCCAGTTGCTCAGCGCCGCGTCGGCCCGCTCCAAAGCACGCGCGATTTGCTCGAGCGCCTGCGCCGCCGTTCGTTCGGTGCGGGCCTGCACCTGGGCGCCGGCTCGGGTCCCCATCACGGACCAGTGCCGCTCGAGCTGCGCTGGCTGCGCGCAGGAGAGGCAGGCGGCGAAAAACACCAGGCCGACGACACCGCCCGCCCGCCCCCGCCGCTCGGGCCCGCGACCTGCGCCTGTTACCGCTCGCACCGTCACCTCCGCTCGCGCGCCGTGTTCGTCGGCTCCCATTATCCCGGATCCGGGTGGCCGACGCCGGGTTGTAAGGGGCAGGACTCCGGCGATAGGATAGGCCGCCGATGACGCGTTACGGCTGGAACGTCGCCTACGTGGACGAGCTCTACCAGCAGTACCTCGCCGATCCGGACTCGGTGAGCGAGGCCTGGCGGGAGTTCTTCGCCGACTACCGTCCGGAAGCCGCCGCCGGCGCGCCCCCGCGCGCCGCCGGGCAAAGCCCAGGCCCGACGGAGAGTCGCGCCGAGGTGTTGCGCGGCGCGGCAGCCCGCCTGGCGCGCCACATGACCGAGAGCCTGGGGATCCCCACGGCGAGCTCGTTGCGGACGATTCCGGTCAAGCTCCTCGAGGAAAACCGGCGCTTGATCAACCAGCACCAGAAGGCCGTGGCGGGGCCCAAGGTGTCCTTCACGCACGTGATCGCCTGGGCCATCGTGCGGGCCCTGGAGCGGCACCCCGCGCTCAACGCGAGCTACGAGGAACGCGACGGGGAGCCCCACCGCGTCCCGCGATCCGCGGTCCACCTGGGTCTGGCGGTGGATGTCGAGCGCCGCGGCGAGCGGATGCTCGTGGTCCCGAACATCAAGAACGCCCAGGCCCTGGACTTCCCCTCGTTCGTAGCCGCCTACGACGATCTCGTGGCGCGGGCGCGCAACGGAACGCTCAGGGTGGAGGATCTGCAGGGCACGACGGTCACCCTCACCAACCCCGGCACGATCGGCACCGGCATGTCGGTCCCGCGCTTGATGCCCGGCCAGGGTGCCATCTTCGGCATCGGCAGCATCGACTACCCGGCCGCCTACCGGGGCATGGCCCCGGAAACGATCGGCCAGCTCGGCCTGTCCAAGGTGATGACGGTCACGAGCACCTACGATCACCGCATCATCCAGGGGGCGGAGTCGGGGGCGTTCTTGGCCACGTTGGAGAGCTTGCTCGTGGGCGCGGAAGGCTTCTACGACCGCATCTTCGCCGAGCTGGGCGTGCCCCACGAGCCCGTGCGCTGGTCCGCGGACCGGGCGCCGCAGGGGCTCGGCCCGAGCGACACGCTGGAGGCCATCGAAAAGCAGGCGCGGGTCCTGCAGCTCATCCGCACGTATCGCGCCCGCGGCCACTTGCTCGCCGACACCGATCCCTTGCACCGGCCCCAGGGGAGCTACCCCGAACTCGAGCTCTCGCACTACGGGCTGAGCCTGTGGGACCTCGACCGCAAGTTCATCACCGGCGGACTCGCAGGCCGGTTCGGCATGGCCACGCTGCGCGAGATCCTCGACACGCTGCGCGAGACGTACTGCCGCTACGTGGGCGTGGAGTACATGCACATCCAGGAGCCGGAGATCCGTTTCTGGCTCCAGGAGCGGCTGGAGGACAGCCGCAGCCGGGAGCCGCTCCCGCGCGAAACCCAGTTGCGCATCCTGGAGAAGCTCAACGCCGCGGAAGCCTTCGAACGCTTCCTGCACACGACCTACGTCGGGCACAAGCGCTTCTCCCTCGAGGGAGCCGAGGCGCTGATCCCGATGCTCGACGCGCTGTGCGAGCGGGCGGCGGCGCTGGAGGTGGACGAGATCGTCTTCGGCATGGCCCATCGCGGGCGGCTCAACGTGCTGGCCAACATCGTCGGCGTCAGCTACGAGCAGATCTTCCGCGAGTTCGAGGACGTGGACCCCTTCACGGCCCACGGCTCGGGGGACGTCAAATACCACCTGGGCGCCACGGGCCGCTACGTCGCGCCCGACGGCCGCGAGGTGCGCCTGGTCGTTTCGAGCAACCCCAGCCATCTGGAGGCGGTGGATCCGGTCGTCGTCGGGCGCGTGCGGGCGCGACAGGACCGGGCGGGCGACGCGGAGCGGGTGCGCATCCTGCCGGTGCTGATCCACGGGGATGCCGCCGTGGCGGGCCAGGGTGTCGTGGCCGAGACGCTGCACCTGTCGCAACTGCGGGGCTTCCGCACGGGGGGCACGGTGCACATCGTGGTGAACAACCAGATCGGCTTCACCACCGCGCCCGCGGACGCCCGCTCCTCGCGCTACGCCACCGACGTGGGACGCATGGTGCAGGCGCCGATCTTCCATGTCAACGGGGATCATCCGGAAGAGGCGGTGCGCGTCATCCGCCTGGCCCTCGAGTTCCGGCAGAAGTTCCGCCGCGACGTCTTCGTGGATCTCGTCTGCTACCGCCGCTGGGGCCACAACGAGGCCGACGACCCCTCCTACACGCACCCCTCCCTCTACAAGAAAATCGAGCAGCACCGCTCGGTACGGAAGCTCTACACCGAGGAGTTGCTGCGCCGCGGCGACATCGACGGGGCCACGGCGGAACGGGCCTTGGAGGACTTCCGCCAGCGCCTCGACGCGGCCTTCGCGCAGGTCAAGCGCCGCGAGCAGGAGCGGGCCGAGCCGAGGGTCGAGCTCGAACCGGATCCCGCGCTCGAGCTCGCGGCGCCGGACCCCACGCCCACGGCCGTCGAACGCGGCGTACTGGAGCGGGTGCTGCGCGCGCTCGAGACCACGCCCCCCGGCTTCACCCTGCATCCCAAGCTGCGGCCGCAGATCGAGCGGCGCCGTCGCCTGTTTGAGCAGGGACAGGTGGACTTCCCGCTGGCCGAGGCCTTTGCCTTCGGCAGCCTGGTGCTGCAAGGCGTGCCCGTGCGCTTGAGCGGGGAGGACTCCGCGCGGGGCACCTTCAGCCAGCGCCACGCCGTCTTTTACGACTACGAGACCGGCGAATCCTACACGCCCCTGGCGCAGCTCGACCCCGGGCAGGCGCCGTTCATGGTCTTCGACAGTCCCCTGTCGGAGTTCGCCGTCCTGGGCTTCGAGTACGGCTACAGCGTGGACTATCCCGAGGCGCTCGTCCTGTGGGAGGCTCAGTTCGGGGATTTCGCCAACGGCGCTCAGGTGGTGATCGACCAGTTCGTGGCCAGTGGCGAGGACAAGTGGAACCAGCCCAGCGGGCTCGTGCTGCTCCTGCCGCACGGGTACGAGGGACAGGGCCCGGAGCACTCGAGCGCGCGGGTCGAGCGCTTCCTGCAGCTCGCGGCCCAGGGGAACATCCAACTCTGCGACCCCACGACACCCGCGCAGTACTTCCACCTGTTGCGACGCCAGGCACGCCGCCAGGCGCGCAAGCCCCTGATCGTGCTCACGCCCAAGAGCCTGCTGCGCCACCCGCAGGCGCGCTCCCCCGTGGAGGCGTTCGTGGCGGGCCGCTTCGTGGAGGTCCTCGACGAGCCGGACCCTGGGGTGCGCGAGGCGGCGCGGCGGCTGGTGGTCTGCTGCGGGAAGGTCTTCTACGAACTCGTGGCGGCGCGCGACAAGGAGCAGATCCGCGACGTTGCGATCGTCCGCCTCGAGCAGCTCTACCCCTATCCCCGCGCGGCGCTGCGCGAGCTGCTCCAGCACTACCGCCAGCTGGAGGAGGCCGTGTGGGTCCAGGAAGAGCCGCAGAACATGGGCGCCTGGAGCTTCATCCGTCCTTGGCTCGAGGAGGACCTGCCGGAGAAGCTGCGTTTGGGCTACGTGGGCCGCCCGCCCGCCGCCAGCACCGCCACGGGCTCCTACGCGCGCCATCGGGCCGAGCAGCAAACGCTCGTGGCCCGGGCCCTTGCGGGGCGGCCTGCGCCTGCCTCGGCTCGTTCCCGTTCCTGACCCCGAGCCATGGCCCGGCCCCGGGTGGTCATCGTGGGCGCGGGCTTCGGGGGTCTGCGCGCCGCGCGGGTCCTGCGCTCCGCCCCGGTGGAGGTGCTGCTCCTGGATCGTCGCAACTATCACCTCTTCCAGCCGCTGCTCTATCAGGTGGCGACGGCAGGCCTGAGCCCGACCGACATCGCCTACCCCGTACGCGCGATCTTCCGGCGCCAGGGCAACGTCCGGTTCCGCATGACGCGGGTGGAAGGCGTCGCTTGGGAGCGGCGCGAAGTGCTCACCGACCACGGTCCGCTGCGCTACGACTACTTGATCCTGGGTGTGGGAGCGCGCACGAACTTCCGGGGTTCGGACCGCATCGCGCGGCACGGCTTCGGCCTCAAGGATCTCGACGACGCCGTGCGCATCCGCAACCACGTCCTGCGTCGCCTGGAAGAGGCGGCGATTCCCGGCGCGAGCGCCGAGCCCAGCGGCTGGCTCACCTTCGCGATCGTAGGCGGGGGTCCGACCGGTGTCGAGATGGCGGGGGCCTTGTCGGAGCTCGTGCGCGTCGCCTTGCGCAAGGACTTCCGGGGTCTGGCGGACCGCCCGGTGCGCATCGTGCTCCTCGAGGCGGCGGAGCGGATCCTGCCCGCCATGCCGGCGGATCTTTCGCGGGCGGCCGCGCGCAGTCTGACGCGCAAGGGGGTGGAGGTCCTCGTCGGGCGGCAGGTCGCGGACTACGACGGCCGTGCGCTGAGCCTCGCCGACGGCACCTGCATGCCCGCGCGCACGCTGATCTGGACCGCGGGCGTCGATGCCGCGGCGCTGACGCGGGAGCTCGGTGCCCGGTTGGGCCCGCAGGGCCGCGTGGCCGTGCGCCCCACCCTCCAGCTTCCCGGACGCGACGAGGTCTACGTGATCGGGGATGCCGCCTACCTCGAGCACGAAGGGGCGCCGCTGCCGATGATGGCACCGGTGGCGATGCAGATGGGCGCGGCGGCGGCGCAGAACATTCGGCGATCCCTGCGCGGGGAGCCGCTCGAGGCGTTCCGCTACCGCGACCCGGGCTCGCTGGCGACGATCGGGCGCCACAGCGCCGTGGCCTACGTGCACGGCCTCAAGTTCCGCGGTTTCTCCGCCTGGGCCGTGTGGCTCGTGGTGCACCTGATCCGACTGATCGGCTTTCGCAACCGCCTGGTGGTGCTCATCAACTGGGCCTGGGACTACGTCCTCTACGAGCGCGCTGTACGACTGATCACGCCGGAGTGAGCGTTGCGGAACCTGACGATCTGGAGCGTGGGACACTCCTCGCGTCCGTGGGAAGACTTCCTGGCGCTGTTGCGCGCGCACGGCATCCAGCAGGTGGCCGACGTGCGCCGCATCCCCCGTTCACGCCGGCACCCGCACTTCGCGCGCGAAGCGCTGGAGCCGGCCCTGGCGGCGGAAGGCATCGCCTATCTGCCGCTTCCCGAGCTCGGCGGCCGCCGCCGGCCGCGAAAGGACTCGCGCCATGCGGGCTGGCAGAGTCCCGGCTTTCGCGGCTACGCGGACGCCATGGACACGGAGGCCTTCCGCGAACACCTCCGACGGCTCGAACAAGCCGCCCGCGCGCGACGCACCGCGGTGCTGTGCGCCGAAGCCGTGCCCTGGCGCTGCCACCGCCACTTGATCGCGGACGCGCTGACCGTCCGCGGCGCCACGGTGCTCCACATCCTCGACGCGGGCCGGCCCCGCCCGCACAGGCTGACGCCCTTCGCGCGCCTCGTCGACGGAAAGCTCTGCTATCCCGCGTCGGGTCTCTCCGGGGAGGATCGGTGACCGTGCGGACTGCCCGGACTTCGTGGTCTATCGGACCGATCCGCCTCACCCCCGGAGTGCCGGAGCTTCGCCGAAGCCGCGGCTAGCGCCGCTCTTCCAGCGCTGCCCGCAGCGCGTCGGCCAGCGTGTTGCGAAAGGTTCCCGCTTCTTCTTGTTGTTGGTCGTCGCGCGGCGAGGCGGAGCGGCGCTCCTGCGGTGCCGACTCGGCCACGGGGCGAACCCCATGGAGGGCGAGGCGGATGCGCCCCCGGCGCACCTCGACGACCTCTACCTGCACCTCCTGGCCGACAGCGAAACGTCGGTGCAGGTTCGCTCCCCGCGGAAGGCCCGTCCAGGCGGCGGGCAGAAAACCGCTGTGCGCCGGGCCGAGCCAGACGACCACCCCCGAGCGCTCCACCCGCTCGACGCGGCCCGTGAGGCTCGCCCCGGCTTCGAGCCCGAGCTGCGGCGCGAGCCCGTCGCTGTGGGCCGGGATCACCTCGATGCACCGCCGGGCGATGTCCACCTCCAGCACGCGCACGCGCGCCTCACCGCCCGGGTTCCAACCCCCCAGTCGGTTCTCCTGGCGGGGGGGAAGCCGCAGCGCACCCAGCCAAGCCTCCACGCCGGCAGCGAGCTCGATCGTGGCTCCGTCCTCGCTCACCGACACGATCCGGCCCGTATGCTCGGTTCCGGGAGCGAACCGCTGCGCCACCTCCGCCCACGGGTCGGGGCTGGCTTGCCGCACGCTGAGGGAGATGCGTCCCTTGTCGTCGTCGAGGCGGAGGATCTTCACCGACACCCACTGCCCCACCTCGACCGCCTCCTCCGGCCGCTCCACGCGCGTGTGCGCGAGTTCGCTCACGTGCACGAGCCCCGTGACGCCCGCACCGAGGTCCACGAAAGCCCCGAACGGGACGAGCCGCACGACACGCCCGCGCATCACGGCGCCTTCCCGGAGCGTGGCGCGGACGTATTTCGCCTGCTCCCCCAGCTCTTCCTCGAGCACCGCCCGGCGCGAGACGACGACGTCCTCGCCTCCGCGTCGGTACCGGATCACCCGGAAGAACTCCTTGCGCCCCAGGAACTCTTCGGGGCGCTCCACCCGGCGGAGGTCCATCTGGGAGAAGGGACAGAAAGCCCGGACGCGCCCGAGCTTGATCTCGAAGCCGCCCTTGACGACTTGCTCCACCCGCCCGGGAAGCGCGCGGCCGCTGCGATAGGCGCGGGCGACCGCGGGGTCCCGCGGCGGGCGGGTGTGCCTGGGGCGCGCCGGAGCGCTGGCCCCGCTCTCGGACCTCGGTCTGGACGCCGCCGCTGCCGCGGGGTCTTCTTCTTCTGGAAGGGAAGCGGCCTCTTGCGGCAGGCGGCTTTTCTCTTCCGCCATGGTCCTTCTGCCCCCGACTTTCTTTCCCGGACCCGTGGTGCGAGCGCATTGTGCCACAAACGGGCGCGTTTGGGTCCCCGGCCGGGGGTGCTACCCTGCGCCCGATGCGTGCCGGAACCTCGGAGACACTCGCCGGGGCGCTGCGGGCTGCGGGCTTCCGGGGCCGGCTCTTGCCGCAGGAACCTCTGGCCCGGCACACGACCTGGCGTATCGGCGGCCCCGCGGAGCTTCTCGCGCGGCCCGTGGACCGGGACGACCTACTGCTGGCCGTCGAATGGGCACGGGCAAGCCGCGTGCCTTGGCGCGTGCTGGGCAACGGCTCGAACCTGCTCGTGCGAGACGAAGGAGTGCGAGGGCTCGTGCTGCAAGTCAAACGGACCCTGGATCAGGTCCGCCTCGAGGGGACGCACCTCGAGGCTGGAGCGGGCGCGCTGCTTCCCGCCGTGGCCAACCTGGCGGCGGCGCACGGCCTGGCGGGGCTCGAGTTCGCCGCGGGGATCCCGGGCACCCTGGGGGGCGCTCTCGTGATGAACGCGGGCTGGCACGAGTTCGAGATCGGCAACGTCGTGGAGTCGGTGGAGCTTCTGCACGAGGGCGGCCGCGCGGAGCGACTGGAGCGGGATGCCTGCGGCTTCGGTTACCGCACGAGCGTCTTCCGCCAGCGGCGCGGTGTGATCCTCTCCGGCACGCTCGTCCTTCGGCCAGACGACCCCCGAGCCGTGCGAGCCCGTCTGGAGCGCTACGCCACCTCGCGCAAGCGCAACCAGCCCACGGAGCTTCCCTCGTGCGGTTCGGTGTTTCTCAAACCGCACGGGGACTTCGCGGGACGGCTGATCGAGGCCGCGGGACTCAAGGGGCGTCGCATCGGCGACGTCCAGGTCTCGCCCAAACACGCCAATTTCTTCGTCAACCTCGGCCGGGCGAGCGCGCGGGACGTCCTGGCGCTCGTGGAGGAGGTGGAGCGCGAGGTGGAGCGGCGCTTCGGCGTCAAGCTCGAGCGGGAATTCGAGGTTTGGTGAACCTGCGCGGGCCGCTGGCGGACCGCAGAGCGTCGTCTGCTTCGTGCGGGGAGCGTTCCCTACGGGAAAGGGTTCCGCGTTCCGCGGGACGACACCCCCGCGGCCGGCGTGGATCTTCGGGTGGGCGCAGCCCTCGCGGGCCTCGCGCTCGCCCGGATCGTCCCCGCGGCGGCGCCCTGCGCCGATTCCCGTGCGCCGGTGCGCGGCCTCTTCAGGGTGCAGCCAGTCCGCCGGCGCCGGCTTCGCCCGCGGGCACCACCCGCAGCTCCCGAAGGCGCACGACACCGCGGCCGTCGAACAGCAAGCCGCAGCGGCCCGGAGGGGGCGCAGGGGCGTGCCCGTGCACGACGCTGCGGCCCGCGACGTAGCCCTTGAGATGCCGGCCCACGGCGCTCACCGCGAGGCGCACTCGCGGAGCGTCCCACTCGACGGTGGCCTCGTCCAGGATGCGCTCCTGGTTCGCCCCGTGCGCGCCGAGCCGCGCGCGTCCATCGGTGTCCAGGTCGAAGAACCCGCCCTGCCCGCGGTCGTCCACGTGATGGAGAAGGCCCAGCCGGCCCGTGTAACGTTCCAGGTCGAACTCGGCTTCGACCTGGACATCGCCGAAGACTTCGGGGAAAACGAACCAGGCGCGCCCCCGAACTTCGAGGGGCAGCCCTTCGCCTTCGGCGGCGGCCTCACCGGCCCAAACCACCGCCCCCGCTTCGCCGCCGGGTGCGGCGCGGAGCAACGCCCCCAGAGCCGCACCGTCCCGCGGCGCAGGGCGCCAGGCGAGCGCGCCCTGCTCGGAACGCACGAGCCGCGCCGCGAGGTCTTGCGCCTGGAGCGGAGCTTCCGCCTGCGCGGGAGCGGGCAAGCCCTCGGGCACCCGGCCCGCCTTCGCCTGCCCCGCCTGCACGCCGACCCCGTGCTCGTACACGAGCGCCCCGCCGAGATCGGCCGCCCAGCCGAGCATGCCGAGCCCCACGAGACCCGCGAGCACGAAAGCCCCTCGCGCCCACCTACGGCCCGGTTCGCTGCCGCGCCACTCCCAGAACCACCGCGCCACGGCCAGAAGCCCCACGCTCCACAGGCTGTACCAGGCGGCATCGCTGTGGCGCGCCACCGCCTGTTCGATGGCGGGCGGCAGCTGCCCGAATCCCTCCGCCGCCTCCAGCCCCGCCCAGTAGGCCGCCCCCGCCGCGAGACCCGCCATCACCCACAGCGCACAGGCCACCCGCCCGAGCCCTGCCCCGGGAACGCGCACGAAGGCCGCAATCTCGAAGCCCACCGCGGCCGGCACCAGGGCCAAAGGGAAGTGCACGAGCGCCGGATGCAGGTTGGGTAGCGAGGTCCACTGCCGCACCAGCTCGTCCATTCCCTCCGCTCCTCCGGTTCAGATCCTTGCCGCCCTCAGGCGCAGGGCGTTGCCCACCACGGACACGGAACTGAAGCTCATGGCGGCCGCCGCGATGACGGGGCTGAGGAGAACACCGAAGAAGGGGTAGAGCAGGCCTGCCGCGATCGGCACCCCGAACGCGTTGTAAACGAAGGCGAAGAAGAGGTTCTGGCGGATGTTGCGCACCGTCGCCCGGCTGAGCCGCCGTGCTCGCACGATCCCGCGCAGATCGCCCTTGACGAGCGTGACATCGGCGCTTTCCATGGCCACGTCCGTCCCCGTCCCCATGGCGATGCCCACATCGGCCCGCGCCAGCGCGGGGGCATCGTTGATGCCGTCGCCCGCCATGGCCACGACGTGCCCCTCCGCCTGCAGGCGCTCCACGACCCGCGCCTTCTCTTCCGGCAGCACCTCGGCGAAGACTTCGTCGATGCCGAGCCGCCGCGACACGGCGCGCGCTGTCGTGGCGTTGTCTCCACTGACCATCACGATCCGGATCCCCTCCGCGTGGAGCTGCGCGATCGCTTCCGGTGCCGAGGGCTTGATGGGGTCCTCGATACCGATCAGCCCCAGGACACGCCCGCCCGCGGCGACGTAGATCACGGTGCGCCCTTGGGAGCGATGCGCTTCGGCCCGCTCGTCCAGGGCCGCGACGTCCACCCCCCGCTCCTGCAGCCACGCGCCGCTTCCGAGAAGCGCCGCCTGCCCTCCGACGACGCCGTGGAGCCCTTTGCCGGTCTCGGACGCAAAGCGCTCCGGCGGCAGCGGAGAAACGCCGCGCTGCGCCGCGGCCTCGAGCACGGCGCTGGCCAGCGGATGCTCGCTCCCCTTCTCCAGGCCTGCGGCGATGGCGAGCAGTTGCCCGAGGTCGACCCCGTCCACCGGCTCGACGGCGACGACGCGCGGCTTGCCCTCGGTGAGCGTCCCCGTCTTGTCCACGACGAGCGTCTCCACCCGTCCAAACCGCTCGATGGCTTCCGCGTTGCGGAAGAGGATCCCCATCGTCGCGCCTCGCCCGGTCGCCACCACGATGGACATGGGCGTCGCAAGACCGAGGGCGCAGGGACAGGCAATGATCAGCACCGCCACGGCGCTGACCAACGCGTGCGCCATGCGCGGCTCGGGGCCGAACACCGCCCAGACGACGAAGGTCAGGGCAGCCACGCCGACCACGACCGGGACGAACACCGCCGCGACGCGGTCCGCCAAGTTTTGGATCGGCGCGCGGCTGCGCTGGGCCTCGGCTACCATGGCCACGATCCGCGCCAGGAGCGTCTCCGCCCCCACCCGCTCCGCCCGCATGACGAAGCTCCCGGTGCCGTTGATCGTGCCTCCGATGACCCAGTGGCCGGGCTTTTTCGCCGCGGGGATGGGCTCGCCCGTCACCATGGACTCGTCCACGCTGCTCTCCCCTTCCAGCACCACGCCGTCCACGGGAACTTTCTCGCCAGGGCGGACCCGCAGGCGATCGCCGGGCTGCACGCGGGCGAGCGGGATGTCCTCTTCCGTGCCGTGGTCCCGAAGGCGCCGGGCGGTCTGGGGCGCGAGATCGAGCAGCGCCCGGATCGCCGAGCCGGTGCGCTCGCGGGCGCGCAGTTCGAGCACCTGCCCCAGCACGATCAACGTGACGATCACGGCTGCCGCCTCGAAGTAAACGGCCACCGCGCCCGAGGCGTCCCGGAAGGAAGCGGGGAAGATTCCCGGCGCCACCGCAGCGACGAGACTGTAGACATAGGCCACGCCCACACCGAGGCCGATGAGCGTGAACATGTTGAGCCGCAGCGGGCGGAGCGACGCGAGGGCGCGCACGTAGAACGGCCACGCGACCCAGGCGCACACGGGTGTGGCCAACACCAGCTCGACCCACACGCGCCAATCCTCGGGCAGGAAGCGCGAGACCGGGCGCCCCGGCAACATGTCCCCCATAGCCACGAGCAACAGCGGGACGGTGAAGACCGAGGCGAAAATCAAGCGGCGCCCCATGTCCTGCAGCTCGGGGCTCGGGCCTGCTTCGACCGCAACGGCCCGCGGCTCGAGGGCCATCCCGCAGAGGGGACAAGGTCCCGGCTCGCTGTGGGCGATTTCCGGGTGCATGGGGCAGGTGTACCCGAGGCGCGTCTGCGGTACCGCAGGCGCGAGGCGCTCGAGGGCCATCCCGCACTCGGGGCAGCTTCCCGGCCGGTCGCGGCGGACCTGGGGATGCATGGGGCAGGTATAGCCACCGGCGGCGGGTGGCGCGAGCGAAGGTCGCTCGACTGCGGCCGCTGCGGGATGTGGACGACCGTCGTGCGAGACGCGAGGACAGCCGCAGCTGCCGTGTTCGGGATGCCCTTGCGGGGGGTTCATGGAATCCTCCTTGGCGCGGGTTCGGGCGATCTGCCGTTCGGCCCTCCACCTTCGCTGGGATCGCTCTCCTCCGGGAAGAGGGGGGTGCGCTCGAGGCCGATGGAGCGCCACAGGAAGTAGAGGGCTGGATACACCACGAGCTCCCCGACGAACGACGTGAACACCCCTCCGATCATCGGCGCCGCGATGCGGCGCATCACGTCCGCACCGCTACCCGAGGACCACATGATGGGAACCAGCGAAAGAATGATCGCCGTCACGGTCATCATTTTGGGCCGGATGCGCTGCACCGCGCCGTGCTCGCAGGCTGCAGCCAGATCGCAGAAGCGCACCATGCGCCCGGCGGCGTGCGCCTTCTCGTACGCCAGATCGAGATAGAGCAACATCACCACCCCGGTCTCCGCATCGAGCCCCATCAGCGCGATCAAGCCCACCCACACCGCGACCGACCAATGGTAGCCCAGCAGGTACATGATCCACACCGCGCCGACGATGGAGAACGGCACCGCCGCCAGCACGATCCCCGTCTTGACGATCGAACGCGTGCCGAGATACAGGATGATGCAAATCACCAACAGCGTGACAGGAACGATGACCAGCAGCCGCTGCTTGGCGCGTTCCATGTACTCGTACTGACCGGACCAGAAAATCGTGTAGCCCGCCGGCAACTGCAGTTGCTCGGCGACGACGCGCTTGGCGCGCTCCACCCAAGTGCCGACGTCGATGCCGCGTAGGTCCACGAACACCCATGCCTGCAGGCGCGCGTTCTCCGATTTGATCATGTCCGGGCCTTGGCGCAGCTTCATGGCGGCCAGTTGGCTCAGCGGGACCTGGACCCCGGTGGGGGTGGCCACGAGCGTGTCCTGGAGCATCTGCAGGTTGTCTCGCAGCTCCCGGGGGTAGCGCACGTTGATCGGATAGCGCTCGAGTCCCTCCACGGTCCAGGAGACGTTCATGCCGCCGATGGCGGACTGGATCACGTCCTGGACGTCCCCCACCGTCAAGCCGAAGCGCGCGGCGCTTGCACGGTCAATCTCGAAATCCAGGTAATTGCCCCCGACCGCCCGCTCCGCATAGGCGGAGAGGGTGCCAGGCAGCCCCCGCACGATGCCCTCGACCTTCTTGCCGAGCTCCTCCAGAACCGCGAGATCCGGCCCCGCGATCTTGATCCCCACGGGGGTCTTGATCCCCGTGGAGAGCATGTCGATGCGCGTCCTGATCGGCATGGTCCAAGCATTGGTCAGCCCCGGAAACCGGACCGCGCGGTCCATCTCCTCCACCAGCTTTTCCTTCGTCATGCCGGGACGCCACCGGGAGGGGTCCTGGAGCTGGATCGTGGTCTCGACCATCGAGAGGGGCGCGGGGTCCGTCGCCGTTTCCGCGCGGCCGATCTTGCCGAAGACCGTCTTCACCTCGGGAAAGCGGCGCAGGATCTTGTCGGTGAGCTGCAACACCCGTTTGGCCTCGGTGATCGAGATGCCGGGAAAGCTCGTCGGCATGTAGAGCAAGTCCCCCTCCCACAATTCTGGCATGAACTCCGAACCGAGTTTGCGGTAAGGGAACCAGGTCGCGGCCAGCGCGAGCAGCATGGCGACCACCACCAGCCAGCGGCAGCGCAGCGACCAGCGCAGCACAGGCGCATAGAGGCGGACCAACGCCCGGGAGACCGGATGGTGTTCCTCGCTGCGGATCCGCCCGCGCACGAACCCGTACATCAGCACGGGCACCACCGTGACGGCGAGCACGCTCGAGGCGGCCATGGCGTAGGTCTTGGTGAACGCCAAGGGCTTGAAGAGCCGTCCCTCTTGCGCCTGAAGCGTGAAGACGGGCAAGAAGGCGACGGTGATGACGAGCAGAGTGAAGAAGAGCGTCGGGCCCACCTCCTGCGCGGAACGGAGGATGATCTCGAAGTGGGAACGCTCGTGGCGCCACTGTTCGTAGTGTTTGTGGGCGTTCTCGACCATGATGATGGCGGCGTCCACGAGCACGCCGATACTGATGGCGATCCCCCCGAGGGACATGATGTTGGCACCCAGACCCTGGACGTTCATCACGATCAGAGAGATCAGGATCGAGAGGGGGATGGAGAGAATGGCCACCAGGGCCGAGCGGAAGTGGAAGAGGAAGACGATGCAGACGAGCGAGACGATGATGGATTCCTCGATCAGCGTGTGCGTGAGCGTTTCCACCGCCCGCTCGATGAGGGCCGTGCGGTCGTAGGCGACCTCGATCACGACGTCTTCCGGAATTCCCTGCTTGAGCTCGGCGAGCTTCTGCTTCACCTTTCCGATCGTGGACAGCGTGTCCGCGCCGGAGCGCACGACCACGATGCCTCCAACCGTCTCGCCCTCCCCGTTCCAGTCGGCCAGCCCCCGGCGGATTTCGGGGCCGATCGTGATGTTCGCCACGTCCCGCAGCAGGATCGGGGTGCCCCCCGGGCCCACACCGAGGACGACCTGTTCGAGATCGCGGATCTCGCGAACGTAGCCCAGGCCGCGCACCATGAACTCTTTTTCGGAAAGCTCCACCACGCGGCCCCCGACATCGTTGTTGGAGCGCTGGATGGCCTCCCGCACCCGCGGCAGCGGAATGCCGTAGGCCCGGAGCTTCACCGGGTCCACCTCGACCTGGTATTGCCGTACGAAGCCGCCGATGGACGCGACCTCCGAGACCCCTTCCACCGCCGTCAGCCCGTACTTGAGGTACCAATCCTGGATCGAGCGCAGTTCCGCGAGCGAACGCTTGTCGGAGTTCAGCACGTACATGAACGCCCAGCCCACGCCCGTCGCGTCCGGGCCGAGCTGCGGGGCCACACCGCGCGGCAGCTGGCCGGCGAGGCTCGAGAGATACTCGAGCACCCGCGAGCGTGCCCAGTAGAGGTCGGTCCCGTCCTCGAAGATGACGTAGACGGTGGAAAAGCCGAAGAACGAATAGCCCCGTACGACCTTGGCGTAGGGCACGGCGAGCATCTTGGTCGTGATCGGATAGGTCACCTGATCTTCGACGACCTGCGGGGCCTGTCCCGGGTACTCCGCGTAAATGATGACCTGGACATCCGACAGGTCCGGGATGGCATCCAGGCGAATCTCGCGCACGGCCCACAGACCCCCGAGGAGGGTGAACACCACCGCGAGCACCATCAGGACCGGATTGCGGAGCGACCACTCGATGAGCTTCGCCAGCATCGCCTGCCCCTCAGTGCCGATGCCCGGAGGCCGAGGCGACCATCTTCTGGATGGCCTCCCGGAGGTTGGACTCGGAGTCGATCAGGAATTGCGAGGAGACGACGATCTCCTCCCCGTCCTCGAGCCCCCGCAGCACCTGCACCCAGCCGTCACCCTCGGGTCCGAGGAGGACTTCGCGCGGCTCGAAGCGGCCGTCTCCTAGCGCCGCGATGACGACGTCCCGCAGCCCCGTGCGCAGCACGGCGTGCGCGGGCACGGCGATGGCATCGCGCACCACGACCGGCTCGAACTCCACGGTGGCGTACATGCCCGCGCGCAGTTTTCCCTCCGGATTCGCCACCTCCAGCGTGAGCTTCACCGTCCGCGTCTTCTCGGAAACCTCGGGCTCGATGAAGCGCACGCGGCCCTCGAACACCTCCCCCGGAAAGTAGTCGAGCGTCACATGGGTGCGGCTGCCCTCCCGGAGCCACGGGAGCTGGTGCTCGAACACCTCGACCGTGAGCCACAGGCTCGAGAGATCGGCGAGATGCATCACGTCCATCCCGGGACGGATCGCCGTGCCCTCGAGGCCGTGCGTGCGCCTCATCACGATTCCGTCCAGGGGACTGACGACCGTGAGGGTTCGCATGATCTGCCCCGTGGTTTCGATGCGCGCGATCTGCTCCGGGGTGATGTCCCAGTACGCCAGCCGGCGCCGCGCGGCGTCCACGAGCGCGAAGGCGCGCTGGCGGACCTCTGCGGAGGCCTCGGGCGGCAAGCCGCGCGCGAATTCGATGGCCGAGAGCAGCTCCTGCTGCGTTTGCACGAGCTCCGGCGAGTAGACTTCGAACAGGGGCTCGCCCTCGCGCACGCGTTGCCCGATGTAGTTGACGTAGGTCTTTTCCACGAACCCTTCGTATTTCGTCGTGATGGAGACCATCTTCTCCTGGTCGTAGTCGAGATAGCCGACCGTCCGGATGCGCCGCGTGACGTCGCGCCGCTCGACCTTGGCCGTCACCACACCGAGGTTCTGCACGATGGCCGGATCGATCGTCACGACCGCACCGCCTTCGCGGACGGAAGCCTCGTCGGCGTACACCGGGACGTAGTCCATCCCCATCTCGTCCTGCTTGGGCACCGGGGAGGTGATCGTAGGATCCATGGGATGCCGGTAGAAGAGGACCTCCCGCGCTTGCTTACCCGCAGCCCCCGCTCCGGCTCGCCCCGGCGCCGCTGCTTGCAGGGGGACGAGCTTCATGCCGCAGATCGGGCAGTTCCCCGGACGATCCTGAATCACCTGGGGATGCATCCCGCAGGTCCAGAGCTGTCCTGGCTCGGCCTCGGCGGCGACCCCTTGCGTACCGACAAGACGCGCGCGCCACGGCTCGAGCCAGGGCCAGCCCGCAGGGTTGCGCGCCGCGAGCAGCGCCAGCGCGGCTCCCAGCGCCAACCACGCCATCCGGCCCAACACCCGCGCGAGTCCCCGCGAGCGCCGAGGCCGCCACCGTACGGGGTGTTTGTCCTGGGCAGGGGTCGTCATGGTTTCTCCTCCGCGCGCAGGGCTGCCAGGGGCGTCGCCAGCGCCGCCTCCAGTTCGGCCAGGCCGACCGCGTAGTCCGCCCGCGCCCGTGCCGCCGCGATGCGCACGTCGAACAGCACGCGCTCCGCATCGAGCAGATCCAGCGCGTTGATCGCACCCGCCGCGTAGGCTGCTTCGGCGGAGCGGAGGGATTCCTCGGCCTGCATGCGCAGCACGCCCTGAAGCAGCTGGAGCTGGCTCCACGTCAGAGGCAGCCGCGCCGCAAGGTCCTGCAGGGTCCCGTCGATCGTCGCCAGCAACGAGCGGCGTGCCTCCTCGGCGGCCTGCCGGCGCTCCACCCGCTCGCGCACGCTCGCGGCGAGCCGCGTGCGCCAGAGAGGCAGATTGATACCCGCCGTGACACCGACGTCGTCCTGGCCGTTGTCCTCCGGCGGGTTGAGGCGCCCTGCCGCATCGTCCCGCCGTCCGACCCACCCGTAGACCAAGCCCACCGCCACATCGGGCCGGTAGTCCTTGCGCGCGAGCCCGACGAGCGTATCCGCGTGGGCGATGTCGGCGTCCAGTGCGGCCTCTTCCGGACGACGGCTGAAGGCGATGTCCCGCCATCGAGCGTAGGTGCCCTCCTGGACAACCACTTCCTGCACCTCCCCCAGGGCGACTCTCGGCAGGGGTTCGGTTCCCGGCCGATCGCGCAGCGCGTTCAGCTCGGCCACGAGTCGGGCCCGGCGCCGACCCACCTCGAGCAGCCGCGTGTCGTCCCGCGTGATCTCCGCCTGGAGCTTGATGATGTCCGCCTGCAACCCGAAGCCCGCGGCATAGCGCGCCCGCGCAATTTCTTCGTAGTGCTGCAAGGTCCTGCGGTCGGCCTCGATGATGCGGGCATGCTCGTCGAGAAACGCGACCTCGTAGTAGAGCGTGCGGGCCCGAGTCACGATCTCCAGGCGGCGTGCCTCGAGCCGCGCCTGCAAGCCGACGGCTTCCAACTGTGCCGCCCGCTCCCGCAGGGGTAGCTTGCCGAACCACGGAAACTGCTGCGCGAGCATCACCATCGCGTGCAGCGGCCCGACGCGGGTCTCCGGGGTTCGGGCGTAATAGGTCAGCGAAGCCGTCGCATCCGGAAGCGAGCGGGCCTGCGCGGGCCGGGCCTGCGCGGAGCGCAGCGAGGCCGCCAGGCTCGCCAACTCCCGATTGCGCTCGAGGACTTCCTGGAGCAACTCTCGCAGTCGTTCGTCCGCGATGGAAGCCACGATGGCATCGGCCGCGGCCGTAACTTCCGGCTCTTCCGGGCCGCGGACCGTGGCGCGACTCGAGAAGGCCAGCGAGCCGAGCGCGATCCACACCGCAGCCCATGGCCCGTAGCGGGTGAAAACACGTTCCCTCTGCATGCGTCGCCACTCCTCGTCAGGCAACCAGGCCTGGCCTGCGCGCCCGCGCGCGCAAGTCGCAACCCCGCGCTCGCCGCGGAGTTGACGGCTCGCGCGGCAGGCGGCAATCAGCGGGAGGCTGGGAAGCGGATCAGCAGAGGAAGGTACAGAGAAGGACCGTGCGCGGCGGGGATGGTGGAGCCACGCTTGATGCGGCCAGTGCGGGACCCGCCTGGAGATCGTCTGGCGCGGGCGGTCGCCCGAGCACCCCGAGGTAGGCCGCGAAGAGCGCATCCACGCGGGAGGCGCCCTCGGGAGCTGCGGGCGCGCCCGGTAAGGGCGGGCCCGGGGAGGCGCAGCAGCGCAGCGCACCAGCCGGGTCGGAGCCCTCGTCCGAGTTGCAGGACTCTGGCTGCGGATGCGCGGGCGCCCCGCAGCAGCAGGGCTGCGCCGCCGGCGAGTCGTTCATGGGACACAGCGCCCCCGCCGCCGGCGCCGCCGCCAGAGCGATCGCCAGGAACCAGGTGAAGGCGCGGTGAGCATCCACGTCGCGGAACTCCTCGGTCAAGTCTAGCCGCCTGCTCCTCTCCGCGCAACCCGCCGCTCCGCCACGTTCGGCTCGCCTCGCAGCAGTTGCTGCAAGCGCTCCACCAGCGTCGCCTGCTGGCGGGGGGCAAGCACGACCCGGTCCGCCTCTTCCACGAGCAATCCCTCGAACAGCGCCCGCTTCTCCTCGACGATCTGTCGCACCCGTTCCTCGATGGCATCGCGGGTCAGGAAGTGCAGCACCTGCACGCTGCGGCGCTGGCCGGGACGGTGCACGCGGCTGACGCGTTGCTCCAGCACCGCGGGGTTCCAAGGCACCTCCAGGTGCACGACGACCGAGGCGGCCTCCTGGAGGTTGAGGCCCAAACCTCCGGCGTCCGTGGAAAAGAGCACGCGGAAAGCCGGATCCTCCGTGAAGGACTCCAGGATGCGCCGGCGCTCTCCTGCGGTCAGGCCGCCGTGGAAGACCTCGCCGCGCTCGCCCCGGCGCAGGAGGGCCTCGCGCAGGACGAAGGCGGCGAGCCGCAACATCCGCTCCCACTGGCTGTAGACGACGACCTTGGCCGGCGTCTCTTCGAGCAACTCCTCCATCACGCGGGCGAATTCCTCGAGCTTCGGGGAGTGCAGAGCCCGGATCTCCTCCGGCGTGGGTGGCGAGGGGTCGGCGAGACGGGCCTCGAAGCGCTCGTAGGCGTACTGCGCGTAGGCGTTGCAGAGGATACGCATCGTCGTCAGCGCCAGCAGGACGCGCCGCACCTGCGCCGGCGCCAGCGCGGCACCGGCGGCGAGCAGCCGCGCGACGCGGGCCGCGTGACGGCGGTAGACCCGCCGCTGCAGCCCCGTCATTTCCGTCCAGAACGTGTTCTCCGTGCGTGGGGGAAGCTGGTCGAGCACCTCGCGGCGCTCGCGCCTGAGGAAGAAGGGCTCCAGTCGCCGGCGCAGAACATCGAGACCCTCGTAGGCGAGCACCCGGCCTTCGGGGTCCACCACCGCGTGGAACGGAAACAGTCTCCAGCGCGGGCCGAGCGCGCGCGGGTAGAGAAACTCGGCCAGCGAATGCAACTCCGCGAGCCGGTTTTCCAGAGGCGTGCCGGTGAGGACGAAGGCGTAGGGGCTCTCGAGCCGCTTGACCGCCTTCGCCGTCTTGGTCTCCCAGTTCTTGATGCGCTGCGCTTCGTCGAGAACCACGAGTTCCGGCCGCGCGCGCTGGATCTCCGGGAGGTCCCGGACCACGAGCTCGTAGTTGAGCACGAGGAAGCCCGCGCTCCAGCGCCGGTAGGCGCGCCGGCGGGTCTCGCGACTCGCCTCCAGGACCAGGGCCTCCTCGCCGCAGGTGCGCTCGATCTCGCGCCGCCACTGATGCTTGAGCGAGGCGGGGCAGACGACCAGCGCGCGCTTGGCGCCGCGTAGCTGCCGCAGCAACAGCGCCGCGGCGATGGCCTGCACGGTCTTGCCCAACCCCATGTCGTCCGCCAGGAACGCGCGTCCGGTGCGCACGAGAAAGCGCACGCCTTCCTCCTGGTAGGGATGGAGCTTCAGGCCCAGCCGCGGTACGACGCAGCTCCACGACGCGTCGCCGATCTCGAGGGGCGGGAGCTGGCGTCGGCGCAGCGCCGCCTCCGCCTCGGCGAGTCGCGCCTCGACCGCGGGATCGAGATCGAAGAACGCCCCCGCGCGCTCCGCCGCTTCGCGCGCGCAGCGCGCGGCGGCGCGTGCGCGTTCGAGCGTCGCCGCTTCGTCGTCACCGGGTTGCAGCCATCCCTCGGCGCCGAAATAGGCCCGCAACGCGTCGCTCGCCCCCACCCCCACGAGATCGAGGCGGATCTCCTCCAGGGGCCGGGGCGGCCCGTAGAGCCACGCGCGGGGCCGCCACCAGAGCGAGACGACGCGCCTGGGCAGGCGCTTGCGCCGCCGCAGGAACCAGTTGCGCGCGCGCTCGATGTGCTTGCAGGTGCCGAGTTCGTTCTTGCCGAAGTCCGCGCAGGTGCAGGAACCGAGCTCCGCCTTCGCTCCCCGCAGCACGACCGTATAGGGCGCTTCGGGTTCCTGTCCGGCGACGCGAAAACGGGGCGGCCCGCCGTGCCCGGAAATCCGGCGCACGGACGGCCGCTCCGTCCGCGCGCGCCGGCGGCGGTCCTCCAGCTCTTGCTCGGCCGCCAGGGCCAGACGTTCCTCCCGGGTCAGCACCCAACCCTTGGGCCGCGCCGGCTGATAGAGGACGCGGCCGCTGCCGCGTGCCGTGCGCCCGCTGCGCCCGCGCGGGGGTTGCGGCTCCGGGCGCGGGAAGCGCAGCGCTTCGATGGCGGCCACGGCATGCTTGCACGGAAGGGTGCTAGCCGCAGGGCAACCGCAGCGGCTGACGAGCTTGCCGGCCCGGACGCGAACGACGACGCGATAGCCCGGAGGCGCACCATCGCGCACGCTGGCTTCGAGCCCGGACCCCTCTTCGCTCAGGCGCAGGGTCTCGACGTGCCCCAGGATCGCACTCCGGCGGCCGGCGCGCGCCACGGCCTGCCCGGCCCAGGCGGCGAGGTCGGCGTGCAGCAACACCGGGTCCGCTACGATCTGCACCGGCCGGCGCGTTCGCTGTTTGCGCGGACCCACCCGCACCTCCTCGGGCCCTCGAAAAGCCCGTCTACCCGTTGCGCTCAGTCGAAACAATCCAGTTTGGCGTGCCCCTGGGGCTCGTGCAACCCCGGGCGGGAGAGGCCGGTGCGCCCGGGGGTCGCCTCGCCGCCCCCGCCGGCGCCGCGTTGCGCGGAGCGGGACCGGGGGCGAAGGGACCGCCACGGACGGCCTGCGCGCTGCGGGCGGGTCGCGCGCAGGGTCAGCGGCTGTGCGGATCCCCCCGGCCTGCGGATGGGCTCCTGGAGGATCGGCAACTCGTCGACAGAGAATCGCAGCCGGGCGCGGCGCTCAGGAAACCTCGCACGGGGGCACCCGCTCGCGCAGGCGTCCGCGCTTCGCCGGCGTGAGCGCCTGCACGAGCGTCCAGCCCGCATCGGCGAAACGGTCCGCCTTCTTGATCCACAGCCACTCGTTGCCCTTGCGGCCGCGGCGAAGGCGCACGAGCGAGAAAGTCCCCTTCAGTTTCCGGCCCTGCATGCGGAAGGTCATCCGCCCGCGCCGCAACGCGGCTGCGGGGTCGTCCGCGTCTTCCAGATCGTAGCGCCCACGATCCCAGACGACCACGGCTCCCGCACCGTAACTGCCGGAGGGGATGATCCCCTCGAAGTCTGCGTACTCGAGGGGGTGATCTTCCACGAGCAGGGCCAGGCGCCTGTCCTCCGGGTTCATCGAAGGCCCTTTGGGCACCGCCCAGGACTTGAGGACGCCGGCCATCTCCAGTCTGAGATCGTAGTGCAGGCGGCGCGCATGGTGCTCGTGGACGACGAAGCGCCCTCCAGGCCCGGATCGCGACCCGGCCGCCCGCGCCGTCTTTCTGCCCGTCCGCTGCGCCACGGGCGACCCCGGTTCCGCCCCACCCCGCGCAGGCGTGCCCTCAACTCCAGAAGAAGGCGAGTTGAATCGCCAGGCTCACCTCGGTGTGTCCGCCCTCGTCCACGGCGAAGGGCGTGCTGGAGCGCAGCGCGAAGGCGCCGACCTGGAGATCTCCGGCCGAGGTGCGCACGACCGCGCTCTCGGCCCTGAGCTCGAGGGCCGTGTAGTCTCCCGCGGGCAGATCGGTGGTCACGGCGAACGTTGCGCTCGGGGCGCAGCTCAAACGAGCCTCGCTCGCGCTGCCCACCTCGTGCACGCCTCCTTCCGCGTCGAACGCCACGATCACGACACCCGTCAGCTCGGCGGACTCGGCGCCGCTGCATCCGCTGAGCGTGACCTCGACCGTGAGGCTGCCCTGCGTCCCCGGCGCTCCAGGCCTTGGAGCCGAGGGCTGGTCCACGAGATCGGAGCCCCCCGGAGCAGCGGAGGCGGCGCCCCCCGGCGTTCCAGCGGAGGCCGGTGTCTGCGCGTCGTTCGCAGGCGAGACGACCTCGCCCACCTGGGAGCAGCCAGCGGCCGCCAAAAGAATCGCGATCGCCAGCCCCAGCAGGCCAGAACCGTTGCCGATCATGCGCATCGTCGTTTTCCCCCCTGCGCCCCGCAGCGGGGCGCGCCTCGCGAGGCGGACCTCCCGCCTCCCCGCAAGGGCGGATTAGTACCGTCGGCCGAGGGAGCGGTCAAGGCGCGAGAGCCGATCTTGGTGCATCCCCATTTTCCACCTTCCGCCGCGTCCTACGGGCGAAAGAGTCTCAGCGCCGGACACGGAGCTCGATGCGATACCGGTCTGCCCCCTCGGCGCTCACGCGGGCATCGAGATCCAGGAAGCGGCCGATCGTGTACAGGTTCGTGCCGGTATGCGCGCTCGGGCGCAGCGTGAAGAACCCGCCCGCGCCGGAGAGTGCCATCGGGAGCAGCAATTGATCCGCCAGGTGTTCGCCCACAGGAACGCCCGCGGCCAGGTAGCGTTGCGCGCGGCGGCAAGCGTCCTCGGCCACCTGCTCCGCGGGCGTGCCCCTGCGGCCGAAGGCGGTGAAGACTTCCGTCCCGATCCGGGAGCGCACCCGCACGTGAAGCAGGTTACCGGGACCGTCCGCGTCTTCCACCAGCCTGAGGCGGCAGGCCTGGGGCCCGCAGCCGAGCCTCGCCTGCACGACGCGCAGCTCCCGCTCTCCGACGTGGCGCGGCAGTCCGGCCACGATGGCCTCGGCCTCGACGGTGACGCGCTCGCCACGCTCCCACAGGTACAGCGGCTCGAGCCGGCCCACGGGCGTCACGTGCGCGCGGATCCGGCCCCCGCCCGCGGGGTAGAAACCATGCCGCTCCAGCTCGAGGTCGACCACCGCGCCCATGCGCCGCAGCAGCGGCAGGAAGCTCTCCGCGAGCGCCTCGTAGGGCGGGGCGGAGGGATTGTGCGTGCCGCCTCGGAGCACGACGGTCGCAGGCTCGGGAGCGAACAGCAACGGGCACAGGACCGTCTGCAGCACGAGGGTCGTGCTTCCCGCTGTGCCGACGTCGAAGCGGAACGCCCCGCCGCGCAGCCGTCCAGGTCGAAACACCAGCGTGCCGGAGCCGAGCTCCGCCCCCTCCACATCCGCCCCTCCCACCGCGGCGGCGGCGCGCACCGCCGTCAAGTGCTGTCTCCGGAGGCCGGGCCGGGGGCGATGGGCGCGGATGCGTACGAGGCGCACGGGCCGTTGTGTGAGAAGGGCCAGCGCCAGGGCCGTGCGCAGGATCTGACCGCCGCCCTCGCCGTAGGCCCCGTCGATCTCGATCACTCGCCCGCCTCGTCGAGCGCGGGACGACGACGGCCCCGCTTGACCTCGGCGCGCCTGCGCTTCTCCTCGAGCCGGCGGCGCCTCGCCGCCCGGGACGGGCGCGTCGCTTTCCGGCGGGGCGGGGGCGCCGCGAGCGCGCGCAGGAGCAGCTGCCCGAGCCGGCCGAGTGCCTCGCGCCGGTTGGCCGCCTGGCTGCGGTGGCGGCCGCAGCTCACGCGCAGGCGGCCGTCCTGGCCGAGGCGCCCGGCAAGCGCCTCGGCGAGCCGCGCTTTCGTGGTCGGGTCGAACGCACGGCTCCTCCGCAAGTCGAACCAGACCGTGACGCGCGTGCGTGTCGCGTTGGCGTGCCGGCCCCCGGGGCCGCCGCTGAGCGTCGAGCGGAACTGGAGCTCGTCGCGGGGCAGCGCGAGGTCTTCGCCCACTCGGACCCTGCGGGCCCCTGCCCGGCTTCGCGCCTCACCCAACGCATCACCCGATGGTCGCGATGACCTTGAGCTCGACCGCGATGGGCGTGGGCAGCGCTCCGATCTCGACCGTCGTACGCGCCGGCCGAGAGCCTCGGAAGTACTCGGCCCACAGCCGGTTGAAGGTGGGGAAGTCGCGCTTCATGTCGGTCAGGAACACGGTCACGTCCACGATCCGCTCCCAGCTCGAGCCCGCGTCCTCGAGGACGAGGCGCACGTTCTCGAACACGGCTCGGCACTGGGCTTCGATGTCGTAGGCCACGACGCGCCCCTCCGCATCGAGGGTCACGCCGGGAATGTCGCTTGCGCCACGCCGGCGCGGCCCGATGCCGGAGAGAAAGAGCAGGTGGCCCACGCGCTTGGCATGGGGGAACGGTCCCACCGGCTCGGGCGCCCTGGTGCTGACGACCTCCTCCACGATCCGTTCCGGGTTCTCCGCCTCGTTCATCCCGCCCAGTCCTCCCCGCCGTGCCGGATGCACACGGTCTTCGGCTCCGTGAAAAAGCGCAGGGCCTCCTCGCCTCCTTCCCGGCCCACCCCGCTTTGCTTGACGCCGCCGAACGGCGTGCGCAGGTCCCGCAGCAACCAGCAGTTGACCCACACCGTGCCGGCCTCGAGCTTCGCCGCCACCCGATGGGCGCGCGCCAAGTTCTCCGTCCACACGGTGGCGCACAGACCGTAAGGCGTGGCGTTCGCCAGCGACACCGCCTCCTCCTCGTCGTCGAAGGGCATCAGGCTCGCCACCGGACCGAAGATCTCCTCCTGGTTCGCGCGGCACGCGGCACCGAGACCGGCGAGCACGGTGGGCTCGAAGAAAAAGCCATCCCGGCAACGCTCGGGAAGCGCCCGCGGCACGCCGCCGCCCGCGAGCACCTCGGCGCCTTCCTCGCGGGCGAGAGCCACGTAGCCCGCCACTTTGTCCCGGTGCGCCGCCGAGATCAACGCACCCAAGTCCGTGTCCGGCTCGCGCGGATCGCCGACGACGAGCCTCCGCGCGCGCGCCACGAAGCGCTCGACGAACGCCTCGTAGAGGGAGCGCTCCACGAGCACCCGCGAGCCGCACAGACACATCTCGCCCTGGTTGGCGAACGCAGCGCGCACGCTCTCCGCGCAGGCTCGCTCCAGGTCCGCGTCGGCGAAAACGACCGTGGGGTTCTTGCCGCCGAGCTCCAGGGCCAGCCGCTTGAAGCGCGGGGCGGCGGCGGCGGCGATGGCCGCACCCGTCGCGCTGCCGCCGGTGAACGTGATCGTCGGGACCTCCGGGTGGGCGACGAGCGCGGCACCGGCCCGGGGACCCGTGCCGTGCACGATGTTGAGCACGCCGGGGGGCAGGCCGACGGCATCGCAGATCTCGGCCAGCCGATGGGCGGTGACCGGCGCGAGCTCGGAGGGCTTGGCGACGACGGTGTTGCCCGTGGCGAGCGCCGGAGCCACCTTCCAGCTCAACAGATACAGGGGCAGGTTCCAGGGGGAAATGCAGGCCCCCACACCGCGCGGCTGGCGCAGCGTGTAATTGAGGGCGAAGCCGTCCGTGTCGTAGGCCTCGGCACGCTGGTGGAGGATGGCGCTGGCGAAGAAGCGGAAGTTGCGCACCGCCCGGGGGATGTCCACGCGCCGGGCGAGGGCCAGGGGTTTGCCCGTATCGGTGCTCTCGTCCTGCGCGAGCGACTCGGCGCGCCGCTCGATCTCGTCGGCGATGCGCCACAACCAGCGCGAGCGCTCCGCGGCGGGAAGGGAAGCCCAGCCCGGGAACGCCTCGCGCGCTGCCGCCACCGCGCGATCGACGTCGCGTGCGTCGCCGTCGGGCAGGCTCGCCCAGGCGCGCCCGGTGGCGGGCTCGATGTCGGCCAGCTCGCCGCCTCCTGCGGCGTCGACAAAGCGGCCGCCAATGTAATGACGCAGCCGCACGAGCGGCGCTCTGCCGGCAGGCATCGCCCGCAGCATAGGAAGCCGTCGCCAAGCGGTCAAGCGGCCTCGCGCGCCGGCCACTGCCCCCCGGCGGAGGCCACCACCGGGCCTTGCTATAATCCCGTGCCGAAGCCACGCGCGCCGGCGAGGCGCCGGCGGCATCGAGCGAGACGAGGTGAGGGCATGAGCGAGCGCACGCCAGTGCATCCCGCAATCGCCCGCTGGCAAGAGCAGATCCGCAACGAAATCCAGGAGCACCTGGTCTTCATTTACGCCAAGGGCGAGAAGAATCTCGCGGTGTGCGGGTTCTCGCACCGGGCGATGGAGATCTTCAATCGGCTGGGTGTGGACTACGAAGTCCGCAACGTGCTCGCGGATCCCTACATCCGGCCGGCCCTCTGCGCGCTGACCGACTGGCCGACCATCCCCCAGGTGTTCATCGGCGGCAAGTTCATCGGCGGCTGCGACATCGTCAGCCAGATGTACGAGACCGGGGAACTGCAGCGGGAGATCGAAAGAGCCCGCCAGGAGCGCGCCGCGCGCCAAGGCACCCGCTGAGCGGTCTCGCAGACGGTCCGGCCGTCAGTAGTACCAGACGAAGGGACTTTCCAGCGTCTCGAGCCGCGCTCGCTTGCCGGAGGCGGCGAGGCGCTGCGCGAAGCCCTCGAGGGCGCTCGCCATCTCGTCGAGTCCGGTGAAGCGCGCTTCCGCCAGGCCCACGGCGGCGAGGCCGCCTTCCCGGAGCATCGCCGCCGGCAGGTCCTCGCGCACGGGCCCCCAGAGAGGCCAGACCGCCAGAACCCGGCCTCGCAAACGCGGGTCCCGCGCCCAGTGGAGCAGCTGCTCGCCGAGCAGCGCATCGGGCCTGCCGCTCACGACGAGGACGACACGGGGCAGGCGCCTCTCCGGCAGCTGCGAGGCGATCAGCCCGCGCCACCGCTGCCTCAACGCTTCGCGCAGGCGGGCCAAAGGACCGGGGAATCCCTCCTCCGGCAGCAAGAGCAACGGCCACCCCTGAAGCGGCACGGGGCGCGACCAGTGCGCGATCGAAGAAGCCGGATCGGTACCCACGACCGCCCGCGGAACTCCTTGCGCGGCCTCCGATCGCCTCCACCACGCATCGAGGGCTCGCGCCAGACGCGCTGCCCGTCCCTCGGGGGGTAGGGCGTCTTCGGCCCGCTCCCACGGGGCCAGCGCCTCGACCGGGTCCTGGACCACCATCACGGTGCGGATCCCTTCCAGGTCCTCGGGAGCGAGGCCCGGTATGGCGGCTCGGACAGTCTCGGGAGGAGGCCCGAGCAGGATGCTCTGGGCCAGCCCCAGGGGCAGGACCGCTTCGCGGGCCCCCTGGGGCAGGACGAGGCGAAGGGAAGGGGTCTGCGCATCCGCCCCAGCGACCTGCAGCAGTGCCAAGCCGGGGGGCGGCGACGCGGAGACAGCGGGAGGCCGGGGTCGCGGTGCCGTTGCGTACGGCACGGCGCGCAGCGTCGTCGCTGCGCGCTCGAAGCGGAACACCTTGCGCCCGTCTTCCTCCAGGCGTTCGATCCAGGCGAGACCCTCCGCCCCCGCGTGCAGGCGCCGCAGTCGCGGGTCCGCGCCCCCCTCACCGAGAACCCACTCGACGCGCCGGCCGCCGCGCCCATCCTCCGCCCGCGCCACCCAGCCGTGCCGGAACTGGCACCGTCCGGTATCGGTCCCTCCCTCGCAGGCGCCCCAGCCGTGTCGCGGAGCCGCGAGGGAAGGAACCTGGGGCGGGTCCTCGCGCGGGCCAGCCCTGCCCGCGCCGCGGGCCGTCGCCCGCTCGGCCGCGACC
>JBBIHH010000011.1:0-98433 GCA_037447115.1 Acidobacteriota bacterium
GGGATCGCGTACCTGGTCGTGCACCCGGGCGCGGCGGCGGGGGCGCGGCTGAGGCGGCGCGGCCGGGGCCGTGGGGCTCGGGGGCGGACGGTGCGGGTCGTTTTCCACTGGCGCCACAGGCTCCGGGGCGATGCCCTCCCGGGCGAGCCGCCCCCGAGCGATGCCGTTCCGGCAGGAGCGCGGCGGCGCGCGCCTGAGGGGCCGGTCCGGCCGAGCCTCCAGGAAGGAGCGCTGGCGCTGCTCTTCGCGGGGCTGTTCGTCGCCGGCACGGTGGCGGCCCTCTTCGGCGAGAGAGGCTGGTTCGACCTTCGCGAAAGCCGCAAGGAGCTGGAGCAGCTGGAGCGCGACGTGGCCCGCCAGCTCGAGGAGCTCGTGCGGTTGCGGCAGGACGTGCGCGCGCTCGCGAGGGATCCGCAGCGTATCGAGCGCCTGGCCCGGGAGGAGCTCGGCCTCGTGCGCCCCGGGGAGATCCAGTTCGTCTTGCCGTCTCCCGACCCGCTCCACAGCCCGCCTCAGGACGGGGGCTCCGGCGAGCACGCGATCGAGATCGAAGGCGAGACCGGCGAGACCGGTGAACCCGAGGGCACGCAGCCCCGGGCCGAATGACCTGCCGGCCTTGACGCCTCGGAGCGCGTCAAGATTCGCGACGAAGCAGAAGAACCGACCCGGCAGTCTCCCGTGCGGACGGTTCGCATCCGCCTAGAGCCACCGGGGAGAACGCGGGCTTTCGTCGGAGCGATCGACTGCGTCTCGCGAACAGGCCTCCGTCGGCAGGCGTTGCCGGGGACCCGCAGCGAGCCGCCGGGTCTGCTGAGCCGACGGACGCGCCCGGCGGCCTTTCGAACATCGCCCAGCGAGCGCAGGCCTTGTCGTCCAGGGATCGAGACCCCCGGAGCCGCTCGCGTTCCCTGTGTCGAACAGGCGGAACCCGGCAAGAAAACCGTGCCGGCCACTGAAGGTGCGCGGCCCGCTCGCCAACCTTGAAAGCCCCTCGGCACCCGGCTATAGTGACGCTCGTGACGCGGGGTGGAGCAGTCCGGTAGCTCGTTGGGCTCATAACCCAAAGGTCGGTGGTTCAAATCCACCCCCCGCTACCCATCCTACGCAAGGCAAGGCCCGGGTTCTCTTCCCGGGCCTTGCTTTTTTGCGCACCCCGCACGGGAGGATGCGGAGGCCCGGGCCACGACCCCGCGAGACGTCCACGCGATCGACCGGCCTCAATGCCTCCTCGGTCATTGCTTGCTGCGCGTGCCTCGAGAACGTCCCGGCGCGAGCGATCGCAGGAGCCCGCGGGAGCCCTCCGGGGGCCGGCCCTCCCTCTCGATGGACGGCGCTTCGGCGAGGCGAGAAGGCGCCGGCCCGCCGGGTCCGTTGCGGGACCCGGCGGGCCGGTGCGACTGGATCCTCCAGGGTGCTCGGCTTACTCCGAGTCACCCGCTCGGTTGGCCGCGCGGACCACGTAGTAGACGACGGCCACTCCCTCCGTGTTCGCGGCCGCCTCCGTGTACACGGTCTCCGTGACCACGGAGACTTCCTCGAACGGACCCTCGGGGCTTTCGGCGCGGAGGATCCGGTAGCGGTCCGCGGGACCGTGGGTCGGATCGGCGTCGGGCGCCTTCCAGTTCAGGGTCACGTCGGTACCGTCGAAGCTCAGCACCAGGTCGCGGATCGGGTTCGGCGGCTGCAGCTCCGAGGTGGCGATGATGAAGGGACCGTCGCTGAAGTCGTAGCCCATGACTCCCCTGCTGTCGAGGGCCACGACGCGCACGAGGGCGTTCGAGGTCAGCGGCTCGGAAACGGTCCAGTCCACCGACGTTCCGGCGAGGCCCGTGGCGATCCGCTCGAAGGTCGCGCCGCCGTCCCTGGACAGCTGCACCTCGTAGAAGTTGGGTGTGCCTCCGACGGGTGGATCCCACCGGATCGAGAGCACCTGGCCGGCATGGACGTACTCGCCTCCGTTGGGCGAGAGGACCCGCGGGTGCATTGTCCGGATCGTGTCCATGCCCCGCCACCACTGGACGTCCTCCACCTCGCCCTGGATGTAGACCGGGACCTCCTGGCCGACGGGGAGGATCGCTTCCACGGCCTTCCGGTCGAACTTGAACCGGACGTCGGTGACCCCGTCGAGGTTCCGGTCGCCGTACTCGGGCGGCGGGAACTCGAGCGCCGGGACGGCGTCGTTGAGGAGCACGCTCGACCGCCGGATGTCGTACGGATCGAGGTCCTCCGTGAGCTGGACGGTCATGCTGACGTAGTTCCCGTTGGACGAGAGGTTCAGCACGTCCGGATCGAAGTCCACCCAGCTCGGCTCGACGAGGCTGACGTTGAGCGTGACCGGCACCACGACCAGGGGCGTGTACGGGTCGTTGCTGCTGAAGCGGATCTGCGCCTCGTGGATTCCGTCCTCGAGTCCGGCCGCGTCGAGCGTCACGGTGACGTCCTGACAGCCGCCGGCCGGAACCGTACCCGCGGTGGGCGAGAGCGCCACCCACTGCGGGAACCGCGAGAACTCGATGGCCAGGTTGTCGTGAATGTACATGTCGTTGAAGACAACCGTCAGACCGTCGTCCCTCGTGGCGTTCTGGATGCCGATCGTCTGGCTGTCCGGATCGCTCACGACCATCGTCTCGTACTGGTAGACGATCTTGCCGCTGGGGTACAGGATGATCTGGAAGTTGATGTCGTCGGTCGTGGTGTTGCCGATCCGGTACATGTGCTGGTACTGGATGATCAACCGCGTCCCGTCGTCGTGGTAGTAGATGGCGGATCGTCGCGGATGGGACCCCGGCTCGCCGCGGTGCACCAGGTCGTCCCAGAAGACCGCCAGCAGGTTCTCCGGGTAGGTGGTGCCCCCGGTGGGCAGCGGCTGGTTCGAGTAGGAGGCGGAGCCGGTGGCCACCGTGCTGGTGAAGCTGACCCATCCGTTGGTGTTGACCCGGAAGCTGGTGTAGGTGTTCCCGTAGAAGTTGAACGGGAAACTCATGGGGAAGGGTCCGACGTTGCAGTCGTCGCAGTAGCCGGTCGCGCTGACCGGGATCTGGGTGCCGATGCCGCTGATGTCCACCCAGTCGAAGAGCGGGCCGCCCGGCTCGTCGGAGTCCTTCCACCTGTAGCCGTACACGTCCGGCCCGCCGGATCCGAGGATCCCGGGCCGCGGGTCCTCGTCTTCCTTGCCCAGGTCGAGGGTCCCGTGGATCGGCGCCTCGCCCGCCGGGGCCGACAGGATGTCGGTGGCCGCGGTCCACTCGAGGTCGGACCTCCCGGTGTTGCACACCGTCTCGGTCTTGGTCCTGGACCCTGCCGGAGGAAGGGCCGTGCGGATCTCGGGCGGTTGCACGTGGATCTCCGGCGGGAACAGCGCGTAGCCGTCGAGGGGTACCGTGAAGGGCGCCTCGTCCGGATCGTCGCTCGTGATGCGCAGTTCTCCGGAGCGCGTCCCGTCGGTGGTCGGCGTGAAGGTGACCGTGACGGTCAGACTCGCGCCTACCGGCAAATCCACGGGCGGTGCAAGGCCGCTCTGGCTGAAATCGCCCGTCACCTCGACGCCCGTGATGTGGAGAACGTCGGTTCCCACGTTCCGGATCGCGACGCTGTCGGTCCGGGAGAAGCCGACGTAGGTCATCGGATAGGTGAGCGACGAGGGGACGGAGTCGATGTCCGGGATCCCGGTGAGGTGCATCGAAACCGGCACGCGGATCTGGGCGTGCGCCGGGTCGTTGGTCATGAGGTCTATGTTCGCGGCGTAGTCGCCGCCGATCATGCCGTTCGCGTCGAACAGGACGTCGAGATCGAGCGATCCTCCGGGCGGGATGACGCCCGTATCCGGGTTGACGCTCAGCCAGACGGCCGGCGGCCTGAACTCGATCGCCAGGCCGTCGTGGACGTACGCGGCGTTGTAAACCACGGTCAAGCCGTCGTCCCGCGTCGCGTTCTGGATGCCGATCGTCGCTCCGGCGAGATCGTTGGTCGTCATGCTGAGGTACTGGTAGACGATCCGTCCGTTGCGGTGGAGGATGACCTGGAAGTTGTAGAGCTCGCCGCTCGGCGAGTACTGGTCCCAGTTCGAATACTGGACGATGAACCGGCTCCCGTCGCTGTAGTAGTACGCGTGCCCGTTCCGCCGGTGCAGATCGTCGTGGAAGACGGCGAGCAGGTTCTCGGGCGCCGAACTGCTCGGGAGCGGGTAGTTGGTCAGAGCGGTGGACGTGCTCGTGAACGAGAGGAACCCGTTGGTTGAGGCGCGGATGGTATCGAACGCTTGCCCGTAGAAGGGGAAGGAAAAGCCAATGGGGATCGGGCCGTAGTTGGAGTCGTCCGAGCTGGCGAACGGAATCTCCGTCCCGACCGCGCTGATGTCCACCCAGTCGAAGACCGGGCCCCCCGGCTCGTCCGAATCGCGCCAGGTGTAGCCGTAGACGTCCGGACCGCCGGAACCGAGCAGCCCGGGCCGCGTGTCTTCCTCGCCCTTCTTCAGCTCCGGGCTGGCATCGATGGAAACCGTCGCGCCGCTGTCGAGGTAGACGCCGAGGTCGAAGGTCAGGTCCGAGCCTCCGCTGTTCGACAGCCGTAGCGTGCGGTGGACCACGTCGCCCACCATCAGGTTTTCGGCGAACGAGGTCGGCGACCACGCGGCCACGGGCGGCGGGATGGCGAGGCCGCGGACAGGCATCACGGCGTTGGGCGTCACCGGGTCGTTGCTGACGACGCGGACGGCTGCTACGAGCGCCATCGGGTTGGCCGGCAGCCACCGCAGGTTGAACAGGCGCGAGCCGCCGGGCGGCAGTTGGAACTCCGCCTCGGGGATCTGCAGGTCACCCTCGCCCACCGTCTCGAGGACGGTGAGCGTGGGATCCGTCGTGTAGATGTCGGTGACGTTGAGGACGTCGGTGCCATTGTTGACCACCTGGAACTGCGTCAGGTGCGGATAGCCCGTGAATCTCGTTCCGTAGTCGTAGGAGTCCGGGACGAAGGCGACGATCGGTGCGCCGAGGACGGTCAAAGTCGCCGGCACGCGCTCCTCCGCCTGGGTCGGGATGTTCGTCCGTAGCACGATGGCGCCTTCGAGCACGCCGGCGAGCCGGTCCGTGGAGTCGAACTTGACGTCGAAGACGAACTGCTCTCCCGGCGGGATCACGGCGTGGTTCGGCCGGACCTCCAGCCAGTCCGGCGTGCGGCTGATCTGCACCGCCAGGTCGTTGTGGACGTAGTTGGCGTTGTAGACGACGGGAAGACCGATCGTCCTCGTCCCGTCCTGGATCCCGATGGTCGCGGAGTTGAGGGTCCCGGCCATCGTCCGGTACATGAGGAGAATCTTGCCGCTGGGGTAGAGCTGCACCTGGAACGTGAGGGGGAAGCCGGACGGGGAGAACTTCTCCACGTTCGTGTACTGGACGATCACTCGCGTCCCGTCGTTCAGCCACCGGACGTCGCCCGATCTCGTGTGCAGGTCGTCCCAGAAGATCGCGATCATGTTCCGGGCGCCGCTGGTGGAGGGGAGGTTGGAATTGGTCAGTCGGCTTGAGGTCTCGGTCGTGTCGAAGGTCAACCAGCCGTTGGTGGAGACCTTGAACTGGGTGAAGTTGTTCCCGTAGAACGGGAAGGTCATCCCCATGTCGATGGCAGGGCTGAGGACATCGTCCCGTCCGGGGCCGTGGATGACGGTCCCCGTCGTGCTGATGTCGATGAAGTCGTAGGCCGGACCGCCGGAGTCGTCGGAGTCCCTCCACCTGTAGCCGAAGGCATCGGGGCCGCCCGAGCCGGTCGAGCCCTCCTCCGGAGCGAACACCAGCACGCCGTTGCCGAGGTCCGCCGCCGCGTCCACGACGAGGTCCGAGCCGCCGGTGTTGGTGACGGTCAACGCGCGGGTCACCTGGTGGCCGGTGTAGAGCGTCTCGCTGAACGAGGTCGGGCTGACCACCATCACCGGCGCCGGAATGGCGTTGCCCGTGCACGGCACCACGATCTCCGGCTCGGTGGCGTCGTTGCTCTGGACGCTGATCGAGCCGCTGAACGGACCCAGGGCGGATGGCGTCCAGGTCACGGTCACGTTCTGCGATGCGTGCGGCGCGACGCTGAACACCCTCGGCTGCGGGTCGAGCTCGGGGTGGCTCGGGACGATGTCGGTGACGTGGAGCGTGTCGGTCCCGTTGTTGACGACGATCAGCGTCTGATTCTTGGGCAGCGCGACGAAGGTGTCGCCGTACTCCAGGGAGGAGGGTTGGACGGCGGCGTCGGGAGCCCCGATCACGTGCAGGCTCACGTCGACGCCGAGGGTGGGATGGGCCGGGTCGTTGGTCAGGATGTTCACCGTGGCCGGATAGTTCCCGCCCTCGAGACCCGAGGCGTCCATGCGGAGCCGGAGCAGCGTGGACTGGCCGCCGTAGAGCCGGCCCGAGGTCGGCGAGACCGTCAGCCACTGTGGGATGGAACGGATCCGGACCGCCAGCCCGTCGTGCAGGTAGGCCTGGTTGAAGGCCACCTGCAGGCCGACCGTTTTCGAGGCGTCCTGGATGCCGACGGTCGCGCTGTCCAGCGGTCCCGTGGAGGACAGGTACTGGAACGTGATCGTTCCGCTCGCCTCGAGGATCGCCTGGAACGTGTACCGGCCGGCGCCGCTGTAGCGCTCCATGTCGGTCCACTGGACGATGGCCCGATCGCCGAAGCTCTCGAAGTAGATCCGTCCTGCCGTGCGCGGGTGGAGGTCGTCCCAGAAGGGCGCGACCAGGTTCTCGGGCGCGCCCGCACTGGGCAGCGGCTGGTTCGAGTACGAGGTCTGCGACGAGGTGAAGGACAACCAGCCGTTCGTGCACACCCGGATCGAGTCGAACAGCGTTCCGTAGAACGGGAAGTTGAACCCGAGCGCGATGGGCGTGCTGGTCTGGTCGTCGCCCGTCAGGCCGAGGGGCATGCCCGTGGTGGAGATGTCCGTCCAGTCGAAGGCCGGGCCGCCCGGCTCGTCGCTGTCCACCCACCGGTAGCCGAAGGCGTCGGGGCCTCCGCGGTTCTCGGTGACGGGGTCGCCCTGGCGAGGATCCGCCTCGTCCTTTCCCAGTTCGAGCGGCTCGGCGGGTGCGGCGTACGGTTCGCTGAGCACGGGCGCCGGGATCGTGAAGTCCAGCGTGCCGACCCCGACATTGCTCAGCGTGACGTAGTGGTCCGATTGTTCGCCGGTCAACAGCTCGTCGGTGACCGACGTGGGATCCACCTGCCCCGTCGGCGGCGGCAGCGTGGAGGCGAACGCCACGTTGGACATCGGCCCGCCGTTGCCCCACTCGTCGAAGGCCTTGACGGCGAAGTAGTAGAGCGTGTCGGCCTGGAGGTTGCGGACCTCCGTGCTCTGCGGGGTTCCCGCAGGGCCCGGTGGCGGCTCGTTGCCCGCGCGGGTCGCCGCGCTCCAGCTGGTTTCGTCTATCGGTGAGGTCGAGTAGCGCAGCTCGTAGTAGCTCGCCGTGCCAATCTCGCCGTCGTCGCCTGTGGCCGTCCAGCCGAGGAACATCGTGTTGGAGGTCGCCTCCGTGACCGCCAGGTCGTCGATCGTGCCGGGTGGGTCCACGTCGGGCTCGGCGATGGCGAAGAAGGCGTTCAGGCGCCCTTGGCTCACGCACTTGCCGGCCAGCGACGGGATCGGGTCCGTGGCGTCGAGCAGCACGCTTTTCATCTGGCTGACGGGGATGTTGGGATTCACCGCCAGGATCAGCGCGCAGGTGCCCGTCACGTGCGGCGTCGCCATGGACGTTCCGGACAGCAGCCCGTAGCTGTTGCCCGGCAGCGTGCTCAGGATATCCACGCCCGGAGCACCCAGATCCACTGTCGTCGGGCCGTAGTTCGAGAACCCCGCGACCTGGTCGTTGTGATCCGTCGCCATGACCGCGATGATGTTCGGCAGGTCGTAGGCGCTCGGATAGTGCGGCGTGACGTCGGTGTTCTGGCCGTAGTTGTTTCCGGCCGCCGCGACGAAGGCGATGTTCGCCGCGTTGGCGCGGGCGATGGCGTCGTACAGCTCCTGCGAGTAGCCGCCGCCGCCCCAGGAGTTGTTGGACAACCGGGCGCCCATCATCGTGGCGTAGTCCACCGCGAGCACGGCGTTGGCCGTCGTGCCGGAGCCGCTGGACCCGAGGAACTTCAGGGCCATGATCTTGACCTGCCAGTTGACACCGGCGACGCCGATGCCGTTGTTGCCGATGGCGCCGATCGTGCCGGCGACGTGGGTCCCGTGACCGTGATCGTCGAAGGGGTCGCCGTCCGAGTTGTAGAAGTCGTACCCGTGGACGTCATCCACGTAGCCGTTGCCGTCGTCGTCGATGCCGTTGCCTGCGATCTCGCCCGGGTTGGTCCAGATGTTGGCCGCCAGGTCCGGGTGGTTGTAGTCCACCCCCGTGTCGATCACGGCGACGACGATGCTCGGGCTGCCCGTCGAGACATTCCACGCCAGCTCGGCGTCGATGTCCGCGTCGGGCGTCCCTCCTGTCTGGCCCGTGTTGATCATTCCCCAGAGTTCGTTGAGCCTCGGGTCGTTGGGGATCACGTCGAGCGAGACGAGGTAGTTGGGCTCGATGTGCCGCACGAGGGGGTGGCTCCGGAAGCGCGCGATGGCCTCCTCCACACTCCACCCGGGCCCCAGCCGCCAGTGCAGGCCGCCCGAGAGAAACCTGTTGAGCTCCTGCGCGCCCAGGGCCGTGCGGACGGCCGCGATGTCGGAAGCGTCCGCCCCGGGCTGAAACCGGATCAACACCTCGCCCGGCACGTAGGCCGGCTCTCCCGGCCGCGGCGAGCCGCCGGTCATCCCCGCGTGGGTGGCGAGGAACAGAGAAACGAACAGGAACGCCCCCAGCTTCAGGACTCTTGGCCTTGCCATTGGATTCCCCCTGCGGGTCGAAACCCGGTCGCTGCCGGATGCAATCTCCGGCTGACTTCAAGGAATCTCGAACTTCGGTTTCGTGAGCCGCCTTCCGGTCGGCTGCACCTCGAGCAGCCAGGCGCGTAGCAGGCCACGGCAGCTCGGGGCTCTGCGTCGTTTTCGCGAGGGCGAGACGGAGGGATCGCCGATCCCGGTCTTCGGCGCGTTTGGCGAAGCGTGTACGAACCAGCACGGGCGCGCAGAGAGGGGCGGCCCGAGCGATCGCGCCGACGGCCCGTACCCGCGAAGTTACGGAGCGAGCCGGTGTGAGACGCCCCCGCAAGCGCGGCCCTCCCCCTCTGCGCGTGTTTGATGGAAATGATACTGCGGCATTGATCGGCTGGCGCACTGCCGAGACTCCAATACGGGGTTCCAGTTGTCCGAAATTCACTCTGGCGCAAGAACTTGGGCGAGCTGCGAGAACCTCGGACCTTCGCAGCTGAATTGATACAACGACAATCTTTTTTGGGAAGCGGCCTGCTGCACTCCGGCCGTTCGTGTACCTCGGCTGAGCAGTCTCCCCCGCCACCCGGCTCGCGCAAGCCACCCGAGGCTCGGCGAGGGCGACGAGCGCGTCGGCGGGGAGATTTTCGGAGCGCGAGCAGAGCCTCTCTCGCGCCATCCCGATCCTGCGCGCGCGAGTCTCTGGAAGATCCCGCCCGCCGCCTGTCCGCATTCGGGGATTGCCTCGACGGCGGGTTCCCAGAGGCCAACCGTGGCGGCTCGGAACGAAGGGGCTCGCCTCGTGCGTCGCGCGGCGCGCCTCGCGCCCGCAGAGAACGCTGGCGTCTTCGAGTCAAACTCGTGCCGCGGAACGCGACGCAGGCCCCCGGAATGGTGGCCTGAGCGGGGCGGCGCGGCGGGGGTGCGCCCCGAGGCGAGGGGCAGTACGATTCGGTCGCCGTGACGTTCCGGGGCTTCCTGTACTGGCTCGCGCGCTTGCTCGGGGACATCCAGGCCGTGCGCCGAGGGCGCATCGGCCCACGGATCGGCCGGCGCATTGCGGGCCGGTTCTTGGGGGGGCTGCTGCGCAGGCTGTTCCGCTGAGGCCTGCAGGCTGGCCTTTCGGCACGATGGCGGGGAGCAGGCGATGACGCTCTGCAACCGCGAAAGGGCCGGAAATGAACGTCCAGGGGCCATTGCGGGGACCGAAATGACGCCCGCGCCGCCTTCGTGCAGCAACGGGCACGGAATCGGGGTCCCCCGAAACTGGCGTCGCTCCGCGAGCGCGTCCGCAGCCGAACCAGGACCTGGCCGGCGGGCGCTGCGCCAGCTTCGATGGACAAAGCGCGTCCTTGCCGCCGCGCTCGTGAGCCTGGTCTCGGTGTCGTCGCCGGCTGCGGACGTCTTCTGGAGTCGTGCCGAAGTGTTGGAGCAAATTCACGGAGTGGCCGAGGTGCGTGGACCGGTGCAAGCCCGGCTGGAACTCCCGGACCCGCAGTGCGAGACGGGCCCGTTTTCCTGCACGGCGGACCGACTCTACAGCACGGTCGTGGGGGTGCGGTTCACGCAGCTCGTCCTGCGTAGCGGGGGTGGGCAGGCGCGATGGGAAGAGATAGAGCGGGGCGAGATCGTGAGCGCCTTCGAATTCGATTCCGACGCGGCGCTGCAGTTCGGCGAGGATGTCGCCGAGATCGTGCGCCGCCTCTCACCGGCACGCTTCGAGCTACCCTTTGCGGGGCTCGGTCACCTCGAACCTCCCTTGGAGGCATGGCGGCTCGAGCGCTCGAAATGGCCAGCCTGGGTGTGCGCGGTGCGCGAAGGCCGAAGCTGGGCCGACATCGTGGCTAAGGTCGAACGAGGCTCCTCGGTCCACGCCTGGGGCCGGGGTGGGGAGATCGCCGAACGGGGTTGCGCGAGCTTGCGCGAGGCGTTGCGGACGGCCGAGACGGAGGCGTTTCGCACGCTCCCGGTGGTCCGGCGGTTGCGCGAGCGCGAGGTCTCGCTCGAAAGGGGCTCCACCCTCTCTGGAGCGACGTGGCTCGAGGCGCTGGCTTCTCTACCCGAGGAAGTCCATTACGAGAAGCGCTGGGTCGCAGGCAAGACGGGCGGGGCCCGTGACACTCACCACGGTCTCTACCGCGGGCAGGAGGGGCGGTACCACGGTGTGGAACGAAGGGTGGTGCTGGGGACGGCGATGTTCGATCTTGCGGCGCGCCCCGCGTGGGTGGCGCGGTTCGTGTTTTCCACGCGCGAACGGCGCTTCGGTGCGGAGGCTCGCGACGAGGTGCTCCAGGAAGCGCGCTTGCTCGTGGGGATCGTACCGTTGCGGGATCCGCTGATGAGCGAGGCCGCAGCCGGCGAGCCGCTCGCGGTCCCGGAAGAGGGAATCCTCCAGCGGGTCTTGAGCCGCCTCGAGGGTTCCTCGGAGCCCGGACCGGAAGACGCCCTTCAAGCGCTGGGCGACCCGGAACTCTGGCCCGCTTTCGGGGATTGGCTCGTCGTGAGCTGCGACGATCAGGGCGACGCAAGCTACGGCATCGCGCCCTTCGTGGATGCGGCGCGTGTCGGCAACCCCGAGACGGTCTGCCCCGCACTGGAGAGGGTTCTCGAGTCGCACGGGGCAGTCAGCCAGGCGGGCGGTCTTCCACCCTCGGGTCGCTCGGGGCCGTAGGCGGCACAACTCTTCACGCAAGCATCGAACAAGAAGCTTAGCGTGCTCTGGGTACTCTCGAGAGCGGAGTCGATCTTCTGCCCGCGAGCAGATTCGACACCTTCGCCCTGCGCCCTGTCGAATGCGGTCCCTCAGGTAGCGCTCGCCGCGGGACGGCTACTCGGACGTCATCGTCGGCGCGCGGTCATCCAGGAGCGGGCAAACGTGCGATCCCAACGCCCCGGACACCTTCTGCTGGGAGGGCCAGGCGGGAGCGACGGAGTACGAGGTCGCGCGGGACGTGGACCGGGACTTCGCGCCGGCGTGCGATCTCTTCCCAGAGACGAGCACGTGCCACACGGATCCGGCGGCGCCCGAAGCGGGTCAGGTTTTCTACCCTCTCGTGCGAGCCTCGCAGCCGAACGGGGGCAGCTGGGGAGCGGACTCGAACGGGGTGGAGCGTGTGATCGCCTGCACGCCTTGAAGCGAGGCTTCCTCCACCGCCTCGCTCGGGGTCCCGATCGCCGGGGGGCGCGCGTGCGCTCGGCCAGGGGCGCGCTCCCCGGCTCCCCGGATAGGTTCGGGGGCGGACAGCTCGCTTGACCCGGCGGCGAGCTTTTCCCCACAATGCTCTTCCCATGCACGAGGTACCGCCTCCATTCGAAGCGCTGGGGCGCTGGCTGTTGCTGGCGGGGGTCTTCCTGGCCCTGGCGGGACTGGGGTTCCTGTTCCTCGGCAAGCTTCCCGGTCTCGGGAGACTCCCCGGGGATATCGTGGTTCAGCGCGGGCGCTTCACCTTCGTCTTCCCCCTCATGACATGCCTGCTGCTTTCGCTGCTGCTGACGCTGATCCTCAACCTCTTCTTCCGCCGGTGAGGCGCGGGTGGCTTCGCCGCAACGCGTGAGCTTCGCCGGGGGCGACGTCTGGCTCGTCCCTGAAGCGTTCGTGGAGGAGGCGCTCGATCTGCCCCGCGCCCTCGCCGCAGTGCGCGAAGCGTTTCTCGCCCACGGGCGCGGGGAGGCGGTCAACGTGCCGCGCATCCGCGTGGAAGGGCGGGGACGCGGCGAAGCCTGGCAGCACACGCTGCGGGCGGCCCTGGGGAGCCCGGCGCTCGTCGGGGGCAAGGACTACACGAGCGTCGGCTTCGAGTTGGGAGCGAATTGGGTCAGCGTGTGCAGTCGCCGGACGGGGCGGCTGCTGGCGTTGATCGAAGCGGCACACTTGAGCCGCACTCGGACGGCTGCGGTGGTCGCCCTCGCGACCGATCTTCTCGCCTCTCCCGCGCCCAAGGTGCTCGCCCATTTCGGCGCGGGGAGGATCTCGGAAGGACTCGTGTCGGGCGTGCTGCAGGTGCGCCCCTCGATCGAAGAAGTGCGCCTCGTGCGCCGGCGGGAAGAGCCCCCGGCGTGGCTCGGGGCCCTGCCCGTGCGCGCGCGGCTCGCGAAAGTAGAGGAAGCCCTCGACGGTGCCGAGATCGTCACCACCGCCACCTCGAGCCGCACGCCCGTGATCCCTCCGGGCACGCGCATGGCGGGCCGGCACTGGAATCTGGCGGGAGCCAACCATCCGGGGCGGCGCGAACTCGACGGGGAGCTGGCGGGCGAGTGCTTGCCGGAGCGCGGCGGCTTCCTCGTGGTCGAAGCTCGGGAGCAGGCGGCCCTCGAGGCTTCCGAGTTTTTGGGGCTGGCCATGGAAGGGATGCTGGAATGGAGTCGGGTGCCCACGCTGGGCGAGGTGCTGGGCGGGGTCGCGCCGGTGCCCGCGAGCGCGACGCACACGGTCTTCAAGTCCGTGGGCGTCGGCCTGGCGGATATGGCGGCAGCCGCCGTGGTGCTCCAGGCGCTCGGGGTGGAGCCGTGAGGGCCGCTCCGAGCGCAGCGGTGGTTCTGGCCGGGTGCCTGATGGTCGTCGCGGCGGGCGCCGGAGATCTGGAGCGCGCGCGCGCGGCGCTCGCCGAGGGCGCGCTGGCGAGGGCACTCGAACTCGCCCGGGGGCGCCTTGCGGAGAACCCCCGCGATGCCGAGGCCCGAGCCATCGCGGCCGAGGCGGCGCTCGGCCTCGGCAGACTCGACGAGGCGGAGCGCCATCTGGACCGCCTGGCGCGCCTCGACCCGCAGCGCGCGGGTCTCGAGACGGCACTCGGCCGGGTAGCTCTAGCGCGCGGCGTGGAATTCGCGCAGCGCGGCCAGCCGAAGCTCGCGAGCGGCGCTTTCGAGCAGGCCCTCGCCCAGTTCGACCGGGCGCTCGAACGGGACCCCCGAGATGGGCGCGCCCGCGAGGGACGGGCGCGGGCGCTCCGCGGGCTCGGGCGTTCCGAGGAGGCCCTGGAGGCCTTCAGGGCCTGGTCCGAGGCCGATCCGGAGGCCTTCGAGCCGCGTGCGGCGATGGCGGAGCTGTTCTTGCAGGCCGGACAGCTCGACCAAGCGCTGGAGCAGGTGCGGCAGTTGCCTGCCTCGACCCCCGGGCCGGTGCGCGAACGGCTGGCCTACGAAGCCGCCAAGGCGCTCTACATCGCCGGTCGGGCCGATGAAGCGCAGCCGCTGCGCGAGGCGCTCCGCGCCGAAGACTCCCGGCGGCGCCTGCTCGACGCCCTCGACGCGCTCTTCCGCCTCGAGGATCCGTTCGCCGCTGCCGAGGCGTTCGCGGCCGCTTTCGAGCAAGCCCCGGACGCGGAGCGCCTCTCCCTCGCGGAGGTCTACCACGCTGCCTACCAGAGGCTTTCCCGGAGGTGGCGCGAAAGGCACCCTGCCGACGGGGACCGGCTGGCTGCGCCGGCGATGGAGCTCTTGCCGCGCTATCCGGCGCGGGCCCGGGCCCTCGGCTTCGGCGCGCGGGTGTTCGCTCTGGTGATGGTGGAAGCCGACGGGCGCGCCGGGGAGGTGCGGATCCTGGCGAGCGACCTGCCCCGCTTCGGGCGCGTCTATCGCAAGGAATTCGAAGCCGCGGTCCGGGAAGCCCTGGCGCGCTCGACGTTCCAGCCCGCCGAGCGCGAGGGCCGACCCCTCCGCTTTCCCCTCGTCGTCCTCGTCGAATTCCGCCCAGACTGACCCGCCCAGGGCCGGCGCGCTCCGAGGCATCCCGGCCGCAAGACGAGGGCCCTCATCCCTCGTCCCCGAATTCCTCCTCCACCGCGTAGTCCAGGACCACCGGGTCGAGGTCCAGGACCTCGAGGCGGGCCTTGCACTCCGGGCACGTGACGACGTCGCCGATCTCCACGTTCTCGTCGAGCTCGATGTTGGCGTCGCAATCGAGACACGTTCCGATCACGACCTGCTTCCTCCCTCGCGGGGCAGCGCGGAGGCGCGTCCCGCACCCACTTCGAACCGTTCCGGATCCCACTGCAGGCCCAGCTCCGAAGGCGGCGCAATGTAGCCCAGAAGCGCCGAGGCGGCGACCACCTGGGGGCTCGCCAGGTAGCCGAGGCCCCCTACGCCCATCCGGTTGTGCCAGTTGCGGTTGAAGCTGGTGATGGCGCGCTCGCCCGGGCGCAGTGCGTCGGGTCCCTGGCCGAAGCACGGGCCGCACCACGATGCGCGGATCTCGCCGCCCACGCTGCGGATCACCTCGGCCACGCTCCTGCCTCCCAGCCGCGGGTCGGGCATCTCGATCTGCCGTTTCACCGTGCCGCTGCCGGGGTAGACGAGAAACTGCACGCCCGCAGCGACGTGCCGGTGCCCGGCCTGGCGCGCAGCCTCGAGTACGAGCGCCGCTCCCAGGAGGTCGTCGTAGCTGCCGTTGGTGCAGGAGCCGATGAGGGCTTTCTCGAAACGGATGCGCTCGCGCGCGAGCTCTTCCGCCGGATAGGCGTTGCCAGGGCGGAAGGGCTTGGCCACCATGGGCGTCACCTCGTCGAGCCGGAGCGTCTCGTCCAGCTCGTAGCGCGCGTCCTCGCCGGGCCCCACGGGCGGGTAGGGGAGCGCGAAGCCCCGGGCCTCGAACCAGGCCGCGGTGATCTCGTCCTGGGCGAAGATGCCGTTCTGCGCCTCGGCTTCGGCCATCATGTTGCAGATCGTGTTGCGGTAGGCGATGGGAAGCTGCCGGTCCGCGTCCACGAACTCCACGCCCATCCCGCGCGCTTGCTCCGCGCCCCAGCGCCGCAGCAGTTCCAACACGATGTCCTTTCCATTGACCCAGGGTTGCAGGCGGCCGCGGAAGACGACCCGCCGCTGCGGCGCGAGCGTGAAGAAGATGTAGCCGGTCGCCCAGCCGAAACCGAGGGTCGTGCTCCCCACCCCGATGCCTACCGCGCCGTAGGCGCCGTAGGCCCGGCTGTGCGAGTCGGCTCCCGGATAGAAGCCGCCAGGATGGATCAGGCCCTGCTCCGGGAAGTAGAAGTGGAAGATGCCCTCGCCTGGCGTGGCGTAGTACGGCGGGCGGATCCCGTGGCGCTCGGCGAAGGCCCGGGAGATCGCCGTCTGCCGCGCATCGGCCTCGCGCCCCGTGAACACGAAGTGATCGCTGGCGAAGGCGGCGCCTCTGGGGTCGACGGTGTCGCCGCCGGTGATCCGGTCGAAGGTATAGATGGCGAAGGGGCCGGTGCCGTCCGAGGCGGGCAGGAGATCGGCCCACACGCGCAGCGTGGCGCCCGGCCTCACCTCGCCTTCGCGGTCCACCCGGTGGGCCCAAACGATCTGCTCCGTCGTCGTCATGCGCCGCGCCCGCTCGGGATCGGGGAACTCGATCCGCGGGGTCTTCTCCAGCGAGTCGAGGAACTCGCGCCGCCCGATGGCGAAGATGCCCCCGGCTTTCAGGATTTCCAGCTCTTTGTCGCTGAGGGGCGCGGGATCGTAGCGCTTGCCCTGCGTGACGTTCTCCAGGCGTCGCGTGCCGGTTTCGAAGCGGAAGCGGTCGCCCTCGCGCGCATCCGCCACCGCGGCCGGGCATTCGACGACGTGAAGGCCGAGGTTGATGGCGTTGCGGCGGAAAATGTCGCCCATCTGCCGGCCACAGACAATCACCAGCTCGCGCCCGGCCTCCTCGGCGAGGGCCTTGAGGCCTGCCGGAGACATCTCCCGCGAGGAGCCGATGCCGAAGCGGTCCCCGGCGATCACGAAGGTTTGCCCGCGGCGCACCCGCTCACCGAAATCGGGCATCAGGTGGCGGAAGGCGCCTTCTTTCCAGCGGGCGTCGAGCGTCTCCAGGCTCTCGGAGACGCAGTACTCCGCGGGCGTGATCTGGTCCGTGTCCACGGCGTCGCGCTTCTTGCCCGGGCGCTCGGGGTCCCAGAGGATGAGCGCCTGGCCTTCGATCACGCGCTGCGGAGGGGCAGCTGCAGCTCCAGGTCCGAGATGGGCGCGCACCCGCGCGGGATCCATCCCGGGCTTGAACCGCGGCGGACCGATCGGTCCCATCGGGCCTCCCAGCGTGCGGCACATCATGCTAGCAGATGGAGCGAGCGCCCTCCGAGTTCCTGCACCTATACTGCTGCCGCGCCCCATGACCGAGACCCCGGCCCCGCGCCGCGTGCTGCTCGTGACGAGCACGCAGACCTACAAGGTCGGCGCGTTCCTCGAGGCGGCGCGCCAGCTCGGCGTCGAGTTGATCGTCGCCGCCGAGCGGGCCCCGGCGCTCGCCTGGGCGAGCCCGCACAGCCAGCTCGTGCTGCCCTGGTGGGACGCGGAAGCGGTAGCGCAGCGCGTCCTGGAGTTCGCCCGCGTCCGGCCGATCCAGGCGGTGGTGGCGACGGACGACGAGTCCGCCGCCGCCGCGGCGCGGGCCGCGGCCGTCCTCGGACTGCCGCACCACGGCGAAGCCGCCGTCGGGGCGGCGCGGGACAAGCTGCGCCTGCGCGAGACTCTGGGCGCCGCGCGAAGACCCGTCCCGTGGTTCTCGGCGTTTCCTGTGGATCGGGATCCGCGAGCCGTGGCGCGCGAGGTGCCGTTCCCCTGCGTGCTCAAACCGCGGTTCCTCTCCGCGAGCCGCGGCGTGATCCGCGCGGACGACCCCGAGACGTTCCTTGCCGCCTGGTCCCGGCTGCGCCGCTTGCTCGAGAGACCGCAGGTGGCCGCAGCGGGAGGGGATCTCGCGCACAGCATCCTGGTGGAGTCGTACCTGCCCGGGGGCGAGTTCGCGCTCGAGGGGCTCGTGACGCGAGGACGTTTGCGCGCGCTCGCCCTTTTCGACAAACCCGAACCTCTCGTGGGACCGTACTTCGAGGAAACGCTGTACGTGACGCCCTCCCGTGCGCCGCGGAAGCTGCGGGCGGCGCTGTGGCGCGAGGCGCAGCGCTGCGTGGAGGCTCTGGGGCTGAGCCACGGCCCGATCCACGCGGAGCTGCGCGCCACACCGCGCGGCGTGGTGCTGCTCGAGATCGCGCCGCGCTCCATCGGCGGGCTCTGCTCGCGGACGCTGCGCTTCGAGCGGGGAAGCGTGTCGCTCGAGGCGCTGCTGCTGCGCCACGCCTTGGGCGAGGACGTCTCGCGGGTGCGGCGCGAGCGGCGGGCGGCAGGGGTGTTGATGGTGCCCATCCCGCGGGCGGGGGTGCTGCGCGAGATTCGCGGCGCGCAGGAGGCGCGGGAGGTGCCGGGCATCGAGGAGGTGCGCTTCACGCTCCCCCTGGGCCAGCACGTCGAACCCCCGCCGGAGGGCGCGCGCTACCTGGGTTTCGTCTTCGCCCGGGCCGCGCGGCCGGAAACGGTGGAGGCCGCCCTGCGACGCGCATGGGAGCGCCTGGAGATCGTCGTGGAGCCCGCCCGCGCTGGCAGCGCGGGCCAATCCGGACTAAGCTAGGCGCCAAAGGAGGCGGCGATGATTCACGTCACCGAGCTGGCGAAAGACAAGATCCGGGCGCTGATGGAGGCCGAGCAGCGGCCCGGCCTCGCCCTGCGCATCGCGATCCTGGGTCGCGGGCCGGGGGGCTTCCGCTACGACCTGGGCTTCGTCGAGGCCGAGGACCAGGCGCGGGACGACACCGTCGTCGACACCGGCGCCTTCAAGATTTTCGTGGACGCAGCCTCGATGGAGAACCTGAAGGGCGCGACGCTCGACTACGTCGAGGGCGTCTACGAAAGCGGCTTCAAGATCGACAACCCCAATCCCCTGTGGAAGGATCCCGTGGCGCAGAAGGTGCAGGAAGTGCTCGACACCAAGATCAACCCCGCCGTCGCCAGCCATGGCGGCTTCGTGGCGCTGCTGGACGTCCAGGACGGCACGGCCTACATCCAGCTCGGCGGGGGCTGCCAGGGGTGCGGGATGGTGGACGTGACGCTCAAGCAGGGAATCGAGGTCGTCCTCAAGGAAGAGGTCCCCGAGATCCGCGAGGTGGTGGACCAGACGGATCACGCGGGCGGCAAGAACCCTTACTATCAACCCAGCAAGGGCGGCTCCTCGCCCTTCGCGTGAGCGTTCGTGCGCGGGGCCGTTCCGCCTCTCGACGTCGCGCTCGTTTCCACGTACGACCTGGGTCGCCCGCCCTTCGGTGTCGCGATGGCAGCGGCCTTCCTCGCCCGCGCCGGCCATCGGGTCTCCTGTCACGACCTGGCGGTCGAACCGCTGGACGAGGCGCGTTGCGCCGCCTGCCGGCTGATCGGCGTTTACGTGCCGATGCACACCGCCACGCGGGCCGCGCTGCGCATCCTGCCGCGGCTGCGGCGCCTGGCGCCCCAGGCCCACCTCGCGGCCTTCGGCCTCTACGCGCCGCCCAACGAGGAGCACCTTCGCGCGCTCGGTGTGGACTCCGTCTGGGGAGGCGAGTGGGAGGAGGAACTCGTGGGTCTCGCCGGACGGGTCGCGCAAGAGGGCCGCGCCTTGCGCGGGCATCTCGGGGGCATCTTCTCCAAGCGGCTCGACTTCCCCGTTCCCGAGCGGTCGGGCCTGCCGCCCCTCGGGCGCTACGCGCGCCTGCGAAAGGGCGAGGGTCCGCTCGCTGTCGTGGGAGCGACGGAGGCGAGCCGCGGCTGCAAGCACCGCTGCCGCCACTGCCCGGTCGTGCCCGTGTACCAGGGTCGCTTTCGTGTCGTCCCGCTCCCGGTCGTGCTGGCCGACATACGCCAGCAGGTCGAAGCCGGCGCCGAGCACATCACCTTCGGGGATCCCGACTTTTTCAACGGCATCGGCCACGCGCTGCGCGTGGTGGAGGCGTTGCACCGGGAGTTCCCGCATCTGACCTACGACGCCACGATCAAGGTGGAGCATCTGCTGCGCTACGCCGAGCACCTGGAAACCCTGGTGCGGACGGGCTGCCTGTTCGTCACGAGCGCGCTGGAGTCCTTCGACGACGCCGTACTGGCTCGGCTCGAGAAGGGCCACACCAGAGCCGATATCGAACGGGCCGCCCGCTGCTGCCGCCGGGCGGGGCTCGTCCTGGAGCCGACCTTCATCGCCTTCCACCCCTGGACGACCCTCGAGAGCTACCGGGAGATGCTCCTCGGCGTGGAGGCCCTCGATCTCGTCGAGGCGGTGGCCCCCGTCCAGTGGACGCTGCGCCTGTTGATTCCCCGTGGCTCCCGATTGCTGGAGCTTCCCGAGGTCCGCAGCCGTCTCGGGCCTTTCGACGAGACATCGCTCGTCTACCCTTGGTCCCACGAGGATCCGCGCGTGGAAGCTCTCGAGACGCGCGTGCGCGAGCGCGTGGTCCGAGCGCTCAGGCGCGGGGAGCCGCGGGAGCGAATCTACGGGATGGTGCGGCAGCTGGCCGACGAGGCGTGCGGCCGACCGCGCCCGGTGCGAGACGCGCCGCGCGAAGTGGCTCCGGCCTGCACCGTGCCCTACCTGACGGAGCCGTGGTATTGCTGAGCCGAGCCCCTCGCGGAGCCGGGCGCTCCGGTGTGAGCCGAGCTGCGGGGCCTCAGGATGCGCACCACGTGCCAGGGCGGAAGCCTCGTGGCGGGCACAGCCCCGAGGTCGAGGACGACGAAGGGCGGCTGCGTGACGACGACCGCATCGGCCTCCTCGGCTTGGACCAGCAGGCGGTAGCGCCCCGCAGGCAGATTCGAGACACCCCAGGAGCCGTCCCGCGCGACGGGAACGCGGGCGGCCTCGCGGAAGATGTTATCGGGCCCGAAGAAAACCACGTAGAGCTGGCCCGACCATGCCCCTTCGAGACGGCCCGACACCTGCGCTGCGGTCAGTGGGACCGGCTCGGGCGGAGCGGGCGCGGCGGGTGGGGGAGGGACGGGGCTCGAGGCCCGGGGTAGAATCTCTTGCGGCTGCGTGGCGGGAGCCGTCGGGGTCGGCGTCTCGCGCGCGATCGGTTCGCTCTCGGCACTCGGGGCCGGCGCAGGAGCCTCGGCCTGCGCTTCGGATGGCTCGAGGACGGCAGGCGGCGATGCGGGCGGCCGTGGCGGGGCGGGAGCCGGCGGCTCCGGGACCGCAGCGGGCGCCGTTTCGCGGGGCGGCGGGGCGGAGGCGGAGGCGAGTTTCTCTTCTGCGGGCGCCTCTGGATTCCTCCGCGCGGAGCCCAGCCACGTGATCCACGCCGCCTCGCCAAGGGGTACCGCCCTCAGGTCTTCACCCACGTCCACCCGCCAGACCTCGCCGCTTTCCAGAAGCGCGAGCGCGGCACGGCCGTCCGGGCTCGATACGAGCTGCCGGGGGGGTGCCGGCACGAGGAGAGAGGCTCTCGCGGGAAGCCCCTGCACATCGTGCGGGTCGCCGAGAGCGAGGAGCAGGATGCGCTCCTGCTGCCCGACGAGGATCCGGTCGCTGCCCGGGAGCGCCGCGAGGCTGAGGTTCGCTCCCGGCACGAAGACGAGGGGGCCGCTGCGCGGGCGGGGCAGAAGGACGCTGCGAATCTGATCCTCCACCGCCACGAGCAGCGCCGATCCGTCGGAAAGGACGGCGAGATCCGCCGCGCTGAGCGGTAGAGTCACCGCGCGGGTGGCGTGGTGGGCCTCCAGGTCGAGGTCCCACAGCGCCGCATCGCGAACTTCGCGCTTGCCGCGGCGGAGGGCGAGCGCGTAGAGGTGCTCGCGTGTCGGGTCGAAGGCGAGGCGCAGGACTTCTCCGGCCAGGGCGGCCTCCCACAGATCGTTCCTCTCCGGCCGGGACACCACGACCCGGGTGCGATCCCGAGCGCCCTGCTCGACGAAGGCGGCCGCGGCCCGCGCGCCGCTCGCGTCAAGGGCGACAACGTGCGCGTTTGGCCAGTCGGGGATGCCGGCCAGTGCTGCAGGTGGTTGGCCCGAGGGCAGGAGCAAAGGACCCTCGGCGGCCGAGGCGCCGAGCCCCATGCCGGTGAGAAGGCACAAGGCTGCGGCGCGTCCTGGGACACCCCTGATCACGGGGGCAACCTCACATCGTGCGCTCCGAGGATGCCAGGACGGGTTCCTCGAGGCAACGGGTCAGCATCTCCGGTCGCGAGGGAGGGCTCGCAGCAGCCACCAGGCGAACAAGGCCGAGCTCAGCGCCGAAACGAGGAGCAAGCCGTAGAGCAGGCCGTGGAGGCCCGGAACGCCCCGCGACCGGGCCCACGCCACGCCGAGCCAGGCCGCGGCCGGGGTGAGCACGGCGTAGCGCAGGGCGGCCATGCCCAAGCCAGGCAACCCGCGCTGCATGGCTTCGAAGACCGGTCGCGCGAGAAGGAAAGGCGTCCCGAGCAGGCACGCCCAGGGCACGAGGCGCAGGCCGAAGGCCGTGTAGGCGCGCGCGAGGGGTGCCTCGGTCAGGGCCCGCGCGGTCGCGGGTGCAAACCACCAGGCGAGCGGCCAGAGCAGGATTCCCGCATAGGCCGCGGTGGCGAGGGCCGCGTCCCGCAGGCCCGTGCGCACCGCTTCCGCACGGCCTTCCCCGAAATGCCGCGCAGCGTAGGGGAGCAGGGCGACGCTGATGGCGATCACAGGTTGCATGGCGAAGAGCCCGATCCGGTGGAACACGGAGAAGGCCGCGAGCGCCGCGGTCGCATCGGGCAGCGTGGCCAGCACAGCGTTGAGGACCGCCGTTTCCCCGGCCATCAGGGCGAAGGTGAGCGAGGACGGCACGGCCAGGGCGAGGAGCGCCCGGTAGGGGCTCGGGTCCAACCGCTCGGCAGGCGAGGCGCTGCGGGGCTCCCGGGCTTGGTGCAGGCGCGCGCGGCGCAGGGCGTAGCCGAGTCCCGCCAGCCTCCCCAGCACCGTGGAGAAGGCGATCCCGAAAATGCCCCAACCGAAGCCGAAGACGAACAGCGTGTTCAGCGCCAGGTTCGTCACGTTGGAGGCGATTCCAGCCCACATGGTGGCGCGGGTGTCCTGGTAGGCTTTGACGACGGAGTCCGGAACGACCGACCAGAAGAGCGTCCAGGCTCCCCCGGCGACGAGGGTGCCCCCGTAGACGGCGAAGGCGCGCGCGACGTCCTGGGGAAGGGCGAGGCGGGGCGCTCCCGCAGCGAGGGCGATCCCCAGCAACGTGAAGGCGGGGCAGGCGAACCAGGCGACGAGGCGGCGGGTGGCTCGCTGGTACTGCCGCGCGCGCCCCACCGCCCCGGAGCCCAGGGCGTGGCCGAGTTTCGCCGTCAGGGCGGTGGACAGCCCCACCCACACGGCGATCATCAGGAACTCGAAGGGTACGGTGAGACCGATGGCGGCGACGGCGGCGTCGCCGATGGTGGCGGCATAGACGGTATCCACGAGCGTGAACGCTGCGCGCATCCAGAAGGACACGACGAGCGGCACGCTCATCGAGAGCAGCGAGGGGAAGGCCCGTTCCTGGCGCACGGCGCTCCTCGGTGGTCGGCAAGAAACGGGGCATTCTAGCGGTGGTCCGGCCTTGTGACGCAGGCGAGGGGGCTGTAACGTGGGGGCATGCGCTCGCTGCGGAGTGCACCCCGATGAGCGACGCCGCCCTCTGGTGCCGCGATCTCGTCAAGCGCTACGACCGCGTCGTGGCCGTGCAGGGGTTGTCGCTCGCGGTGTCCCGCGGCGAGTGCTTCGGATTGCTCGGGCCCAACGGAGCGGGAAAGACGACGACGGTCGAGATGTTCGAGGGCCTGCTGCGCCCCGACGCAGGGGAGCTGCGCGTCCTCGGCCGGAGCTGGGGCGGCCGGGGCGACGCGGCGCTACGCGAGCGGCTGGGGGTGACCCTTCAGGAGACGCAGTTTTTCGACAAGCTCACGGTCGCCGAGACCGTCCGGCTGTTCCGCAGCTTCTACTCCCGGGGACGCGGACCGGAGGAGGTCCTGAAGCTCGTGGGGTTGGCCGAGGTGGCCTCGCGCCGGGTGCGCAAGCTTTCGGGCGGCCAGCGGCAACGGCTGTCGGTGGCGCTGGCCCTCGTGGGCGATCCAGAGCTGCTGTTCCTGGACGAGCCGACCACGGGCCTCGATCCGCACTCGCGCCGGCAGATCTGGGAGGTCGTAGGTCGGTTCCGCGAAGCGGGAGGCACCGTGTTGCTCACGACCCACTACATGGAAGAGGCGCAGCGCCTGTGCGACCGGGTGGCGATCATGCACGAGGGCCGGGTGATCGCCCTCGACACGCCGCAGGCGCTCGTGGCCTCCCTGGGCGCGGAGCACGTCGTGGAGTTCCAGGCGCAACCCATACCCGATCTCGCCCGGCTGCGCGAGCTTCCGGGCGTGCGTTCCGTGCATTGGCGCAACGGTGCGGTCCATCTGACGGTGAGCGAGGTGCACCGCGCGGTGCCCGCCGTGCTCCAGGAGCTCGCGCGCCAGCACGCGGAGTTGACGCAACTGATCACCCACCATGCCACGCTGGAGGACGTGTTCTTGACTTTGACCGGACGCTCGCTCGAGGAAGGAGAGCCGCGCTGATGCGCCCGCGCGCCGTCGCGCAGATCGCTGCAGCGAAGGTTCGCGAGCTCGTGCGCGAACCCGAGGCGCTGTTCTGGGTGTTCGTGTTCCCACTGCTGCTCGCGCTGGCCCTGGGCCTGGCGTTCCGCGCGGGGGGAAGCGAGACCGTGCCCGTGGCGGTCGAGGACGGCCCGCGCGCCGACTGGATCGTCGAGGCGCTGGCGCGGGAGCCGAGCCTGGTGCTGCGCCGGCTGGGGCCGGAGGCCGCGGGGCAGGCGCTGCGCCACGGGGAGGTGGTGCTCGTGGTTCGGCCGGGCGACCCCGTGCGTTTCCGCTACGATCCCGCGCGCCCGGACAGCCAGCTCGCCTGGCGCGTGGTGGAGGCGCGCCTGCAGGAGGCCGCCGGGCGTCACGATGCGCTGCGCACGGCCCACGAGCCCGTGCAGGAGCGGGGGGCGCGCTACATCGACTTTCTGATCCCGGGCTTGCTGGGGATGAACCTCATGGGCACCGGCATGTGGGGCATCGGCTTTTCCATCGTCCAGGCCCGCTCGCGGCAGCTCCTCAAGCGCTTGGCCGCCACTCCCATGCGGCGCGGGGAGTTTCTCGCGGGACAGATCCTCGGCCGGCTCGTCTTTCTCGTGCCCGAGGCGGGGATCCTGCTGCTGTTCGCGCGCGCGGTGTTCGATGTGCCCATCCGCGGCTCGTGGGCCGCTCTGACGCTGGCGACTTTGGTGGGAGCGATGACGTTCGCCGGCCTGGGCCTGCTCGTGGCGGCGCGCCCGCGCACGATCGAGGGGGTCTCCGGGTTGATGAACCTGGCGATGATGCCCATGTGGATCCTCTCCGGTATCTTTTTCTCCACCTCGCGCTTTCCCGATCTGATGCAACCCCTGGTGCAGGCCTTGCCGCTGACGGCGGTGAACGACGCCCTGCGGGCTGTGCTGCTCGAGGGGGCAGGGTTGGGGGCCGTGGCGGGAGAGCTGGCCCTCGCCGGGCTGTGGGGTGTGGCGAGCTTCGCCCTGGCCCTGCGCCTGTTCCGCTGGCAGTGAGCGGTCGGGCAGTCGAGCTGTCGCCGCGAGCGCGATCCCTGCCTGCGTGGAAGCGATCCCGCCGCGGGGTCGAGCAGCCTGCGGCCGGGAACAAAGACGGCGGGGCGAGGGTTGCCAGCGACGGGAGGTGCACGATGAGGTTCTCGCACGGGCTTTACGGGCTTGTGGGGTGCGTCCTGGCGGCGACGGGCGTGGCGTGGGGCAGCGACGGGCCGCGCGGCCAGGTGGTCGAGGAACTGGAGGGCGATCCCCTGATCCGCGTCCTGCCCCGCGACGCCATCCCCGCCATCGAGCGCCCGCGGATGGTCCCCGCGGCGAAGGTCTCGCGCTGGTTGCGGGACGAGGAGCCCGTGCTCGGTGTCGTCGTCGGGGATCAGGCGCGAGCGTACCCGCTGTGGTACCTGGATCGGCACGAGATCGTCAACGATACGGCGGGCGGTCGCGCCATCGCCGCCACCTGGTGACCGCTGGCCCAGACGGGCGTCGTGTACGCCCGCGAGGTGGACGGCGAAAGCCGTAGTCTCGGCGTCAGCGGCATGCTGTGGCGGGACGCGCTCGTCTTCTACGATCGGGAAACCGGAACGCTCTGGAGTCAGGTGGACGGCCGGGCCATCCTCGGTCCGCAAGCCGGCTCGCGCCTGGAGGAACTCCCTTCGGAAGTGACGACCTGGGCCGAATGGAGAGCGAAGCATCCCGACACCCTCGTGCTGCGCCCCGACGTCGAATCCCGGCGCGGTTCTCCCTACGAGGACTACCTTCAGGATCCGGACCGCCTGGGCATCTTCGGGGCCCGGAATCCCGATTCCCGCCTGCCAGGAAAGACGCTGGTCCTCGGCGTGGTGGCGCAGGGCCGTGGGGGAGCGGTTCCCCTCGAGACCTTGGTCGCACAGCGCTGGACGCAGGGGACCGTAGCCGGGACGCCCGTGCTCGTTGTGGCCACGAGCTCCGGCGATGGGCGCGCCTACGACCGGCGCCTCGAGAGCCGGACGCTGGAGTTCGTCGCCGCCCAGGGGAACCGGCTGAAAGATTGCGCGACAGGCAGCCTCTGGAACCCCGAGAGCGGCGAGGCAGTTTCCGGCCCTCTCGCGGGCAAGCGGCTGGGGAGACTCCCCTCGCGGCGCGTGTTCTGGTTCGTCTGGGCGCGCTTCCACCCGGAAGGCGAGATCCTGCAGCCGTCGCCGGCCCCCGGGAAGTGCCCGGACTGAGGGCCCCCGTGCCCGCTTCTAGGCGGGCACCGGGCCCGCGTCCCGAACCTCCAGGGAGACCTGATCCGCGTAGCGCCGGAAGTTCTCCTGGAACATGCGCGCCAGGCGCGAGGCCTGGGCGTCGTAGGCGGCGGTGTCCGGCCACGTGCGCCGGGGATCGAGCAGCTCTGCGGGAACTCCGGGAACTTCTCGGGGTACCGCGATGCGGAACACCGGGTGGGGGCGGAAGGGGACATCCGCGAGTGCTCCGGCGAGGGCGGCGCGGATCATCGCGCGCGTATAAGGGATCGGGATGCGCCGGCCCGTGCCGTAGGGACCCCCGGTCCAGCCCGTATTCACGAGCCAGACGCTCACCCCGTGCCGCTCGATCTTCTCCCCGAGCATCTTCGCGTACACGTTGGGGTGCAGCGGCAGGAACGGCTCCCCGAAACAGGCGCTGAAGGTCGCCTGGGGCTCGGTGACGCCGCGCTCGGTTCCCGCCACCTTCGCCGTGTAGCCGCTGAGGAAGTAGTACTTGGCCTGCGCCGTCGCGAGGCGGGCGATGGGAGGCAGCACACCGAAGGCGTCCGCGGTCAGGAACACGACGTGGCGCGGATGACCGGCGCGCCCGTCGCGCACGATATTGGGTAGCTGCTCGATTGGGTAGGCGGCGCGGGTGTTCTCGGTGATCGCATCGCTGTCCAGATCCAGCTGCCGCGTGGCTGGATCCAGGACCACGTTCTCGAGCACGGTGCCGAAGGTTTGGGTTGTGCGGTAGATCTCGGGCTCGTGCTCGGGGTTCAGGCGGATGACCTTCGCGTAGCATCCCCCCTCGAAATTGAACACCCCCTCGTCGCTCCAGCCGTGCTCGTCGTCCCCGATGAGGGGGCGCTCGGGATCGGCCGAAAGCGTCGTTTTGCCCGTGCCCGACAGGCCGAAGAAAAGCGCCACGTCGTCCTCGGGTCCCATGTTCGCCGAGCAGTGCATGGGGAGCACGCCCCGCAGGGGCAAGAGGTAATTCATCAGGGTGAACACCGCCTTCTTGATTTCTCCGGCATAAGAGGTTCCCCCGATCAGGATCAAACGCCGGGCGAGATCGAGGACCACGAAGGCTTCGGAGCGCGTGGCATCGCGCCGCGGTTCGGCGCGGAAGCCCGGGGCGTGCAGGATCGTCACTTCCGCTTGCCACGAAGGGTCCGGACTCCCGTGGCGCCTTCCGCGGAACAGGTTGCGCGCGAAGATGGCGTGCCAGGGGCTCTCCGTGACGAGCCGCAGCGGAAGGCGATACCGCGGATCCGCCCCCGCGTCGAGGTCCTCCACGTACAGGCGGCGGGCACGCAGGTGCGCCGCGAGCCGCGCCACAAGCGCCTCGACGCCATGCGGGTCGAAGGGCTGGTTCACGCTGCCCCACGCCACCTGGTGCTCGGTCACGTCGTCGCGCACCAGGAACTTGTCCTTGGGCGAGCGGCCGGTGTAGGGGACGGTGCGCACGACGAGCGCGCCACCGGAAGCGATGGACCCCAAGCCCTGGCGCACGGTCTCCTCGTAGAGGAGGGGTACGGTGGGGTTCCACAGGACGTCGGTGCTCGCCTCGAGCACCAGGTCCCCCACGAGGCGTTGCGCTGGTTTCACCATCCCGGAGTCTCCACCCCCGCGCGGTCTCGACGCGAGACGTGTCACGATATACCGTCCCCGGCCGGGAGGAAAGGCCGCGGGGGTGTCGGCGAGCGGACAAGGCCGCTCCTTATGGTCGGGCGCTCCCGGGGGGGAACGATGGGGAGCCTTCCGATCTTCGTGCTGGCCGGGGCGGTGGCAGGCACACCCTCGGCCCTCGAGGTCCACCGGGCCGATCTGGGGGCGGAGGTTCTGGCCCGCCTCGACGAACTCGGGCCCGCCAGCCCCGAGGTGCTGCTCGATGCCGTTCTCCGACTGGAGCCTCCCTACCGCTTCGAGGTGGGCCCCCTCGCCGTCGAGACCGATCGGCGGTGGTATCGCTCGCCAGAAAGTCCCGAGGAGGGTGGACCGCTCATGGATCTGAGGCGCTGGCCGGGGGACACGGCTCTGCTTTGCTATGTGCGCGCCCGACGGTCAGGGCAGGGGGTTCCCTTCCCAGGCTCCTTCGCGAGCTGCCCGGCCCGCGGGGACTGGCTCTGCCAGCACGGGCAGCTCGAGACCCCGGCCGGCTCGCGACGCGCGGTGTGGGTGGAGCGCCCCGCCGGTTCCGCACGGTTGGGCTGCCTGCTCGTTCCGGGGGATGCGGGTCTCGGGCCCGCCGCTCCCGCCGCCCTGGAGCGCGAACTTTGGGTCCTGGTGGAGCGGATGGAACTCGACCTCGAGGGGCTCGACAGCCTGGGGGCAGTCGCGGCCGAACCCACCGGCGTGCCAGACCTAGGCTTTCCGCCGGGGGCGGACGACGAGCGGCGCGAGCCCTGGCAGGTCGCGATGGGGTTCGACTTCACGCTGGGACTGCCGCCCGGGGTACGCTCGCACTGGATGCACGATGCCCTCCCTATCCCGAACGGTGTGCCGGGGGGACTACTCTGGTTCCGAGGTCGTTTCGTGGATGCCAAGGGCACGCGCGTCGTCATCGGCGACGGCAGTCGTGCGGGCTATGTAGCGCAGGTCGAGCCCGACGAGTCCTGGCGCACCGGCACTTCGGCGCCGCGGGGTGCGCCGGGCGCCCGCCGGGTCCGGGCCGTGGCCTTCGAACCCGCCGTGGAACTCACGCGGGCCACCGAGGCTCGGGCCGAACGCTGGCGGGAGGAGGCTTTCGCGGGAGAGTGGCTCGTGTTTCGCCTGCTGCTTCCCGGGCGCGGCATCGAGATCGGCCTGCCCGTCCTCGAAGGGCGGCAATCGGAATCGCTTTTCTGGATCCCCCTCACCTTTCGGGAGTACGACGAGCCGCCGGCACCCCCTCCCATCGATCCTGCGCGTCAGTTCGGCATGGGTTTCGAACGGCTTTCCGGGGCCTCCCGGCGGCGCAATCCGTGGATCGAAGGGTACTTCGAGGCGCCCGGACTGCGGATCGAGGTTCCCGCGGGGTGGTGGCCGGTCGTGCACCTGCGCTCGCGGGACGGCTACCCGGTGAGGTTCGTCGACCGCCAAGGGCACGAACGGGCGGTTCTGGAGCGCCTCGCCGCTCCACCGGAGCCCTCGGGGGAGGATTGGCAGGTGCTGGAACGACCCGGACGCTTCAACGCACGGCAGGTCCTGCGCCGTGAGGACGGGACGCACGTCTGGGTGGCAGCGGAGGGCCACGCCTTCCTGCTCCGGCCTGGTGCGGATGCACCTTCCCCCGAAGTCTGGGGCCGTCTTTTGGACGGAATCGCACTCCGCCCCCGACCCTGACCCCCGCTCCAGGGGCGGGCCGGGCAAGGGTGCGCGGCCGGCCGTCTCCAAGTGTCAGTCGTAGAGCTGGCGCACGACCCGCTTCAGACTTCGCTGCACGCGTGTTGCGGGGTCGAGGAAGCTACCCGCGCCTGCGGGCAGGGCTCCCGGGAAGCCCCCAGTCCCTGCCAGACCGGCCCCCGTGAAATCCCCTCCCGGCGCCGCGACCGGCACCGAGGCGAGCATGTCCGCGCCTTCGGTCATCGAGCCTTTCGGCACGCCGATCTTGGGCGGGCCAGGCAGCGGCGGGACGATGGGCCCAGGGAACGAGGGCGGGTCCTTGGCGAAGACCCTCGGTGGCAGTCGCTCGGCTTCCGTGAGCCGGTCTCCGCTCTGAGCCAGGCAGGGCGGGGCTGCGAGAACGAGGGACAGGCCGGCGATACTCAATATCCACGCGCACCGTGCGGTCACACTCCACCTCCTTCGCTCCGATGCCTGCCCGCCTTTTTACGACGAAACGCGCCTCCCTGGCAAGCGGGGGGCAGCAAGGCGAAGGCCGCCCCGCACCCGAGCCACACCCCTGCCGCGGCACCGAGCACCCAGTAGGCTCGACCCTGGAAAGCCAGCTGCGCCCAGCCCGGCGCGTAGACCAGCGCCGCGGCGAGCCCCAGCGACACCACGAGCGCGGCAGCCCCCACGGCCAGCACCAGGAACTCCACCAGCCGCCCTGCCCGCGAGTTCATTCCGGGACCTTCCTGCCGGTCCTACCGCCCACCTCCGTGGGCGGCCCGGCTTGTTCGATCCATTGCGGGAGCTGGTCCAGACGATCCAGCACGGTCTTCCCCGTATCCCGCAGGGACTCCCGCGGCGCCGAACCGCTCGCCACGAGCACGACCTCCACGCCCGCGCGGGCGGCGGTCTGCACGTCGAGAGGCATGTCGCCTACGTAGAGACATCGTTCGCGCGGCACCCCGAGGACTTCCAGGCAGCGCTCCAGCATCTCAGGGCTCGGCTTCGTCACGCCGCAGGTGTCCGGGCCCTCGATCGTGACCACGTAACGGACGAGCCCGAAGCGCTCCAGGATCGCTCGGCCGAAGCGCGCAGGCTTGTTGCTCGCCACGGCCATCCGGTAGCCCCGCGCGGCGAGTTCGGCGAGGGTCGGTAACACGCCCGGCAAAACCCGCGTGCCCGTCTCGAACACCTGCGCGTAATGCTCGCGGAAGTGCGCGACAGCTTCCTGCGCTGCCTCGGGCCCCACGAGGTCGTGCATCAACGCCTGGAGCCCGCGCCCCACGTGGGACCGGATGAGGCGCTGCCCGAGCGGCGCCAGCCCGAGCTTGCGGCGCGCGGCGTTGACGCTGGCGGCGATGGCGACGTAGGAGTCGATCAGGGTACCGTCGAGGTCAAAGACGATCCCGACAAAGCGGCGGTGAGGGGCGGAGGATGTCACGCAGGTGCTCATCCCCGCGGCGAGCCGCCGCCGAGCGCGGCGGCTGCGGGGGCGAGAGAAGTGGGGCGGCAAGGCGCCTCGCCCATTTCAACGGCGCAGCCATCGCGGAGCCTGCACTCGGGCGAGCGCCGCCGCATGGCGCTTCAAATTGAAGCGGCCTTGCTCGCAGTCCGCGCAACCTTCGCAGGTTTGGAACTTGGTGCGCAGCGCACAGTCGAAAGACGCGTACCAGACCTGATAGCGCAGGCAGAAAAAATCGTCCTCGGGATCCCGCACCGGGATCCGCAAGGATACATCCTCCGAGCGTGTCTGCGTCGCGCCCTCTGCCATGGGCTTCCCGTAGCTGCGAACGGAGCGACGAGTATAGCATGCTGGAGCGCCGCGCTCGTCGGCAGGGAGGAGCGGGGGATGGCACGCTGGCGGGTGGGCATCCTGGGAGCCACGGGCCTCGTGGGCCAGCATCTGGTGGCTCGCCTGGCGGCGCATCCCTGGTTCGAGCTTCGCGCGGTCGGCGCTTCCGAGGCACGCCGGGGGCAGACTTACGGGCAAGCGGTGTCCTGGCAGCTCGATGGCGCGCCGCCGCCAGCCGCCGCGCGTCTGGCGCTCGCCCCGTGCGAGCCGGGCGCGTTCGAGGACTGCCAGATCGTCTTTTCGGCTCTGGCGCGGGAGGTGGCGCTGGAGGTCGAGCCCGCCTTCGCCGCCGCGGGCTTCGCGGTCGTCAGCAACAGCGCCGCGCTGCGGGACGACCCCGACGTGCCGCTCCTCGTGCCCGAGGTCAATGGCGCGCACCTGGCCTTGCTCGAGCGCCAGCGACCGCGCTGGCCCGGTTGCGTGGTGACCAACCCCAACTGCTCCACGGTGGGCCTGGTGCTCTCGCTAGCCCCGCTGGCTGCGCGGTTCGGCGTGCGCCGCGCCTTCGTCGCGACGATGCAGGCGGTGTCGGGGGCAGGCCTCGGGGGACCGAGCGCGCTGGAGCTGCTGGACAACGTACTGCCCTGGATTCCCGGGGAAGAGGAGAAGATCGAGCGCGAGACGCGCAAGATCCTGGGCACGCTCGGCGCCGGAGGGGTCGAGCCCGCCTCCCTCGAGCTGGCGGCGCACTGCCACCGCGTTCCGGTGCGCGACGGGCATCTGGAGGCCGTTTCCGTGGAGCTCGATCGGCCAGCTTCCCCGGAGGAGGCCCTCGAGGCTTGGCGCGCCTACATCCCACCGGAGAGCGTACGGCGTCTGCCCAGCGCTCCGGAGCGGACGCTGCAGGTGCGGCTCGAGCCGGACCGGCCCCAGCCGCGCCGGGACCGTGACAGCGGGGGCGGGATGACGGTCGTGATCGGGCGCGTGCGTTCCTGCCCGCTGTTCACGTTGCGCTACGTACTCCTCGTGCACAATACGATCCGCGGCGCCGCTGGAGCCGCGCTGCTCAACGCCGAGCTGCTCGCAGCGAGCGGGCTGCTCGAGCGACACGGTCGTCCATGATCGTCATGAAGTTCGGGGGCACGGCGGTGGGCAGCGCCGAACGGCTGGCGGCGGCGGCGGAGATCGTGCGCGAGCATCAGGCGCGGCGACCCGTGGTGGTGTTGTCCGCGCTGGCCGGCGTCACGGATCTTCTGGAGCGGGCGGCCGCGGCGGCAGCGGCAGGAGAGCGCGACGCGGTCCTCGAGACGTTGCACGATCTGGAGCGGCGCCACCGCTGGGCGCTCGGGGCCGTCGGCAGCTCGCGCCGGCACGATTTGAGCGTGGAGCTCGACCGGCAGTTCGAGGAGCTGCGGCAGCTGTTGCGCGCGGTGCGCACCCTCGGCGAGCTGACGGCGGCGGTGCGTGACGCCGTTTTGGCTTACGGCGAGCTCCTGTCCACGAGGATCGCTGCCGCCTGCCTCGCCGACGCAGGGCTTCCTGTCGAGTGGCTCGACCCGCGCGCGGTGATGGTGACCGATGGCGTCCACGGCGCTGCCGCGCCCGACCTCGAAGCCACGGCCCGGCGCGCCCGGCAATGGGTGCTGCCCGGGCTCGAGCGCGGCAGGATCCCTCTTCTCGGCGGGTTCGTCGGCACGAGCGCCGCGGGAAGGACTACAACGCTCGGGCGCGGCGGGAGCGACACCACCGCCGCCGTTCTGGGTGCGGTGCTGCACGCGCAGGAGATCCAGATCTGGACCGACGTGGACGGACTGATGACCGCCGATCCGCGCTGGGTCCCCGAGGCACGCCCGCTAAGCCGCGTGTCGTTCGCCGAAGCCAAAGAGCTCGCCTATTTCGGTGCCCGGGTCCTGCACCCGGCCTCGATCGCGCCGGCCATGCAAGCTGGAATCCCGGTGCAGGTGCGCAACGCGCTTTCCCCGCGGTCGCCGGGCACGCGGGTCGATGCGCGCGGGGAGGACACGGCGCAGGGCGTGCGGGCGATCGCCTGCCGACAGGCGGTGGAGCTCGTGCGCCTCGAGGCGCCCGGCTTGCGGGTGCACGGAGCTTTCCTCGTACGCCTGGCCCAAGCGCTCGAGCGCTTGCGACTGCTGGGCGAGCTCGTGTGGACGACCGAGGTCGGAGCGGCGGTCGTCGTTCCCGAGGGTAGCGGCGAGCCCCTCGCCGAGGCTCTGGCGGACGCCTCTGCCGAGATCGCGTGCCTGCGCGGCCGCGCCCTGCTCTGCGTGGTAGGCTCGGGTCTGGCGGCGAAGGCCTGCCGGCGAGCCGTCCTCGACGCGCTGGCCTCTTGCGACGCGGAGGCGCTCTTGGCTGGCGCCTCTCCTGTCAGCGTCGCCGCCGTGGTGGAGGACCGGGGCTTGCCCGAGATCGTTCGAAGCTTGCACGAGCGTTTCTTCGGCCAGCGGGGACCGGCTCCTGGATGAGGGAAAGCGAGCTCGCGGGGTCAGCGTTGCGCTACGCGCTCGTAGGTCACGGCAAGATGGGACGGGCCGTGGAAGCGGCCGCCGCCGCGCGCGGCCATCGCTGCGTGGCGGTCGTGGATCCGAAGGGTCCCTGGCCGGATACGGCGGCCGCGCTCAGGGCCGGGGCGCTCGAGGAAGCCGAAGTGGTCTTCGAGTTCACGCAGCCGCGCGCAGCGCTGGCCAACGTCGTCGCCTTGTTAAAGGCGGGCCAGCGCGTGGTCTGCGGTACGACCGGCTGGGACCCCGAGGCGCCCGAAGTGACGCGCGCGCTGGAGCAGGGTGGAGGAGCGCTGCTCGCGGCCCCCAACTTCTCCCTGGGGATGCATCTTTTCTATGCCGTGGTGCGCGAGGCAGCGCAGCGGCTCGTGGGCAGCGGGCTGTACGAACCTTTCGTCGTCGAGTGGCACCACCGGGCCAAGGCGGACTGCCCGAGCGGCACGGCCCTGCGCCTCGCGCGCATCGTCGCCGGCGCCGGGGGCGGCGAGCGCGCGGTCGTCGTCGGCGGGACCGAGGCGGTTCCCCGGGGCGCAGTGCACGTCACAGGCGTTCGCGCCGGCCACGAGCCGGGCCGCCATATGGTGGGTTTCGACGGCGAGCACGACGCCGTCGAACTCGTGCACCGCAGCCGGGGCCGGAGCGGGCTCGCCTGGGGGGCGGTGCTGGCGGGCGAGTGGCTCGCCCGCGGCCGGCGCGGCCGCTGCGGGTTCGAGGAAGTCGTGGCGGATCTTCTGGCACAGGGAGGCGGAGCATGAACGAGGCGAGCCGTTGGGGAGGGGTTTGGACAGCCCTCGTAACGCCGTTCATGGAGACGGGGGAACTGGATAGCCGGGCGCTCGGGGATCTCGTGGCCTGGCAGGTGGCCTCGGGAGTTCACGGCCTCGTCCCGTGCGGCACCACGGGCGAGGGAGCCACGCTCAGCTTGCAAGAACAGGAGCAGGTGGTGCGCACCGTCGTGGAATCCGCCGCAGGGCGGGTGCCGGTGGTCGCAGGATGCGGCACCAACGACACGAGGCGCACCGTGGAAGCGGCCGAGCGCGTCGTGCGCGCGGGGGCCGATGGCGTGCTCGTGGTGACCCCCTATTACAACAAGCCCAACCCGAGCGGCATGCTCGCCCACTACCGCGCCGTGGCCGAAGCTGCCGGCCGGCCGGTCGTCGTCTACAACGTGCCGGGGCGCACGGGGCAGAACCTGGGCGTGGAGCTCACGCTCCGTCTGGCCGAGATCCCGGGCATCGTCGGGATCAAGGAAGCCTCGGGTAACCTCAGCCAGATCATGACGCTCCTCGCCCAGCGGCCCCCAGGCTTTCGCGTCTTCTCCGGCGATGACGAACTCACGCTGCCGATGATGGCGCTCGGGGCCGAAGGCGTGATCTCGGTGGTCTCCAACGAGGCCCCGCAAGCCATGGCCCGGCTCGTCGAGGCCTGCGCCGAGGGTCGCTGGGAGGAAGCGCGAAGCCTGCACTTCCGCCTCCTGCCCCTGATGCGGGCGAACTTCGTGGAAAGCAATCCCGTGCCGGTCAAGTGGGCCATGGCCCGCCTGGGCCGCTGCCGCGAAGAGGTGCGCCTGCCGCTGGGGCCGGCGAACGAGGCGACCCGCAGGAGCATCGAGGCCGCCCTCGCCGGAGCGGGGCTGCTGTGAACCTCCCCGAGCTGCGCGCGCGGATCGAGGCCCTCGCGGCTCGGGAGAGGCCAGCTCTCGAGGAGGTCGAGGCGGCGGTGGAGGAGCTGCTCCGCGCGCTCGAGGCGGGTCTCGTCCGCGCGGCGACGCGCGAGGGCGGGACGTGGCGGCTGCACCCGTGGGTCAAGCAGGGTCTGCTGCTCGGTTTCCGCTTCGCCCCGGACGTATCGGTGACGCTCCCGCCCGTCTTCTTCTTTCGCGACCGCGCCTGGTTTTCTCCGCGCGACGTGGCGCGCGAGGCTCCCGGGGTGCGCGTCGTCCCCGGGGGTACCACGGTCCGGCGCGGGGCGTTCGTCGGTCCGGGCGCGGTCGTGATGCCCCCGGCCTACGTCAACGTCGGAGCGTGGGTCGGCCCGCGCGCGATGGTGGACAGCCACGCCCTGGTGGGCTCCTGCGCGCAGGTCGAGGAAGGCGTCCATCTTTCCGCGGGCGCCCAGTTGGGGGGCGTGCTGGAGCCGCCCGGGGCCTGGCCCGTCATCGTCGAGGAGGGCGCCTTCGTGGGAGGCGGCTGCGGCGTGTTCGAGGGAACGCGCGTGGGGCGGCGGGCGGTTCTCGCTCCGGGGGTGATGCTCACCGCCTCGCTGCCGTTGTTCGATTTGGTGCGGCAGCAGGTCTACCGCGCTTCGCAGGGGCAGCCGCTCGTCGTGCCCGAAGGTGCGGTCGTCGTGCCTGGCACGCGCCGGTTGTCGGCGAGCTTCGCCGAGGCGGAGGGCCTGGGTCTGTACGCTCCGGTGATCGTGAAGTACCGCGACGCCCGTACCGATGCGGCGGCGGCCCTGGAAGAGGCTCTGCGGTGAGCCTCAGGCTCGCGCGGCGGGTCGAGGGGCTGCGGCGGACGCTCATCCGGGAATGGTTCGAGGCCGCGCCCCGCGACGCGATCCAGCTCGGCCTAGGCCAACCGGACCTGCCGACCCCGCCCGAGATCGCTCTCGGGGGCGTCGGCGCCATCGCCCGGCGCGAGACGGGCTACACGGCGACGGCGGGCGATGCGAAACTGCGGGAGCGGGTCGCCGCGTCCTATCCGGGTTTTGCCCGGGGTCCCGAGAACGTGATCATCACCGTCGGCTCCCAGCAGGCGCTCTTCGCCGCCCTCGCGTGCCTGGTGGACGAGGGCGACGAAGTTCTCGTCCCCGACCCGGGCTATCCCGCCTACCCGACGACCGTGCGGCTCCTGGGAGGCACGCCCGTGCCGTACCCCCTGCGCCCGGAGGGCGGTTTCCGTTTGGAGCCCCAGGCGATCCTGGAGCGGCTGTCCCCGCGCACGCGCGCGGCGCTCTTCTGCTCGCCGTCCAATCCGACCGGCGTGGTCCACGGCCCGGAAGAGCTTCGCCCGGTGCTGGAGGCGCTCGCGGCGCGGGGCGTGGCCTGGCTGGCGGACGAGGTCTACGGCGGGCTCGTCTATGACGGAGAGCATGTCTCGGCGGCGACGTACGCGCCCGCGGACTCGGGGATCGTCGTCTCGGGTTTGTCGAAGGACGCCTCGATGACGGGCTGGCGGCTGGGCTGGGCAGTGGGGCCTGCGGGAGTCGTGGAGCGGATGGTGGCCTTGCAGCAGCACCTGGTCACCTGCCCGCCGGCCCCGGCCCAGGCCGCCGCGCTCGCCGCGTTGGAGCCCTCAGGACAGCGCGCGCGGGCGAGGCTACGGGAACGCTTCGCGCAGCGCAGGACCACCATGGTCGAGGCCTTGCGGAGCATTCCCGACTTGAGTTTTCCCGAACCCCAAGGCGCCTTCTACTGCTTCGTCGATGTACGTGCCTACACAGGCTCGGGTCTGGCGCTCGGGCGCCGGCTGCTGGACGAGGCGCGGGTCCTCACGGTCCCGGGAGAGGCATTCGGGACACAGGGCTGCGGCCACCTCCGGCTCTCCTTCGCTGCGCCCCGCGAGGCGATCGTCCAGGGAGTCGCACGGCTGGGGGAAGTTCTGCGAACGATGCGGGAGCGCGGGCGGCGCCGAGTCCCTTAACCCACGGGCCACGCAGTCGCGCGGTGGGGCCTCGCCCCCCCGCCGCAGCCACTTCGGATCAGGAGCCGCTGCCCTCCGAAGCCTGGCCAACCGCCTGCCGTTCCAGGGCCTCCGCGCGCTCGCGCACCGCCCGCACGAGTTCGGGGTCCTCGTCGGGGTAGCGGTACACGTACTCGAAAAGCGCCGGAAGATCGTCCACCGAGGCCACGGCCACAAGGGCCCGTGCCGCGGCGATGCGCAGCGCGGGGTCCTCGGCGCGCAACGCCGCCTTGAGGGGAACTCGCGCCCGTTCGCCGATGCGGCCCAGCGCGTCCGCGGCCGCCTGCCGCTGTCCGCCGAGGTTCTCCCTCATCACCCGCTCGAGAAAAAAGCGCGCGCGGTCGTCTCGCAGCTGTTCGAGCGCTTCGATGACGAGGGGCAAGAGTTCGGGGTCTTCCAGGCCCGCATCCATCAGGGTGAGCAGCGCGGACTGGTATCCCAGGCGAGCGAGCTCCGGGATGGCGAGCCGCCGGGCCTCGCGCGTGCCGAACCAGACCGCTTCCTCCAGCGCGGGCAGGTAATCCGGCGGGATATCCGCGGTGACCCAGCGAAAAGCCTGGAGCAAGGTGGCGACGACGCTCGCTTGCTGCTCCGGCTTGACCCACTGGATGGCGCGGCGTATCGCCTTCATCCCGTGCATGCCGAAACCCCCGAGCTTGTCCCTAGCGAACGCCGCGAGCGCCGGATCTTTCTCCTCCGCGGGCCAGGCCAGGCGCGCGAGCGCTTCCGCCTGGGCGGGAATGGATCCTGCCTGCCTCAGGGCCTGCTCGACGATCTCTTCCGGAGAACTTTCGCCGCCGAAGGCCGGGGCGACGAGGGCAAGGGCGAGCACCCACGAAATCCACAGCCCTCGGCATCGCCGCCACGCTCCGCGCGCTGTGCCTCCGCCCATCGCTGCACACCTCGCGACTTCGGACGTCCCTGAACCCCGCCGCGCGCAGTATACGTTCACCGACGGCTGGGGGCGAGTCCTGCCGCCAGCGACGCCAGGCGCGCCACCTCCCGCTCGATGCTCCGCGCGAGCGCGAGGAGCCTTTCCCGAGAAGGCTCCACCGTGGGCGGAAGGCAGGAGACGAGAGCGCCTCGGGCTTCTTCAGGGCTGTAGCCGGCGGCGAGCAGCGCGGCGGGAGGCAGCCCCGCCTCGTCGGCGCAGGGCGAGGCGGTCGCGAGCAGGAACCCTTCGAGTTCCAGTGCGGCACGCAGTGCCTCGCCGTCCACGCCCCGCACGACGACGGCGTCGTGACCGGGCAAGCGCCCTTCCGGCGCAGGCCCGCTCCACTGCAGGCGCTCCTGTTCGGCCAGGGCTTCCCGGAGGTCCAGGCTCCAGCGCCGGAGCCGCAGCTCGCGCTGCGGGAGCTCCCGCAGCGCGAGCTGGGCCGCGAAACCGGCGCCGACGCATCCCGCTACGTTCGGCATGCCGGGCCTGTAACCCCGCTCCTGGGTCCCTCCCTCGATCAGGGGGAGGAGGGGTATCTCGGGTTCTCCGAGTACGAGGGCCCCCACCCCCGCGGGCCCGCCAAAGTGGTGGAAAGAGACCGTCACGGCGTCGGGGCTTCCGAGTTCGGCCCAGCGCACGGGGATCCGTCCCACGGTGAGCGTGGCGTCCACGAGGACCCGCGCGCCGCGCGCGCGGGCACGGGCGGCCAGTTCCGCGGCCGGCTGGAGCGCGCCGAGCTCCGCATGGGCCTGGGCGAAGGCCACGAGGCCCAGGCGCTCGATCCCCTCGAGGCTTTCGGGAACGATGCGCCCGTCGCGACCCGCGGGCAGCAACGCCAGGCGCCAGCCCTCGCGCTGGAGGCTCCGTGCGGGATGGAGCAGCGAGGGGTGTTCGTGGCAGGCCACCGCGATCGCCTCGCGACCCGCAGCTTTCGCCAGTCGAGCCAGACCCTTGAGAGCCAGGTTGTTCGCTTCCGTGGCCCCGGAAGTGAAGATGACGCAGGAAGGCTCGACACCGAGCAGGGCCGCCACCCAAGCCCGCGCGGCCTCGAGGGCACCTGCGGCCTCGCGGCCAGGCCGGTGAGGCGAGGCGGGGTTGGCGTGCTTCGCCCCCAGCCACGGGGCCATCGCCTCGGCGAGCCCGCGGACGGGAGGGGCGGTGGCGACGCCATCGAGAGGCATGGAGACCACGCGCGCCTCCCGCGAGGGCTGCCCGCTCATTCGGGGGTGTCGGACGTGCCGGCGCGTGCCGAGGCGAGCTGCTCCTGCACTTGGCGGGCAAGCTCGTCGAACGCACGGGCGATCGCGCTTTCGGGCGAGGCGGCCACGAGCGGTTCGCCGCTGTCCCCGCTGGCGCGCAGCTGGGAATCCAGTGGGATCTCCCCCAGAAACGGCACGCCGAGGCGCGCCGCTTCCCGCCGCCCGCCCCCCGAGCCGAAGATGGCGCTCCTCTGGCCGCAATGGGGGCAAGTGAAATCGCTCATGTTCTCCACGAGGCCGAGCACGGGCACCCCCACGCGGCGGAACATGGCGATCCCTTTGATGGCATCGGCGAGGGCGAGATCCTGTGGGGTCGTGACGATCAACGCGCCGGACAGCCGCGCGCGCTGGGCGAGGGTGAGCTGCGCGTCGCCCGTGCCGGGCGGTAGGTCCACCACCAGCACGTGCAGCTCGCCCCAGTTCACGTCGTGCAGGAGTTGGTCGATCGCCTTCATCACCATCGGGCCGCGCCAGATCACCGCGGCCTCCCGGTCCACGAGAAACCCGAGGGACATCCAGCGCACGCCATGTCGCTCGAAGGGCTCGATGCGCCGTTGCTCCGGGTCGAGCCTCGGCCGCTCGTGGATTCCGGTCATCAAGGGGATGGAGGGGCCGTAGACGTCGGCGTCGAGCAGCCCGACGCGCGCTCCTCGCCGGGCCAAGGCGACGGCGAGGTTCACCGCGACCGTGGATTTGCCCACGCCCCCTTTACCGGAGGCGACGGCGATCGTATCCGCGATCCCCGCGGAAGGCGCGGCGGCCTGCGGCGCCGGAGATTCCTGGCCGCGCAAGCGTACCTCGACCTCGCGTACCCCGGGAATCCCCAGCAGGGCGGCGCGCACCGCCCGCTCGAGTTCGGCCGCCACGGCGGGGGCAGCGCTCTTGATCTCCAGCTCCACCTGGACGCGCTCGTCGCGGATCTCGACGGCGCGCACGATGCCGAAGGAAACGATGTCCCGCTGAAACCCGGGGTAGGGGACTCGTCCCAGCGCCTGGTAGACCTCGCGTTCCGTCGCCGCCACGGCTCGGCCCTCGTGGGGCGACTATAGCATCCGCGCCGGGCAACGGCTGGCGGGCTAGAACGTGTAGCCCACGCCGAAGTAGTAACCTTCGTAGGTCGCCGAGTGGCGCGTCTGCTCGAGGCCGATGCCCTGAAGACGGAGGAAGGGGACCTGCTCCCCGTCCACGAGGCGGAAGTCGTCGAGCCGCCGGTCCGTCTCCAGGACCACCTCCGCGGGGCGCACGTCGAGCCCCACGTCGCTGTAGCGGATGTTGCGGAAACCGAATCGCGCCTCGAGCTGGCGCCATACGCGCCAGCGGAAGCCGAGGTGGGTTTCGAGAACCTGGGAGGTCACCGATTCGCGCACTCCGCTGACGGCGTAGATCAGCTCCACCTGCCGCACGCTGTCCACGAAGGGTACGGGCTGCCCACCGGGGCCGGGGACGAGCGTCCCGAAAACATCGAAGGGAGGCTCCACGATGCCGGCGACCGTGTCGTCCTCGACGAGCGCGTAGACGTGGGTGATCGACTGGAAGGTGCTGTCCACCTGCCCGCGCAGCACGGCGAGCGTCACGCCGGTTTCCACCGCCAAGCGGCCTGGCCGGAGGATGAAATCGGCCTCGAGGCCGGCCTCCGCGCCCCGGCCTTCGAACTTCGAGGCCAGGCGGGCGCTGTCGGCGAGCGGGTCGAGGTCGGGTCGCGGGGAGGTGAGCGGCGGGAACAGCGGCGGCAGCACGGGCACCACGGCGAAGTAGTCCGCGTCGAGACGGCGGTTGTGGAACACTCTCCGGTAGCCCGCCTGCCAGCGCAGGGCGAGGCGACGCGTCTCGAGCGCGCGCCGCGAGAAGTCGAGGCGCAGGTCCCGCAACTGGGTCCGGGTGTCGGCGAGGACCGCGTCGGCCAGCCCGTCGTCTTGAAACCCGGCGCCGAAGGGAACGAGCGTGAGTGTCCCGAACAGGAACTGGCTCGGCGTCAGCCAGGTGCGGTCCACGAGGTCGTCGTGGGAGAACCATGTCAGGCGCGCCTCGCCGATATCCCCCCGGAAGGCGAAGGCGGCCACGTAGCGGAACTCGTCGCGGGTCCCGTAGGGGATGGGCATCAGACGCGTGCCGAAGGGGTTCGTGGGATCGAGCGCGGTGGCGGCCCGGTAGTCCAGACCGGCGGGCTGCGCCACCCAGCTCTCCAGCTCGAGGTGAATCTGGCCCCAGGCCTCCGGGCGCGCCTCCTCCTCTTCCGCCGTCTCGCTCGCTGCCGGTTCCTCCGCCGAGCCCCAGGCCCAGGCCCCCGACAGGACCAACGCCGCGCCGACCCAGCGAACGCTCCTTCTCATGCCTGCCCCCGCACCGTAGCGCCGGCCCCGCCTTCGCGAAGGGCCTGGCTACTGCAACGTGAACACGAACGTGAAACCCGAGCCGTCCGACTCGTCCGTGCTGTCCTCGCCGGCCGTGGGGGAAACGGGCGCGCCGCCGAGGAACGCCTCGAGTGCGAGCGACGGAAGTTGCGCAAAGATGGGTTCGGGCGGGTTCCCGGTGTTGCCACCGAAGTCCGACGCGGCGCGCACCTGCTTGCGCAGCCTGAAGATCACGGTATCGCCAGGCTCGATCCCTAACTGCACCCCGTCGGGAGAGCCGAACAAGTTCGCGGGGATGGGCTCGAGCTCCAGGCAGCCCTCGATGTAGTCGCGATGCCCGCGTGTGACGCGTCGTCCGTTCCGGAAAAACCCCGTATTGTCGCTGAAGTCCGGCAACGTCTGGAGCACGGCGGTGTCGTAGGGCGTGCGGTTGAAGAACTCCTCCTGCGTGTCGACCGTGCTGGCAATGATGGACTCCTGGGTGGAACCGGCGGCGACGAGGGCCAGCTCCGCCACGTAGTGCCAGGGGACGAGCGCGGTCCTCGTGGGCGGCGTCGGAGAGCCCGTCACGTCCATGCACCGCACGCCGATGAGCCGGTCGGGCTGGCCATCGGAGTTCTCGTCGATCCACCAGTCCCAAACGTCCACGAGACGCACCGGGGCGGTGCCGACGACGCGCATGACCAACACCTGCTCGCCGCCGCGCAGCGGCTGCGTCGAGTCGCAGGCACCCGCGCACAACAGCGCTGCCGCGAGCAACAGCGCCGCACCGAGGGCAACTCTCGCGCGACGCACCTGGCACCTCCTCGCGGCCGCGGATCCGGCCGCCCGTACAAGGACCGACAACCTACCCAAGGCGCCTGCCTCCGTCAAGACGCAAGGCCGGAGCGTGCCTGCCCGGCGCGGTGAATCACCCGCAGCGGTTCGCAGGCCGTGCGGTTGTGCGCTCATGTTAGAATCGCGGCCCGCGACTCCGGGGGAGGCCATGGAGCGTAGCTCGGCCGCACCGTCGGCGATTCACGAATCCCATCAGGTGGAGCGCGTCTACGCCGCCCTGGCGCGCGTCTACGACGGGTTCTTCGACTGGGCCCTGCGGCCGGGTCGCCGCGAGGCCGTGGTGAGCCTGCCCTTGCGGCCGGGCGACCGGGTCCTCGAGGTGGGGGTGGGGACCGGGCTCTCGCTGCCGGTCTACCCCCGCGAATGCAAGGTGACGGGCGTGGACATCTCCGAAGCCATGCTGGAGCGGGCGCGCCGCAGGCTGAAGCAGCTCGGACGAGTCGACGGAGTCGAGCTGCTGCGCATGGACGCGCACCGCTTGGAGTTCGAAGACGAGCAGTTCGACCACGTGCTCGCGCCGTACGTCATTTCGGTCGTCGCCGACCCTGCCCGGGTGATGCAGGAGATGCGCCGGGTCTGCCGCCAGGGAGGGACGCTCAGTGTGGTGAACCACTTCGGCAGCTCGTGGAAGCCCCTGGCCTGGGCAGGCCGACAGCTGACGCCCCTGACACGCTGGGTCGGTTTCCGGTTGGGAGTGCCGATCGAGACGGTCACCTCCACCCCGGGGCTCGAGCTTCTGTCGGTGCGGCGCGTCAACCTCTGTGGCATGTGGCGGCTGATCCAGCTACGCCGCGTGGGCTGACCGCGCGGTTCAGTGCTCGGATGGGTCTTCCTTCTCTCCGCGGGTCATCCGATCCACTCGTTCTGCCTGACGTACGAGGCGGATGACCTGCTGTTCCACAGGTTCACGAGGGGCAGGGGGCCGCGCCAGCGCCTCGAGGGCCCGCATCTTTTCCCTCAGCGCCGCCGCTTCGATGCGACGCCCTTCGAGCTCGAGGTGCGCCTCGTGCAGCCGCCGGCGCAGGTGCCGCGTCTCCCGCTCCAGGCGTTGCTGCAGCAGTTCAAGGTCCCGCTGACGTTCCGCGAGCTGCCGGCGGAGCGCCTCCACCTCGGCTTGCAGCTCCAGGGCGCGCAGTCCTCCCGCCCGGACCATCCCGTACTGGACCAGGAGCTGCTCGTGCTTCATCTGGAGCTCGTGATAGAGGCTCAGGGGGACGGACTCGTGAAGCGCGTGGACCAGCGGATCGGCAGCGGGGAGGCCGTTGCGCGGAAGGGCCGGTGGCTGGGACTGGGGCTCGAGGCCCGCGCGAGCGAGATCCTCCGCGCACACCAGGTACTCCGGGCCGTAGCGCCCGTGGCGCTTTTCCGCCCGCAGGCGCCCGCTGCGGATATAGCGGCGCAGGGTCGTCACGGAGCGCGCGGTGCGTTCCGCAGCCTCGCGAAGGGTCCAACGCTCCACCGGCAACCACTCCTTGCGCCCGCTCGGTCCCTTACCTACCACACTCCAGCCGCGGCGCTCAAGAGCCCGCCCGCTCCAACGGGCGAAGCCCGCGCGTGGCGCGGAGCAATCTGCTCGACGCCTGCCAAGGGCGTGCACAGGCTCTCCAAGACCGGCCGGCGCTCGTGGCGAAATCCAGGATAATGAAGCCTGGAGGAGAAAGACGGTGGGCGACGCACGGCACTGGGCGGACGAGGTGGCGGCGGAGGTTCTCGCGCGCGGCATCCGGCCGGTCATCTCCACGGGGATCTCCCCTTCGGGGGAGATTCATGTGGGCAATCTGCGCGAGATCCTCACGGGCGATGCCATCTACCGGGCGCTGAGCGAGCGGGGCGCACCGGTGCGTTTTCACTTCGTCGCCGACGACCTGGATCCCCTGCGACGTGTCTACCCGTTTCTCGACCCGCAGCGCTACGCCGGGCAGGTGGGCCGCCCCCTGTGCACCATCCCGTGTCCCTGCAGCCGCCACGCCTCCTACGCGGATCATTTTCTCGAGCCGTTCCTCCAAGCGCTGGAGCGCCTGCGAGTGGACGTCGAGGTGATCCGCGCCGCGGATCTCTACCGTTCGGGGCGCATGGACGCCGCCATCGGCACGGCCCTGGCCGCCCGCGAGACGATCGCCGCGATCCTGCGGGAGCTGACAGGAAAGCCCGTGCAGCCCGACTGGTCGCCGCTTCAGGTTTGCTGCACGAGCTGCGGGCGGCTCGACCGCACCCGGGTGGTGGCTTGGTCGGCCGAACAGGGCACCGTCGCCTACCGCTGCGCTTGCGGCGGCGAGGGCAGCTTGGACTTCGCGCACGCAGGCAAGTTGACCTGGCGTGTGGACTGGCCGGCGCGCTGGTGGGCGCTCGGGGTGACGGTCGAACCCTTCGGCAAGGATCACGCGACCCGAGGCGGATCGTACGACACAGGCGCCCGGATCGCCCGCGAGGTCTACCGGTTCGAGCCGCCTTACCCCGTGCCCTACGAATGGATCGGACTGCGCGGCCAAGGGGATATGGCGTCGAGCAAGGGCAACGTGCTTTCGGCGCACCAGGCCCTCGAGATCGCCCCTCCCGAGGTCTTGCGTTACCTGGTGTTGCGCGAGCGCCCGCAGCGGGCGATCACTTTCGACCCGGGCCTGGGTTTGCTGCGCCTGGTGGACGAGGTGGACGATGCGGCAGCCCGGGGACGGGACGAGCGGGCGCTGCAGCTGTCCCGTGCCGGAGGATTTCGCCCCGTGGGGGTGCCGTTCAAGCACCTCGTCGTCGTGGCCCAGGCGGCGGACTTCCAGCTCGACCGGGTGATGGAGATTCTGGAGCGTACCGGCTATCCGGGTGTCGATCGGGAGGCCGTGGAGGCCCGCCTCGGGTACGCGCGCCGATGGCTCGAGCGCTACGCTCCCGAGGAACTGCGCTTCACGGTGCAGGCGAGCGTTCCCCGCGAGGCGGTGGCGTCGCTCTCCCGGGCCCAACGGGACTTTCTCGAACGACTGGCCTCGAGACTCGAGAGCGAACGCCCCCCCGACGGGGAGCGGATCCATGCCCTCGTGTACGAGACCGCGAAGCAAGTACCGGACCTGCAGCCGGCGGAGGGCTTCCAGGCGATCTACCTGGCGCTGCTGGGCAAGACCCGCGGGCCGCGGGCCGGCTGGTTCCTCGCCGTCCTGGGGACGGAGGCCTGCGCGCAGCGCTTTCGCCAGGCCGCGCGAGCCGCGGGCTAGTCAGACCCCAGGCGCTCCTGCGCCTGGTCGAGGAGGGTTTCGAGCACCCGCGCGACGATCGCCGCCGCGGCCTGGAGCGTCGGGCCGACGGCAGGGGCTAGAGCCGGGAGCGTTCCCGGCTCGGGCGCGGCGGCCGCGGCGGCTTCGAGCAGGCTCAAGGCCTCGCGCACTCGGGCGGCGCCCACCTGCCGGAAGGAGCGCAACCGCTGCGCGAGGACCAGGAGTTCGGCATCGGGCCGCTCCTGCTCGGTGGCGCCGTGCTCCGCGTGCCGGCCCGTGAGGATCCATTCCACCGTGGTTTGGCCGAGGCTCGCCAGAGCCAACAACCGCCGCGCCTCGGGGATCACTCCGTGCTCGTACTTGTGCACCGCCGACTGGCTCGTGCCGAGCCTCAGGGCGAGTTCGCGCTGGCGCAAGCCGCAGCGCAGCCGAATCTGGCGGATGCGCGCGCCGATGGCATGTTTGTCCAGGGGCTGCAGCCCGAGCGGGGGTTTCGGGGAGCGGGACACCGGCGACCCTTCGCACCTGCCCCCTGAGAATGAATGCCTGGGCGTCAAATATAGGTAGGGGTATCGCAGGAGCAAGGAGGCATGCCCCTGGGTTATCTCCCGCTGGAAGCGGCGTGGGCGAGGGTGCAGCCCCGAGGCTCGTCCACCCGAGCCAGCAGCGCCCACCCCGCCCCGAGCAGCAGGAGCACCACCGCCAATCCCGCCCGCTGGGACTCGAAGGCTTGAACCAGAATGCCGAGTAGCAGCGGGCCCGCGAACGCCGTCAGCTTCCCCGACAGCTGATAGAAGCCGAAAAGTTCGTTTTCCATATCCCGCGGGACGAAGCGGGCCATCAGGGAGCGGCTCGCGGATTGCACCGGGCCGACGAAGATCCCGATCCACAGGCTCGCCACCCAGAACCACGCGCGGTCGGGAGCGAAGATCGCGAGCGTGGTTCCCGCAGCCAAGCCGCCGAGAGCGATGCGGACCGTCCGCTTGCCGCCCACGCGATCGTCCAGGTACCCGAAGCCCCATGCCCCCAGACCCGCGGTGACGTTGAGGGCGATGCCGAAGGCGAGCAGCTCGCGGATCGAGAAGGCGAACGTGCCGGTTGCGTAGATGCCGCCGAAGGCGAAGATGGTGACGAGCGCGTCGTTGTAAAGCAGATGGGCCGCGAGAAGCCAGGCGAGGGGGGGGAGTCGTCTGAGGTCGTGGCCCGCCCGGGCGAGCCGCCGCAGGGCCTCCCGCCAGCTGCCCTCGCCTCGGGGGGGACGCTCCGGTACCCACAGGAAGACCGGCAGAGCGAACACGGCGTACCAAGCCGCGACGAGCCACGGGGTCGCCCGCACGCGGTTTGCCTCTCCAGCGATCCAGGCGGGCAGGGCGCTCGCCGGAGCGCGCAGCAGCGCCAAAGACAGCCCCAAGGCCAGCAACCCGCCCAGATAACCGAGCCCCCATCCCAGCCCGGAGACGCGGCCGAACCGTTCGGGAGGGGCCACGGCGGGAAGCAAGGCGTTGTAAAAAACGATGGCCAGCTCGAAGGCGGTGTTGGCGACAAAGAACGCGGCGAGCGCCACGAGTGTGTCGCCTCGTTGCGGGAAGAAGAGCAGGGTGGTGGCTCCTACGCAGGTCGCCGTGGTCAGGGCGAGATAGCGTTTGCGCAGGCCACTGCAGTCGGCGAGGCTTCCCAGCACCGGCGAGAGCACGGCGACCGCAACGGCGGACAGCGTCACGGCCCGCGACCAGAGCACCGTGCCGCGCAGCGGGTCGGAAGCGATGGCCTGGGTGAAGTAGGCGGCGTAGACGAAGGTCACGATCACGGTAGTGAACGGCGAGTTGGCAAAGTCATAGAGGGCCCACCCCCAGACCGCGCGGGTCTCGTGCGGGGGATGCTCCCGGCGGGCCGCGGTCACGGGGCTCAGCGCTCGCCCCAGCGGAGCTTGCGGCGGAGGATCTCGAAAAAGCTGCGTCCCGTGACACGCACGAGCCGGACGGGATCGGGGTGCGCCTCGAGCCTCACGCGGTCGCTCGCCCCGAACGGCAGGCCGATCTGTCCGTCGAGGGTGAGGTAGACCTCTTCGACAGCCCGGCCCAGGCGGACCTCGATCGTCACCGATTCCGGGACCACGAGCGGCCGGTACGTCATGGTGTGGGGGCAGATGGGAGCGATCACGAACGCCCGCATGCGCGGGTCGAGGATCGGTCCCCCGGCGGAGAGGTTGTAGGCCGTGGAGCCCGTAGGTGTGGCGACGATCAAGCCGTCGCTGAAGTAGCGCGCGATTTCTTCTCCGTCCACAAAGACCAGCAGCTCGATCATCCGCGCCAGGGCGCCTTTGGTGACCACGGCGTCGTTGAGCAGCAGGTACTCCTGCGCGGCGTGTCCGGCCCGCTCGTAACGCACGCGCAGCATCTGGCGCTCCTCCAGCCGATAGGCCCCATCGAGCACCGCCTCCAGGCCGCGGTAGATCTCGTCGGGCTGAAGCTCGGTCAAGAAGCCGAGGCTGCCGAAGTTGACCCCGAGGACGGGAATCCCTCGCGGCGCTGCGGCGCGAGCCACCCGCAATAGCGTGCCGTCCCCGCCGGCCACGATCGCCAGGTCGAGCCCGGCGGGAAGCCGTTCCGCGGGCAGGCCGTCCTCCTCCGACAGGGCGCGCGCGGTTTCCTCGTCGAAGATCACCTCCACCGCGTGCCCGCGCAGCCAGGCGGCGAGCTCCCGCGCCAGGCGCGGGCCTTCGGCCGGACCGAGCTTGGCGATCAGCGCCACGCGTCGCACGGGGCGGGCACGGGCTTCGGGGTGCGCGGGAGGGCGCCTCATGGCTCCGCCTCGGAGACCGCCCGCACGATGGCCGCCTCGAGCGCGGCCTCGGAGAGGCGGGGGCCTTCGCGCAGCAGGTGGACGAAGTACTCGACGTTGCCCCGCGCCCCACGCACGGGACTGCGCCGCACGTCGCGCACGACCCATCCCGCATCCTGCCACTGCCGGATGCGAGAGGCGAGCACCTGTCGATGCAGCGCGAGGTTGCGCACGATGCCGCCGCGTTCCACGTGGCGTGGGCCCACCTCGAACTGCGGCTTGACGAGCACGACCAGATCCCCCCGGCCGACGAGGCAGCGCATCACCGCGGGCACCACCTTGGCGGCGGAGATGAAGGATACATCCACGACGGCGACCTCGGGGGGGAAGGGAAGCTGCTCGGGCCGCAGATCGCGGGCATTGATGCCCTCGAGCGGAACGACCCGCGCGTCGCACCGCAGCGACCAGTCGAGCTGGCCCCGTCCCACGTCGAGGGCGATGACCCGCCGCGCACCGGCCTCGAGCAGGACCTGGGTGAAGCCTCCCGTCGAAGCGCCCACGTCGAGCGCATCTTTGCCGCGCACGTCCAGGGCGAGGCGTGGGAGAACCCCGGCGAGTTTCTCCGCTCCCCGGCCTACCCAACGGGGTCCGGGCAGCACCTGCAAGGGGACATCCAGGGGCAAGAGCATGCCGGGTTTGTCCAGCGTACGGGCGCCGGAGCGCACGCGCCCGGCGAGGATCAGAGCCTGTGCCCGCGTGCGGGTGGGGGCGAGCGCGCGCTCCACGAGCAGCCGATCGAGCCGCGCCTTGAGCGGTCGATGGCGAGGGCCAGTCACGACGCCCGCATCACGGCCCGGCGGGCCAGCGCCTCCACGAGGGCCGGCACGGCGCCCCCGCTCCGGAGCTGCGCGAGGGCCTCGTCCAGCAGTTCGTGAACCCGTCGTTCCGACCCCTCCCGGCCGTAGACGGCGACCGCGGTGCACTTGCCCGCGCGCCGGTCCTTGCCCGGTGTCTTGCCCAAGACGCTCGCCTCCGCCGTCTCGTCGAGCAGGTCGTCGCGCACCTGGAAGGCCTCGCCCAGCGCCTCGCCGAACCGGCCGAGCCGTTGCCGCAGAACCTCGTCCGCCCCCGCGTACAGGCCGCCGATCTCGGCGGCTGCGGCGAACAACGCCCCGCTCTTGCAGCGATGGATCCAGGCCAGCCGGGCCGACTGCGCCGAGCGGCCTTGCGCCTCGAGGTCCGCCACCTGCCCGCCCACGAGCCCGGCGAGCCCGGCGCGGGTCGCCACGATGCGCACGGCTTCGGCGCGCCAGCGGTCGTAACGACTTCCCGGGGGATGGGTCGCCAGGATCTCGAAGGCCAGCGCTTGCAGCGCATCGCCCGCAAGAATCGCCACCGCTTCCCCGAACACCCGGTGCACCGTCGGGCGACCGCGCCGCAGCGCGTCGTCGTCCATGGCCGGCAGATCGTCGTGGATCAGCGAGTAGTTGTGCAGCAACTCGAGCGCCGCGGCCGGCTCCAGGACCACACGAGACTCCCCTCCGTACGCCTCGCACACGGCCAGCGCGAGCAAGGGCCGCAACCTCTTGCCGCCCCCGAGGACGGCGTAGCGCACGGCCTCGATGGCCGTGCGCGCGGGCCCCTCGACTTCGGGGAGCAGGCGCTCCAGGGTGCGCTCGAGCGCCGCGCGCCCCTCGGCCATGAACTGCTCGAGCGCCTGCATCGCGGCCTCCGTGTGCGCCGCTCGCTACAGGGCGTATTGCACCGCCCGCGTCTCGCGGATGACGTCGATTTTGATCCGCCCGGAAAAAGCCAGCTCCTGTTCCACCATGCGCGCGATGCGCCGCGACAGCTCCGGAACGTCCGCATCGCGAACCTGCTCGGGGGATACGATGACCCGCAGCTCCCGGCCGGCCTTGACGGCGAACGCGCGCTGCACGCCCGGCACGGTCTCCGCAAGTTGCTCCAGGCGCCGGAGCCGCTCGATGTGGATCTCGAGATTTTCGCGGCGCGCTCCGGGCCGCGCTGCGGAGATGCGCTTGGCCACGCGCAGCAGCATGGCCTCGACGGTGCGCGTTTCCGCCTCGCGGTGCATGGCCCGGATGCACTGCACCACCGCTTGCTGCTCGCCGTAGCGCGCGGCGAGCTCGGCCGAGGCGAGAAACACCGGTCCCTGCACGCCCTCTTCCACGCGACCGATCTCGTGCAGCAACCCCGCCCGGCGGGCCAGCTCGGCGCGCGCGCCCAACTCCGCCGCCATGTACCCCGCAAGGCGCGCCGTCTCCACGCAGTGCTGCAGGAGCTGCTGTCCGTGGTGCGTGTGGAACCCCATGCGGCCCACGAGGCGATTGAGACGCGGGTGCAGGTTCGGGATCCCGAGTTCGTAGGCGGCCGCGGCCCCCCGTTGCTCGATCTGCACGTCCATCTCTTCACGGACCCGCTGGACGACCTCTTCGATACGCGCCGGGTGGATCCGGCCGTCCTCGATCAGGCGTTCGATGGCGATCCGGGCGATCTCCCGCCGCAGCGCGTCGAAGGAGGAGATGACGATCGAGCGCGGCGTATCGTCCACGATGAGATCGATGCCGGTGAGCGCTTCCAGGGCCCGGATGTTGCGGCCTTCGCGTCCGATGATGCGCCCTTTCATCTCGTCGTTGGGAAGCTCGATGTAGGTGACGGTGGTCTCCACAGCCCGCCGGGCATCGAGTCGCTCCGCGGCCTGAACGACCAGCTCCATCGCGCGCCGCTCGGCTTCCTCGCGGGCTTCCTCTTCGATCTTGCGGTAGCGACGCTCGACCTCGGCGCGGGCCTGCTCCTCCGCTTGGCGCAGAAGCTCCGCGCGGGCCTCCTCCCGGCCGAGGCCCGCGACGCGCACGAGCTCGGCTTCCGCCTGCTCGCGGGCCTGGCGCGCGGCCTCCGCGTCGCGCGCGGCGCTGTGCTGCAGTTGCTCCAGCTTGTGGCGCTCCCGCTCCAGCGCGCGCTCGCTCTGCCGCAGCGCATGGGTGCGGCGCTGCAGCTCCTGAGAGCGCGCCTCGAGCGCGCTCTCCTGCTCGTCCAGGCTGCGCCGCCGCTGCTCGATTTCCTCGGAGAGCTGCAGGGCCCGTTCCTGGGCGGAGGCGAGCATCTCGGCCGCTCGTGCCTCGGCTTCCCGTCGCGCCTCGGCCAGGATGCGCGCCGCCCGGCGGCGTGCCTCGCGCAGCCGCCGCACGGCCATCCAGAGGGCCGCGCCCAGCGCGAGGGCGCCGACGAAGACTCCCAGCGCAGCGCCCAGCAGGGCCTGTGAGGCGCTCATGCGCACCACCCACCGGGTGCCCAGCACCCGGAGCGTGGCCGCGACATGGAGGGCGGGGGCGGTGCGGGGAGGTGGCACCCCCGCGTGGGCCGTGTGGGCCAGACCCGTTGAACCTGCTCAGCAGGTGGGAACCTTAGAGAAGCGCTTCAGGCGTCCCTCGCAGCGAGGGCGTGCACACCACGCTCCGTGTCCGATTCCCGTGGAACGGATGTTGGCTCAACCGTTCAAAGCCCATCACGTACCCCGCAGGGGCAGACTCTCTGAAGGGCCTCACGCACCTTCCGCTACGGCGGGCCCGCCGGCGCGGCCCCGCCGTCCTCACGGCTCGGCGAGCAACTCGTCGAGCCGCGACACCAGCCGCTCCAGGCGCGGCACCGCGGCCGCGGCGGCGCCCCGCGCGTCGCCGGGGCTTCCCGCTTCGGCCTGCAATCGTTCATCCGCGAGGTTCAGCGCGGCGAGGATCGCGATTTTCACCGTGTCCGCGGCGCCCGTCGCTTGCGCCACCTCCTTCATCTTCTCGTCGACCAGCGCCGCGAGTCGCTCCAGATAGCTGGGGTCGTGGTGGCCGCGGAGATGGTAGGTCCGCCCGAAAATCGTCACGGGCGTCCCGCGGGAGAGTTCCTCCATTCCCCTCGTGTCCCCGCCGACCCCGACTCAGCGGATCTCGTGGCCCTCGAGTTCCGCGAGCACCTCCTGCAACCCTGCGCGCAGCGCCTCGACGGGTAGCCGCCCCGCCGCCTCGAGCTCAGCCACGCGCTCCCGCAGCGCCGCCACCTCGTTCCGTAGCGCGTCGCGCTCGCGCCTGAGGTCGCGGACAAGCTCGGCGACGCGCTGGATCCGCTCCTCCAGGAGTCTAACGATGGCCGCGGCGCGCGTCAACGCGGTGCCTCCTCGGGGCTTACCCGCGCAACCGGATGCCCTGCTCCCCGAGCGCGTCGATCAGGGCTCGCCGGTAGCCCTCGATCTCGGCGTCCGTGAGACTCCGATCCGCAGGCTCCAGGATAACACGCACCGTGAGGGACACCTCGCCCGGGCCGAGGGGCGGGCCGCTGTAGCGGTCCACGACCTCGAAACGCACCTCCGCCGGTGGGACGACCTGCGCCAGGAGCCGCTCCACCGTCCGGTACTCCCGCCCTTCCTCGATCACGAACGAGAGATCGCGCTGGACCGCCGGCAGGCGCGGTACCGGCCGGTAGCGCGGCGGACGGCGCGGCAACCGGCCCACGGCCGTCAGGTCCAGCTCGGCGGCGAAGAGCGGTAGGTCCAGCTCCAGTCGCTCCGCGAGCTCGGGATGGAGCTGCCCGCCCCACGCCACCCACCCTCCGGCGGGGGTACGCCAGCCCACCGCGCGGCCGGGGTGAAAGCCGGGGCAGGGGGGTCGCGCGCGCTCGAGCCGCACCCCGCACTCCAAACAATCGAGCACGTGCTCCACGAGGCCGATGAGATCGTGGAGCGTGACCTGGGGCACGGGATGCGACCAATGCCTCGGGGCGGCGGCACCGGTCCACACGAGCGCCGCCCGTAGCGGCTCCCCGGGGGCTGCAGCCGGCTCCCGCGCCACGAATACGCGCGCCACCTCGAACAGGCGCACGTCGCGCTGGCCGCGCCGCAAGTTGAAGTCCGCCGCGCGCAGCAGCCCCGGAAGCAGCGACCGGCGCAACACGGCCAGGGCCTCCGAAATCGGGTTCGCCAAGGCCACGGCCGGCGCGGTCCCCGGCTCGACGAACGGCTCGTCCTCGCCCCGCGAAACCATCGCGTAGTGGATGGTCTCGCAAAACCCCAGAGCGGCGAGACGTTCCCTCGTCCGCTCCTCGAGCACCCGCTCGGGCTCTTCCGCGAGCGGCGCGGCGGCGGTCGGGGGAAGCTCGGCGGGGATGCGATCGTAGCCGAGCTGACGCGCGACTTCTTCTACGAGGTCCGCCTCGCGTTCGAGATCCCGACGCCAGGAAGGAACGACCACGGCCCACGCAGCCCCGGCCTCAGGCTCGGGCGCCAGACCTAGGGCCGCCAGGGCCCCGGCCGTGGCCTCCGGGCCCGGGTCGAACCCGAGCAAGCGCACTAGGCGCGCGTGGCGCAGCAGCAGGCGCCTCGGGGCGGGCGCCCCGGCGCGCAGGTCCACCACCTGCCGGCGGGGTACCCCTCCTGCCACCTCGCGCAGCAGCTCGGCGGTGCGAAGCTGCGCGACGAGAGCCATTTCCGGATCGCACCCGCGCTCGAAGCGCAGGCTCGCTTCGGTGCGCAGGCCCAGCGTGCGCGCCAGGGCCCGCACCGTGCGGGCATCGAAGACCGCCGCCTCGATCAGCACGCGCGTCGTGTTCGGGCCGATTTCCGTCTCCGCGCCGCCCATCACTCCCGCGAGCGCCACGGGGCGTTGGGCGTCCGCGATGACCAGGGCCGAGGGGTCGAGCAGGCGCCTCACACCGTCGAGGGTCCGCAGTTCCTCGCCCCTTCGCGCGTAGCGCACGCGAATCGTGGCCCCCGCGAGCCGGTCGAAGTCGAAGGTGTGAACGGGATGGCCCAACTCGAGCAGCACCCAGTTCGAGACGTCCACGACGTTGTTGATCGAGCGCAGGCCGCAGACCTCCAGGCGAGCGGCGAGCCAACGGGGCGAGGGGCCCACGCGCACCTGCTCCACGAGTCCCGCCGTGTAGCGCGGGCAAGCCTCGGGGCTGTCCACGACGACCTGCACGCCCTCGAGGAGACCGCTCGTCCCCGGAAGCTCCGGTCCCTGCGGGGGGCGGGGCAAGGGGGCGGCGAGGGAGGCGGCGAGCTCGCGGGCGAGCCCCAGGTGGCCCAGACAGTCCGGCCGATTGGGCGGCACGTCGATCTCGAGCGCGATGTCGTCCCCGCGCGCCTCCCAGCGCTCCACCGCGAGGCCCCGCAGCGTCAGCCGCTCGGCGAGCGCCTCCACCGCCAGCTCACAGGGGCAGAGCTCGCGCAGCCACTTCAGCGAAGCCCACATCGTCCCCGCCGCTCAGAAGGAAAACTGACTCAGGAAGCGCACGTCGCCTTCCACGAGCAGTCTCAAGTCCTCGATGCCATGGTGGATCATCGCGATGCGGTCGATACCGAGCCCGAAGGCGAAGCCCGTGTAGCGCTCCGGATCGATCCCCACCGTCTCGAGCACCGCGGGGTGGACCATGCCCGCGCCGCCGAGTTCGATCCAGCCCGTCCCCTTGCAGGTCCGGCAGCCTCTCCCGTCGCACAGGGCGCAGGAGACGTCGTACTCCGCCCCCGGTTCGACGAAGGGAAAGTAGCCCGGCCGCAGACGGATCGAGACCTGGGGTCCGAAGAACCGCTTCCACACGGCGTCCATCGTGCCTTTGAGGTGGGCCATGGAGATGCCTTCCCCGACGACCAGGGCCTCGAGTTGGTGGAACATGGGCAGGTGCGTGGCGTCGAGATCGCGGCGGTAGACGCGTCCGGTGCAGATGATGCGGATCGGCGGTCGGCGCTGCCGCATGGTGCGGATCTGCACGGGCGAGGTGTGGGTGCGCAGCAGCAGGTCCTGTCCGAGATAGAAGGTGTCGGTTTCGTCCCGCGCGGGATGCTCCGGGGGGAGGTTGAGCGCCCGGAAGTTGTGAAAATCGTCCTCGACCTCGGGACCGCTGACGATCTCGTAGCCCATGTCGCGGAAGATGCGTTCCAGCGTTCTCCGGGTCCGGCTGACCGGGTGCAAGGCCCCGCTCCACGGTCGGCGGCCGGGCAGGGTGATGTCCTCCCGGCTGCGTTCCAAGCTGTGGCGCCGCTGCGCCTCGCGCGCCTGCGCCCGGGCCTGCTCGAGGGCCTGCGCGACGGTCGCCTGCAGGGCGTGAATCGCGCGGCCCGCCGCGGGGCGCGAGGCCGCGGGAAGCTGGCCGAGTTCCCGCAGCAGCTGCGTGATCTTGCCCTTGCGCCCCAGGTACTCGACGCGCAACCGCTCCAGGGCGCGATCGTCGCCCCGCGCGCACTCCAGGGCTTCCCGGAACTCCCGCTCGAGGGCCTCCACGGAGAGCGCCACGACGGCGCCGTCAGGCGGTGGCGGCGGCCCGGCGCGCCGCCTGCACCAGCTCCCCGAAAACCGCGGGCTCGCGCGCGGCGAGATCCGCGAGAATCCTGCGGTCGAGGGCAACCCCGGCGACCTTGAGCGCGTGCATCAGCCGCGCGTACGTCGTCCCGTGCTGCCGGGCGGCGGCGTTGATGCGCAGGATCCACAGGCGGCGGAACTCCCGCTTGCGCTGGCGCCGGTCGCGGTAGGCGTACTGGAGCGAGCGCTGCACCTGTTCCCTGGCGATGCGGTACAGCTTGGACTTGGCGAGATAGTAACCCTTGGCGCGGCGCAGGATTTTTTTCCGCCGCAAGCGTCGCTTGTTCCCGCGCGTGACTCGAGGCATCGCTCCTTCCCTCCCTGCGCGTCAGTCGGAGCCGTACGGCAACATCCGTCGGATCCGCGCCGCGTCGGCTGGAGAGACGCGGGCGGGCGCCCCCAGGCGGCGCTTCCGGCCGCGTTCTTTCTTGGTCAGGATATGACTCCGGTAAGCCCTGGAGCGCTTGATCTTGCCCGTCGCCGTGAAGCGGAAACGCTTGGCGGCGGAGCGCTTGGTCTTCAGCTTGGGCATCGTCCTCGACTCCTTTGGTCGGCTCAGGGGACCGGGCGGCGCTCCCGGTCGAGCCGCACGACCTCCTCAATGAACGCGCCCAGGGGCCGCACGCCCAGATCGCCCTCGCGGCGCGAGCGGACGGCGACCGTCCCCGCCGCGGCCTCGCGGTCCCCGACGACGAGCATGTAGGGTACCTTGTCCTGTTGCCCTTCGCGAATCTTGGCCCCCAGCTTCTCGTTGCGCACGTCGGCCCGGGCACGCAGGCCCGCCTCCACGAGCGCAGCCGCCACCTGCTGGGCGTAGGGAGCGCTGCGCTCCGTGATGGAGAGCACCCGCACCTGTTCGGGGGCCAGCCACAGCGGAAAGGCGCCCGCGCAGTGCTCGATGAGGATCCCCAGGAAGCGCTCCAGGGAACCGAGCATCGCCCGGTGAATCATGACCGGCCGCTGCTCGCGGTCTTGCGCGTCGATGTAGCGCAGGGCGAAACGTTCCGGCTGCACGTAGTCGAGCTGGATCGTACCGAGCTGGTGACCCCGCTTGAGCGCGTCATGGACGACGAAGTCGATCTTGGGGCCGTAGAAAGCTCCCTCGCCCGGGCGGAGCTCGTAGGCCTGTCCTGTGTCGCGCAACGCCTGCTCCAAGGCGGCCTCGGCGCGGTCCCACAGCGCGTCCGAGCCGGCGCGGTCCGCGGGCCTCGTGGAGAGGTAGATCGCGACATCGGAAAAACCGCACAGGGCGTAACACTCCAGAATCATCTCCGCCACGCGGCGCACCTCGCCGGGGACTTGCTCGGGGGTGCAGAAGATGTGCGCATCGTCCTGCGCGAAGCTGCGCACTCGCGTCAGCCCGCCGGTGGCCCCGGAAGGCTCGTAGCGGTGCAGGCGCCCGAAGTCCGCGAGCCGGATCGGCAGCTCCCGGTAGGAGTGGCGGTGCTCGGCGTACATCAGGCAGTGGCTGGGGCAATTCATCGGTTTGACGCCGTACTCCCGCCCCTCGACCGTGGTGAAGAACATGTGCCGGCGGAAGTGGTCGTAGTGCCCGGAGCGCTTCCACAGCGAGGCATCGAAGATCTGGGGGGTGATGACCTCCTGGTAGTCGTAGCGCCGGTAGAGTTCCCGGACGTAGGCGATGAGCGTGTTGTAGAGCACGGCCCCCTTGGGATGGAAAAAAGGGCTCGCGGGAGCCTCGGGGTGGAAGGAGAACAGCCCCAGCTCGCGCCCGAGCTTGCGGTGGTCGCGCCGGCGCGCCTCCTCCAGCCGCTGCAAGTAGTCCTGCAGCTCCTGCTCCGTGAAGAACGCGGTTCCGTAAATGCGCTGGAGCATCTTGTTGCGCTCGTCTCCCAACCAGTACGCCCCGGCCACGGAGAGCAGCTTGAACGCCCGCAGGCGGCCCGTGGAGGGGAGATGGGGACCCCGGCAGAAGTCGTTCCACTGGCCTTGCCGGTAAATCGAGACCCGCTCCCCGCCCTTGGTCCTGGCGAAGTAGACCTTGTAGGGTTCGTTCTCCCGTTCGAAGAGACGGATCGCTTCTTCTTTGGAAACCTCGAGGCGCTCGATCGGCAGGTCCCGGCGCACGATGTCGCGCATGCGCGCCTCGATGCGTCCCAAGTCCGCCTCGCTGAAGGGCTCCTCGCGGTCGAAATCGTAGTAGAAGCCGTCCTCGATGACCGGCCCCTGACCGATCTTGGTCCCGGGGAAAAGCTCCTGTACGGCTTGGGCCGTGGCGTGTGCCGTCGAGTGGCGCAGGACCTCCAGGGCCTGCGGGTGTCCCTCGCCCAGCAGCTCCACCTCGGCGCTGTCGGGCAACGGGCGGGTGAGGTCCACGAGCTCGCCGTTGACGCGCGCCACGACCGCCTTGGCCGCCACCTCGGGACCCAGCGCGCGCGCCAGATCGAGGGCCGTGCTCCCCGAAGGAAGCTCCCGCTCGCTGCCGTCGGGCAAGCGGACGCGGATGGAGGTGGCGGGGACGGTCATTCCCGAACCTTCCGGCGCAAGAGGTCCACGACCTTACTGGTAGGCGCGGGCGGTTTCGAACCGCCGACCTCTACCGTGTCAAGGTAGCGCTCTCCCCCTGAGCTACGCGCCTGCCCTGCGGGAGTTGCCTCTCAAGCCCGCCGGATCGTCCACGGCCAGCCGGCAGGGAATCCAACCGGCACCCCGTCCCTGCGGGCGGGCGGCCGGCAAGGCTAGCACAGGGCGCAACAAGCGTCAACACAAGGAGTTGGCGCGCCCCAGGCGCGCGGGGCGCGGGTTGCTGCCGCGGGCCGGCTTCGGCTAGGATCGCTGCCGCGCCTGGGGAAGACAGGGAGGCCGCCATGCTGGTCGTCATGAAGAAGGACAGCACCCCTGACGACTTGAAGCGCGTCGTCCGCTTCATCGAGGACCTCGGTTACCGGGCCCACCCGATCCCGGGAGCGGAGCGCACGGCGGTCGGGATCACGGGCAACTCGGGCTCCCTGGATCCGACAATGTTCGAAGTTTTACCGGGCGTGGCCCAGGCGCTGCCGGTCACCCAGCCCTACAAGCTCGTCAGCCGGGAGGTCAAACCCGAGCCGACGCGGATCCGCGTCGGCTCGGTGGAGATCGGCGGAGGGAGGTTCTCCGTCATCGCCGGTCCCTGCGCCGTGGAAAGCGAAGCGCAGATTTTGACCATCGCGCGTCTTGTCAAGCAGGCGGGGGGCCATTTGCTGCGGGGCGGGGCCTTCAAGCCCCGCACGAGCCCTTACAGCTTCCAGGGTCTCGGCGAGCAGGCACTGCGCTGGCTCGCCCGGGCACGCGAGGAAACGGGCTTGCCGGTCGTGAGCGAGGCCGTCGACGAGGCATCGCTGCGCCTGGTGGAGGAGCACGCCGACATCATCCAGATCGGGGCGCGCAACATGCAGAACTTCTCGCTGCTCAGGGCGGCCGGCCGCAGTGGCCGGCCCGTGCTCCTCAAGCGCGGCATGTCGGCCAGCCTCGAGGATTTCCTGATGTCGGCCGAATATCTGCTGAGCGAAGGCAACTACAACGTGATCCTGTGCGAGCGCGGGATCCGCACCTTCTCGCAGCACAGCCGCTTCACGCTCGACCTGTCGGTGGTGCCCGTGGTGCAAAAGAAGTCACACCTGCCCATCTTCGTGGATCCCAGTCACGCCACGGGCGTGCGCGACCGGGTGGCACCCATGGCACGGGCGGCACTGGCCGCGGGGGCGGACGGCATCATGGTCGAGGTGCATCCGGCGCCCGATCGGGCGCTTTCCGACGGCCCGCAGGCTCTGCTGCCCACGCAGTTCGAGCAACTCATGGCCCAGTTGCGGGCCCTCGGATCGGTGCTCGAGCGCCGGTTGGAGCCCGTTTCGTGATCCGTGTTCACGCCGACGGCCTGCAGCTGACGTTGCTGCGGGCCGGCACGGTGTGGCTCGACGGGGGCGCCATGTTCGGGGTCGTGCCGCGGGTCCTGTGGTCGCGGGAGCGGCCCCCCGACGAACGCAACCGCATCCGCCTGGCCCTCAACGTGCTCCTCGTGGAGGACGGGGCGCGGCGCATCCTCGTCGACACCGGAGCGGGAACGCGCTGGGAGGCGAAGGGGCGCGACATCTACGGGATCGACGCCCCGCCCCCCGAGGTCTGGCTCGAACCCGCCGGGATCGGGCCCGAAGAGGTGGATCTGGTCATCAACACCCACCTGCATTTCGATCACGCCGGGGGCAACACCCTGCTGGGCCCGGGCGGGCGTGTCGTGCCCGCCTTTCCCAACGCCCGTTACGTGGTCCAGCGCGGAGAGCTGGAGACGGCGCGCTGGGACCACGAGCGGATCCGCGCCTCCTATCGCCCCGACGATTACGAGCCGCTCGCCCGCGAGCCCGGTCGGCTGTGGCTCGTGGAGGGAAACGTGCCGCTGTCGCGCCATCTGCAGCTGCGGCTGGCTCCGGGGCACACGCCGCACATGCAGATCGTGGCCGTACAGACGCGCGAACGCCGGGTGCTGTTCCTGGCCGATCTCGTGCCCACGGCGAGCCACCTGCCGCTGCCCTACATCATGGCGTACGATCTCGAGCCGCTGGCCACGTTGGCCACGAAGCGCCGCGTGCTCGCCGAGGCCGTGCGCGCGGGTTGGGAGGTGATCTTCGAACACGATGACACGCTGCCATGGGGGCGGCTCGAGGAGGGGCCGCGGGGGCGCCTGCAGGCGCGCCCCGTCGAGCCAAGCTGAGGAAGGAGGAGGCACGGTGGGCGAGGCATGTCTCGCGCTGGAGGACGGACGGATCTTCCGGGGCCGGGCCTTCGGGGCGGTGGGCGAGGCCGGCGGGGAGGTCGTCTTCAACACCTCCATGGCGGGCTACCAGGAGATCCTCACGGATCCCTCCTACCGCGGCCAGATCGTGGTCATGACCTGTCCCGAGATCGGCAACGTGGGGACGAACCACGAGGACGAGGAGTCCCCCGCGCCCCAGGCCTGCGGCTTCGTGGTCCGCGAGGCCGTGGACCGCCCCTCGAACTGGCGCGCGCGGCAGAGTTTGCACGCTTACCTCGCCTCGCACGGCATCCCGGCTCTGGCCGAGGTGGACACGCGGGCGATCACCCGACACATCCGCACCCGCGGGGCCATGCGCGGGGTGCTCTCCTCGGTGGACCGCGATCCGGAGTCCCTGCTGGCCAAGGCGCGCGCCGTCCCGCCCCTGGAGAGCCTCGATCTCGTGGGGCAGGTGACATGCCGGGCCTCCTACGGGTGGAGGCATCCGCGGCCGGAGCGCTGGCGCACGGCCACGCCCGCCGCGCCGGCGCGACGGGCGCACTGCGTGGCGTACGACTTCGGTGCCAAGCGCAATATCTTTCGCCTGCTGTACGAAGCCGGATTCGATGTCACGGTGGTCCCGGCGGGGCTTCCGGCAGCCGAGGCCCTGGCCCTCGAGCCGGACGCCGTGTTCCTCTCCAACGGCCCCGGCGACCCGGCGGCCGCGGACTACGCCGTCCGCACCGTGCGCGGGCTCCTCGGGCGGGTTCCCATTTTCGGGATCTGCCTCGGCCATCAGCTGGCGGGGCTGGCCCTCGGCGGGCGCACGTTCAAGCTCAAGTTCGGCCACCGGGGGGCCAACCACCCCGTGCTCGATTTGCGCACCGGCCGCGTGGCGGTGACCTCCCAGAACCATGGCTATGCCGTGGACCCGGAGAGCCTGCCGCCCGAGGTGCAGGTCACCCACATCAACCTGAACGATCGGACGTGCGAGGGTTTCGTGGCCCCCGCGCAACGCGTGTGGGCCGTGCAGTACCACCCGGAGGCTTCCCCGGGACCCCACGACGCGCTGGGCATGTTCGAGGAGTTCCAGCGCTGGGTCGTGGGAAGCGTGACCGTCGAGCGAGACCCATGACCGACTGGCGCTCCTCGTTGCGCGCGGATCCCACGGACTGGTTGCTCCACGAGGGCTGTCCGGCTATCCGCTACCGCGTGCTCACGGAGCTGCTGGACCGGCGCCGGGACGATCCCCAGGTCCAGCAAGCGCGCCAAGAACTCCTGCGCTACGCCCCCGCCCTCCAGCTCGCTCGCCGGCAGCGCAGGGACGGGACCTGGGGGGGGCGGATCCACGCCTCGGATTCCCGGAAGTTTCAGCCGTGCCTGGAGAACGGCCTGAACCTGCTCTTCGAGTACGGTTGGGACCGCGACACGAAGCCGGTGCGGGCGGCGGCGAAGACGCTGCGCTCGTTCCTCACGGCGACGAAGAAGAACCTCAAGCTTTTCGAGTTCCAGCGCGTCGTCAAGGCCGACGAGCGGCGCGAACTCTACTACCGCTGGTTCCTGCGCATCCTGGCCTTGGGTTTGCTGGTCCGGGCGGGCTACCTGGACGAGAAGGGACGGATCGCGACGCTGGAGCTGCTGGAGCGCACCGCTTCTCTGGTGGAGGACCCGGTGGCGCGGGATCCCGTGGAGGAGATCGGCGCCACCCATCCCCTGATCCGCGACAAAGCCTGGCGGGAGGGCTACCTGTTCTTCCCCGACTACTACGTAACCTACGTCTTCGCCCACTCCCCGTGGTTGCTCGACGGGGAGCTGGCCAAGATGCGCTTGAAGAAGATCTACGACTACGTCGTGTCGGAAACCTACCAGTCCCTCGCCCCCGATCTGGGATTGGTGCGCACGGCCAGGGGGGCCTTCGTGCGCGGGCATGGGTTGAGAATCCGCCCCATCGAGACCTACGAGAAAAGCGGCGACCTGGACGAGCTGCTCGTGATCCTGGAGCTGTTGGCGCGCCTGGGGCTGATCAACCGCTACCCGCTGCTGATGACTCACCTCGAGTGGCTCCACGCACGGCAGGGTCGGGACGGCCGCTGGAATCTGCCGACGAAGGCGTTCCGCGAGGGCAGCCGCTGGCTGAGGCTGATACGCCTGGAGCGCGACTGGCGCAGCCCGGCGCGCAAGGAGGCGGACCTGACGCTGCGGGTGTTGCTGATTTTCAAGTACCAGTGGGAGCGGCAGATGCGGATGCTCGATCGCCGCGAAGACGCCTACCCGTTCTGAGGGGTGCTCAGGCTCTCGCCTCGTCGAGCCCTTCGTGCCTGGCTGGGTTCTCGAAGCGCATGTACTCGCGGATGAACACGAGGGGCAGGGTGCCGATCGGCCCGTTGCGCTGCTTGCCGATGATCAACTCCGCCCGTCCGCGCAGCTCCGGATCGTCGCGCCGGTAGACCTCCTCCCGGTAGAGAAAGAGGACGACGTCGGCGTCCTGCTCGATCGCCCCCGATTCGCGCAGGTCGGACAGCTGCGGGCGGCGATCCCGGCCCCGTTGCTCGGGGGCTCGCGACAGTTGCGAGAGCGCCACGACGGGGACGTGGAGCTCTTTGGCGAGCTCCTTGAGCGAGCGACTGATGTCGGAGATCTCCTGCTGGCGGCTCTCGTAGCGCACCCCGCGGCCGCGCATCAGCTGGAGGTAGTCCACGATCAGCAGATCGAGCCCGCGCTCGTAGGCGAGCCGGCGCGCTTTGGCGCGCATCTCGAGGATCGTCACCCCGGGCGACTCGTCGATGAAGATCGGTGCGCTGGAAAGGGCGCTGTAAGCGCGAATGATGCGCTGCCAGTCCTCGTTGCTGACGCGCCCGGTACGCAGCCGGTGGTTGTCCACCCGCGCCTCCGCGCACAGCAGGCGCATGAAGAGCTGCAGGTGCGACATCTCCAGGGAGAAGATGCCGACCTTGCGCTGCGCCCGGAGCGCCGCATGCGCCCCGATGCCCAAGGCGAGGGCGGTCTTGCCCATCGCCGGACGCGCCGCGAGGATCACGAGATCCGCGGGGTGCAGCCCGGCCGTCATCTCGTCGAGCTGGGTCAGCCCGGTGGGGATTCCGGTGACGACCTCGCGACGCTGCGTCAGCCCCTCGATGACTTTGAGGCCCTCGGCCGCGATGGCGCTCAAGGGCCGAAAGCCCGAACGCAGCCGCTCCCCGGCCACCCGGAAAATCTCTCCTTCGGCCATGTCGAGCAGCTGGTCCGCCGTGCCTTCCGGGCCGGAGGCGGCATCGACGATGCTATGAGCGGCCCGCAGCAGCTGGCGCCGGACCGCTTTGTCCTTGACGATCTCGGCGTAGTACTCCACGTTGGCCGAGCGGGGCACGCCGTCCACGAGGGAGGCGAGGTAGGCGGGCCCCCCGCAGGCTTCGAGGTCGCGCGTGCGTTCGAGCTGGTCCTTGAGCGTCACCAGGTCGATGGCCCGACCGGCCTCGGCGAGCGCCTGCATCGCTTGGAAGATCTTCTGGTGCCGCGGCGAGTAGAACGACGCTGCGCCCAGCAGCTCCGCCGCCCGGTGGAACTGATGGTTATCGAGCAGCACGGCGCCCAGGACGGAACGCTCGGCCTCGTCGGAGTGGGGAAGCGCTTGAGGCAGCGTCTCGGTCGCCATCGCGTCCTGCCGACGGGGGAGGAGGCGCCGGAGAAAACCGGCGCGCGGAGCATACCACAACACCTCCCGCCGCGGAAGTCTCGGGGCGGAGCGCTGGTGTTGTGGGCCCTGCTCGGCCTGGGTTGGATCGGCGCCCCGCGGGCGGCCATCGCCCCGGAGGTGCGGCTTCAGGCCGTGGAACGCGACATCGCCCGCCTGCGCGAGGAGTTGGCGCGGCTCGGCGCGCGCGCGGCGGGCCTACTGGGAGAGCTCGAGCGCGTCCAGGCGGCGTTGCGCCTCAAGGAGGCGGAACACCGCGCGGCGGCGCTGAGGCTCGAAGGGGCGCAGCGGTCGGTGGAGCGCATCGCCCAGAGCCAGCGCGAGCTGCAACAGGCCCAGGCACGCCGCCAGCGCTATCTCGCCTTCCGTCTGCGGGAGATCTACAAGCTCGGTCCGGCGCCGCAGATCCAGCGGCTCGCGGCGTGGGGCGAGCCCCGCGACTATGCGCGGGCGCTGCAGGACGCCGCCTACCTCAGCGGGCGCGACGCGAGGGTCCTGGAGGCCTATCGCCGGGAGGCACGCGAGCTCGAAGCCACCCGCCAGGCCCTGGAGCGCGAACGCGCCGCCGCGGCGCGTGCCGCGGCCTCGGCGGTACGTGCCCGAGGCGCATTGGCTCGGGCGCAGGCCGAGTACGTGGCGGCGGTCTCGCGCCTGGAGGCCGATCAGGAGAAGCGCCGCCAAGCCCTGGAGGAGCTGCGCCAGGCCCAGGCCGCGTTGGAGCGGCTGGCGCGCACGGGCCAGGGCGTCGCCCCGGCCCTCGATATCCGGCGATTCCGCGGCCTGCTGGACTGGCCAGCCGAGGGGACCGTGCGCGCCAGCTTCGGCAACCGCGTGCACCCGCGCTTCCGTACCGCCGTGCCTCACCCTGGCCTCGACATCGAAGCGCCGGAGGGCAGCGACTTCCGCGCGGTGTTCGACGGGACGGTGCTTTACGCCGCTTGGCTTCACGGCTACGGGCTGACGGTGCTGGTGGATCACGGCCATGGCATCGTGTCCGTCTACGCCCATGCCTCCGTCCTCGTGGTGGAACAGGGCGAGCCCGTGGTGCGCGGTCAAGTCCTGGGAAGCGTGGGGGATACGGGCTCGCTGGAGGGTCCCTACCTTTATTTCGAACTGCGCGAGGCGGGACGTCCCGTGGATCCTCTCCACTGGCTGCGCGCCCCTTCGCGTAGCGCGCGACCGGTTGCCAACCCCCGCGGCCAAGTGTAGCTTGCTCGTGCGCGGCTGCCGCGCGGGAGGGAACTCGGTGGCATCCAGCTCGTGGCGCTCGATGCTCGCCGTCGCGTCGTGCGCGGTGCTCGGGCTGCTGCTCGCGGGAAGTCTCGTCCTGCGGGTCGGAGCGGCGGAGGGATCCTACCGCCAGGTCGTGGTGTTCTCCGAGGCCCTCGGTTACGTTCTCGACAAGTACGTGGATCCTCTCGATGCCGAGCCCCTGCTTCGCGGAGCCTACGAGGCGATGCTCACGAGCCTCGACCCGGAGAGCGCCTACCTCACCGCGGAGGAGATCGCCCACTGGGATCGCGCGATCGCCGAGGGGGAGGCGGACCCAGGACTGAGCTTGCTCAAGATTCCCGGCTCGCTGATGGTCGTCGCCGTTGCGCCGGGTTCGCCGGCGGCCCAGGCTGGGCTCGAGCCGGGCGACCAGGTGCGGCTGATCGAGGGCCAGCGGGCAGGGGAGCTGTCGCTCGTGCAGGCGCACGTATGGCTACGCGGTGCTCCGGGGACGCGGGTGCAGCTCGAGGTGTTGCACCCCCACAGGAATTTCGAGCGGGAGCGTCTGGTGTTGGATCGCGTTCGGCGCAGCGATCCGCCCTTCGCCCTCGAGGTCGGCGAGGATGTGGCGGTCCTGCGCATCCACGACTTGGCGCGCCTGCCCTCGTCGGCGTCGGCTCTGAAGGAGGCGCTGGCCTCGGTCTACCCGTGGCGCGGGGAGCGATTGCTCGTGGACCTGCGCGGCGAGACGCGTGGCAGCGTGGCCGACGCGCTCGCGTTGCTCGAGTCGTTCGTGCAGGGTCCGGTGCTCTGGTTGCGCGACCGCGCCGGTGCCACCGTGCGCGTGGCCGAGATCGGCGGTGAGCGCTGGCGCTGGCCGGGGGCTGTCGCGGTGCTCGTCAACGGGGCCTGCGCCGGCGGGGCCGAAGCGGTGGCCGCGGTGCTGCGTAGCGAGCGGGGCGCGGTCGTCTATGGAGAGAGAACCTACGGCATGGGGGCGGAAGTGGACCGCATCGCTCTGCCGGACGGGGCGGCGCTCGTGCTCGCTACGTCGCGCTGGGAGAGCCGTCAGGGATCCTGGCACGGCCAGGGACTCGCGCCGGATGTCGAGGTCCGGGGCGGCAGCGGGCCCGACGCGGGCGAGGAGCAGTTGCGCCGGGCGATGGAGCTCTTCGGAAACGCGGCAAAGGCGGCCAAGGATGCGGCCTGAAGTGGGCCTCTGGAGGCTCGCGCGGCACGGGATCTGCCTGGCTGGCTCTGCAGCCGTTGTCGCGAGCGCGGCGGCTGCCGCGGAAGCGCCGGACCCCGTCGAACGCAGGGCACGCACCTACCAGCACCTGATGCAGGCGCAGCTCGCCGCGCGCGAGGGCCGGTTCCTGCGCGCCCTGCGAGAGGTCCGCGAGGCGGCGGCCCTGGATCCCGACTCGGCGGAACTCCACGCCGAGGGCGCGCGCCTGCTCTTGGATGTGGGGCAGGTGCTCGAAGCGGAGCGGCTCGCCCGCCGCGCCCTGGAGATCGAGCCCGATCAGACAGGAGCGCTCCGGGTGTTGGGCGACCTGATGGCAGGCCGTGCGTTCCGCTCCCCGGAAGACAGCGACAGCCGCCGCGAGGCGATCGGCCTGTACCGTAGGCTCGTGGCCGATGGCGCGGTGGACGACCCCCTGCTGCACGTCCTGGCCCAGCTCGAACTGGCCAACGCCGAGCCCGACGCCGCCGCCGCCACCGCCCGCCGTCTGGTGGCGCGCCGACCGGGAGAACCCGGCGCATTGCGCTTGCTGGTGCAGGCGCTCGTGACGGGCGGGCGACGCGAGGAGGCGCTCGAGGCGCTGCTCGACTACGTGGTGCATCACGCCGAGGACGAGCAGGCACTGCCGATGGTGGAGGAGCTCGCCGATCAGACCGGCCGCTGGGATCGCCTGACCGCCGTCCTGGAGCCCGCCGTTTCGCAACCGAGGGCTGCCGCTGGTTTGCAGTGGCTGTACGCCAAGGCCCTCCTGGAGCAGAACCGGACGGTGGAGGCCGTGCCGCTGCTCGAGCGCGCGGCGGCACGGCGCCCCGACCATCTCGCCTTGCGGACCCGCCTGGCGCAGGCGTATTGGCTCGTAGGACGGCTGGCGGATGCCTCCGCGCTGGCCTCGGAGATCGCCGAGCAGGACCCCGGACGTGTCCAGGCTTACTGGGTGCTGGCGGAAGTGCATGCGGCGCGCCGCGAATACCTTCGCGCGGCGGAAGCCTACGCCAAGGCCGTGGAGCTGCTCGCGGGACTTCCCGGCGCATCCCCCGAGCAGCGCGATGTGCTCCGGCGGCGCTGGGCGCTGGCGCGGCTCGAGAGTGGCGACGCCGCCGGCGCGCTCGAAGTTCTGGGCGAGATCGAGGTCCGCGAACCGGACGCGGAGACGGCGGGCCTGTTCGCCCGAGCTGCCGTTGCCGCGGGCAGGCGCGGGGAAGCCGAAGCGCGCGCCCGGCAGTGGCGCGCCTCGGGCTATACCGGGGCCTCGCAACTCCTCGAGGCGGAGCTGGCGATCGCCGACGGTGCCTGGCCGCGGGCCGCGGTGGCCTACCGACAGGCGCTGGAGAGCCTCGGTCCCCCCGTCCGTGCCTGGGCGATCGACCGCCTCCTGGACACGGACGCCGGACGAGGGCTCGCCCTGGAGTTCGCTCGCGAGCAAGCCACGAGCGCTCCCGAGGATGTGCAGGCCCTCTACGTCCTCGGCGGGGTGCTCGACCGCCTGGGGCAGCACGCGGAGGCGGAAGCCACACTGCGGCGGGTTCTCGAGCTCGATCCTGGGCACGCAGGGGCGCTCAACAATCTGGGCTACAGCTTGGCGGACCGCAACGAGCGCCTGGAGGAAGCGCTGGATCTCATCCAGCGGGCCCTCGCTCGCGAGCCTTGGAACGGCGCGTTTCTCGATTCTCTCGGCTGGGTCCTGTTCCGCCTCGGACGCTACGAGGAAGCTCTGGAGCCGTTGGAGCGGGCGGCCCGGGAATACCCCCACGACCCGATCGTCCTGGAGCACCTGGGGGACCTCTACGAGCGGCTGCGGCGCATCGACGCGGCCCGCGAGGCCTGGCGCCGGGCGCTCGAGGCTGGTGCCGAAGACCGGGAGAGCCTGCAGCGCAAGATCGACCGCTTGCCCCCTGAGGCAGCCCGCCACGCCGCTCAGGCGGCGGCCCCGGAGATCGAATCGCCCCGTTGAGCTCGGCGTTCAGGCTTCGCGCCCTGGGATGGGCCCTGGCCGTGGCGTGCGGGGCCGGCTGTACCGTGCGCCTGCCCGCCGAGGGAACCGGCCCGGCGCGTTTCGCCCTCTACGACGGGCGCTACGCGGCAGCCTCGGGCGAGCAGGGCCGCTTCCGGCTTCTGCTCGTGGCGATGCCGCCCGATCGCTTGCGGATCGAGGTTTTCGGACCTCTCGGGGGTACGTGGCTGCGGCTGGAAGGGTCGAGTCGAGGGCTGCTGGTGGTGTCGCCCAGGGAGCGGCGCGCGTGGATCGGGGCGCCGGAACCCGAACTCACCGCCAGGCTGCTCGGCGTTGCGCTGCCCTGGGAGAGCTGGGCCGCGCTGGCGCTGGGGGGGGAGCTTCCACCGACACCGCGCCTGCGGCGGGAGCCCGAGCGCGGATCGGACCTGCCGCGCCGGGTGGAACTGACCACCGTGGAGGGCCTGCGCATCGAGCTGCGGCAGCGGGGCCGCACGCGCACGAGCGGCACCCTCGCGGTCGGGGAAGCGCACCCGCCGGCGGGATACGAGGTCGAGCCACTCGATGCCTGGCGGCAGGCGGAGCCGATTTTCGTGCCTCGATAGAACCGAGACACGGGGGCCGCGCACCACGGGCAGTCGCGGCCCGCGCGCTTGGGATCGAGGTGCGCCAGGAAGTCCCATGCTGGTGGTGCGCTGCGCCGCCAAGGTGAACTGGATCCTGAAGGTGGGGCCGCGCCGCGCGGACGGCTATCACGAGCTGTGGACGCTATTCCAGACGATCGGTCTGCACGACGAGCTCAGGCTCACTCCCAGCGCGAAGCTGGAACTCGCGTGCGACGATCCGCGCGTGCCCACGGGAGAGGAGAATACGGTGTGGCGTGTGGCGGCTGCGCTGCGGGAGCGGTTCGCCGTGCAGCAGGCGGTGCGCATCGAGCTGCGCAAACGCATCCCTCCCGGCAGCGGCCTCGGGGGTGGCAGCAGCGATGCCGCCGGCGCGTTGCTGGCGCTCGAACGGATGTGGGGGTTGAGCCTCACGCGCGAACACCGGCAGGCGATCGCCGCCGAGGTGGGGGCCGATGTGCCCTTCTTTCTGGTCGGGGGCACCGCCGTAGGGACGGGCCGGGGAGATTGCCTGGAGCCGGGGCCGGCTTGGGAGGTGCCCTGGATGCTCCTGGGATTGCCCCCCTTCGTGGTGTCGACGGCCGAGGTCTATCGGCGCTGGGATCGACGTGCCGAGCGGTTGACAGCGCCGGGAGCGCGTGTTAGCTTGAGCGGCCTTTCGGAACGTAACTCGCCGCCGGCGAAGGACTTCCGCCTGCTGGCGAACGATCTGGAGCCGGTGATCTTCGAGGGTTGGCCGCAGGTGCGCGAGTTCCGGGACGCGCTGGTGGACAGCGGGGCAGAAGTCGCTCTCGTCTCGGGGAGCGGGGGCGCGGTGTTCGGCGTGTTCGGCGGCCCTTCGGCGCGCGCGCGCGCCGAAGCGCTTCTAGCCGGGCGTTTCCACGATTGGAAACTGGTCCCGTGCGGGACGCAGCCCGTGGCCATCGAGTGGGCCAGCCCATGAGCGGCAGGCGGGCTGCGGCCAGGGGGATCCGCGGCCTCGGTGAGCCCGGCGGCACGGGAGGCCAGGGAGGAGGTTACGGGTAGCGAGACCGAGGCGCCGCACGCGCAGGCCGGCCGTGCCGTGCCTTGGGTGAGAGCGCAGGCAACGGGTCCTATTGGGGGGCTAGCCATGGAAGTCACACAGGTGCGGGTGTTTCCAGTGGACGAGGACAAGCTCAAGGCGTTCGTGTCCATCGTCTTCGACGACTGCTTCGTCGTCAGCGACATCAAGATCATCCAGGGCACGAACGGGCTGTTCGTTTCGATGCCGAGCAAGCGACGCAAGAACGGGACGTTCCGGGACATCGCCCACCCGCTCAACACCCAGACGCGCCGCCACATCGAAGAGAAGGTCATCGCCAAGTACCGTGAGGTGCTCGCCGAAATCGGGGGAACGCTGCCCGCGGACCTGCGGGAACTCCAGGCCCGGGAGATGATGGCGGCCGAATTCGGTCCCCCCGATGCCGAGGCCTCCCGCGAGGTGGCCGAGGACCACGAGCGTGACTGGAGCTGAGCGCGCCGGCCGGGCGCTTCGCGTCTTGGGGCGTCGCCAAGCGGTAAGGCACGGGTCTTTGGAACCCGCATCCGGAGGTTCGAATCCTCCCGCCCCAGCCAGCTTGCGCGCCTGGACGCACGGGTGAGAGGGCGATGCGCAGCGAGCTCAAGGTCTTCGCCGGGAACGGCAATCCCCGCCTCGCCCAAGCCGTCTGCGACTACCTGCGCCTGCCGGTGGGCCAGTGGAAGCTGACCCGCTTCAGCGACGGCGAGGTCTACTGCCAGATCCTGGAGAACGTCAGGGGCACCGACGTGTTCGTGATCCAGCCCACTTGCGCTCCAGTCAACGAAAACCTCGTGGAGCTGCTGATCGCGGTGGACGCGCTCAAGCGCGCCTCGGCGGCGCGGATCACGGCGGTGATCCCTTACTACGGCTATGCCCGGCAGGACCGCAAGGACAAGCCGCGCGTGCCGATCTCGGCCAAGCTCGTGGCGAACCTGCTCCAGGCGGCGGGGGTCGACCGCGTGCTGGCCATGGACCTGCACGCGCCTGCCATCCAGGGCTTTTTCGACATCCCGGTCGACCACCTGTTCGCGGCGCCGGTGATGTTGCGCTGGATCGAGGCGCAGCATTTCCGCGATTTGATCATCGTCGCCCCCGATGCAGGCGGCGTGGAGCGCGCCCGTTTCTACGCCAAGCGGCTGCGCTGCGGCCTGGCCATCATCGACAAACGGCGCGTGGAGGCCAACGTGGCGGAAACGATGCACGTCATCGGCGAGGTGGCAGGGATGACCTGCGTCGTCGTGGACGACATCGTGGATACTGCGGGCACCCTCGTCGGCACGGTCCGGGCCTTGCGGGAACAGGGCGCGGCGGCGATCGTGGGGTGCTTCACCCATCCGGTCCTCTCCGGCCCCGCGCTCGAGCGCATCGAGGCGCTGGAGATCGAACGCATCGCCGTGACGAACACCATCCCGCTCGCGGAGGACAAGGCGCGCTGCTCCAAGATCACCGTGCTCTCGGTGGCGGAGCTGCTGGGTGAGGCGATCGCACGGATCCATACGAACTCTTCGGTAAGCTCGTTGTTCGTCTGAAAGCAGGACGCCGCCGGCGCTCGTCTCCCGCGTTTGGACTTGCAGAGCGAGCGCGGCGGGTTCAGGATGGGGGGCCCGGCGCATCGGGTCCTGAAGGAGCGTCGCCATGGAAGCCGAGCCGCGTCACGTGGTGGAGGTCGACCCGCGCACGGATGTGGGCAAGAACGCCTGCCGTCGGCTACGCCGGTCGGGGAAAGTCCCGGGAATCGTGTACGGGCTCGATCAGCCCGCCTTTCCGATCGCGGTCGAGCGGCGCCGGGTGGGGGAGATCCTCAAGCTCGAGAGCGGGCGGAACACGATCCTGACCCTGGCGCTACGGGGCGGGCAGGAGACCCGGACGGTGATGATCCGCGACTTGCAGCGCGACCCCGTGACCGGCGACGTCCTCCACGTGGACTTCATCCGCCTGCACCTGGAACGGCGCATCAGCGTTCGCGTCCCGGTGCGGCTGGTGGGGACACCCGTGGGAGTCAAGAACGAGGGCGGCGTGCTCGACTTTGTCCACCGAGAGGTGGAGATCGAGTGCCTGCCGACGCAGATCCCCGAGGCCTTGGAGGTCGACGTCAGCGGGCTGCACATCAACCAGCACGTCTCGGTAGGGGATCTGGCCGCCGCCACGACCGTGCGGCTGCTCGATCCGCCCGAAACGATCCTGGCCGTGGTCTCGCCGCCACGGGCCGAGGAGGCGGCCCCGGCCGCCGGGGAACCCGCCGCGGCGGAGGCGGAGCCCGAGGTGATCGGCAAGGGCAAGGAAGAAGGCGCCGCCGAAGCCGAGAAAGGATCGGGCGAGACCGGCTGATTCCGGCAACGACATGGATGGGGCACCGCGAGGTTGCGGGCAGGATGCCCCACGCGCGGTGCGGGCCGTGAAGCTCGTCATCGGTCTGGGCAACCCGGGCGCGGCATACGCGTGGACGCGGCACAACCTGGGTTTCCGCGTGGCGGACACGCTCGCCCGGCGTTGGCGCTGGCGTTGGGAGAGCGCGCCGGCGGCCTGGGTGGCCGCCGGGGTTCGGGGAGGAAGGGAGATCGTTCTCGCCAAACCGCGCACCTACATGAACCGCGCGGGAGTCGCGGCGCGAGAGCTGTGCGCGCGCTACGGGGTCGACCCCGCAGCCCTGCTCGTCGTGTACGACGACGCGGATCTACCGCTCGGAGTGCTGCGCTTGCGCGAGCGGGGGAGCGCGGGGGGGCATCGGGGCGTGGCATCCATCATCGAGGCGCTGGGGACGGAAGGGTTCCCGCGCCTGCGGCTGGGCATCCGCGGCGAGCGGCGGCAGGAGGTGGAATTGAGCGACTACGTCCTGGAGCCGTTCCCGCCGGAGGAGGAGCACGTGGCGGGGCGCCTGGTCGAGCTCGCCGCCGAAGCGGTGGAGACGGTGCTCGGTGAGGGTTTCGGCGCGGCGATGCAGCGTTACAGCGGCCGTACGGTGCTCGACGGCGAATCCTGACCTGCGGGACTTGGCCGTGAACGGTCCCGTCCACGGGAACGTGGAACACGAGGGGCAAGGAGCGAGGAACGATGGAGACGGTACTGGGAACCATCCCGATCCTGGGTCTGCTGGGGCTGCTGTTCGCCGCCGGCCTGTATGTGGGGATCCAGCGCCGACCGGCCGGCACCACCCAGATGCAGGAGATCGCCTCCGCCATCCACACGGGGGCCATGGCGTTCCTGCGGCGCGAGTATTCGATCCTGTTGCTGTTCGTGGCGGCGGTGTTCCTGCTGCTCGGCTGGCACGTGGGGTGGGACACGGCCGTCGCCTTCGTTGCGGGGGCGTCCTGCTCGGTGCTCGCGGGCTTTTTGGGCATGAAGGCCGCCACGCAAGCCAACGTGCGCACGGCCGCCGCGGCGAAAGCGCAAGGGCAAGGCGCGGCGCTGCTCGTCTCCTTCAACGGCGGCGCGGTGATGGGCGTCGCCGTGGCTAGCCTGGGGCTGCTCGGTGTCGGCGTGCTGTTCCAGTTCTACGGGGATCCCCAGACGGCGAGTACGATCAACGGCTTCGCCATGGGAGCCTCCTCCATCGCGCTTTTTGCCCGGGTGGGGGGCGGGATTTACACGAAGGCCGCCGACGTGGGGGCCGATCTCGTGGGCAAGATCGAGGCCGGCATCCCCGAGGACGACCCGCGCAACCCGGGCGTGATCGCGGACAACGTGGGCGACAACGTGGGCGATGTCGCCGGCATGGGCGCCGATATCTTCGAGTCCTACGTCGGATCCGTCGTGGCGACGATCGCCATCGGTGCTACGGCTGGGTACGCGGGGCTCGACAACCTGCGAGCCGACCCCGCCATGGGCGAAGCGACCCTGCGCCGGGTTTTGATGGCCCTGCCGCTCGTGCTGGCTGGCCTGGGCTTGATCGCCTCGCTGGCCGGGGTCTTCTCGATGCGGGTGTTGCGGGCCCTGAGGCCTCAGGCCGCGCTGCGTTACGCGACGATCCTTGCCGCCGCACTGTTCGTCGCCGCAAGCTACGGGGCCGTGCGGGCGTGGCTGGTTTCGCAGCGCGTGTTCGTGGCCGTCGCGCTCGGCACGCTCGCGGGCATCGCCATCGGTCTGCTGACGGAGTTCTATACCTCGGGGAGACCCGTGCGCCGCATCGCGTTGGCCAGCAAGACCGGAGCGGCCACGAACATCATCACCGGGCTCGCGGTGGGGCTGGAGTCTACGGCGCTGCCGGTGCTGGCGATCTGCGCGGCGATCTGGCTCAGCCACGTGGCGGCGGGGTTGTACGGGATCGGCATCGCGGCCGTGGGCATGCTGGCCACCGTGGGGATCACCATGTCCGTCGACGCCTATGGCCCCATCGCGGACAACGCGGGCGGCATCGCCGAGATGGCCGGGCTCGGCCCCGAGGTGCGCAAGATCACGGACGGCCTGGACGCGCTGGGGAACACCACGGCCGCCATTGGCAAGGGCTTCGCCATCGGTTCCGCGGCGCTGACGGCCCTGGCGCTTTTCTCCGCGTTCTCGCAAGCCGTGAGCAGCGAACGCGTGCGCCAGGGGCTCGAGCCCTTGCAGGTCGTCGTCACCGACCCGTGGGTGGTCATCGGGCTGTTCGTCGGGGGTGTGCTGCCCTTCTTCATCGCGGCGCTGACCATGACCGCCGTCGGGCGGGCGGCGGAAAAAATGGTGCACGAGATCCGGCGGCAGTTCCGCGAGATCCCCGGACTGCTCGAGGGACGCGCGGGCGCCAAGCCCGATGCCGCTCGCTGCGTGGATATCTCGACGCGCGCCGCGCTCAAGGAGATGATTTTGCCGGGCTCGACCGCCGTGCTGGCGCCGGTGGTCTTGGGGTTCGGCTTGGGGGCGGAGGCTCTGGGGGGCATGCTGGCAGGGGCGACCGTGAGCGGCGTGCTCCTGGCGCTGATGATGGCCAACGCCGGCGGCGCCTGGGACAACGGGAAGAAGGCCATCGAGAAAGGCGAGATCGAGGGGGAGGCCAAAGGCAGCGAGGCCCACAAGGCGGCGGTCGTGGGTGACACGGTAGGCGATCCGTTCAAGGACACCTCGGGGCCCTCGATGAACATCCTGATCAAGCTCATGTCGGTGGTGAGCCTCGTGCTCGCCCCCTTGCTCGTCTAGCGCCCCGCGCGCGCGAAGGGGCGCTAGCAGGGCGGGGTCGCCGGTGCTAGAGTGGCCCCTTCGCCCGGGCGTCCGGGAGGAGGCACCCCTTGCTTCCGACGGCGGGTCGGAAGCGGTCACGCCGCGAGGAGGTGCGACGGTGCGGACTTACGAAACGGTCATCGTGACCGTGCCCACGCTTTCCGAGGACGAAGAGCGCGGCCTGATCGCGGCTTTCGAGCAGGTGATTCGGGAGCGCGGCGGCGAGATTCACGCCACCGACCGCATGGGGCGGCGCAAACTCGCCTACCCCATCCGCAAGCTCGAGGAGGGCAGCTACACCCGTTTGCTCTACGACGCGGGTTCCGAGGTGCCGCGCGAACTGGAGCGCCGCATCCGCATCCACGAGCATGTGCTGCGCCATCTCACCGTGCGCCTGGAGCGCGACTGGGCAGCCGCAGCGAAGGAGGAAGCCCGGCGCGATGCCCAGGCGCGCGCCGCGGAGCTCGCGCGCCGTCAAGCCGAGACTTTCCCCGGCACGCCGGAAGCGGAAGCACCCGACTCCACGGCCGAGACGGCGGCAGACCGCGGGGCAGAACCCGAGCCGCAGGGGCCGCAGCGCCCGGGGCGTGAGGGCGGGGTGGACCCGCGAGAGGAAGGGAGATGACGGAGGCGGCGAAAGGCTTGCGCGGCCGCGGCCCGTTTCCCCGGCGCTTTCTCTTTCGGCGGCGCAAGTACTGCAAGTTCTGCGAAGCCAAGGTGCGCTGGATCGACTACAAGGACGTGCGCACCCTTCAACACTACACGCCCGAGCGCGCCAAGATTCTCCCCCGCCGCATCTCGGGGACCTGCGGCAAGCACCAGCGGCAGTTGATGCAAGCCATCAAACGGGCCCGCATCCTGGCCCTGCTTCCCTTCACGAGCGACTGAAGGGACGAGGTGCACGCCGGTGAACGTGAAGGTGATCCTCAAGCAGGATGTGGGCGGGCTGGGGCGCCGCGGCGACGTGGTGCAGGTGAAAGCGGGCTTCGCCCGCAACTACCTCCTCCCCCGCGGTCTGGCCCTGGAGGCCACGCCGGGCAACCTGAAAATGCTGGAGATGCAACGCCGCGCGTGGCAGCGCCGCGAGCTTCGCGCCGTGGAAGAAGCCCGGGGGCTGGCCGGCCAGCTCGAGGCGCTGGAGGTCGTCCTGTACCGCAAGGCCGGGGAGAACGAGACGCTCTACGGGTCCGTGACCAACGCGGACATCGCGGAGTCCCTCGCGGAGCAGGGCTTCCGGGTGGACCGCCGCAGTATCGTGCTGGACGCCCCGATCAAGACCCTCGGGACGCATGCGGTGCCGGTCAAACTGCACCCGCAGGTGACCGTCGCCTTGCGCGTGCGGGTGCTGCCGGAAGCGCCGGGGTCCTAAGGTGGCCGGCCCGCGCAGCCCTCGCCAGCGCGACGACGAGCGGCGGCCTCGTGTGGCGATCGAACTGCTGGGCGCGTGGCTCGTGCCGGGGCTCGGGCACTGGTTGCTTGGCGAGCGCGCGCGCGCCGGCGCCTTCGCGGCCATCGTCTACGCGTCCTTCGGCTTGGGGCTGGCCCACGACGGTGCGGTGGCGTTGCACAACCCGCAGCAACCCGTGCTGAGCGCGCTCCAGCTCGTGGCCAACGTGGGGGTGGGGCTGCCGGACCTCGCCGCCCGCTGGGCGGTCTACGGCGAGCTCGCCTACCGGCTTCCCCGGGATCCGGCGCGTCCTGCCTACCGCGAGCGCTTGCAGATCCTGCGCCAGCGTGCCCGTTCGGGTGTCTCCTCCTACGGCACGGCATACCTGTGGACGGCGGGGCTGATGAACCTGCTTTTACTGTTCGACGTGTGGGACGGGCGGCGCGAGCGTGGAGGGCGATCGTGAAAAGCCACCTGCTGCACCTGCTGCTCTACGCCACGCTCGTCTCGGCGTTTTTCGGGTTGTGGCTGCGGCGCGGACCTCGCGCGCAGCTCCAGCGGGGGGCCTGGATCTGGGTCGCGATGGTCGGCGGGACGCTGGCGCTGGCGGCGGCGATGTATCCCTTCCCGCGCTGAGCTCGCGGGCGAGAAGAACGGCCAGCATGGGCGAGGGCGGCCTCGAGCACTCGAAGCGCATTGCCGTGCTTCCCGGGGACGGGATCGGGGTGGACGTCACCCGGGAAGCGGTGAAGGTCCTGGCGGGCGCGGCCGAGCTCTGGGGCTTCGGTCTCGAGCTCGACACCTTCGACTACGGCGCCGAGCGCTACCTGCGCACCGGCGAGACCCTGCCCGAGGAAGCCCTCGCGCGCCTGCGCACCTACGACGCGATCCTGATGGGGGCCTTCGGTGACCCCCGCGTGCCCGACATGAAGCACGCCGCGGATATCCTGTTGGGCACGCGTTTCCGCCTCGACCTCTACGCCAACGTTCGCCCCGTGCGCTGCCTGCACGACCGGCTCTGCCCCCTCAAGGGCTACCGCGCCCGCGACATCGACTTCGTGGTGTTGCGCGAAAACACCGAGGGGCTTTACGTGGGTATGGGCGGGATCTTCAAACGGGATACCCCCGACGAGATCGCCATCCAGGAGGACGTCAACACCCGCAAGGGGGTGGAGCGCATCATCCGCTACGCGTTCGAATACGCCCGCCGCCACGGGCGGCGGCGGGTGACGATGAGCGACAAGTCGAACGCGCTGCGCTTCGGCCACGATCTGTGGCAGCGGGTGTTTCGCGCCGTACGAGAGGAATACCCGGACATCCACGCAGACCATCTCTACGTGGACGCCCTGGCGATGCAGATGGTCAAGAATCCGGCCCAGTTCGAGGTCATCGTTACCTGCAACATGTTCGGTGACATCCTCACCGACCTGGGCGCCCAGCTTCAGGGAGGGCTGGGCATGGCGGCCTCTGGCAACGTCCATCCAGGGCGTACCTCCATGTTCGAGCCGGTGCACGGCTCGGCGCCCAAGTACGCGGGCCGCGACGTGGCCAACCCCTTCGGTGCGATCCTCACTTCGGCGATGATGCTCGAACATCTGGGGTTGACGCAGCCGGCGCAAGCCATCGAAGCGGCGGTCGTCGCGTGTCTGGAGGCTGAGGAATGCACGCCCGACGTGGGCGGCCGTCTGGGGACGCGTGCCACGGGCGACGCCGTCCTGCGGCGCCTGAGGGATGCGGGCTGACGCAGAGCATCGGGAGCAGGAGGCTCAGGTCATGGAACAGGAGCGCGTCCATTACCGGGTGGCCGAGGGGATCGCCCTGATCGAGCTCGACGCTCCCCCGGCCAATACCTACACCTACGAAACGATGCGGCAGCTCGACGAGGCGATCCTGCGGGCCCGGTTCGATCCGCAGGTGCACGTGCTCGTGCTCACGGGGCACGGGGAGCGCTTCTTCTGTGCCGGGGCCGACATCGGCATGCTGGCGCAGGCCGACCCGGACTTCAAGTACTATTTCTGCTTGCACGCCAACGAGACGCTCAACCGCCTGGAGCAGACGCCGAAGCTCGTGGTCGCCGCGCTCAACGGGCATGCGGTGGGGGGAGGCCTGGAGATCGCCCTCGCCGCGGATCTGCGCGTGGCGCGGCGCGGGGGCGGCAAGATCGGCCTGCCCGAGGTCCAGCTCGGCGTGCTGCCCGGCACGGGAGGCACCCAGCGCCTGGCGAGGCTTCTGGGCAAGGCACGCGCCCTGGAGTGGATGGCGCTCGCGCGCACGGTGGCCCTGGAAGAGGCTCTGGCTGTGGGCCTCGTCCACGAGGTGTTCGAGGCCGAGGGCTTCCGCGAGCGCGTTCTGGACTACGCGCGGCAGTTCGTGCCACCCTCGCGGGCGAGCCGGGCCGTGGGCTTCCTCAAACGGGCGGTCCACTCCGGTCTCGAAGCGGGCTTCCACGAGGGGCTGGCCCTGGAACGCGAGTTCCAGCAGCGGCTCTTCGAAAGCGAGGATGCCGCCGAAGGGCTGCGGGCCTACCTGGAGAAACGCCCCCCGCGGTTCCGAGGCCGTTGAGCCCCTTAGCGGTTGCCGGCCGCTGGGGCGTCCCCTCCGGTCGGTGCCGCCTGCTTGGCCGCCTCGAGATCGATCGCGACCCGCACCTCCTCCCCCAGCACGAGCGAGCCCGCGCCGCCGGGCATGTTCCACGTGATGCCGTAGGCGGTGCGGTCGAGGGTCAGCTCGGCGTGGAAGCCGGCGCGCTCGCCGAAGCGCTCGTGGCTCGTGAAACCGAGCAGTTCCACGGGAACGGTAATCTCTTGCTCCACGCCGTGGAGGAAGAACTTACCCGTCACGTGGTAACGCGTTTCGGATACCTTCTCGATCTTCGTGCTGCGGAAGCGCATCTCCGGGTACTTCGCGACATCGAAGAACTCCTCCGACCGCAGGTGGTTGTCCCGGCGCTCGTTGGCGGTGTCGATGCTCGCGGTCCGGATGACGAGCTCCACGCTGGAGCGCGTGAGATCTTCGCGGTCGATATGGATCGTTCCCGAGAAGTCGCGGAAATGGCCCGTCACGTAGCTCACCAAATGGCGGATGCGAAAGGAGACGCTGGAGTGCACGGGGTCCACGGTGTAGACCTCGACGCTCTGGGCCTGGGCCGATCCCCCGACGCACAGCAGCGAGAGCGCCAGCGCGGCGCCCCACACCCACGATGAGCGGACGTTCTGTCGCATGGCTTTCCCTCCTCCGTTCGAGCCCCTGGGTGCCTACCTCTTTTCTTGCGGAACCTGCCGCTGCAGGTGCCAACGTCGCGCCGCGGGCCCTGGGCCACGCAGCGAGCGGGGAGTATGGCATGCGCCCCCGGGCCGCGCAAGGCGCCGGGGCTCGGAATGGCCGGACGTGACGCGCGGGCGGGGGTCCCGGATAATGCGGCGCGTGCATCGGACTGGCGCGCTCCCCGCGACGCCTGCGCGGCTGCTGGTCGTGCAGACCGCCTTCGTGGGGGACGTGGTGCTGACCACGCCGCTATTGGAGCTGCTGCGGCGGAACTTGCCCCGCACGGAGCTCGGGGTGCTGACGACTCCGGCCGGGGCGGCACTGCTCGAGGACCAGCCGCAGCTCGGCCGCGTCTGGGTCTTCGACAAGCGCGGCGACGCCCGGGGCCTGCGCGGGCTGTGGCGGGCGGCGGCAGCGCTGCGGCGCGCGCGCTTCGAGGCCGCCCTTGCCGCCCACCGCTCCGTGCGCACCGCGCTCTTGCTCGCGGCCGCGAGGATCCCCCGGCGTATCGGCTTCGCCACGGCACCTGGACGCTGGCTCTACACCGAGCGCGTCGCGTGGCCGGAGGGCGGTCATGCGAGCGCGCGTTACCTGGCGCTCGCCGCGCCCCTGGGCCTCGCACCGAACCCTGGAGACGATACCCATCCGCGGCTCGTCCCCGCGCCGGCCGCGGCGGCACGGGTGGCGCACAAGCTGGCACAGCGGGGCCTGGCGGGCTCGCCTTTGGCCTTGATCGCGCCCGGCTCCGTGTGGCCCACCAAGCGCTGGCTCGCCGACGGCTTCGTCACGGTCGCCCGGGCGCTGCGCGAGGCGGGCCTGTCGGTGATCGTCACCGGCTCGGAAGCGGAGCGGCAGCTCGTGGAAGAGGTGGCCCGCCGCAGCGGCGCGACAGCGCTGGCGGGTGCGGACCTGACGCTACCCGAGCTCCTCGCCCTCGCCGCGCGCGCTCGGGTCTTCCTGGGCAACGATAGCGGCGCCTCGCACATCGCCGCCGCCGCCGGCACGCCCACCGTCGTGCTCTTCGGACCCACCCATCCTTCCCAGGGGCTCGGCCCGCAGGGATGCCACGTGCGGGTCGTGCAACACGAGACGCTGGCCTGCCGGCCCTGCCACATCCACGGACCGCGCCGCTGTCCTCTGGGCCACTTTCGCTGCATGCGAGAGCTCGAAGCCGCCGCGGTGCTCGAGGCCGTCCGCCGCGCCGCCGCCGACGTCCACCGCTGAACCTCGTCGGGCAGCGCGGCCTTCACGGGCGCGCCGTCGCCGCCCGGTAGGCCTCGAGGCCCGCCACGAGCACCTCGAGCGCCCGTTCGAGCTGGGAGCCCCCGATCACGTAGGCCAGCCGGACCTCGTGGCGACCGAGGTTCGCGGTGGCGTAGAAGCCATCCGCCGGCGCCACCATCACCGTCTCGCCCTCGTGCTCGAAGTCCCGCAACAGGAACTCCGCGAAGCGCTGCCCGTCGTCGATGGGCAACCGGGGGCAAACATAGAACGCCCCTTCGGGTTTCTGCAGCAGCGTGCCCTCCAGGGCGCTCAGCCGCTGGTAGACAAGGTCGCGCCGGGCTTGGAACTCGGCGATCATACCGGCCGTGACCTCGGGGGGCACTTCCTCGACGCCGCAGCCGAGAAGCTGTCCCAAGGTCGGCGGGCACAACCGCGCCTGCCCGCACCTCAGCAGCGCGTCGAGCAGCTCGCGGTTGCGCGTGACGACGCAGCCTACCCGGGCCCCGCACAGGGAGACGCGTTTGGAGAGCGAGTCCACCACCACGATCTGCGGCGCGATGGCGTCGAGCGTCAGCGCCGAACGATGGTGGCGGCCGTCGTAGGTGAATTCGCGGTAGACCTCGTCCGAGATCAAGAACAGGCCGCGCGCCTTGCAGATCGCGGCCACGCGCTCGAGCTCCTCCTCGGTGTAGACCGTTCCCGTCGGGTTGTTGGGCGAGCAGAGCAGAATCGCGCGCGTGCGCGACGTGAGGCGGGCTTCGATCGCCTCGCGCCCCGGCAGGTGATAGCCGTCCTCGGGCCGGGTCGTCACCGCCACCAGCCGCGCGCCCACGATGGCGGCGAAGCCCGCATAGTTCGTGTAAAAGGGCTCGAACACCAGGATCTCGTCCCCGGGATCGGCGAGGGCCGCGAACACGAACAGCAGGGCTTCGCTCGCGCCGGTCGTGACGAAAATCTCGTCCGCCCCCACCTCCAGACCCAGGCCGGCGTAGTAACGGCGCAGCACTTCCCGGAACTCGGGCAGTCCCTCGGAGGGACCGTAGGCGATGTTCGGTTGGGCGAAGCGTTGCAGGCGCTCCAGGATGGGCTGCGGGGTGGGGGAGTCCGGCTGGCCGATGTTGAGGGCGTGCACCGTTTTGCCGGCCCGCCGGGCCGCGGCGGCCAGGGGCGCCAGCCGGCGAATCGGCGAGGGGGGCACCGCCGCCGCGCGGCGGGAGAGCGTCGGTTTCGGAGCCATCGCCATCCCTCCTTCAGGGGGAGAGTCTACCCCGCCCGCGATTGCCCTGCCCGCGCCCGTGCGAGTACACTGCCCGGTCGCGCCGCAGCGAGCGCCGAGGCGAACGTGTTTCGACGGATCCTGATCGCGAACCGAGGCGAGATCGCCGCGCGCATCGCGCGCACGTGCCGGCGTCTCGGCATCGAGGTCGCGATGGTTTACTCCGAGGCGGACCGCGGCGCACCCTGGCTCGAGCTGGCCGACGAGGCGGTGTGTATCGGTCCAGCGCCGCCGCCGCGCTCCTACCTCGACGCCGACGCCATCCTCCAGGCCGCCGAGCAGCTCGACTGCCAGGCCGTCCACCCGGGCTACGGCTTTCTCGCCGAAGAGGCGAGGTTCGCGGCCCGCTGCGAACAGCAGGGCCTGCGGTTCATCGGCCCGCCTCCGGGCGCTCTCCGGCGTTCGGGCGACAAGGTGGAGGCGCGTCGGGCGATGGCCGCGGCCGGCATCGCGGTGCTGCCCGGCTCCGAGGACGTCGTGCGCGATGCCGACGAGGCCGTAGCCGCTGCCGCGCGCCTGGGCTACCCCGTGCTGCTCAAGGCGCGAGGGGGCGGGGGCGGCCGGGGGATGCGCCGCTGCGAGGATGCGGCGCGGCTGCGCGGGGCCTTCGCCGAAGCCTCGCGCGAGGCGGCCCAGGCCTTCGGTGACGGCGCGCTGTACCTGGAACGCTACCTCGAAGGGGCGCGCCACATCGAATTCCAGATCGTGTGCGACGCCTTCGGCGGCGCGATCCACCTGGGCGAGCGCGAGTGCACGGTGCAACGCCACCACCAGAAGCTCCTGGAAGAGGCACCCTCGCCCGTCATCGATGCAGCCACGCGCCAGCGGGTCGGCCTCCAGGCGGCGCGGGCGCTCGCCGCACTCGGATACCGCACCGTGGGCACGGTGGAGTTCCTGCGCGACGCCCAGGGCCGCCTCTACTTCCTGGAGGTCAACGCTCGCCTGCAGGTGGAGCACCCCGTGACCGAGATGCTCACTGGCATCGATCTCGTGGAGCTCCAGTTGCGCACCGCTGCCCTCGAGCCCCTGCCTTTAGCCCAAGAGGAGGTGCGTCTGGAAGGGCACGCCATCGAATGCCGAATCAACGCCGAGGATCCCGAGGCCGGCTTCCGGCCGGCCCCGGGTCGGATCGAGCGCTTCGAAGCGCCGCGCTCGGAGCTGGCTGCCGCGCGGGTACGCTGGGACGGGGCTGTGCGCGCGGGCATGCAGATTCCGCCTCATTACGATTCGCTCCTGGGCAAGCTCGTCGTCCACGCCCCGGACCGCCGCACGGCGATCGAGGCCATGCGCCAGGCCTTGGGGACGCTGCGCGTCGAGGGCGTCAAGACGACGGCGACCTTCCTCAGGCGCGTGCTGGACCACGCGGGCTTCGCCGCCGGCGACTACGACCTCGACCTCGTGCAGGCCTTCGCCCTCACGCGCCTGGCATCGCCCTGAGGAGCCGGCATGGCCAAGGTCGTCCTGGAGCCCATCGGCAGCCCGCGCGAAGCCTTTCTGCCCGAGGCACGCTGGCACGCGCAGCGCGAGGCGATGCAGGCCCGCAACGCGGCGCTCCAACAACGCCGCGACGAGGTCCGCCGAGGCTGGGGGGCGCGCTACGAGCAGCGCGTGCGCGAGAAGGGCAAGCTGCCCACCTGGGAGCGCCTGGAGCGCCTGAAGGACCCGGACAGTCCGTTCCTGCCCATCGGCACGCTCGCCAACTACGGCATGCGCTTCGGGGAGGAGGAGCGCACGAGTCCCGGGGCGGGGGTGGTGACCGCCTTCGTGCGCGTGCACGGCCGCTGGGTGGTGGTCATCGCCAACGACAACACGGTCGCCTCGGGAGCCTGGTGGCCCCGCACCCCCGAGAAGATCCAGCGGGCGCAGGAGGTGGCGCTGCGGCTGCGCGTGCCCGTGGTCTACCTCGTGGACTGCTCCGGCCTCTACCTGCCCGAGCAATCCGCGACGTTTCCCGGCCGCACCGGCGCGGGAGCGATCTTTCGCCGCAACGCGCAGCTCTCGGCGGCCGGGGTACCCCAGATCGCCGGCGTCCTGGGCGACTGCATCGCCGGCGGCGGCTACATGCCCATCATCAGCGACGTGGTCTACATGACCGAGCAGGCCTACATGGTCATCGCCGGCGCGGCGCTGGTGAAAGGCGGGAAGTCGCGGAAGATCACCTCCCTCTCCATCGGCGGGCCGGACGTGCACGTGCACCTGTCGCGCTGCGCGGACTACCGGGTGCCGGACGACGAGACGCTCCTGCGCTGCGTGCGCGACGAGATCGCCAAGCTTCCCGGGCCGGCATGGGCGTACTACCGCTACGGCGCCGAACCCGCGCCGCCACGCTACGCCCCCGAAGAGCTGGACGGGGTGCTCCCCGAGGATCACCGCCTGGACTACGACGCGCGGGAGGTTCTGGCGAGGCTGCTCGACGACTCGCTGTTCTGGGAACTCTGGCCGGAGACCGGGCCGGAGATGATCTGCGGTGTGGGTCGGATCCAGGGACTGTACGCGGGTTGGATCGTGAACAATCCCCGGTGGACCGACCACCCCGTGCTCCCGGGGGTGAAACGGCCGGGAGGCATCCTCTACCGCGAGGGCATCGCGAAGCTCGCGCAGTTTTCCCGGGCCTGCAACGACGACGGCATCCCCCTCGTGTGGCTGCAGGACATCTCGGGCTTCGACATCGGTCCGGAGGCGGAAAAGCAGGGCCTGCTCGGTTACGGTTCGAGCCTGATTTACACGAATGCGACCAACACCGTGCCGATGTTCACGGTGCTGCTGCGCAAGGCCTCGGGAGCTGGCTACTACGCGATGGCCGGCTTGCCCTACCGGCCCGTGCTCCAGCTCGCCACACCCCTGACGCGACTGGCGGTGATGGAGGGACGGACCTTGGCGATCGGGACCTTTCACAGCAAGCTGGACGACGCGTTTCGCATCGCCGCCGACAGCGAGCAGGAGCGGGAGCAAATCCGCCGCGGCATGGAGGCCGTGGAAGCGCGCATCGAGCGGGAGATGGATCCCGTGCTCGCGGCGGCCCGGCTCGATGTGGACGAGATCGTCAAGCCCAGCGAGCTGCGGCTCTACCTGGAAGCCGCCATCGAGATGGCGTATCAGGCCACCGGTTACCGCCGCGTCAAGAACCCGCGCATCTGGTCGCTGCACGACCTGAGGGTGCTCGCGCCGTGAGGGCCGTCCTGGCCGTCCGGCTCGTGGCCGGGTCGGGCGGCCGCGTCCGTGCTTGCGCGCCGGCCGTGGGCTGGTGGTCGGATCCCCCAGGGGCGGGAGAGATCGTGGGCCCCGGCAGCCGCGTGGGTCGCCTGGAGCGGCTGACCCGGTGCTGGGTGCTGGCGTTGCCCGCAGGGTGTCCCGCGGGGCGCGTGGTGGCCGTGGCGGGCCCGCAGCGGCGCCTTCCCGTGGGCTTCCTGGAACCCCTGTTCGAGATTGAGCCCCTCGCCGCAGCCACCGCCTCCTCTCCGACCTCGGCCGCCGCGGGGAAGGCGGGGCTGCCGGCGGGCGCGGAGGACCACGTGATCCTGCGCGCCCCGAGCGACGGCGTCTACTACGGCCGGCCTACGCCTGAGGCCCCGCCCTTCGTCGAGCCGGGCTCGCGCGTACGGCAGGGCCAGCCCGTGGGCCTCATCGAGGTCATGAAGACCTTCCAGCAAGTGCTCTACGGGGGGGAAGGCTTGCCCGAGAAAGCCGAAGTGGTGGCCGTCGCGGCTCGAGACGGCCAAGAAGTGCAGGCGGGCGAGCCGCTGCTGATCCTGCGCCCGCTGGGCTGACGCCCGCCGCGGGCCTGCCTCGCCTCACCAGCCGGCGAGTTCCTCGATCGCCCGCTCGATGTCCTCCACCTGGGGCAGGATGGCGTCCTCGAGCTCCGGCGCGTAGGCCACGAAGTTATCCCGCGCCGCGAGCCGCCGCACGGGTGCATCGAGCTCGGTCATCCACTGCTCCGCGATCCGCGCCGCGAGCTCCGCGCCGTAGCCCCAGCTCAGGGCATCTTCGTAGAGCACGAGCACCCTGCTCGTCTTCGCCACCGAGCTGCCGATCGCCTCCCAGTCCACCGGCGACAGGCTCCGCAGATCGAGGATCTCGATCGAGATGCCACGTTCGGCGAGGCGGCGCGCGGCCTGCTGGGCACGGTAGACGGTGGCACCGTAGGTGATCACGCTCACGTCCTCGCCTTCCTGGACCAGCCGCGCCTTGCCGAGAGGAACCATGTAGTCGGGGCCGGGATAGGGCGACTTGTTGTAGGTCTGTCGGTAGAGATGCTTGTGCTCCAGGAAGATCACCGGGTCGTCGCACCGCAGCGCGGTGCGCAACAGCCCGTTGGCGTCCAGGGCGGTGGCGGGGCAGACGACCCGCAGGCCGGGGTTGTGCGTGAAGAGCGAGGCCCCGCTCTGGCTGTGGTACAGCGCCCCACCGCGGATGTAACCCCCGTAGGCGACGCGCAGAACCACGGGGGCTTTCCAAGTGTTGTGGGAGCGCCAGCGCATCGTGGCCAGCTCGTTGCGAATTTGCATGAAGGCGGGCCAGATGTAGTCGAAGAACTGGATCTCCGGTACCGGTTTCAGGCCCCGCAGGGCCATGCCGATGGCCCGCCCGACGATGTTGGCCTCGGCCAACGGCGTGTTGAACACCCGGTCCGAACCGAACTCGCGCTGCAGCCCCCAGGTGACTTTGAACACGCCCCCCTTGCCCTTGCACTCGTGCAGGGCCCGCTCCCGCGAGGCGTCGGCCACGTCCTGCCCGAAGACGACGATCCGTTCGTCGCGGCGCATCTCGTCGCGCAGGCAACGGTTGATCAGGTCCACCATCGTCGTCGGCTCGCCCTCGAGCTGGGGGGGCGTGGCGAAGGCGTCCGAGGTGGGATCCACATCGGGCGCGTAGACGTAGAGCGAGACCGACGCCGGCTCGGGGCGCGGGGCGGCGAGGGCCCGGTCGGCTGCCTCCTGCACCTCCTCGCGCACCTGCTCGCGCATGGCTTCGAGCACCTCCTCGTCCACGACGCCTTCCCGCACCAGCCGCTCGGCGAAGGTGCGCAGCGGATCGCGGCGCGCCTCCGCCTCGCGCTCCTCGGGCGTCTTGTAGAGGGTCTCGTCGTCCGAGAGGGAATGGCTGTAGGGGCGGATCACGTGGGCGTGCACGAAGGCCGGACCCCGACGCTCGCGGCAGTACCGCGCCGCCTCCTCGAGGACCTCGATGCTGGCCAGCGGGTCGCAGCCGTCCACTTCGCGGATGTGCAGGTGGGGGAACGCGGCGACGAGACGGCTGATGCTGCCCCCGGCCGTTTGGACCTCGACCGGGACCGAGATGGCGTAGCCGTTGTCCTCGATGAGGTAGACCACGGGAAGGCGCAGGTTGCTCGCCGTGTTCAGCGACTCCCAAAACTCGCCCTCGCTCGTCGTCCCTTCGCCGGCGCAGACGAGTACGACCTCGTCGCGCTCGAAACGGATGCCCGGCGCCCCGCCGCGCCGGGCGGCGTACATTCCGGCCTCGGCGCAGCCCACCGCCTGGAGAAACTGCGTACCCGTGGGCGAGGACATGTTCGTGATGTTCAGCCGGGCGAGGGAAAAGTGGGAAGGCATCTGGCGGCCCCCGCTCTGGGGGCAGGCGGAGGAGCCCACGGCCTGGAGGAACATCTCGTACGGGGTGATGCCGAGCCCCAGCGCCGCCGCGCGGTCCCGGTAGTAGAAAAAGAACCAGTCGTAGGCCGGCCGGAAGACGTGGGCCACGGCCGCCCCCAGCGCCTCGTGCCCGACCCCGTTGATCTGGAAGAAGATGCGGTTCTGCCGCTTGAGCTGAATCTCTTTCTCGTCCACCTCGCGGGAGAGGAGCATCGTCCGGTAGAGCGCCAGCAGGGTCTTGCGGTCGAGACCGTGAAGGGTTTGCGCTTTCGCCTCTCGCGCCACGGGTTCGCTCCTCGCCGGGTGAGCCGCGGCGGCCGCCCGGCAGGAGGCGGCTCGCGCGACCGCCGGGATTATAGGCCACGGGATGCGGGAGCCGCCGCCGTGACCTCGTGGAACACCGCCACGGCCCCCTGGGCGGCATAGGCCTCCAGCAGCGCCACGATGCGCCCGTCGGGAAACACGAGCGGCGGGGGGCGCCAACGGCTGTCCGGGACCGGCGGTTCGCTGGCCGCCAGGATGCGGCCGTCGTAGGCGTCGACGGCCAGCAGGCGTGCGCCCCGTTGGGGGATGACGAGCACGAGTTCCACCAGCGGCGCGTCCGGGGCTTCGCTCGCGCGCCCGCGCCACAGGCCGAGCGGCGCGCTGAGTCGGTCCCCCATGTCCGCCGCCCACAGACGGTGGCCATTGTCGGCCCGCACGGCATAGAGCTGGTTGTCCAGGGCACCAAACACGACGCGCTCGCCGACCAGCAGGGGGGGCGCGAGCGTGGCGGCCGGGACGCGAAGCTCCCAGGCAGGCTTCCAGCCGCGACGGCGCTTGCGCTGCGCCTCCAGCCAACCCTCGGGGCGGGTGCGATAGCGCCACCGCCCCGTGGCATCCACCACCCACGGCGCGTCTCCGGCCTGCGGCTGGGGACCCGAGGGCGGAAAGGCGGGGCCGGTCGCCACAGGAACGACCCGGGGCTCGGGCCAGCTCTCGAGGCGCACCCACTCGCCGGAAAGGGGAAGCCAGGCGCCGTCGGACGCCAAGCGCGGGGGTCCGATCGGGTAACCGGGCAGCGGGCGCTCGGCCAAAGCGAGCAGGGCGAGGGCGGGCGGCGGGGTACGCCGCTCGGGGAGCACCGGCGGGTAGTCGGCGGGCGTGCTCGCCCGCGAGGGTGCGTAGACTTGCGCCAGGGCGCCCGCAGTCCACAGCGCCCACAGCCCCGCCGCGGGGAACGCTCGCCGCCACAACCCAACCCGCATCGAGCGGGCGATCATAGGGGGGCATCCTCCACGGCCGCAAGGCGTTGCCCGCTCTGCGCGGGTGTGTTACAAGTCCGCCCTTCCACGAGCGAGCCTCCGGCGTGAAACCACACTACCGAGCACCGCGCGGCATGCGCGACATCCTTCCCGAGGAAGCGGCGCGCTGGCAGGCAGTCGAACAGGCGGTGCGCGAGGTATTCGGGCGTTACGGCTTCGAGGAGATCCGCACCCCGCTGCTCGAGGGCGCGGAGCTGTTCGAGCGTTCCGTCGGCCAGGACAGCGACATCGTGGGCAAGGAGATGTACGTGTTCGAACGGGACCGGGAGCGATTCGCCCTGCGCCCCGAGGGCACGGCGCCCGTCGTTCGAGCTTTCATCGAACACGCGCTGTACCGCAACGTCGCGGACGGCTACCCGGCGCGCTACTACTACCTGGGCCCGATGTTCCGTTACGAGCGGCCGCAGCGGGGCCGCCAGCGCCAGTTCCATCAGATCGGCGTCGAGGTGCTGGGCACGGAGGCGCCCGAGGCGGATGTGGAAACGATCGAAATGCTGTGGCGGTTGCTCGACGCGTTGGCTGTGGAGGACCGGACCCTGGCTCTCGGTTCGGTCGGCGACGAGACCTGCCGGCCGCGGTTCCGGGACACGCTGCGGCGCTGGCTGGATCCTCGGCGGAGGGATCTGTGTCCCGACTGCCAGCGGCGCTACGAGGCCAACCCGCTCCGCATCCTGGACTGCAAGGTGGCGGAGGACCAGGCGTTGCTCTCCCAGGCACCGACGCTGCTCGAGGGGCTGTGTGCCGCGTGCGCGCAACATTTCCAGGCCGTGCGCGAAGGCCTGGAACGCGCAGGCGTACCCCACGCCGTGGACCCGCGCATCGTGCGGGGCCTCGATTACTACCGGCGCACGGTATTCGAGGTCCGCGCGCGCAGCCTCGGTGCCCAGAACGCGATCGCCGGCGGCGGGCGCTACGACGGCCTCGTCGAGGCCCTGGGAGGTCCGGCTCTGCCCGGTTTCGGGTTCGCCGTGGGCATCGAGAGACTGCTGATGGTCGTCCCGCGGACCCTCGCCCCGCGGCGACCGCCGGACCTGGCGATCGTCACCCTGGGGAGCGAGGCGCTCGAGCCCGCACGGGGTCTCGCCAGCCGCTTGCGCGCCGCGGGGTTGCGCGTGCTCCTCGCGCTCGGCCGGCGGCCCATGGGAGCCCAGTTGCGCCGCGCGGACCGCAGCGGCGCGCGCTTCGCCCTGTTCATCGGGGCCGGGGACGCGCGCGAAGGGCTCTACGATCTCAAGGACCTGAAAACCGGCGAGCAGCAACGCCTCAGCGAAGCGGCGATTGTCGATCGGTTGCGCCGCCACTGACGGAGGATCGGCCCGCCGCCGAAGCTTCCACGCGCACCGGATCGGGGAGGATCCATGAGGGACGATACGATGACTGCCACCTGGGAGCCCACGGCGGGATGCGGGGCGCTGAGCGATGCGGACGCGGCGGCGGGGCGCGAGGTGGTGCTCGCCGGCTGGGTGCACCGGCACCGGGATCTCGGGGGCTTGCTCTTCTTGGAGCTGCGGGACGGGACGGGCCGCGTGCAGGTGGTGTTCGATCCGTCCGAGGCTCCCGAGGCCCACGCCCAGGCGCAGGGGCTGCACCTCGAGGACGTCGTCGGGGTGCGCGGCCGGGTCGTGCCCCGACAAGCCCCGCATCGGGAACACCCCACGGGAAGCCTCGAGGTGCGCGCCCAGGCGCTGCAGATCCACGCCCGCGCCACCCACGTCCCGTTCGCCGTCAGCGACGAGGCCACCGCGAGCGAAGAGACGCGCCTGAGCTACCGGTACGTGGACCTGCGTCGGGCGCCGCTCCAGCGGGCGTTGCGCCTGCGGCATCGCCTGGCCCGCGCGGCGCGCGAGGTGCTCGATGCGGCGGGGTTCGTGGAAGTGGAGACCCCGATCCTCACGCGCTCCACGCCCGAAGGAGCCCGCGATTACTTGGTGCCCAGCCGCACGCATCCGGGCCGTTTCTACGCCTTGCCGCAGTCGCCGCAGCTGTTCAAACAGCTCCTGATGATCGCCGGTTTCGGCCGTTACTATCAGTTCGCACGCTGTTTCCGCGACGAAGACCTGCGCGCCGACCGCCAGCCCGAGTTCACGCAGATCGATCTCGAGATGGCCTTCGCCCGGCCCGAGACGATCTACGGGATCGTGGAGCGCGTGGTCGCCGCCATGGCGCGCGTGGCGGGAGTGCCGCTGGAAGGCCCGTTTCCCCGCCTGTCCTACGCCGAGGCGATGGCGCGCTATGGGACCGATCGCCCCGATACGCGCTTCGGGATGGAGCTGCACGACGTGAGCGCGGCGGCCCAAGACTCGGGCTTTCGCGTTTTCGAGCGTGCGCTGGCCCAGGAGCAAGGCGCCGTGGTGGGATTCACCGTCCCGGGCGGTGCCGACGTCTCGCGGACCGTCACGGAGCGCTGGGCGGCTTGGGCCCGCGAGGCCGGGGCGGAGGGTCTGGTGTGGGTGCTGTGGAGCGCGCCGGGCGAGGTGCGCGCCTCGTTGCCCCGTCACCTCCTGCCCGGGCTCGGCGTCCGCCTCGCCGAGGCCGCGGGGGCACAGGTGGGCGACGCGGTGCTGCTCGTCGCCGGGCCGCGTCCCGCCGCGGCAAGCGCCGCAGGTGCCCTGCGCTGCCGCATCGCCGAGGAGCGAGGGCTGGTATCGGCGGGGCAGTGGTCGGCCCTGTGGGTGGAGCGGTTTCCCCTCTTCGAGTGGGAGGCACAGGAGCAGCGCTGGGTCTCGCGGCACCATCCCTTCACCGCGCCCGTGTGGGAGCAGTTGCACCGGTTGGAGCGGGATCCGGCGGGGGTGGAGGCCCAGGCTTACGATCTCGTGCTCAACGGCGTGGAGATCGGAGGCGGAAGCATCCGCATTCACCGCCGGGAAGTTCAGGAGCGCGTGTTTCGCGTCTTGCGCCTCGGGGAGGAAGAAGCCCACGAGAAGTTCGGTTTCCTCCTCCGGGCGCTCGACTCGGGCGCGCCGCCCCACGGCGGCATCGCGCTGGGCTTCGACCGCCTGTGCGCTCTGTTCGCCGGCACCCCGTCGATCCGCGACGTGATTGCCTTCCCCAAGACGACGAGCGCCTCCTGCTTGATGACGGGAGCCCCCGCCCCGGTCGAGCCCGCGCAGCTCGCGGTCCTGCAGCTGCGCGTGGCCCCCTCCGAGCCGGGCGACCGTTGAGGGCGGATGGGGCCGCCGCCGTCCGGAGCCCGCGTTGACCCTGACGCGAGGCTTGTGGTAGCCTCGAGCGCGATCGCTCTGGTCTCGCGCGAGGGTTCCTGGTCTTAGCCGCACGGCTTCGCGGGTAGCCCGTTGCGGCCGTGACGGGTCGATGGTTGAAGCGCGAGGGAACACCGTCGGAGGGCGGCCCCCTCCGACCTACGGAGCCGGCACGCAGCGGCGTGCAGACAGGGGCAGGAGGTGAAAGCGATGGGCCGAATCCGGAGCTCGCGATGGTTTGCGGGAGCGTGCGTGCTGCTGCCTCTGGTCATCGGCGGCTGTGCGCGCCAGACGCCCCAGGAAGTCGCGGATCTCAACCGCGCGCTGAGCGGGGCGAAGGATGACTGTGCCGGCGTCTACGCGCCCGACAAGCTCGGGGAGGTCGAGGCTCAGGTCGGGGCGGTCAACGACCTGGCAGACGCCCGGAAATTCAGGAAGGCGCGCAAGCAAGCCCGGAGCGTGCAGCCCTCGGTGGAGGAGCTGCGCCGGGCGGCGGCGCAGGCGCGCGACGCGGCGCGCGCAAGCGCGCAGCGGGCGCTGGACCAGGCGAGGGCCACGGTGGCCGAGGCGGACAGGCTCGAGGCTGCCACCTACGCGGCGAGCGAGTACCAGGCCGCCAAGGGAAAGTTGGCGGAGGCGGAACGGGCTTTCGCCGATCCCTGCCGTTACCGCGACGCGGAGGCGCTGGCGGGGGAGGCCGACGAGCTCGCGCGCAAGGCCGGCACGGCCGCCGTAGCGGAGAAACGCCGCCGAGAAGAGGAACAGGCGCGGCGGCAAGCCGAGGAAGAAGCGCGGCGACGAGCCGAGGAAGAAGCGCGCCGGCGAGCCGAGGAAGAGGCGCGCCGGGCCAAGCCCAGCGTCTACGAGGTGCAGCGGGGCGACTACCTGTGGAAGATCTCGGGCATGGCGCCGATCTACGGCGCCCACAAATTCTGGCCCCTGATCTACGACGCCAACCGCAACCAAGTCCGCGACCCCGACTTGATTTATCCCGGCCAGAGGCTCACGATTCCCCGGGAAATGTCCGGGGAGGAAATGATGACCAAGTTGCGTCGCATGTGGGCCAAGGCAGCCCGCGGAGAGCCTTTGTGAGGCGAGGCGGATCCCCGCTCGCCCCCGCGGCAGCCGGGGATCCGCGCCCGCCCCTCCCATGAGAACGGTCCGCATCGACGCCAAGACGCTGGAAGCGGTCGCGGCCCACCACGACGAAGCGCTGCGCTCGCTCGAGAAGCGCTTCCGTGTGCGCATCACCGCGCGCGGCGAGGAGGTGCACGTCGTGGGCGAAGGCGGCGATGCCCTCCAGGGAGAGGAACGGGTCGTCCGCTTTCTCGAGGAGCTCGCGGCTTTGCGTCGCAACGGCATCGAGCTCGACCGCGAGGACCTGAGAACCGCCATCGGCTTGCTCGAGCGCGATACCTCCGCGGAGGCCCTGCGCGAGCATTTCCTTCGTTTCCGGCTCCAACCCTCGAGCAAGAAAACCATCGTCCCCAAGAGCGCCAACCAGCGGCGCTACGTCGAGGCGATCCGGCGGGCGGACCTGGTGCTGGGGATCGGGCCCGCCGGCACCGGAAAAACCTACCTGGCCGTGGCGATGGCGCTCTGCATGCTTCAGGAGCGGCGCGTGCGGCGCATCCTGCTGGCGCGGCCTGCCGTGGAGGCGGGCGAACGGCTCGGTTTCCTTCCCGGGGACATCGCCGCCAAGGTGGACCCGTACCTGCGCCCGCTGTACGACGCGCTGTACGACATGCTGGAACCGGAACGGACGGAGCGGCTCCTGGAGCGCGGCACGATCGAGATCGCGCCGCTCGCCTTCATGCGGGGGCGCACGCTGAACGATGCCTTCATCATCCTGGACGAGGCGCAGAACACGACGTCGGAGCAGATGAAAATGTTCCTCACCCGCATCGGCTTCCACTCCAAGGCCGTCGTCACCGGCGACGTGACGCAGATCGACCTGCCGGCCCCCAAGATCTCCGGACTCGTGGAGGCGGAGGGGGTCGTGGGGGGAATCCCGGGCATCGAGATCGTCCATTTCGACGAGACCGACGTCGTGCGCCACCCCCTCGTGCAGAGCATCATCCGCGCCTACGAGCGCCACTCCCGCCGCGGAGCTGGCGCCGCGAAAACCCCCTCCGGCGCGGGGAGCGAGACGGCCCATGAGTGAGGGGACGCCCGCGCCGCGTCCGGCCCCCGCCCGCCGGCTGAGCTTCAGCTCGGAACTGCGGGAGCGCATCCACCGGGGCGTCGACCGGCTGCTGGGTGTGGATCTCGTCTGGAGCGCGGCCCTCGTGATCGTCGTGCTCGTGGCATGGGTCGCGCCCCGCTGGGGCGGGGGCATCCCGCCGCTCGGCTGGGGGGAGCGGGCACCGCGGGACGTCTACGCACCGGCCGACCTGCAGGTGGTCGACCTCGAGACCACCGAACGCTTGCGCGACGCGGCTCGGGCCCAGGTGCACGACGTGTACCTTCACGACCCCAGCCGACAGCAGCGGGCCATCGCCGCGCTGCGGGACCTCTTCGCCGCCGGGCGACAGGCGCAGCCACGCGCGCGGGCGCCGGGACAGGACCCGCGCGAGGCCCTGCGCGGGTCGTGGCCCGCCGGTCTTCCGGAGGAGGTTTGGCGCGCGCTCTCGGCCAGGGAGTTCTCCCCGGAGGTGGAGCAAGTCCTCGTCGACGCCGTGAGCGAGACGATGCGCGGGCTGATCTGCGACAGCCGGGCGATCCTCGCCGCCGCGCCCGCCATCGCCGTCGTGCACCTGCCGGAGGAACGCGAGGAGACGCTGCGGGACTACAGCGGCGTGCTCGATCTCGCAGCCGCGCGGGAGCGCGTGCGACGCGCCATCGAGCAGCGCTTGGAGCTCTCGGCGGGCACCGAGCGCCTGCTGGCGGAGTGGGGCGCGAGCTTCGTCGAGGCGAACCTCGTGTTCGACCGCACCCGCACCGAACAGCGCCGCCAGCAGGCGGCCGCGGCCGTGGCCCCGGTGGTGGAGCAGATCCCCCGCGGCAGCCTGCTCGTGCGCGCCGGTCAGCGGATCGGCGCGCAGGAGCTCGCGCGCCTCGAGGCCGGGCGCGCCGCCGGGGCCGCGGTGTTCGGGTTCCCGCAGCTCGCGGGGGCGGCGACCGTGGTGCTGCTGCTGGCGTTCTTCCTCTACCGCTACGCGCGCTTCGACCAGCGGCACTTCAGGGGCGTGCGCCACCTGCACGCCTTGCTGGTTCTGGGGCTGCTGTTCATGCTCGCCGTGGCGCTGGCCATCCAGTGGGTCGCACGACGGCTCGTCGCCAGCTTTCCCTTCCCCTTCAACGAAATCGAACTCTACCCCTACCTGATTCCGATGGGCGCGGGGCCGATCCTGGTGGCCCTGCTGGCGAACGGGCGCATCGCGATGGTCTACGCGGCCTTCCTGGCCGTGCTGTTCGCCGCCGTGAGCGGCTTCAACTTCTTTCTCGGATTGTGGGCGCTGCTCGTCGGTTGGACGGGCGTGTACGCCATCTCGGCCTACCGGGAGCGCGCGGCCTTGCTGCGGGCAGGCCTGGTGGTCGGCGGCGCGGGGGCTGCGGCGACGTTGGCCGTGGAGGTGTTGCAGGGGCACTGGGAGCCGGTCGGTCGCACGCTGTTCGCGGCGGGCCTGGCCTGCGTCGGCGGCGCGGTGGGCGTGGGGCTGCTCATCTCCTACATCCTCCCGCTGGCCGAGCGCCTGTTCGGGGTGCTCACGGATCTGCGCTTGCTCGAGCTCTCCAACATGAACCATCCGCTCCTCGCGGAATTGGCTGTCAAGGCGCCGGGCACCTACAACCACAGCCTGGTGCTGGCGAGCCTGACGGAGGAGGCGGCCAAGGCCGTCGGAGCCAACGCGCTCCTGTGCCGGGTGGCCGCCTTCTACCACGACATCGGCAAGCTCGCGAAGCCCGAGTACTATGTGGAGAACATGTCGGGCACGAACCCGCACGACAAGCTCGCGCCCTCCATGTCCGCCCTCATCGTCGCCTCGCACGTGAAGGAAGGCATCCGCCTCGCGCGGGAGGCGGGGCTTCCGCAGCAGATCGTGGACATCATTCCCCAGCACCACGGCACGCGGCTGATGACGTACTTCTACGAGCGTGCCAAACAGCGCAGCGATCCCTCCCACCGCGCCGTGAAGGAGGAAGATTTTCGCTACCCGGGCCCCAAGCCCCAGACCAAAGAGGCCGCCATCTTCATGCTCGCCGATGCCGTGGAGGCCGCCGCGCGCACCCTCGAGGACCCCACCCCCGGACGCCTGCAGGACCTGATCCGCCGCATCACGAGCGTCATCGTTCTGGACGGCCAGCTCGACGAATGCGACCTCACGTTCGCCGATCTCAAGCGCATCCAGGACGCCTTCCTTCGGACTCTCGTGAGCTTCCATCACCAGCGCATCGACTATCCGGGTTTCCATTTCCGGCGCACCGCGGGCCGACCGACCGGATCCGCCCGCGAGGCACCGGAGCCGGCACCGACGGCCTCGCCGCCGGGTCCCGCTGGCGAGGCGTGAGGACCGTGTGCCCGCCGCAACGGCCGCCGTAGAGGAGATCGTCGTGCGCAACCGGCAGCGGCGGCAGCGCCGCCTTCCGCTGCGCACCCTGGAGCGATTCCTCCGCCGCCTGCGGCGGGCCTGCCCGCCGCCCCGCAACGGAACGCTGACGGTGCACCTGGTCTCGGACGCGACCATGCGCCGCTACCAGCGGCAGTTTCGCGGCATCGACGAAAGCACCGACGTGCTGGCCTTCCCCGCGGGCTTCGCGGTCTTCCGGGCGCTGGAACCCGCGGTCGGGGACATCGCCATCAGCGTTCCCCAAGCCCAGCGCCAAGCCCGGCAGTTGGGCCATTCGCTCGGGCGGGAGCTGCAGCTGCTGGCGCTTCACGGCTACCTGCACTTGCTGGGCTACGATCACACGCGGGACGGGGGAACCATGCGCCGCCTCGAGCGGCGGCTCGTGCGGCGCCTGCTGGCGCGGAGGCGAGCGTGAGCGGCGTCGTGGCCTGGGCGCTCTTCGGTGCCGTCGCCGCCCTGGGGCTGGCCTTCGTTTTCGCCGCGGCCCTCGTTGCGGCCACCGCCCTCGGCCCCGCAGGCCGCCACCGGCTGCAGGAGC
>JBBIHH010000012.1:0-93681 GCA_037447115.1 Acidobacteriota bacterium
TCCGCAGGTCGGTGTCCCCGCGCGCTTGCCGATGATCCCGCGACGGCGGATCAGGCCGGTGGAGCTTTCCGTGGGGGTGAGTCGCCGGGAGCCGGTGTAGCGGCGGCCCATGGGGAACCTTCCCATGTCCCCGACAGGGCGACGCAGGCCTCCAGGACGACGGTGGGCGGCCGCCGCCTCAGCGGCGCACGGTCAAACGCGGCCGCAACAGCAGGCCGCACACGAAGGCGAAGGCCGCGGTCAGCAACAGCAGCAGCGCCCGCGACATGCGGGCCTCCCACAAGAGGAAGCGCACCGCCACGACCTCCGTGTTCTGAAGGACAAAGATCAGGAAGAGCACGGCGACCACGAGCACGAGGATCCAGGAATTGCGCGTCATGGTTCCTCCCGCGCTTGCCCCGGGGCGCGCGGGGGATTCTGCCACAGCCCCGCGAGCCCCGGGCTGGCGCTGGCGCGGAGGGCGTGCTAGATTCAAACGGTCGTTTGACCCACACGCGCGAGGACCCGTGGCGCAGGCACGCACGAAACCGACCCGAGAGCGCATCCTCGACGCCGCGGAGCGGCTGTTCGGCGAGCGCGGGTTCGCCGAGACGAGCCTGCGCGAGATCACAGCCAGGGCCCGCGTCAACCTCGCCGCCGTCCACTACCACTTCGGCTCCAAGGACGGCTTGATCGCCGAGGTCCTCCGGCGCCGCCTCGTACCGATCAACCGCGAACGGCTGGCGCTGCTCGAGGCGGCGGAGGCCGAGGGCACGATCCGCCTCGAGGCCGTCCTCGAAGCGCTCGTGGCCCCGCCCCTGCGGCTGCTGCACGGCGCGGCGCGGGAGCGGACGGCCCTGCTGCGCCTGATGGGCCGGGCCCTCAACGAGCCGCATCCGGCCGTGCAGGCGGTGCTGCTCGAGGAGCTTCGTCCTCTGGCCCGCCGTTTCGCTCGGGCGTTGGAGCGCGCGCTGCCCGCGCTGCCGGCGGAGGAGCGTTTCTGGCGCATGCACTTCTGCGTGGGCGCCATGGCCCACACGATCGGGGACGAGTTTCGCCTGCGTCTCATCTCGGAGGGGCAGTGCGGGCTCGACGAAGACGTGGAGCGGACGATCGCGCGCCTGGTGAGGTTTCTCGCAGCCGGCTTTCGCGCCCCGGCGGTTGTTTGCGGGGAGGTCGAAGCGAAATGCGAGTCGCTCTGACCCTCCTGCCGGCCCTGCTGGCTCTGGGCTGCGCCATCGCGCACCGCGCCCCGGAGCCGGCCCTGCCGCCGGTGCCCCAAACCTGGGCGGCCCCGGCGCCGAGCCCCGGCGACGCGCTCGAACCGACGTGGTGGCTCGCCTTCGGCGACGCCCGCCTCGATGCGCTCGTCCGCGAAGCCCTGGAGCACAACCGCGACCTCGCGGCCGCGGCGGCGCGGCTGGAGCAGGCGGCGGAGCTGGCGCGCATCGCGGGAGCGGTCCGGCTGCCGCAGCTCGAGGCCGCCCTGTCGGGGCTGCGGCGCAAGCAGAACTTCATCGGGTTTCCCATCCCGGGCGCGGAGCGGCGCGTGCTCAGCACGACCTTCACCACCCTCGGCGTGTCCCTGGCGACGAACTGGGAAGCCGATCTGTGGGGGCGCTTGCGCGCCGGCGCGCGCGCGGCCCTCGCCGATTGGGCCGCGGCGGACGCGGAGGTGGCCGCCGCCCGGCTCTCGGTGGCGGGCCAGGTGGCCAAGGCCTGGTTCGGCCTCGCCGAAGCGGAGCGTCAGGTCGCCCTGGCGGAGCGTACGGTAGAGCTTTTCCGCGCGACGGCTCAGCGCGTGCAGGCGCGCTACGCCGCGGGGCTGCGTTCCTCGCTCGACTACCGGCTCGCGCTGGCCAACCAGAAAAGCGCGGAAGCCGAGCTCGTAGCGCTGCAGCAGGCGCGCCTCGCGGCCCGGCGCCAACTGGAGCTGCTCCTCGGCCGCTACCCGGCGGCCGCTCTCGAGGGTAGCCCCGAGCTTCCGCCGCCCCCACCGCCGCCTGCGGCGGGGCTGCCCGCGGAACTTCTCGCGCGTCGCCCCGATCTCGTGGCGGCCGAGCGCCGCCTGCTCGCCGGAGGTTACCGGGTGGCGGAGGCCCGCCGCGCGCTCTTCCCGCGCCTGACCCTCACCGCGAGCACCGGCACCTCGAGCAACGAGCTGCGGGATTTGCTGGACACGGATTTCAGCGTGTGGTCGCTCGCTGCGGGGCTGATCCAGCCTGTCTTCCAGGGTGGCCGGCTGCGCGCCCAGGTGCGCCTCGACGAAGCGCGGGCACTGGAACTCGCGGCGCAGTACGCGCAGCGCGCCCTGGAAGCCTACGCGGAGGCCGAGCGTGCGCTGGCGGCCGAGGGGCTGCTGGCGGAGCAGGAACAGGCCCTGGAGGCTTCCCTGCTCCAGCTCGCCTCCGCACGGGAGCTCGCGGAGGCGCGCTACCTGGCGGGACTCGAGGATCTGATCACGGTCCTCGACGCGCAGCGGCGGGCACTCGTCACCGAGAGCGCGTGGCTCGCGGTACGGCGCGCCCGCTTGACGAACCGCGTGGACCTCTGCCTGGCTCTCGGCGGGGGCTTCGACACGGCGGCCTCTCCAGTGAGCTCCGCGCCCCCCCACTCCGACTCCGCAGGAGGGGCCTCGTGAACCGCCTGCTGAAGATCTCGCTGCCGATCGCCGTCCTGGCCGCGGGCGCCGGGGGGGCGGCGACCTTGATCCTCAACCGCCCTGTGGCGCAGACACGCATCCCGGAGGCCGTGCCCCCGCTCGTCGAGGTGCTCCCCGTGGAGCTCCGCGAGGTGCGGGCGCAAGTGCACAGCCAGGGCACCGTGCGCTCGCCCACGCAGAGCGTCCTCGCTGCGGAGGTTCCGGGACGCATCGTGGAGGTCTCGCCGAAGTTCGCCGAAGGCGGTGTCGTCGAGGCCGGCGAGTGGATCGCGCGGGTCGACCGGAGCGACTACGCACGGGCGGTCGTGCAGGCACGGGCGGCCCTGGAGCAGGCGGGCGTGCGGCTCGCCCGCGAGGAGGCCGAGGCGGAGGTGGCTCGCCGCGAGTGGCAGGAGCTGCACCCGGAGCTGCCGCCGAGCCCGCTCGCTGCGCGCGAGCTCCAGGTGGCGGAAGCTCGCGCTGCTGTCGAGGCGGCCCGGGCCGCGCTGGAGGAGGCGGAGGCGAATCTGGCACGCACGGAGATCCTCGCGCCCTACCGCGCACGCATCCGGCGCAAACTGGCCGACCTGGGCCAGTTCGTCGCTCGCGGCCAGGCGGTGGCGGAGATCTTCGGCGTGGACCGCGCGGAGGTGCCCCTGCCGGTGGCCGACGCGGAACTCCGCTTTCTCGACCTGCGGCTCGATGCCCGGGGCCACGCGGTGCGCTCGGGGCCGGAGGTGATTTTGCGCAACGAGTTCGCCGGCGCGCACCGGCAGTGGCGCGGTGTCATCGAGCGCATCGAGGGCGAGGTGGATCCGAAAACGCGCATGCTGCACCTGATCGCCGTCGTGGAGCACCCCCTCGAGGGCGCACCGCTCCTGCCAGGAACCTTCGTGGACGCGACGATTTCGGGGCGCACGCTGCGGGACGTGGTCGTCCTGCCGCGGGCCGCGCTGCGGGGCGCGAACCGGGTCTGGGTGGTGGACGGCGACGACCGCTTGCGGATGCGAGAGGTGGAGGTCGTGCGGGCGGGTCGAGACGAAGTCTGGATCCGCTCCGGGCTCGAACGCGGCGAGCGCGTCTGCGTCACACCGCTGGAAGCGGTCGCGGACGGCATGCGCGTGCGCACCGCGAGCTGAGGGAGCGACGATGGGCTCGATCGCGTGGTTCGCGCGCAACCGCGTCGCCGCCAACCTCTTGATGGTCGTGATCCTGGCGGCAGGGTTGCTGACGCTGTTCGTCGTCAAACTGGAGGTCTTCCCCGAGCTGACTCTCGACCTGATCAGCGTCAGCGTGCCCTATCCCGGTGCCACGCCCGAGGAGGTCGAGGAGGCGATCAACGTCCGCATCGAGGAGGCCGTCCAGGGGGTCGCAGGCATCAAACGCCTGAACTCCATCGCCACGGAAGGCATCGGGGTCGTGACGATCGAGCTCGAGCGCGACACCGACGTGCGGAAGGTCCTCGACGAGGTCAAATCGCGCGTGGACGCCATCGACACCTTCCCCGAGGACGCCGAGGAGCCCGTCTACCTCGAGCTGACCAACCGCCGGCAGGTGATCAACGTCGCCATCTACGGCGACGCCGAGGAACGAACCCTGAGGGCCCTCGCCGAGCGGGCGCGGGACGACCTGACGACCGAACCGGAGATCAGCCTGGTGGAGCTGTCGAATGCCCGGCCCTACGAGATCTCGATCGAGGTCTCGGAAACCGCCTTGCGGCGCCACGGCCTGAGCTTCGACGACGTGGCGGCTGCGGTGCGCCGCTCCTCCCTCGACCTGCCCGCGGGAGTCCTCAAGACCGCGGGGGGCGAGGTGCTCGTGCGGACCAAGGGGCAAGCCTACACGGGCGAGGAGTTCGCCCGCGTGCCGCTGCTCACGCGGCCCGACGGGCAAGTGCTGCGCCTGGGGGATGTGGCCGAGATCCGGGACGGTTTCGCCGACACCGACCAGTTCACCCGTTTCGACGGCCAACCGGCAGCGGTCGTCGAGGTCTTCCGTACCGGCGAGCAGGCGGCACTCGCGATCGCCGGGAAGGTGCACGACTACGTCGCCCGCGCCCGGGCCTGGCTACCCGAGGGCATCCACATGGCCACCTGGCAGGATGCCTCGAAGATCCTCTGGGACCGCCTGAGCCTGCTGCTGCGCAACGGCTCCCAGGGATTCCTGATCGTGTTCTTGATTCTGGCGCTGTTTTTGCGCTTCCGCCTGGCTTTCTGGGTCAGCCTGGGCCTGCCCACCGCCTTCCTGGGCGCCATCTGGCTGATGCCGAGCTTCGATGTGTCCATCAACCTGATCTCGCTCTTCGCCTTCATCCTCGTGCTCGGTGTCGTCGTGGACGACGCGATCATCGTGGGCGAGAACATCCACCGCCAGCAGCATGCGACCGGCAAGGGCCTCGAGGGCTCCATCGCGGGCGCCCGCGAGGTCGCCCTGCCCGTGGTGTTCGCGGTCTTGACCAACGTCGCCGCGTTCGTGCCCCTCCTGCACGTGGAGGGCGTCCTGGGCAAGGTCATGCGGGTCATCCCGCTGATCGTCATCCCGACGTTTCTCTTTTCGCTCCTCGAGTCGCTGTGGATCCTGCCCGCGCACCTGTCCCACTACCGCCACGAGAAGCCGGAGCCGCGCTTCTGGCTCACCCGCGGGTGGCGCCGTTTCCAGGGCGCTTTCGCCGCGGGCCTGGAGCGCGCGATCCAGCGCGGCTACCGCCCGCTCCTGGAGCGCGCCCTGGAGTGGCGTTACCTCTCGGTGTCGGCCGCGCTGGCCCTGATCCTGCTGACCGGGGCCCTCGCGATCGGGGGCTACATCCGCTTCACGTTCTTCCCGACGGTGGAGGCGGACTACGTCTCGGCGGCGATCACCATGCCGCAGGGAACGCCCGCCGGTACCACCTCGGACGCCGTGGCCCGGCTCGAGGCCAGCGCCCAGGCCGTGCGGCGGGAGCTCGAGGAAGCCACGGGCCGGCCGGTGTTCCAGCACGTGTTGGCCGCCGTGGGCGAGCAACCCTACCGCCTGCAACAGAGCCGCAACGCCGGAGGCACCCGAGAAGGCTTTCAGGGAGCCCACCTCGGCGAGGTCGTCGTCGAGCTCGTCCCGGCGGAGGATCGGGAGATCGGCAGCGACGACATCGTCCGCCGCTGGCGGGAGAAGACGGGGCCCATCCCGGGCGCCCTGGAGGTGGATTTCACGGCGTCGCTGTTCAGCGCCGGCGAGGACATCCACGTGCAGCTCTCCGGCGAACGGCTCGACGTGCTGCGCCGCGCGGCGGCCCAGCTCAAGGAGCGGCTCGCCCGATACGAGGGCGTGTACGACATCGCCGACACGTTCCGCGAGGGCAAACCCGAGCTGCGGTTGCGCATCAAACCCGAGGCCCAGATCTACGGCCTGCGCCAGGCGGATATCGCCCGGCAGGTGCGCCAGGCGCTTTACGGCGAAGAAGCTCAGCGCGTGCAGCGGGGCCGGGACGATGTCAAGGTCATGGTGCGCTATCCCGAGGCGCAACGCCGCTCCCTCGGCGATCTGGAGAACATGCGCATCCGCACGCCCGACGGCCTCGAGGTGCCTTTCACGCTCGTGGCGCAGGCCGAGTTCGACCGTTCCCTGGCTTCGATTCGGCGCGTGGACCGCCGGCGGGCGGTGAGCGTCACGGCGACGGTGGATCCTGCCGTGGGCGATGTGGAGCGCATCAAGCGCGATCTGCGCGCCCGCGTGCTGCCCGAGATCCTCGCGCCGTACCCGGACGTGCGCTTCAGCTTCGAGGGACAGCAAAAGGAGCAACAGGACACGATCCGCGATCTGAGTCGAGGATTCGGCCTGGCTCTGTTCCTCATCTTCGCCTTGCTGGCGGTACCGCTGCGCTCCTACGTCCAACCGCTGCTGATCATGGTCGCCATCCCGTTCGGCATCGTCGGCGCCATTTGGGGCCACGTGCTGCTGGGGATCAACCTCACGATCATGTCGCTGTTCGGCGTGGTCGCCCTGGCCGGTGTGGCGGTCAACGACAGCCTGGTGATGGTGACCTTCGTCAACCGGGCTTGCGAAGCCGGCGCGTCGGTCAGCCGCGCGGCTCACGAGGCGGGTGTGGTCCGCTTCCGCCCCATCCTGCTCACTTCCCTCACCACCTTCGGCGGACTGACGCCTCTGCTCCTGGAAAAGAGCATGCAGGCCCGGTTCCTGATCCCCATGGCCACCTCGCTCGCCTTCGGCGTGTTGTTCTCGACTTTGATCACGCTGCTCATCGTTCCCTGCCTGTACCTGATCCTGGAGGACCTGCAGCGCCTGGCGCGCCGCTGGCTCGGGCGGCCGGGAATTCCCGAGCGGGACGCGGCGGAGCGCGCGGCGTAGGGCCGGCGGGCGCGCCTGGGCTGGCCCCCGCGGCCAGCGCCTACCGCTCGAACAGCGCCGCGAGGATGCGTGCGCCGCCGACGTAGGTTCCGATCACGCTCCCCAGGCCGGGCAGCAGGAAGGCCAGCAGGACCTTCAACACGCGGTTGCGCCACCAGCGGCCGAATCGGGAGGCATCCTCCGCGAGGGTCTCGAAATCGGCGACCCGCGGCGGTCGCAACCACGCTTGGACGAAGGCCGTGACGTAGCCCGCGCCGATGACGGGTGTGAGGCTCGTCCATGGCGCCGCCAAAAACGCCGCGAGAATCGTCCACGGGTGGGCTAGAGCGATGGCGGCTCCCAGCGCACTGGGAATCCCGTTGGCGAGGATCCAGAAACCGAGATGCTCTCCGGCCGCACCGGCGCCTCGCGTCATCGCGACCCAGCCGAGCGCCCCGAGGATCGCGGCCGGCACGCCCCAACCGATCGCGCGTCCCAGTCGTCCCGGCGGGGGAATCTCGCCGAGGGCATCGAGGTCCACCGGTCGGGCGGCCTCCAGGTGGCGGCGCACGCCCTGGAGATGGCCGGCCCCCACGACCGCGACGAGGCGCGCCCCGGAAGTCCGGCGGATCGTTTCGGCGATAAAGGCGTCGCGCTCGTCGAGCAGCACGCGCTTCACCTCGGGGAAAGCGCGCGCCAGCTCGCCCAGAGCCTCGGAGAGGACGTCCTGGCGCCGCAGGCGCGCCAGCTCGGCCTCCGTCAGCTCCACCCGGGCGAAGGGCGCCTCCAGCACCGCGGCGAGCAGCTTGAGCTTGCGCCAGAAGGAGAGGCTGCGCCAGGTGCGCAACAACGTCGCCCGTACGGGCCGGTCGCACAGCACGATCGCCGCGCCGGCCGCTTGCGCGGCCTCGACCGCCTCGAGCATCTCCAGGCCCGGCCTCGCGCCGAGCTGGCTCGCGAGCCGGCGCTGGTAGCCCGCGAGCACCAGATGCAGCACGAACGTCGCCAGCTGCCGCTCCCGCATCAGGCGTTCGAGATCGAGATGCCTCCAGCGTTGCGGATCCCTCAGCGCCTGGAGGCGCTGCGCATCCAACTCGACGCAGACCGCATCGGGGCGCACCTCCTGCACGACGCGGCGCACGAGCGCCGCCGACTCGCGAGAGATGTGGGCGGTTCCCACCAGAACGACGCGCCGGCCTTCGCACTCGAGTTCCACGATGTCGGGGTGGGACACGGGGTGCCTCCGGGCCGGATTGTAGCCGTCCTGCAGAGCATCTGCCGGGCGATCGCCGCGCTTGCCCCGGCCCACACTCGGGCCCTATGCTTGGCTTGCCGAACCGGGTGCGGGCCGCAGAGCGGCCCCGCAGCGCCTGCGGCAGAGGACCCAGCGTGGGGACCCCATTCTCCCTGTTGGTCACATCCTACGTCGTGCAGACCGTCGGGAGTGTGGCGCTGGCGGTGACCTTGTTGGCGCTGCACCGGCATTACGCCCGGCGCCACCTGCTGCACTGGGCCTGGAGCTGGCTGGCGCTGGCCGTTTACCTGGCGGGGGCTACGGCGGTCCTGTTCACCGCCCCGCTCCTCGCTCCCCGCCATCCGCTGCGTCTGGCCTGCGCGTCCGTGACGATGATCGCCGGCTACTGGCAGGTGGGCTGGCTGCTGGCGGGAACGCTCGAGATCGCGCGCGGGCGCCCGCTCTCGCGCCGCCGGCTCGCCTGGGGGCTCGCGGCGCTCGCCCTTGCGGGCCTGGCGAGCGTGTGGCCTTTCACGGCCGATCCCGCGGCGTACACGGCGCGCATGTTCGTGCGGGTCGGCCTGCGCGCGCTGGCGGCGGCCAGCGTCTTTCTCGCGGCAGCGGCCCTCGTGCATCGCGCCACGCGCGGGCGTGGCTTCGGACCCCGGGCGGTGGCCGCCGGTTTCGGCGCCTACGGGCTCGAGCAGCTGCACTACTTCGGGATGGTCCTGCTCGAGGCGCTCGGGCTGGCCTCGTCCGTGTTCGACTACGCGATCTACCTGGGTTTCGCCGACTTTTTGATCCAATGGATCGTCGGTCTAGGGATGGTCGGCTGGCTCCTGGAAGACGAGCGGGCGCGCGTCGAGCAGGCGTCGAAGCAGCTGCGGCAGGCTCGCGACCAGCTGCGCCTGAGCGAGGCGCAATGGCGGGCCCTCGCCGACGGCGCCCCGGTCCTGCTGTGGATGACCGATCGGGAAGGTCGCTTCGTCTTCTTCAACCGGGCCTGGCAGCAGCTCCTCGGAGATTCGGCGCCCCAGCCTCCCGTGAGCAGCGTGCTCGATTTCGTCCATCCGGACGACGCCGAACGGTGCCAGAGGGCCTTCCGCAAAGCCTTCAAAGCTGCGGAACCCGTGACGGGAGAGTTCCGCCTGCGCGACCGCAACGGCCATTACCGGTGGTTCCTCGGAGCCGCCTCTCCCCGCCGCGATCCCGACGGAGCCTTCGCGGGACTCGTGGGGTTCTGCACCGACATCACCGAGCACCGGCGGCTGCAAGAGCAGTTCCTGCAGGCGCAGAAGATGGAAACCGTGGGCAGGCTCGCCGGAGGCGTCGCCCACGATTTCAACAACTTGCTGACGCTGATCGTGGGTCACGTGGAGCTCGCCTCGGCGCGCACGCCGGCCGAGTCGCCCGTGCGAGCGCACCTGCAATCCATCGCCGGCGCCGCCGAGCGCGCGTCGCGGCTCGTGCAGCAACTGCTGGCGTTCGGCCGGCGCCAGGTCGTGCAGCCCAAGCGGGTGGCCCTGGAGAACCTGGTACGCGACCTCGACGGGATGCTCCGCCGCACCCTGGGCGAGGATGTGGAGCTCGTGACCCTCTTGCCCGACGGGCAGTCCGAGACGCTCGCCGACCCGGTGCAGCTGGAGCAGGTGTTGCTCAACCTCGCGGTCAACGCCCGCGACGCCATGCCCGAAGGGGGTCGGCTGACGATCGCCGTCGAGGCGGTGCAGCTCTTGGCGCCGCAGCCCGGCTTCCCTTCCACGGTGCCGCCCGGCGAGTACGTGTGCCTCCGCGTGCGTGACACCGGCTACGGCATCCCGGCCGAGATCCTGCCCCGTATCTTCGAGCCCTTCTTCACGACGAAGGGCCCGGGCAAAGGCACGGGGCTCGGGCTTGCGACCTGCTACGGCATCGTGCAGCAGTCGGGGGGCTTCATCCAGGTCCAGAGCCTGCCCGGTCTGGGCACGACGTTCGCCGTCTACTTGCCGCGCGCCGGCGCCTCGAGCAGCGCCCCCGCTGCGCGACGACCCGCGCCGGTCGTTGGCAGCCCGCACCGCGTGCTCGTCGTGGAGGACGAGCCCGAGACGCGGGCCCTCGTGAGCCACGTGCTCCAGGAAGCGGGCTACACGGTCCATGCGGCCGCGGATGCCGAGGAGGCGCTCGCGGTGCTCGAGCGCCTGGGCAACGAACTCGACCTCCTGCTGACCGACGTCGTCATGCCCGGCGCGAGCGGCCGCAGCCTCGCCCAACTGGCCCGGCAGCGCTGGCCGCAACTGCCGGTGCTGATGGTGTCCGGTTACGCCGACCCTCCGCAGGAGTCGGGCCCGGAGGACCCGACGAGCTGTCTCGCCAAGCCCTTCACGCCGACCGAGCTACTCGAGGCGATCGAGAACCTGCTCGCCGCGCGCCCGCAGCAGCCATGAGAGATCCGTATTGCCGCCGCTGACGACGATCCCCACCCGCCGCCCGCGCAGCTCGTGCGCGATGCGGCGTATGGCCGCCAGGGCCACGGCCGCCGAAGGCTCCACCACGAGCTTCATCCGCTCCACGTGAAAGCGTGCGGCATCGAGGATCGCCCCTTCGTCCACGGTGACGATGCGCACGTCCAGATCCCGGAGGATGCGAAAGTTCAGCGCTCCCAGGCCGGTCCGTAGCCCGTCCGCCAGCGTCTGCGGGTGGGGCACCGGGGGCTGCCGCACGCCGCTCGCGAGCGAGCGGAAGGCGTCGTCCGCCGCCTCGGGCTCGGCGCCGATGATCTCGGCTCGAGGCCGCATGGCGCGGACGGCGATCGCGGTCCCGGCAAGCAGTCCGCCCCCGCCCACGGGGGCCACGACGACGTCGAGGTCCGGCACCTCGTCGAGCAGCTCCAGCGCTGCCGTGCCCTGCCCGGCGATGACGCGCGGATCTTCGTAGGGATGGATCACGGCCGCGCCCGTCCGCTCGCGCCAGCGTTCGCATGCGCTCTCGCGCTCCTCGGGAGCGCAGAGGACCACCTGCGCCCCGTAGGCGCGCACGGCGGCGAGTTTGAACGGCAGGGCGGTCTCGGGCATGACGGCGGTACAGGGAATCCCGCGGATCGAGGCCGCGTAGGCCAGCGCGGCCGCATGATTGCCGGAAGAGTGGGTCAGAACCCCGCGCGCGGCCTCCTCTTCGCCCAGGCAGAGCACCGCGTGCACGGCACCCCGGGCTTTGAAGGCGCCGACCTTCTGCAGGTTCTCGCACTTGAAGAACACCCGCGCCGCCAGGGCTTCGTCCAGCGTGCGCGAGGTGAAGACCGGCGTGCGGTGGACATAGGGGGCGATGCGCGCCGCGGCGGCGCGCACCTCGGTCAAGCTCGGCAGGGTCTCGGTTCCGGGCTCGCCGTCCACGGATGGCCTCCCCCGTACTTATCCGTCAAAGACGGGCCGCTGTCCACGCCTTGCACCATCCGAGCGGGTGAATCGGCCCTTTGACCGTGCGGCAGCGCCCGCACCCATCGGCGCGCGGGGGCGGGATGAAGTTGGCGCAGTTGAAGCAGAACTGGAGCTCCTGGGGGGAGCGGTCCACGTAGCCGTTCTGCGTCCGCGTTTCGATCTCCGCGGGCCAGAGGCCCGTGGTCTCAGTGCAGTCGAGCTCCGGATCGTACGCCGCCGCCATCTCCCTGATTTTGCGGGCATCGGGCCCCTGGCTGGCGCCGCAGCCCAGCCAGGGCGCCGCCATCAGGCCGAGCGCGGCGGCCATCAGCCCCCGCAGGACCTCTCGCCGCGAGGCCCCCCGCGCCGGCCCGGAGCGGGGGCTATACTGGCCGGCGCCCGGGCACCGCAAGCCCGGCGGAGGGTGCGACGTGGCCGAGGATACGATGGAACGAAAGTTCGGCGATTTGACGGTCCAGATCGACCGCGACACCTGCATCGCGTCCGCCAACTGCATGAAGGTCGCGCCGGAGATCTTCGAGCTGGACGAGGAAGGGATCTGTCGCTTCAAAGCCGGGGCACCGGAGATCGAGCGCGAGCGCCTGCTCGAAGCCTGCGAGGTGTGTCCTGTGGACGCCCTCATCGTGCTCGATGCCGCGGGCCAGCAGATCGTCCCCCGAGGCTGAGCTCCGCCCGGCCGCCCGGGCCCTCTCAGCGCACGACCACCCGGCCCGGCGGACCCTCGACGACGCGGCCGACGATCGAGGCGGGCTCGCTTGCCCGCTCCAGGGCCTCGACGACCGCGGGCAGGGCGTCCTGGCCGACCGCGGCGAGCAGTCCCCCGGACGTCTGCGGGTCGTAGAGCAGATCGCGCTGCCAGCCCTCGAGCTCCGCCTCCCAGTCCACCCAGCGCGCGTAGAAGGCCGCGTTGCGGGCTCCACCTCCGGTCAGGTAGCCTTTGCGCGCGTAGCGTTCGGCGCCGGGAAGCAACGGCACGCGCTGCCACTCGAGCTCCAGGCTCACCCGCGATTCGTGCGCGACCTCGTGCGCGTGCCCGAGCAGACCGAATCCCGTGATGTCCGTCAGCGCGTGCAGCCGCGGCCCCGCGGCGCGCAAGGCCTCGAGGGCCCACCCGTTGAGCCGCTCCATGCTGCGGATGGCCGCCTGGAGATCCTCGTCCGAGGCTTTCCCGCGCTTGTGGGCTGTCGTCACGATTCCCGTGCCGATCGGCTTGGTGAGCAGCAGCCGATCCCCGGGCCGCGCGCCCGCGTTGGTCAGCACCGCCTCGGGGGCGACCAAGCCGAGCACGGCCAGGCCGTATTTGGGTTCCTGGTCCGTCGTGGTGTGCCCGCCGGCGACGACCGCCCCGGCCTCCTTCATCTTCTCGCCGCCGCCCCGGAGGATCTCCGAAAGGATCGCGGGGTCCAGCGTTTCCGGAAAGCCCACCAGGTTCAGCCCCAGAAGCGGCCGGGCGCCCATGGCATAGAGATCGGACAGCGCGTTGGCGGCGGCGATGGCGCCGAAGTGATACGGATGGTCCACGACGGGCGGGAAGAAGTCCGCGGTGAGCACGACCGCCCGCTCGGCGTCGAGCCGCCACACGGCGGCGTCGTCGGGCGAGGCGAGCCCGCGCAGCAGGTCCGGATACGACGCCGCATCGAACATCTCGGCGAGCGGGCGCAGCACCTGCGCCAGGGCCTCGGGGCCCATCTTGCTCGCTCAACCGGCACACGATGCGTACTGCGTCAGCCTCACGCGCCTGCCCAACCGCATGGCCACTCCGCGAGCCGGCTCGCCGCCAGCCGCCATCATCCCCGGCCAGGCCCCGCAGCCGCTCCTTTTGCGGCCACGACGCGCCGCCGGAGCCTCACCTCGCCTTGGCGAAATTCTCGGCGATCTGATCCCAGTGGACGACGTTCCACCAGGCCTCGATGTACTCCGCCCGGCGGTTCTGGTATTTGAGGTAGTAGGCGTGCTCCCACACATCGAGCCCCATGATCGGCTTGCCACCTTCCATGAGGGGGTTGTCCTGGTTCGGTGTGGAATCCACCACGAGCTTGCCGTTCTTGATGTACAGCCACGCCCAACCCGAACCGAAGCGCGTTGCCGCCGCCTCGGAGAACTTCTTGCGAAACTCCGGGAAGGAACCGAAGGCCGACTTCAGCGCCTGCGCCAGCTCCCCTCTGGGCTCGCCTCCGCCGTTGGGCTTCATGATCTTCCAGAAGAGCGAATGGTTGAAATGGCCGCCGCCGTTGTTGCGCACGGCGGTGCGGATGCTCTCGGGAACCCGAGAAAGATTCGAGAGCAGCTCGGTGATGGACATCGCCTGGAGATCGGGGTGCCCTTCGAGCGCTTTGTTCAGGTTGCTCACGTAGGCCGCGTGATGCTTCGTGTGGTGGATCTCCATGGTCTGCCGGTCGATATGGGGCTCGAGCGCATCGTAGGGATAGGGAAGCGGGGGTAGTTCGTGTGCCATGGGTTCCTCCTCCGTTTGGGCGTCGTGACCCTCGAAGACGCGGCGCAGCCCTCGCTGCCGCGCCCGCCGGTCCCATTCTACCGACGCAGCGCGCGGGCCACAAGCGACCTTGCGCCGCGGGCGAGCCATCCGCAGCATGGAGGCCCCCATGCGCCCGATGCTGAGCTTGACGGCGACGGCAGCGGCTCTCGTGCTGGCACTAGGCAGCGGCGCACTGCCCGAGGACGGCGTGTGGCTCTACCGCGAATCCGACCCCGACTACAGGGCGCTCGGCGTCCCGGACTCGGTGCGTCTCGATCCTGACCGGCCGCGCCGCCTGGTGATCCTGCGCGGCGGGCGCGTCGTGCTCGACCGCGGCCTGCGCGACGAGGTGCGCCCGGTGACGAACCCCACTCCCGGCCTCGAGGAGATGCTCGAGACCGCGGAGCTGGCCTCCGACCACAGCGCGGCTGTCGTGCACACGGTCCTCGCGCGCAGCGATGCCGAGGCCCCCGAGGGCGTGCGCGTGCTCGCCACGCGGCTGAGCTGGGTCGAGCCCGAGCACCCCGAAGGGCGCTGGTCGGTGACGCTCGAAGCGGGGCGCCTGCTGCGCCTGGCGCGCGTCCTGCCGCGAAGGCGCGGGGCGCTCGTGTCGACCGCCCGCGACGCTCGCGCTCCCGGAGACCTGCGCTGGTACGAGCCCTCGGGACGGCTGCGCTGGGAGATTCGGGAAGACGAGGCCGGGGTCCGGACCATCCAGCTGACCTCTCTCGGGGCGTTCGCCGCGGTGGAACTCGTGTACCCTGAACGGCCGGGCGGCCCGCAGCGGGGTCTGCTCGTTCTGGATCTGCTGGCGGACCGGCGTTGGAGTTACGCCTGGCGCTACGGCGACGAACGAGAACCGCTGGTCTACGCCCTGGACGACACGGGGCGGCTCGAGCTGACCCTAGCGGACGGGGTCTACGTCTACGACCGTACCGGCCGCATCCTGGAGCAGCGGCGGCGCTGAAGCATCCTGGGTGCAGGACCCGAGCATCGCCCGCAGCACGCGCCCATGGCGTTTGCCTCTGCCGCCGACGACCAGGGCCACACGCGCCCCGCAGCGCCCGATCGAAAAACCACGGGCCTCGACCGCCGCCGCGAACTCGCGGGCGTCGTGCTCCGAGTCCCAGACGCTGGCGAGAAGAAGCGCCCGCCGCTCGCCGCGCCCCCACAGCTCCCAGCGGTCTCCATCCCAGCCCTCCGAGGCGGCGTTGGACCAGGCGGCGCCGTCCGACATTTCCTGCAAGGCTTCGAGCGTGGCCGGCGTGGGCGCGCCGACGAGCAGCCCCACCATCAGCTCCCCGAGGACTCCCGTGGCCAGCCGCCGCCACCCGCGTCCGAGCCGCCGCCCTGCGACGCCGAGGTCTACCGGTTGCGGCAGATCGCGCGTCCGGGGGTCCCAGTATTTCTCCGGATGGAGGATCTGCTCGGAGGAGAGGGGCGGGTCCCGATAGCAGCGGTCGACGTCGGCACGGGGAAACCCGGCTGCGGCGCGGGTCACCTCGCCCCGCAGCAGGAAGCCCATCCCGAGTCCATAGGGAGCCAACAGCGCGCGCCGCAACAGCTCGGGGGCCCGCAGCAGCCGCTGGGACTGGCCGAGCTGGGCCCGCCCCAAGGCTTGAAGGCCGTCGGGCTCCAGCTCCCCCTGGAGCATCCCGCGCACGGCGAAGAAGCTCATGAGGATCGTCGCGCTGCCCTCGTGCACGGCGCTCATGGCGAACGCGCGATCCTCGTCGAGCCGCGCGGCTCTCAGGCGGGCATCCAGAGCGAAGTGCTGGTCTTCGAGAGCGTGGGTCAGCTCGTGGGCTACGATCAAGGGGACGAGCACACGCGGCGCGTCCGCCATGACGTAGAACTCCCCCGCTTCCGGGGCATAGAACGCCCCCACCTGCTCTTCGAGAAGCTCGAAGAGCGCCTCGGCCAGATCCAGCTCCCCGGGCCAGAGGCCGAGCAACCGGTAGGCCGTCGCCTCGAGCTCGAGCTGATCGGGGCCGTAGAAAACCGCGAGGCGCCGTCGGGCGTAGTCCCGCAGCGTGGCGTCGTCGCCGATCTTGACCGGCACGGGACGCAAGAACGGCAGGCCGCGAATCTCGCTCACGCGGCGCGAGACCTCCGCCACCAGGGCCTCGACCCCGCGCGCCTGCGGGCCCTCGTCGGCTCCGGCGGCAGCCGGCCCACCGCAGAGCGCGGCCCCGGCGAGGAGGGCCGCCGCTGCCGCGCGCCCCGCGACGCGGGCTGTCCCGTGGGTCCAGATCGCTTCCAGCGCTCGCCTCCGCGCGTGCAGTATACTGGCGCGCCGCAAACCCGGGGAGACGAACATGCACGAGCCTTACCGCCGCAACGTCTGCGCCTTCGCCCTCGCTCCGTTGCTCGCCGCGGCGAGCCTGGGCGCTTCGCCTCCGAGGGGCGCCCCCGCGGCCGAGGAGGCCGCCGCGTTCGTGGAGCGCGCCGAGCAGGAGCTGCTCGAGCGCTGGATCCACGCCGGGCGCACGGGGTGGGTCTACAGTACGTACCTCACCGACGACACGGAGCGCCTCGCGGCGGAGGCGACGCGGCAGCTCCTGGCGGCGACGAGGCGGTTGGCGCAAGAGGCACGCCGTTTCGAAGGTCTCGCACTGCCCGACGATGTGGCGCGCAAGCTGAGGCTGCTGAAGACGTCCCTGCCGCTCGTGGCACCGAGCGATCCCGGCAAGCAGGCGGAGCTTTCCGAGATTTCGACCTACCTCGAAGGAACCTACGGCAAAGGGAAGTACTGCCCCGAGGGGCGCGAGTGCATGGATCTTCTCGAGCTGAGCCGCACGATGGCGGAAAGCCGCGACCCGGCGGCGCTGCTCGAGGCCTGGACGGGCTGGCGCACGATCTCGCCCCCCATGCGGGAGCGCTACGCCCGCTTCGTGGAGCTGGCCAACGAGGGCGCCCGCGAGCTGGGGTTCGCGGACTTGGGCGCGCTGTGGCGCTCGGGTTACGACATGCCCGAGGAAGCCTTCGTGCAGGAGGCGGAGCGGTTGTGGAGCCAGGTGCGCCCGCTGTACGAGGCGCTCCATTGCTACGTGCGGCGCAAGCTCTCCGAGTATTACGGCGCCGAGATCGTGCCGCCCCGAGGGCCGATCCCCGCCCACGTTTTGGGCAACATGTGGGCCCAGCAATGGGGCAACATCTACGACCTCGTCGCGCCCGACAACGCCAGCGGCGCCAGCTACGACCTGACGCGGATCTTGCGCGACAAGCAGGTCGATCCCGTCGGCATGGTGCGCTACGCGGAGCGCTTCTTCACCTCGCTCGGTTTCGAGCCGCTGCCCCCGAGCTTCTGGGAGCGCTCGCTCTTCACCAAGCCTCGCGACCGGGAGGTGGTCTGCCACGCCAGCGCCTGGGATATCGACTACGCGGACGACCTGCGCATCAAGATGTGCATCGAGATCACGGCGGAGGATTTCGCCACCGTGCATCACGAGCTGGGCCACAATTTCTACCAGCGGGCCTACAGCCAGCAGGCCCCGCTCTACCGCGACAGCGCCAACGACGGCTTCCACGAGGGCCTGGGCGACACGATCGCGCTTTCCGTGACGCCCGATTATCTCGTGCGCGTCGGGCTGCTGGAACGGGCCCCCGGAAGCGAGAGCGACCTGGCGTTTTTGCTGCGCATGGCGCTCGACAAAGTGGCGTTTTTGCCCTTCGGGCTGCTCGTGGACCAGTGGCGGTGGAAGGTTTTCTCCGGAGAGATACCCCCCGAGCGCTACAACCAGGGCTGGTGGGAGTTGCGCACCAAGTACCAGGGCATCGCGCCACCGGTGCCGCGGACGGAGTCGGATTTCGACCCGGGCGCCAAGTATCACATCCCGGCCAACACGCCCTACATGCGCTACTTTTTGGCCCATATCCTGCAGTTCCAGTTCCACCGGGCGCTGTGCGAGATCGCCGGGTTCGAGGGACCGTTGCACCGCTGCTCGATCTACGGTGATGCGCGCGCGGGGCAGCGGTTGCGGGCCATGATGGCCATGGGCCGCAGCCGGCCGTGGCCCGAGGCCCTGGAGGTCCTGACGGGCGAGCGCGAGATGGACGCCACGGCCATCCTCGATTATTTCGCGCCGCTGAAAACCTGGCTCGACGAACAGAACGCGGGGCAGACCTGCGGGTGGTGAGTTAGCGCCGGCCGGCGCTCGGGTCTGGGCCTTCCCGGGACCGCTCCGGACGGAATCCCGCACCATCCGATCGGGATCCCCGCGGTGCGCGCCGCGGAGTTCCGCTCTTCGGCCTGGCGGCGGCGGTCGGCGTGCTGGCCGCCCGTCTCGAGAGCGAGCGGCGCCGCCTCGAGGGCGCTGCTCGACCATTGGCTCCGACCTCGGGCCGCGCCGGCGACGCTCCCTCGGCTGGCCCAGGGCGCAGAGGTGGCGCTGCCGCTTCGCTCACGCCGCCGGGCCGCGCGGAAAATCGAGGATGAAACGGGAGCCGCGGCCGAGCTCCGATTCCACATCCACCCGCCCGCCGTGAAGCCGCATCAAATGCTTGACGATGGCCAAGCCCAGGCCGGTGCCCCGGCTCCCTTGCGGCGCCACGCCTCCGACGCGATGGAACCGGTGGAAGATGCGCTCCAGCTGATCGGACGGGATGCCCACCCCGTCGTCCTCGACGACCAGACGCGCGCCGCCCGCGGTGCGCGAGCCCCGGACCCACACGTGCCCGCCCGGGCGGTTGAACTTGACCGCGTTGTCCACGAGGTTGGTCAGGATCTGTTCCAGCCGCCGCGGGTCCGCGCGGAGCGTCAGCGGTTCGGGCAGCTCGAGAGCGAGCGTCACCTGCCGAGCTTGCGCCTGCGGCGTCAGTTGGCGAAGCACCTCCGCCGCCACCGCGCGGGCATCCAACTCGCGGATCTCGAGGGTCACCGCTCCGGTCTCGATGCGGGAGAGATCCGTGAGCTCCTCGATCAGGAACTGCATGCGCTGCACGTGCCGGTGCACGATCTCGAGGAACTCGCGCTGTCGCGCGGGGTCGAGCTCGCGGTCCTCCAGCAACGTTTCGACGAAGGCGCGGATCGAGGTCAGCGGCGTGCGCAGCTCGTGCGACACGTCGGCGACGAAGTCCCGCCGCACCCGCTCCAGGGCTTCGAGGCGGGTCACGTCCAGCAGCAGCACGAGCACGGCTGCCGGCTCCTCGGCGGGGGTGGAAAGCGGCGTGGCGCGCAGCGCGAAGACCCGGCCCTCCGGCGAGCGCACGGTGCTCTCCTCGACACGGCACCCCTCGCGCGCGGCCCGCTCCACGTCCTCCAGGATCGCCCGCTGCCGGACGACCTCGGCCAGGCGCCGTCCTTCGGGTTCGACGGGGATCTCGAGAATCTCCCGCGCCGCGGCGTTCGCCAGCAGCACGCGGCCGTCGGCGCCGACGACCAGCAGACCTTCGCGCACGCCGGCGACCACGCGAGCCAGGAGCTGCCATTCCTCTTGCGCGCGCTTGGCCTGGGCGCGAAGCGCACGCCCGAGCCCTTCGATGGCACGGGCGAGCCGGCCGAGCTCCGGCCCGGCGGAAGCCCCATCGAGCTCGGGTGGCTCGACCCGCGAGAGCGCCGCTTCCACGCCGCTCTGCAGCCGCGCCAGGGGCTTCAGCAGCTCCCTGCGGACGCGCCAGGCGAAGGTACCGACCGCGAGCGCCACCGCCAGCGTCGCAGCCGCCAGGCCGAGGCTCGCGTAGTCCCAGGGCGAGCGCCCCAGTGCCGAGCGCGGCAACGCCAGGCGCACGTAACGGATGCCCGCCGGCGCGCTCGCGCTGCGATAGGCGGCAACGAGCGTGACCTCCCCGGTCAAGCGCGAACGCCCGCGCCAGGTCCCCTCGCCGTACAGGCGCGCCCGCTCGATCTCGGGAGCATCGCGCAACGGCTCCAACGGCTCGAGCGTCCCCACCGGTACGGCCGAGTCGGAGATGATGCGCCCGTCCTCCGCGAGGAGCGTGACCCGAGCGCCGCATCGCGACTGGACCGCGTCGAGGACGGAGGCTAACTGCTCGGCGGGAGTCCCGGAAACCAGTCGCTCCACCAGCGCGGCCTCTCGGACGAGCCGCTCCAACGCGACCCGCTCGGAGAGGGCACGGGCGGCCCACCAGCCGGTCCATGCCGTCCCCGCCAGCACCGCCGCACCCACGACCGAGACCCACGCGGCCGAGCGGGAGCCGAACGACACCACCCTCCCCTCGCGCGCCCGAGGTCTTCCGCCGACCCGCGGGTGCGGACGCCCCTTTCAGCGTGCGCGCGACATCCGGTAGCCTACACCGACCACGGTCTCGATGGCTTCCGCTGCCGCGGCACCGAGCTTGCTCCGCAGGCGCCGGACATGGACGTCGACGGTGCGGGTGTCCACCGCGCGCGCATAACCCCACACCCGCTCGAGCAGCCACTCCCGGGAAAGGACCCGCCCCCGCGCGCGCAAGAGTTCCCACAGAAGATCGAACTCGCGCCGCGTCAACTCCACCTCGCGTTCCTCTACCCACGCCCGCCGCTGCGCCCGATCGACTCGCAAGGGCCCGTGGACGAGGACGGTGGCCGTCTCGGCTCCCGCACGCCGCAGCACCGCGCGCACCCGTGCCACGAGCTCGCGCGGCGAGAAAGGCTTGACGATGTAGTCGTCGGCACCGCCTTCCAGCCCCCGCACGCGTTCCGCTTCCTCCACCCGGGCGGTGACCATGACGATGGGGATCTCGCGCGTCGCGGGATCCTCCCGCAGCATGCGGCAGACCTCCATGCCGTCCCAGTCGGGAAGCCCGAGGTCGAGCAGCAGCAGATCCCACGGCCCCCGGCGCACACGGGCGAGGGCCTCTTCTGCCGTGGCCACGGCATCCACCGCGAACTCCCCGGTTCGCTCCAGCGTGTGGCGCAGGGAGAGCGCGACGTCGGGATCGTCTTCCACCACCAGAACGCGCTTCATCGCCCCGTCACGAGCCGCGCTCCGGTTCCTCGGGATCCGCCCCGGCGAAAGGCATGTGCTTGACGACGCGCGCCTCGGTCATGTAGATCACCTGCTCGCACACGTTGGTCGCCTGATCGCCGATGCGCTCGAAGTACTTCGCCACGAAAGTCAGCCGCAGCGCCCGGCTGATGGTGCGGGGATCCTCGATCATGTGCGAGAGAAGTTCGCGGAAGACCTGCTCCATGCGCCGGTCCAGCGCGTCGTCGAGGAGGATCACCCGCCGCGCCGCCTCGGCGTCCTCCCGCACGAACGCGTCGAGCGCGCCGTGGACCATCTCCTGCGCCCGGCGCGCCATCCAGGGCATGTCGATCACGGCCTTGAGCGGAGGCTCGCGGTTGAGCTCCAGCGCGCGCTCGCTGATGTTGACCGCGTGGTCGGCGATCCGTTCGAGATCGGGGGTGACCTTCATCGCCGTGGCGACGAAGCGCAGATCCCGCGCCATCGGCTGGTGCAGCGCCAGCAACTCGATGCACAGCTCGTCGATCTCGAGCTCCAGGCGATCGATGCGCTCGTCCCCCTCGATGACCTCCCGCGCCAGATCGTCCCGCCGCTCCACCAGAGCACGGACGGATTTCTCGATCGCCTCCTCGACCATCCCCCCGAGGCGCAACAGCTTCTCGCGCAGCAGCTCCAGTTGGTCCACGAAGTGCCTGTGCAGCTTTTCCATGCTCGCCTCGCCGGCGCCGCAGCGCCCAGTGTAGCCCAACTCAGCCGAAACGGCCCGTAATGTAGTCTTCGGTTTGTTTTTTGATCGGTCGGACGAAGAGTTTCTCGGTCTCCTGGTACTCGACGAGCTGGCCGAGGTAGAGAAACGCGGTATAGTCCGAAACCCGGGAGGCCTGCTGCATGTTGTGGGTGACGATGACCAGCGTATACCGCTTCTTCAGCTCCACCATCAACTCCTCGATGCGTGCCGTAGCCACCGGGTCGAGCGCGGAGCAAGGCTCGTCGAGCAGGATGATCTCGGGCTCCACCGCGATCGCCCGCGCGATGCACAGCCGCTGCTGCTGCCCGCCGGAAAGCCACAGCGCGCTCGCCTGCAAGCGATCCTTGACCTCGTCCCACAGCGCCGCAGCCCGCAACGCCCTCTCGACGATCTCGTCCAGCCGCCTGCGGTCTTGGATGCCGTGGATGCGCGGGCCGTAGGCGACGTTTTCGTAGATGGACTTGGGGAAGGGATTGGATTTCTGGAACACCATCCCCACCCGCTTGCGGAGCACGTTCACGTCCACCGAAGGGTCGTAGATGTCGAGGCCGTCGAGCCGCACCTCTCCCGCGACGCGAACCCCCTCGATCAGATCGTTCAACCGATTGAAACACCGGAGCAACGTCGACTTGCCGCAGCCCGAGGGCCCGATGAACGCGGTGATCTTGTGCGCCGGAATCTGCAGCGTGATCTCGTGCAGGGCCCTCGTCTCGCCGTACCAGAGCGAGAGCGAACGGACGTCGAGCACGGGGTTCTCGATGCGGGGACTCGCGGCGGGGTCGCGCGCGGCCTCCGGTACCGCGCTGCGCGCCGCTGCCGCGGCTTCGCGCTCGCGGCGCGCGCGGGAATCGCGGGTCTTCAACAGAAACGCCATCGCGCTCCTCCGCTCAAATGGCGCTCGAAGCGTACTTGCGTCGCAAGTGGTTGCGCAAGAGGATGGCCACGAGGTTCATCAGCGTCACGATCGTCACGAGCAGCAGGGCCGTGGCCGACACGAGGGGCTTCGTCGCCTCCACGTTCGGGCTCTGGAATCCGACATCGTAGATGTGAAACCCGAGGTGCATGAACTTGCGCTCCAGGTGCAGGAAGGGGAAGTGGCGATCCACCGGTAGCGCGGGCGCCAGCTTCACCATGCCCACGATCATCAGCGGGGCCACCTCGCCTGCCGCCCGTGCCATGGCCAAAATCAGTCCCGTCAGGATCCCGGGGCCCGCCGCCGGGAGGACGATGCGCCGAATCGTCTCCCATTTCGTCGCTCCCAGGGCGAGCGATCCTTCCCGCATCACCCGCGGCACCGCGGCCAAGCCCTCTTCGGTGGCCACGATCACGACGGGTACGGTCAACAACGCCAGCGTAAGGCTCGCCCAGAGGATCCCCCCGGTGCCGAAGGTGGGCGTCGGCAGCGACTCGGGGTAGAGCCACCGATCGATCGTGCCGCCGATCGCGTAGACGAAGAACCCGAGGCCGAAAATTCCGAAAACGATGGACGGGACGCCCGCCAGGTTGTTCACCGCGATGCGCACGAGGCGCACGAGCGGCCCCTGGCGTGCGTACTCCCGCAGATACAGCGCGGCGAGCACCCCCAGGGGCGTCACGGCGAAGGACATGAGGAACACCATCAGCACGGTGCCGAAAATCGCGGGGAAGATCCCCCCTTCGGTGTTCGACTCCCGCGGCTCGCCCGAGACGAATTCCCACAGGCGCGAGGCGTAGAGGCGCGTCTTGTCCCAGACGCCCATGCGGTTGGGCTGGAGCGCCCGGGCGACCATCGCCACGGGAAGCTCCTTGCGCACGCCGTCGGCCGTCTCCACCACGAGCCGTTCGGCCTCCAGCGTCTCGCGCATCGCCTGCAACCGCGCGAGCAACGCCTGGTAGCGGGCCCGAGCCCGCTCCTCCTTCCGCTCGATTTCCCCGAGCCTGGCAGGCGTCGCGAGGTTCTCGAGCTCCAGGCGCCGGCGCGCGAGGCGCAGCCGCTCCAGCTCGTCATTCACGTCGCCGATCTCGCGTTGTTCGAGGCGCCGCACCGCCGCGCGCTCGCGCCGCTTGCGCTCGTGCAGCGGGCCCAGGGCCTGCCAGGTGGCCCGGGCTCCCATGGCCAAGACCTCCTCGCCCCGCCGCAGCTCGACGAGAAACCCGTAGAAGTTGCCCCACTCGAGCCGCTCCAAGAGCACGGCCTCGGGCGGCCGACGGGCGCGCTCGATCTGCCTCTCGTCCACCCAGAGAAAATCGCGGCCCGTCACATCCCGGTTGCCGACCTTGAGCTTGAGCCGGTAACCCGGCGTCTCCCCCGCAGCGTCGGGGGGCAGCGGCTCGCGCTCGTGCAGCTCTCCCAGCCACGTGGCCCCGTCCGCGAGCTTCACTTCCAGCAGCGGCCGCTGCCAGAAATAGGCCAGACCCTGGACGGCGAGAACTCCGAGCAAGCCCACCACGAACACGAGGTTCAGCGCCAGCGCGCCGCCGCACAGCGCCATCAGACCGTCGCCCCACCAATCCCGCCGGCGTCCCACGAGCTAGAGCCTCCCGTGTCGTTCGCGCAGGCGCTGCCGCACGATCTCCGCGGCGGTGTTCACCGCGAAGGTGAAGACGAAGAGCACCAGCGCCGCCACGAAAAGCGTCCGGTAGAGCGTGCTGCCGTAGGGAGCCTCCGGAATCTCCACCGCGATGTTCGCGGAGAGCGTGCGGAACCCGTTGAAGGGACTCCAATCGAGGATCGGCGTGTTGCCCGTGGCCATGAGCACGATCATCGTCTCCCCCACGGCGCGGCCGAAGCCGATCATCACGGCGGAGAATATTCCCGGGCTCGCCGCGGGCAAGACCATGCGCGTCACCGTCTGCCAGCGCGTGGCCCCGAGGGCGAGCGACGCGCAGACGAGCTCCTGAGGGACGTTGGAGAAGGCTTCCTCGGCGACGGAGAAGATGATGGGAATGACGGCGAAACCCATGGCGATGCCGACGACGATGGCGTTGCGCTGGTCGTAGCGCCAGCCTGTCGTCTCGAGCAGCCAGTCCGAGAAGCTCCCGCCGAAGAGCCACGCCTCCAGCCACGGGCTCGCCGCGAGACAGGCCCACAGCCCCAGGGCCAGCACCGCTCCATACAGGACCACCTCGCCGCCGTGCCGCAGGCGCCCTCGCATGCGCCCCGGCAACGCACGTTGGCCCAGCCCCAGCGCGACCAGCGCCGCGGGCAGCAGCAGATGGGCGAGGAGCACGCCGGGAAAGACCCGTTCCAGCCGCGGCGCGAGCCACAGTCCCGCGAAAAACCCCAAGACCACGCTCGGGAGGGCGGCCATGATCTCCACCGTGGGCTTCACGTAGCGCTTGAGGCTCGCGTGCATGAACTGCGAGGCGTACATGGCGCCGAACACTGCGAGCGGAATCGCGAGCAGCAGCGAGTACAACGTCCCCTTGAGGGTGCCGACGATCAGGGGCGTGAGGCTGAGCTTGGGCTCGAAATCGTCCGTCCCGCTCGAGGACTGCCAGACGAACTCGGGGCCGTCGTAGCCCTCGTACCAGACCTTGCCGAACAGGGCGCGCCAGCCTACCTCGGGGTGCGGGTTGAGGACGTCCAGGAGCGCGACACCGTCCCGTCCCCCGACCGCGAGACCGTCCCCCTTGGGCGCGAAAAACGCCGACCGCGGCTGCAGGAGCGATACCGGACCTCTCCACAGCACGCGCCGCGATGTCGAATGGTAGAGGCCCGCGAGGCCGGCCTCGTCGGCGGCGAAGAAGGTGCGATCGCGCAGCGACGGGGTGAGGGTCGCGATCGCGTCGCCGTGGCGCGGGAACTCGCGGACTTTCGCGAGCCGTGCCGGAGCGCCCTCCCCTGTGCCCCGCTGGCGGAACCAGATCTCGAGGGAGCCGTCCTCCCGGCCCACGACGAGCGATCGGTGACCGATGAGCAACGTGAGCGCCGTGACCGGCGACCCTTGCGGGCTGGCCATCGCGTCCCCGAGAACCGCACCGTCCAGCTCCCAGCTCAGCAAACGTCCCGACGAGGTGCCGGCATAGACGTAGCGCTGCTCTCGATCCACGACGAGCGCGGTGATCCTGTCTGGAAGGGGATCCGGCGACAGCCACTCGGTCCAGCTCGCCGTGCTCTCCCCGGTCAGGAAGTTCTCGACCACTTCTCGCCGGACGACGGCGAGGCGCCCGTCGGCGCGCTGCACCACGGCGACCGCCGAGCCGTCCTGGTCGCGCACCTGCACCGCCGCCGCACGCAGGGGCGCGAGGGTGTCGCGCAGAACGAAACGGACAGGTTCGGGGGCGACGGGGCGGACCACGCGCTCGGAGCCCTCGAAGGCCACCTCCCAGCGCACGGGTACAGCGAGGATGTCGCCCCGCGCGGTCCAGGCGCCGATCCACGAGCCCCCGGGCACGACGACCGCACCCTCGATCTCCAGGGGTTCCCCCGGGGCGAGCGGCCAGACGGCCACGTCCTCGCCGCCGGCCGCGCGCACGACGCGCACGGTCCCCTGGGCCGTCAGGAGGGCGACGTGCGTGCGGTACTCGTCCGTCACAAGGGCCAGCGCCGCGAGTTCCTCGATGCGGCTGTCCTGGCGGACGCGGGCGGGCCGCCAGAGCGGCCAGATCTCGACGAGAAGGAAGACGAAGATGGCGAGGAGGCTGGCGATGATGGCCAGGCCCCCGGCTTTGACGATCGTCGCCCCCGCCCGGTCCACGAAGCGCCGGCGCGCAGGCAGGCGCTCGGGAACGGGCGGGGGCGGCGGCTGCGGAACGCGAAGCGGCTCAGTCAAGCTTGGCCAGCTCCTGCTGCGCGATCCTCGCCGGAAGCGGCAGGTAGCCGTCCTTCACCGAGACTTCCTGCCCTTCCTGCGAGAGCACGTAGCGCAACAACTCCCGCACGAGCGGATCGAGCGGCTTGTGCGGCGGTTTGTTGACATAGATCAGGAGGAACCGCGCCAGCGGGTATTTCCCGGAAAGGGCGCTCTCCGCATCCGTCGGATAGTACGGCTCCCCTTCCTTGCGCGCCAGCGCCACCGCCTTGACGCCCGAGGTCTGATAGCCGATGCCGCTGTAGCCGATGCCGTAGAGATCCTCGGTCACCCCCTGGACGACCGAAGCCGAGCCCGGCTGCTCCTTCACCTCGTGCTTGTAGTCGCCGCCGCAAAGGGCGTGCTCCTTGAAGTACCCGTAGGTCCCCGATGCGGAGTTGCGGCCGTAGAGGCTCACCGGTTTGCCGGCCCAGGGGCCCCCGAGCCCGACATCGCCCCAGAAACGGATGTCTCGCGGGTGACCGCAGCGTCGGGTACTGGAGAAGATGGCGTCCACCTGAGGGATGGTCAGCCTCTCCAGCGGATTGTCCTTGTTCACGTAAACCGCGAGCGCGTCGACGGCCACCCGGATCTCCGTCGGCTTGTAGCCGAAGCGCTTCTCGAAGGCGTCCATCTCGCTCGGTTTCATGGGCCGGCTCATCGGCCCGACCTGCGATGTGCCCTCGATCAGCGCCGGGGGCGCGGTGGAGGAGCCCTTGCCTTCGATCTGGATCCGCACGTCGGGGTAGAAACGGCGGAAGCCTTCGGCCCACAGCGTCATCAGGTTGTTCATCGTGTCGGAGCCGATGGAGCTCAGGCTGCCCGAAACGCCGCTCGCGCGGGCGTATCGGGGCAGCGCCGGGTCCACCTGGACCGCCTGGGCGAACACCGGCAGCGCCGCCAGGCTCGCGAGCCCGACGAGGGCCAGCCACACCGGGAAGCGACGTGCCATGGTCTGACTCCTGTTCCGACTTGTCTTCTTCATGCTTATCTTCTTCATGGATGACCTCCTGGTTAACACCGTGTTAACTCCGTGCTAAATCGGGCCCACCCGGGGAGCGGGGTTCAAAAATCCACCTGGAAGCGGACGAGCGCAAAGCTCGCGCGCCCCTCGGCGAGGTCGGTGCGCTGGGCGCTCACGTAGTCCAGCAGCAGGCGGGTGACGGGGTTGAGGTACCAGTTCAGCGCCAAGCTCCAGGACTCGAGTTCGCCCCCCTCGACCGCGCCGTCGGTGAGATCGAGCGTCGAGAAGCGTGCGGCCACCTCCCAGGCCCCGGCACCCTGACCGAAGTTGCGCGCCGGTTTCTGGCGGTCGAACACGGCCTGCGAGGTGTCGTAGCGGCGCCGGTCGTCCGTGAGAAAGACCCCGGCCTGCACGTAGGCCCCGGAAAAGCTAGGGTCGCCCAAGGCCCGGGCATCGGCACGCGCCACCGTGTACTCGCTCGCCGCCCAGAAACGCTGCGCCACGAGCGCCACCTCGCCGGCGACGAGCTGTACGCTCTCCGCCTCGAAGCTACCGGTGTCCACCAGGCGCGGCGACAGGCGCACCTCGGGGCGCTGGCGGAAGCGGAACGTCCCGCGCCCGAGGTCCTTGCGCGACAGCGAAAGACCGAGATGCAACAAGCGGTTGTCCCCGTAGATCGGCAGGCCGGTGATCCGTGCCGTGACGTTGGCCTTGCCTTCTCCGTCCGCGGTCGTGCCGAAGTCGTCGCTCTCGCGGAAGACACCGGCCGCCCAGCTGAAGCGCTCGCCCACATGGTCGTGGAACATCAGGCCCACATTGCGCGAGGGGGCGAACACGTTGGGCAAGGAACGTTCCAGAAACGCGATGTACTTGCTGCTCGTCAGCTCTTCCAGGCTGAAGGGTTCCTTGAAGTGCCCCACGCGGATGTTGCCCGCAGGGGTGTCGAGGATGCCGATGTAGACGTCCTTGAAGGCGGCCTCGCCTCCGGCGAAGTCGTACTGCGCCTTGAACTCGACCCGCTCGTAGACCGTTCCCGACACGAACAGCCGCGCCCGGCGGAACTCGTTGCCGTCGCGGATCGGACCGAACGCTGTCTCGAGAGCTTCATCGGGGTCGGAAAACGACCAGTCCGCCTGGATGCGCCCTCCGAACTTGAGCTTGAAATGTCCGTCCGCGGACTCCACGCGGAACCCGTCCTTCCAGAGGACGCTCCAGGACGGCTTGTCCCCCTCGGAGGCGATCGCGCCCGCCGGGGCGAGGACCCAGAAAACGACCCCGAGACCGACGACCCGGCGCAGGCGGAAGTTCTTCTCCAAGGATCGGCGCCGACGCATCCGTTTTCCCTCCCGAGCCATCCCCGCACCCCAGTGTGCGGAGGGGGTGGCGCGTCTCGGGCCACCCGCGGTTCAGTGGAGCCGCCCGGGGTAAACGCCGCGTGAATCTCCGGTAAAAACTGCGTCAAAAGGCGCGCGCCGCGGGGGTGGCGGGGCGGGCGGCCGAGGGGGCTCGGCGGGACCACCGGTCGCTCGGCCGGGGCCCGGGGCCGATCCCCGAGGCTGGCGCGCGGGGACGAAGGGCACCCCCTTCGCTACGATAGCGCCCGATGGCCACAGAGAAGACGCGGCGCGCGGAGGGGGGCGGGTTCTTCGGGTTCCGGCCGGGGCGGATTCTCGACCGCCGTTACGCCATCGGGCGCTTCATTGGCGCCGGCTGGGAAGGCGAGGTCTACCACCTGACGGAACTCGAGACGGGCATCGAGCGGGTCGTCAAGTTCTTCTACCCCCACCGCCACCCCGACCCGCGCCGCTCCGTTCGTCTCGCCCGCAAGCTCCACAAGCTCCGGCACTGCAGCGTGGTCCTGCAGTACCACCACCAGGGGGAGATCGTGCGGCACGGGCAGAAGGTGCGCTACATGGTCTCCGAGCTCGCCCGGGGAAAGATGCTCTACCAGCTCCTCCAGGAGCAGCCCGGCAAGCGCTTCCACCCTTTCGAGGCGCTGCACCTCATCCACTCCATCGCCAAAGGGGTGGCCGAGATCCACGCCCTGCGGGAATATCACGGCGACATCCACGAGGACAACATCCTCGTGGAGCGCCACGGCCTGGGCTTTCGCATCAAGCTCCTCGACCTCTACCTGCACCGCCGCGACACCCCCGACCGGCAAAAGATGGACGTCGCGGATCTGTGCAACCTGCTCTACCTGCTGGTCGGAGGCTCCCGCGCTTACTCGCGCTGCCCGAGGATCGTGAAGGAAGTGGTCTGCGGCCGGCGCCTGGAGACGATCTACCGCAAGTTTCCGAACGCCGGCGCCCTTTGCCAGTTTCTTCAAACCTATCCATGGGAAGAATGACGCTGCGGGCCGGGAGCTTATCCGAAGTTGCCGGCTTGCGCGCCGGACGGCCCCCATGGCTTGCCACCGCCTTGTGGTCTCCTCATATTGCCTGCCGGGGGTGCAGCAGCGTGAACCGCCACGCAGGGATCGCCTGCGGCGTGCCGAACGCCTTCCGCGCCGGCGCGGCACTGCGCCACGGCGTATCCCGCCGAACCCCCACGGGATTGCTTGCAGCTCTCGCGGAACGGGGCCACGCCGAAGTGCGGGGCGGCACCGGGAACCCCGTCGTGATTCTCGCGGCACGCGACGCACCGAACCCCTACGTGGATCTCCTCGCGAGCGCCCTCGAGGCCGCGGGGCTGCGTGTCGTTTGTCTCTACCCGTACTGGCGTTTGCTCCGGCAGTTGCGGGACATGGGGCGGCCGCGGGCCGTGCACGTGCAGTGGCTGTCGTGGCTGTTCGAGCGGGGCTCGGCGTTCCGCTGCGCCGTGCGCGCATGTCTGTGGCTGGGGCAGCTCGCGGCGCTGCGGCTGCGGGGAACCGCCATCGTCTGGACTGTTCACAACCTACTCTCCCATGACCGGCGCCATCCGAAGACGGAACGGCTCGTCCGCATGGTTTTGGCTCGGGTTTGCACGGCGATCGTCGTCCACTGCCCGCGGGGCGAGGAGAGCGTGCGGCGCTTCCTGAAGCTTTCCCCTCGGGCGCCGGTCCGTGTGGTGCTTCACGGACCGTACCCGGGCTCGGTGCCCGAGCGCCCCTCCCGCCCCGCCTCCGCCCCACTCACGTTTCTGCACGTGGGGCTCATCCGTGACTACAAGGGCGTTCCGGAGCTCCTCGGGGCGTTTACCAGGTTACCCGAGGACCCGCCCTCGCGCCTCGTGATCGCCGGGGAGGTAGCGAGCACCCGTCTGGGCCACCTGATCGAAGACGCAGCGCGACGCGACGATCGCATCCGCCTTGCGCTCCGCCGGCTGAGCGGCGAAGCACTGGAGGCCGAGCTCGCGGCGGCGGATGCCGTCGTCACGCCCTACCGCGACATCCTGACTTCGGGCACAGTGCTGCTCGCCATGTCACGCGGGCTTCCCGTCGTGGCCCCCCGTCTGGGCTGCATCCCGGACGAGGTCGGCGAAGAAGGGGGCTTCCTTTACGACCCGCTGGACCCCGAGGGTCTCTACAACGCCCTGCGCCGCGCCCAACGTGAGCGGCACCGGCTACCGGAGATGGGACGGGCCAACGCGGCCCGCATGGCACGCAGAGACTGGAGCGCGATTGCCCGGCAGTTGAGAGATGCGTACGGGCCAGTGGCCTGAACCGCGCTTGCGGCTTTTACACGACGATGCACTCTGAGAAAGCAGACCCCGACACGGAGCTCCTGGGCGCAGTGGCGGCGCGCGGCGTGCTGTGGACCGTCGCGGAACGCATCTGGGGACGGCTTCTCGGCTTCGCCTTGCTCGCCGTCCTCGCGCGGCTGCTCACCCCGGAGAACTTCGGGCTCATTGCGCTGGCCCTGGCCGTGCTGGCGTTCGCCGAGATCGGCGCCGGCCAGGGTCTCGCCGAAGCCCTGATTCAGGCGCCGGAAGAGGACGACGCGCGGCAGTGCACCGCGTTCTGGATCAACCTCGCCGGGGGAGTCTGCCTGTGCGCGGGCGTCGCGGCCCTGGCGGTACCGCTCGCCTCGTGGCTCGGCCAGCCCCACTTGCGGCCGGTGGTGCAAGCCCTGGCTCTCTCGCTGGTCCTCGCCTCTGCGGGAGCGGTTCCCCAGGCACTGCTTCGCAAGAGGCTGGCGTTCCGCACGCTGGCGCTGCAGGACGTGGCATCCAGCTTCGCCGGCGGTGCTGCGGCGATCGCCCTGGCCCTGGCGGGTTTCGGCGTGTGGAGTCTCGTCGCGCAGACGCTCGTGGCCGCGGCAGTCTGGGCTCTACTCCCGTGGTTTTCGATCTCGTGGAGACCGAGGCCCGCGTTTTCGCTGCAACGCGCGCGCGAGCTGTGGGCCTTCGGCGCGAGCGTCGTAGGAACCCGGCTCGCCAACTTCGCGGCGCGCCGAGCCGACGATCTGATCGTGGGGCTCGCGCTGGGAACGGCGGCACTGGGTTTCTACAGCCTCGCTTACCGCGTGGTTCTGGCGTTGAGCTGGATCGTCTTGGGCCCGCTGAGCGCCGTCGCGTTCCCTGTCCTTGCGCGCGTGAGCGACAATCGGGAACGGCTCGCGGGCGCCTACGGCTTTCTCGTCTTCGGCTCCTGCGCGGTGGCGTTTCCCGCGTTCGCGGGAGCGAGCCTCTACGCACCCGAGCTCACTCGGCTTCTCTATGGGCCTGGATGGGAACCGGTGGGCGATCTGTTGCGGATCCTGGCGCTCATCGGCTTTGTCCACGGCATCGCCTACCACGTGGATGCCGCGCTCTTCGCTGCCGGAAAGTCGCGCACCGTTCTTATCTTGAAAACCACCAACGCTACGGCAGGTGTCATCGCCTTTCTCATGGCTGCACCATGGGGGCTCGAAGCCGTAGCGATGGCTTTCGTGATCCGCGGTGCGCTGATGACGCCCTTTTTCCTTCGGGTCCTCAGACGCGCAACGGGGATGGCAGCGGGCACTTCCCTGCGGGCGGCCTTCGAGCCTGCCCTGGGCGTGGGCGCGATGGGTGCAGTCCTGATTCCCCTGCGCTGGGCGCTCGACGCGGATCAGGAACCGCTGCTGTCGCTCGCCATCGCGCCGCTCGGCGCGGTAGTGTACGCGCTGGTGCTTTGGCAGCTGGCGCCGCAGGGCACGCGGCGACTATGCTCCACGCTGGCGGGGGCCTGGAGGGTGCGCACCCGCTCGGAGGCTGCGCTGTAGCCCATGCGCACTGCCAGGCGCATCCAGAAGGCGCTGCGCGACCCGGGTTACGCGATCGCGCGCCTCGAAGCGGCGCTACTGGCGCGCCTGCGCCTGCGGGTTCCGGTGCGGGTCCGCCTGCGCCGCCTTCCGTGGTCGCTCTACGTGGATCCTCTGGACGCCGGCATCTCTCGCGATCTCCTGGTAACCGGCGAGCGCGAGACCCACGCCACTGCCTTCCTCGATCGAATCCTGCGACCGGGACAGACGGTCGTGGATGTGGGCGCGAACATCGGTTACTACGCGGTACTCGAAGGCCGGCGCGTGGGGCCGGCGGGGAGGGTGCTCGCGATCGAACCCCATCCCCGCAATGCCCGCATCTTGCGGAAAAACGTGCGCGCCCTCGGCTTGCAGCGCGTGGTGCGGGTCGAGGTCTGTGCCGTCAGCGACCGCAACGGAGAAGGCCTGCTTCATGAGGCCAACCGGTCCAACCTCCACACCCTGGAGCGCACCCCCGCGATGGATCGCTACGTGATCTTCCTCGGCACCCGCCCTGTGAGAACCGTGCGACTCGACGATCTGCTGGCCGAGCTGGGGTACGACAAGTCCCGTGTGGCCCTCATCCGCATGGACGTAGAAGGCCACGAAGTCCGTGCCCTGGAGGGGATGCGGGAAACCCTGGAGGCCGCACGCGACATCGTACTCTTCTGGGAAATCCATCCAAAGCTGATCAAAGAAGCGCGTGGCGCAGCGTCTTACCAGGCGTTTCTCACCGAGCTAGACCGAGCGGGCTTCGAGGTGTTGTTCGCCGCGGCGAGCCTCTCGTCGCGCGACGACGCGCCCCTCAACGCGAGCCGCTTGTCGGAGCTGGCCGATCTCGACGAGGCAGTGGAAGTGTTCCTCGGGCGCAAGGCGGCCCGGGCCCGCCTGCAGTTGCCGGAGGCCTGCCCGTGACCGCCCTGCAGGGCGCGAAGCTACCCGTCCCCCGGCACGTGCTCTTCGTCCACCACAGCGGGGTCGTGGGCGGCGCGGAGCTGTCCCTGCTCGGTCTTGCGCGGGGCTTGCGAGAGCGCGGCACAGAGGTGACCGTGGCCTGCGCAGAGGAAGGACCTTTACGCGAGCGGTGTCTAGAGCGGGGCATACGGTGCCTGCTTCCGGGGTTCAGGCCTCCCGAGCTCGCGCGACCATGGCAAGCCCTGCGTTCGGCCCTACGGCTGCACCGCCTGATCCGGCAAGAGCGGCCGTCCATCGTGCACGCGAACTCTTTCTTGGCGATGAAGGCGCTCGCACCCCTGGCACGGTGGTGCCCCGCGCCCATCGCGTGCAGCATCCGCGACATTCTCCCCTTCACACGCCTTACGTGCGCCGCCATCGCCCGCGCCGATGCCGTGATTTGCATCTCCAAGGCCGCCGCCGAAAACCTCGCCGCCCGTTTTGCCGCTTCCCAGCGTCACAAAATCCGCGTGATCTACAACGGGATCGAGCTCGAGCGCTTCGCCGGGGCGCGCCCGGATCGAGAAATCGAGCGGCTCCGCCGCGCGGGTTTCTGGATTGTGGGATGTTTTTCGCCGATCGTGCGGTGGAAAGGACAAACGGTGCTGCTCGAAGCGCTCGCGCGGCTTCCCCAAGCGGAACGGCAGCGCCTCCGGGTGCTTCTCGTGGGTCACGATCGCTTGGCCGACGAGACCTACCGGGCGGAACTGGAATCGTGGTTCACGCGGCCGGCGCTCACGGATTGCATCCTCCCTCTCGGTTTCCGGGAGAACGTAGAGGACTTGATGGCGGCGGTGGACGTCGTCGTCATTCCCTCACGCGAGCCCGACGCCATCACCCGTGTGGCTGCAGAGGCTATGGCGGCCGGCAAGCCGGTCGTCGCCAGCCGCATTGGGGGCCTCCCCGAAGCCATCGAACACGAGCGCACGGGGTTGCTCGTGCCGCCGGCAGACCCCGAGGCGCTCGCCCGCGCACTGCGCCGGCTGCTTCTCGATCCGCAGCTCGCTCGCGCGCTGGGCGAGGCGGGCCGCGTGCAGGCAGAGAAGTTTTCCCTGCGGACCCATGTGGAAGCCATGTTGCGCTTGTACTCCGAATTGCGCGCCGCGGCGAACCCGCGGTGGTCCTGCGTGCCCGCCTAGCCCCGGGTGCATCCCGCTCGGGGGTCTCGCTCCTCTGCGCCCGCGCGGCCGCGCCCGGAAGCTTCGTCCAGGGCCTCGCAGACAAGCCGCCACGTGTCCCGGAAGGAAAATCGCGAGCGCACGGTGGTGGCAGCAGACGCACCCATCCGTTCGAGGCTCTCGGGATTCGCAAGTAGCCTCGCCAGTTCCCGTGCCAGTGTGTTCTCGTTGGAGTCAGGCAGGCACCAGCCGGTCTTACCTGGCAGGACGGTCTCCGCGACCCCGCCCTCGCACAGTCCTAGCACGGGCGTCCCCTCCCACATGGATTCGAGCGGCACGAGCCCGAACGGTTCGTCTTCGCCGAGATGCACGGTGAGCAAAGCTCGCCTGTAGAGCTCTCGCAGCTCCTCGCGCGGCACCTGTGCCCGCAGCTCGGCCAATCCCGCTGCGCGCAGGGGTGCGATCGCCTCGTCCAGCTGAAGCCGAAGCGGTCCGTCCCCCACCATCACCAGCCGGTATCCGGCAGATCCCCCTTCCCGACCCAAGCGCTCCCAGGCCGCGAGCATCTCCAGAGGCCGCTTCGCATGGGTCAGCCGTCCGACCCAGAGGACCATCCGCTCTTTGGCGGTACGGGGAAGTTCGGCCGAGGGGTCGAACTCGGGCGAGAGGGGATAGACCACGTCGGCTTGGTGCCCGTAGATCTCACCCACACGCCACGCTGTGAAACGACTGTTCGCCAGCACCCGAGCGCAACGCCCCACAGCCTGCCGGTCCCACTGCTGCAGCTTTTCCCTCCATCGAAACTCGCCACGCGTGCGCGTGGCGAGGGCGAGGCGCATTCGGCTCCAAGCCCGCCATGGCAAGCGTGACCCGTAGGTCGACAGCGCCCGCGCCAGGGAAAAAGCCGGCGCCCGATCCCGCGCATCCGGTGTGCCCGCAGGAGCCAGGCCCCAAACGTGCCGCGGAGGTTCGTGGCAGTACCACACGAGAGGCGGCGCTCCTTTCGCGCGCACCGCCCACTCCAGGGCCGGATGGTTGTGGGCCCAGAGCACGTCGTGCCGTGGCCAGCGCGGGCCATAGCGCCGCGCGATGCGGGCCCAGTCCCAGGGACCGGAGCGCACGCCCCCGAGCCGGTGCTCCACGACGGTGTACGAGACCGATCCGCCAGGGGGAGGCACGAAGCGGTGCGTGTAGAGCACGACGTCGAAGCGCTCGTCCTTGGCAAAAGATGCGAGCAAGCCGTGCAAGAACCACTCCGCTCCGCCCCAGACCTCGAAGGTCCCGTGAAGCACGCCCACCGAAAGACGTCCAGGGCGCACGGCCTTCACTGGATGTAGCCCAGGGAGCGCAGCTGCTCCTCCGTTTCCCGATCGAGGGGCACGTGCTCCGGTGGCGCAACGGCCGGCCGTTCCAGGCGGGCGAGCGTCGTCTGGAGTTGAGCGAGCAGGTCCTGTTCGACCTCCGGCCGGCTCCCGAAGACGTTGCGGGTTTCGAGGGGGCGGTGTCCCATGTCGTAAAGCTCGTGGTCGCCGTTGGAGGACCAGATCAGCTTGTACGGCCCCGCCCGCACCGCCCGCAGGCGTCTCAGGTAAGGTGCGAGCAAGCCTTCGAGCCGCGGATCGGGAGGGAAGTGCGAGAGGAACTCCTTGGGGTAGTAGTACTCGGAGATGAGCGGCTTGGACTGGAGCGGCGAGCCGGAAAACAGGTTGCGTCCCACCACGGTGTCATCCCCCGGCCGCAGCCCCGCCGCCTCGAGCAGCGTCACGAAAACGTCCGTCAAATCCACGAGTTCCGGCCTGGTGCGCCCCTGCTCCGGCTCCCCCGGGCGGCGCACGACGAGGGGCACGCGAACGAGCGTCTCGTAGAGCACCAGCGCGTGGCCGACGTGGCCGTGATCGCCGACGCTCTCGCCGTGATCGGCGGTGACCACGATCCACGCTTCCTCCCAGGCACCTGCGGCGCGCAGGCGCTCGAGCAGGTCGCCGACGAGGGCGTCCGCATACGCCACTTCGGCGTCGTACAACCCGCGGCGCACCGCCAGCAGCGCCGGGGCGATCCGCTCCCGGTACAGATACCAGTGGGCGGCGCGGAAATCGGCGGCACGCCGCGTTTCCTCGGGGAGTGCCTCGTCCAGGAAACGATCCTGGTACGACCGCGGTGCCACGTAGGGCCAGTGAGGCTCCATGTAGTTGACGAACACGAAATAGGGCCGATCGCGGTCGCGCTGCTCGAACCACTCCATGACGCGGCGGTTCGTGGGGTGCGGCAGTCCGTCGCCCTCGTAGCTGCGCCCCTCGCGCCACATCTCGCGCACGGTGTCGAAGCCCTGGACCAGGTTCGTCAGCGTCGAGACATAGGGGTTGTCGGAAAAGGAAGCCGTCTGGTAGCCCACCTCGCGCAGGCGTTCGGCGAGGGTCTGGAAATGGTCGGCGAGATAGGAAGTCTCTTGGGTCGCCCCGTGCGTCATGGGCAGCAACCCGGTGAAAAGCGAGGCGTGGGCCGGCACCGTCCAGGCGCCGGTCGAGTAGGCATGCTCGAAGCGCACGGCTTGCGCGGCGAACCGTTCGAGATGCGGGGAGGTGGGTCGCGGGTAACCGTAGAGGCTGAGGTGGTCCGCCCGGGTGGTGTCGAGAACGATGAGGATCAAGCTGGGCGGCTGGCCAGGGCGGGGCATCCCGCGACCGACCCCGGCAGTGCAACCCGCGAGCAGCCACAAGCACGAGACGCCGAGGATGCTCCGCCGCACGCGCGCTGCCGATCCGATCCCGTAGCTCACGTCGCGCCGAACCCCCCGACCCGCGCCGCCTCAGCCTAGCACAGGGCGACGCAGGCTCAAGGTTCGACGACGAGCTTGCCGCGCATGCGGGGGAGGTGCTGAGGGCAGATGTACTCGAACGTGCCCGCGCGCGTCGCGGTGAACTCGATCACCGCCTCGTCCCCGTACGCGAGATCCACGCGGCGGTCGTACAGGCCGGGCAGCACGATGGAGTGCACCACTCCGGGATCCGTGTTGCGCACGACCAGGCGCACCCGTTCCCCGCGGCGCACGGCGAGCGTCGGATTGCCGCCGGCGAAAACGGCGTCGCGCGCCTCGAGGACGATCTCGCGCGCCTGCACCGCAGTCTCGTGGCTGCGGCCTTGCACGAAGGCGATGGACAGCGCTGCCACGACGCCCAGCACGACGGCGACCGCGAAACCGCTCATGCGCTTGGCAGCGTCGCTCATGCCGCACCCACCAGCAGCCCCGTGCCGTACATCAGGAGATAGCCCGTGACCAGCCCGGCCAGATGGAACGGGGCCGCGATCTCCGAAAGGTTCCGGGTGCCGACGATCGCCGCCACCACCTGGGCAATGGCACCCACGCCCACAGCCAGGCAGAGCAGGGCCCATAGCTGCGCGTAGGAGAAGGCGCCGGCCCAGCAGCCGAGGATGGTGGGCACGCCGGCCAGCGCGCCGAGACCGGCGAGCTCCATCAGGCGCGCGCGCCGGTCGAGGATCGGCGCCACGATGGCGATGCCCTCGGTGGCGTTGTGCAGCGTGAAGCCGGCGACGAGCATCGCCCCCAGGGTCAGCTCGCCGAGGGCGTAGGCCGAGCCGATCGCGAGCCCCTCGCCCATGTTGTGCAGCCCGATTCCCAAGGCCACGAGCCACGCCAGGGTGCTGCCCGGCAGGACGCTCTGGCCGCGCCGGCTGGCTTCGGCCACACCCCACAGCGCGATCCACGCCCCCGCCACACCGAGCACGAACAGCGCCGGACCGTGGAACGCTTCGGGCAGCTCCGCGGCGATGGCCCAGGCCTCGCCCGCCGCATCCACCGCGAGAAACACGAGCAGCCCCACCGTGAGATAGAGCAAAAACCCCAGGCCCCGCCGGCCCATGCGCCGGAGCGCGGGAAACCAGGCGATCCCCAGCGCGACCGGGATCACCCCGACGTAGATCCCGAGCAGGGCGAAGCGCGCGGCCGCTCCGGCATCCAGTCGCGGCGTGGCGGTGGCGACCTCGATCGTATAAGGGAAGGTGAGTCCCGTGGAGCTGAGCATCGCGATCTCCACGGGCTCGCCCGGGTTCCACGGGTAGGGGATCACCACCTGACCCCGCTCGAGCGGCTGGAGCGTCCTGGCAGGCACCACCTCGTGAGACCAGAAGGCGCCGCGCACCATCACCTGCGCCACCGTGACGGGATCCGGACCCGCGTTGACGACATGGAGCACGATGCGGTCGGGCTCGAGCACGTGGCGCGACACGTAGAGCTGCTCCACGGGCGGCAGCTCCGTACGGAAGACGGAAACCGCTCCGCCGCCGAGCAACCACCCGAGCATCGCCCCCAGCAGCGCCAGGGGCACGAGCCCGAGCCACAGGCTGGCTCTCGAAGCGCGCTCCTCAGCCACCCTCGCCTCCCTCCGCCGGCAGCACGCGGAACAGGCCCATCCAGCCGCGCTCGGCGAACTCCGTCTTGTGCGCGTGGAACATGTAGTCTCCCGGGTAGGGGAAACGCACCTCGACGATGCCCCGCTCGCCCTGCCCCTGGATGATCGTGTCGGTGTAATCCCTGGGGTGGGGTTGCGTCCCGGTCGGGTAGTAGTCGAAGAAGGTCGCGTGGATGTGGAAGGAGTTGATCGGATCGAACTCCGTGATGTTCGCCAGATAAATGCGGATCCGCTCGTGCTGGCGCACTTCGATCGGATGCCGCGCGTAATGGAACGCCACCGTGTTCACGGCATAGATCTCGTTTTCCTCGTCGAAGTTCGTGTCGAAACCGTTCATCATCATGAACAGCTCCCGCGCAGGAGGGCGGCCCTGCGGGGGATCCACGATCCAGAAACCGTAGAGACCGTTGTGGATGTGCTGGGTCAGGGGCGTGGCGTGGCAATGATAGAGGTGCACGCCCACCGGTTCGGCGTCGAACTCGTACGTGAACGTCCCGCCCGGCGGGACGAGCTGGTGCAGCATGGCACCGTCCATGCTCGCGGGATGGAAGCCGTGGAAGTGCATCGAGTGCGGCCGGTCGCCGAGGTTGGTGAAGTGGATGCGGATGCGCTCCCCGGCGGTGGCGCGCAACGTCGGTCCGGGCACGTGGCCGTTGAAGGTCCAGGCCGGGAAGAACACGCCCGGGGCGATCTCGATCTCCTTGTTGATGGCGTAAACCTCGAAGGTGCGCTGCACGGTCCCGTCCGGCAGCCGTTCCACCACGCCCGCCTCGTAGTCGGTCAGGTAGCGGTCGGGATCGAGGGTCCCGGATGCGACGTCCCCCACCGTGTCGGCGCGGTACGGCGTGAGATCGAGGCCCCCGAGACCGGTCATGGGATGGGAGGCGTCGGGAGCCGGCGCCCCGCCCCCGACCGACGCGAAGATCAGCGCCCCCGCAGCCCCGAGAAGGGCCGAGCCCGCGGTGATCCGCCAACGGTGGCGAGGCATACGCATGCGCACCCCGGAGATTTCGTGGAGCCTAAATTTATATTACGGACGTTCTAAAAGTCAAGCGGCGGCTCTCCCGGCTGGCAGTGGCAGCGGGCAGGTTGCAGTATGGCGCCGTTTTGCCGACGCCAAGGGAGGCTGGTCGTGGAGGCTCGCGCCCATCGCCCGCGCCGTTTGCCTCGCGCCCTTCAGCCCGCCCGCGGGGGGGCCCTCCTCTTGGCGGTGGCGTCTCTTTCCAGCACCGCGGCCGAACGGCCCGAGGTCTCGATCCCGCGCCTGCCCGCCCCGCCCAGGCTCGAGGCCTTCCTGTCGATGGAGCCCCAGGGCGAAATCGAGCGGCGGATGGCCCGCGTGGAGGGCTTCACCCAACGCCAGCCCTACGACGGCCGCCCCGCGAGCCAGCCGACCCACGTCTACCTCGGCTACGACGACGAGCGGCTCTACGCGGTCTTCGTCGCCTTCGACGACGAGCCCGAGAAGATCCGCGCCCACTGGGCGCGGCGGGAGACGGTCTTCGGGGACGACATCGTGGAGATCATGCTCGACACCTTCAACGACCAGCGCCGGGCCTACGCGTTCGTCTGCAACCCCTTCGGCGTGCAATGGGACGCGCTCTGGACCGAGGGAACCGAGTTCGACATGGCCTTCGACACCGTGTGGCACTCGCAGGGGCGCATGACCGAACGCGGCTACGTCGTCTGGATGGCGATTCCCTTCCGCAGCCTGCGCTTCCCGCGAACCCCGCAACAGCGCTGGGGTCTGATCCTCGTGCGCGACATCCCGCGCAACAGCGAATCGTCGTTCTGGCCCCGCGTGTCGGAGCGGATCGAGGGCAGGTTGAACCAGGCGGGGCTGCTGACCGGGCTCGAGGGCATTTCGCTCGGCCGCCACGTGCAGTTCATCCCCTTCGGCGCCACCCGTTCCTTCCGCGTCCTCGAGGAGGACGGCGAGGGCAGCGTGCGGTGGTGGCGCGACCGTGCCGACCCCGACGCCGGGCTCGACGCCAAGTTCGTCTTCCGCGACGCGCTCGTGCTCGACGTGACGGTCCATCCGGATTTCAGCGAGGTGGAGTCCGACTCGCCGCAGGCGACGATCAACGAGCGCTTCGAGGTCTTCTTCCCCGAGAAGCGGCCGTTTTTCCTGGAGAATGCGGGCTTCTTCGCGACCCCCATCGATCTTCTGTTCACGCGCCGGATCGTGGAGCCCCGTTTCGGCACCCGCCTGACGGGCAAGCTCGGGCCGCACGGGCTGGGGCTCCTGTGGATCGACGACGACGCGCCCGTGGAGTCGACCACCGACGCCTCGCTGGCGGGCAGGCGCGCGCGCATCGGCGTCCTGCGCGCGAGCCGGGATGTGGGGCGCCAGTCGAGAATCGGCGTTCTCCTCACGGATCGCCGGCTGGGCGGGGCCTTCAACCGCGTCGCCGGCCTCGACGCTCGGCTGAAGTTCGGCGAGCACTGGACCCTCGACGCGCAGGCCGCGACGAGCCGCAGCCGCGACTCCGGCGCAAGCCGCCGAGCGGGCCCGGCCTACCTCGTGGAATTGCGGCGCAGCGGGCGCGCGTTCGAGAGCCAGACGCGCTACCGCGATGCCGCTCCGGGCTTCGCCGCCGAGCTCGGCTTCGTGCCGCGCACGGACATCCGTTCCTTGCGGCACGAGTCGGAGTACCGCTTCTGGCAAGCCCAGGGGGCGCTGCTCCAGTGGGGACCGGAGATTTCTTTCGAGAGCATCTGGGACCACGCGGGCGAGCGGCTCGAATGGGAGGTCGCGCCGGAGCTGGCGTGGGAGTTCCCGCGCCGGACGGTGGTGCGCGCGACCTACAGCCGCGGGGCGGAACGGCTGCGCCCGGTGGACTTTCCCGAGCTTGCGCAGACGGTGCAGTTCGAGCGGCGCGCGCTCCAGCTCGCCTTCGGCACGCGCACCAGCGCCCGCCTCGGGGGCGACATCCGCTACCGCCGGGGTCGGGGCATCAACTTCGTGCCTCCCGCAGGGGAAGCTCCCTCCGCCGCGGACATCGCCTTTCTCGACGGGGAGCTGACGCTGCGGCCCACGCGACGCCTGCGGCTGGACGGCCAGTACCTGCGCACGAGACTGCGCGACCCTGCTCGCGGCGGCGCCATCGTGAGGGACCAGATCGCGCGCCTCAAGGGCAGCTACCAGTGGGGCCCGCGCTCCACCTTGCGCGCGATCCTGCAGTACGAGGCGACGCGCGGCGCCGCCGGACGCACTCGAGCCGAGACCTCGCGCCGCCTCAATGCCGACCTGCTCTACGCCTACATCGTGAACCCCTGGACCGCCCTCTACGCCGGCTACACGGGAGACTTCCAAGACGCGCGCTTCATGGAAGAAGGCGGGGCGGGACGGCTCGTGCCCGCGCCGGGACTCCACGGCGCGGGCCGCCAGTTCTTCGTGAAGCTCACCTACCTCTTGCGGCCCTGAAGGCGGGCCAGGCGGCGCGGCAGCTACCCGAACCGGTCAGGACCGGAGGAAAATCCTGCGGTACCAGGGCACGCCCTGTTCCTTGAGCTGGCGGCGCTTCTCCCGCAGGCGCTCCCGCTCCTGCTCGTAGGCCAGCTTTTCCAGGTAGGCCGAGCCCTCCTTCTCGTGGCACTCTTTGTACTTCTTGCCGCTCCCGCACGGGCAAGCTTCGTTGCGGCCCACCTTGGCCACGTGGCGCGGGGCGATATCGGTGAACCCCGGCCAGACGACCTTGCTGTAGCGACGGAAGGATCCCTTTCCCATGCTCGAATCTCCCGTGCACGACCGGCCGGCGCCGGTGCCCCTATAGTACCGCGAAGGCTCCTGCGCGGCTCGGCGGCCCGGTCGGGTCCGGGAAGCGGGCCTTGCTGGGCGGCCCGCCAGGCACCCCAGCGAAACCCGGGTCCCGCCGCGCTAGGATGCGGGCGATGCTTCGCGGTCCGATTCCTCTCGAGAGCGCACCGATCCTCACCCCCGCGCTCGTTCTGGATGCCGCCGCGTTGGAGGCGAACCTCGCGGCCATGCTGCGGCTGCTAGACGGCGAACCCGACCGCTGGCGGCCCCACGTCAAGACCGCCAAGCTGAGCTTCACGATGCGGCGCCTGGTGGCCCGGGGGGTGCGCCGGTTCAAGTGCGCCACGAGCCTGGAGCTGCGGGTGGCGGCGGAGGCGGGTGCCGCGGAGGTCCTCGTGGCCTACCCGGCCGTGGGCGCCTTCCAGCGGCGGATTCGCGAGTTCGCGGAACAGCATCGCGAGATCGGCGTCTGCGCGCTGGTCGACAGCCCCCAGGCGCTCGGGGGCTGGCGGGACAGTCGCGTGGGACTGTTCATCGACCTCGACCCGGGGATGCGCCGCACGGGCGTGCCCGTCGAGGAGACGGAGGCGATCGTGGAGCTCGCGCGCTGCGTGCTCCGCGAGGGGCTGGCCCTGGCGGGCGTGCATTACTACGAAGGGCATCTGGGCCACCTCCCGTTCGCGCCGCGCGAGCGGGAGGCGCATCGGGGCTACGAGCGGCTGCTCGCCGCTGTGGCCGAGCTCGAATCCCGGGGGATCCCCGTGGGCGAGGTCGTCACCTCGGGCACCCCGACCGTCCCCTGCGCCTTGAGCCACCGCGGGCTGCGGGGACTCGGACGGCGACATCGAGTCTCGCCCGGTACCCTCGTGTACAACGACGTCACGAGCCTCGGGCAGTTGCCCGCCGAACTGGGATTCCGCCCGGCCGTTTACGTGCTCTCCACCGTGGTCAGCCGGCCCGCCGCAGGTTGGATCACGTGCGACGCGGGCCACAAGACGATCTCGGCGGACGCCGGGATACCCACCTGCGCGGTCCTCGACGATCCGGCCCTCGAGCCGGCGCGGCCGAGCGAAGAGCACTTGCCGATCCGCGTCCCCCCCGATCGCCCGTGCCCGGAGCTCGGCGCTCGGCTGTGCCTGCTGCCGCGGCACATCTGCCCCACGGTGAACCAATTCGACCATGCGCTCATCGTCCAGGAGGGGTGCATCGTCGCCGTGGAGTCTGTGGACGCCCGCGGGCGCGAGGCCCCGCTCGGCGCGTCCCGGGCAGCACCGAAACGCCGGTCCGAGGGCTAGCGGGTATCCTCGCCCCACGCGGTGTCGCCGCTGCGCGTGCTCGGCGAGGCGCTCGCGTCGTCGCCGCGGTCCCCCTCCGGGCAGTTCGACCCGGCAGCCGAGGATGGTCCCTCAGCGCGACGGTGCGGCAGGGCAGGGGCATCTCGCGGAGGCGCGCAGGCCCTCTCGGCGAGCGCGAGCGCGATGCCTTCGGTCAACTGCGCCAGGCGCGCGTAGTCCAGCGTGCCCGGCCGGTCGGCCATCGTGTGGTAGTAGGGGTTGCGGTAGAAGGCCGTATCGGTCACCATCAGCGCCCGGTAGCCCTGGCGCCAGAAGGACAGGTGGTCGCTCCAAGAGACGCCCGGAACGAAGCCGAAGGTCGCCGCGTGCTGCAGCGGAACCTGGCAGTGGCGCCCGAGGGCCGCGGCGAAACGCCGCAGCTCGTGCCGCGAGCGCAGGTTGGAGACCACGGCGATGAAATCCGCGCGGTCGGGATAGAAGTAACGGAAAAGCGGGGGGTAGCGCTGGCTGCCGGGGCGGTCGTCGTAGTACCCCAGCATCTCGAGCGAGAGCATCAGTTCGATGCGATCCCCGCGCCGCCGGGCGGCCCGCGCGTAGACGGCGCTACCCATGTCGCGCCAGTAAAAGAACGGCGGTTCCTCGTTGACAAAGGCGACGAAACGGACGGTGCAGGCGGGAGTCCAGCGCGCGAAGGCGCGCGAGATCTCGAGCAGCGCCGCCACGCCGCTGGCGTTGTCGTCCGCTCCGGGGGTACCTTCCACGGTGTCGTAATGGGCGCCCACCAGCAGGATCGTCTCGGGGCGCTCGCGTCCGGGACAGGCGGCCTCGAGATTGGCGCAGGGCACGCCCCGTGCCTCGTAGCGCTGGCGGCGCACCTCGTAGCCCTGCGCGCGCCACTCGCTCTCGATGTACGCGGCGGCCCGCTCGAGCGAACCGGCGCGGAAGATGTTGCGCTCGCCGATGTCGCCCGCCAGCGCCTCGACATGCGCCCGCACCGCATCCGCCCCGACCGTCCAGGCCTTCCCCTCCGCCCCCGCGTCCATCCCTGACATTGTCCCACGCCGGCCCGACTGGTGCCCGAGCCGGAAGGGCGGTATAAGAAGCTCCCCATGGAGCGACGCTCGCGGCTCGCGCTCCTGTGCGCGGCGATGGCGCTCGCCGCTTCTTCGGCGTCCGCGCAGGGAGTCTGCGAGCCGAGCACCGAGGCGCCCCGTGCCCTCCAGCATACCTATGTGCACGGGGTCACCGAGGACGAGGCTTCGCGGCTGTACGAGCGCTGCGGTTCCGGGGTGGTCCCGGCACTGCGAGCGCTGCTGCGCGACCCGGCCTTCCCGCGCCGGGACAACGCCGTGGCCTTTGCGGCGCATCTTGGCGACGATGCCGTCGCCGAGGAGCTGCTGCGCCTGCTGGGGGCGCCGCCGGCGGGCTGGTCGCGGCCCGAGGAGGTGAGGGCGCTCCTGCTCGCCCCGGAGGCTTTGGGGAAAATCGGCAGCCGCGGCCACCGCGAAGCGCTGCGGGGCGTGCTGGCCCTCGCGGGGCCCGAGGGCGCACGCATCCTGGAGCAAGCCGCCTCGCTCGCGAGCGATCCCGCCGAGGCCTCGACGAAGCTCCTTGAGTCCGTCCTGCGGGGCCTGGCGTGGACGGGGGCCGAAGCCGCCCGCGAGCGGCTGAGCGCGATCGCTTTCGGCCGCGCCAAGCTCCCTCCGGCGCGCCGGGACCTGGGGCGCGCGGCCCTGCGAGCCCTGGCGCTTTTCGACGAGCTGCACGCGGGACCTGCGGGGATGCCGACCCGGGCGGGGGCGGGCACCGACCAGGCGGCGCCAGGGGAAACAAGCCTCGAGAACCCGCCGAATCTTCCGGGCTCCCCTCGCGCACCGGAAACCTTCGACCGATGGTCGCGGGTTCACGATTCCGGCCTCGACTACGCGAACCACGTGGACCTGGCGAGCAAGATGACCGACTCGCGTCTCGACGACGCCCTCGCTCGCTCCAACCTCCGCGTCGGGCAAGCCGACTACACGGGCGATGTGGCCTGCTGCGTCACCCTCAGCCGGCTCGGCGAGGGCAAGCTCTTCGGGCTTCCCGGCGACGGGCTGGACGTGATCGACGACGGCGCGGAACTCGACCAGGTCATGGGCGATGGGACCGCGCGCGTCAAAGTCGTCGAGGCCATCCGTTACTGCGGCAGTCCGGGCTTCAACATCATCGGCTGCGCGGGGGTGCCCGGCGACGGCATGGTCGTCGTGCGCCTGAGCAACCTGACGGACGAAGGCGTGCTGTGGACCCACGAGTACGGGCACAACACCGGCCTGCCCCACGCCAGCGACTTCCGGCGCATCATGTACGGCACGCTGCACGGGTTGAACAACGGCGTCAGCCAGGGCGAGTGCGACAGCTACCACAGCCCGCCGTTCCCCTGGATCACGAACCCGGTCCTCGCCGACACCGGTGCCTGCGCCGACGGCGACGGCGACGAGGTCCACGATGGGGTGGACAACTGCCCCGGCGCAGCCAACCCCGGTCAGACCGACAGCGACGCCGACGCCTGGGGCGATCCTTGCGACAACTGCCCGTCCACCGCCAACGGGGATCAGAGCGACTTCGACACGGATGGAGCGGGAGACGCCTGCGACGCAGACGACGACAACGACGGCACGGCCGACACCGAGGATTGCGCACCCCTCGATCCCGCCGCCGCCCGGCCGCCCGGCGAACCGCAGGATCTCGGTTGGAGTGCGGGGTCGAAGACGACGCTCACCTGGAGCCCGGGCGAGCACAGCGACGCGACGAACCTCTACCGCGGCGACCTGGGGTCGAGCTTCGAGCCCCGGTGGAGCTGCCTCGCGGCGCATCTTCCCGGGACGTCCTACGACGACCCGGAGCTTCCCGGCGCGGGCGCGGGGTTCCATTACCTCGCGACGGGCGAGAACGCCTGCGGGGAGTCGAGCGCGGGCACGGGTAGCGACGGGAGCCCGCGCCAGCCGGCGTCCTGCCCCTGAGGGTTCGACGGCGCCCGCTCTTGCGCGCCGGGCTCCTCACGCACGAAAACGGCCGGCGCGACGGATGCCGCGCCGGCCGCTGCTGCGCTCGAACGCACGAGCAGGACTACTTGTTGGGGACCGGCGGGTGGAGCTGGGCGTTGCCGCCGTCCAGCGGGCCGCCCACGAACAGCTCGCCGTCGACGAAGATCCAGAACTGATCGGGATCGTTACCCTTCTTGCCCTGCGGCTCGCCGCAATCCACGATCTTCCCCGTCACGCTCACCGGAACCCCGTCGAGCGTGCCACTGCCCGCGAAGTTCAACACGTTCACGGTGAAGCCCTTTTTCCCTCCGGGCTGACCGGGGCTTTTGGCACCGCTGCTCGCGCAAATCTCGTCGTCGCGCACGCAGCTCTCCACGTCGACGTCGGGAACCTTGAGGTGCTGGCCCGTTGTGTGCTTCACGACGTTCAGGTGCCCGGACGGAGGCGGCCCGACGTTGCCGCCGAAGCTCGCGACCTTCGCCCCCTCGGGGCCGATGAAGGCGTTGTTGAAGCCGCCGAACGTCGCCCAACAGGCGCGCCGCAGTCTGCCGTCGAACGCCATCTCCCCGAGCGCGCCCGAGCCCTTGAACTCCACGATCATCTGCACGACGTTCTCCGCGCCGATGTCGGAAATGACCGCCTTGCCCCCGTTGCCGGTGTCGATGACCGCGATGCTGTCGGGCGGCCCCGAGGATTTGAGCAGGAAGATCTGAGCGGGATCCTCGCCTTCGTCGCGCTCGATGTCGAGAAGCGTCACGCTGTTCACCGTCACACCCGCCGTATCGATGCCCGTGAAGTCGAAAACCACCGCTCCCTCGCAATCCGCGTCATCCGGATCGTCCACGAGACCGTCGGCTCCGGGTGCCCCTGTCTCGTTATCGAAAGCGTCTACCTGGTCCTTCGCCAGAACCAGAACGTTGTTCAGCGCCTCGTCGTTCGGAAACGGGCAGGCCGCGCAGCCGCCGTCCCCGATGCCGGGGCCGCCGAAGTCCTGGTGCGGCGTGCCGATGTCGCGATCGGCGGGCCCACAGTCGCTGGTGGGCGTCACGGTGCAGCTCGAGTCGAAAACGATGGCAGCGTCGCTAGAAAAGAAGCAGTTGTGCGAGGATACCGCGACGTTGCCCGAAACGCCGCACCCGCTGATCCCCGCCCCCACCCCGAGCTGCGTCACGATGGTCCCGGGAGCGAGGCCTTCGAAGTCCATCTCGCACGTTGCCGGGGGCGCGGCCTGCGCCGGGCTCAGCCCGAGCAACCCAAAACACACTACGGCGAACACGGACGATAGATTGCGATGCACGACGACCCCCTTTCTTCGAAGCGCGCGATTCTATACGGCGTGAGGAAGGTTTTGTCAAGACCGTGCAAGCGCGCTCGGGCGACAGCGCTCCCGGATCTTTTCACGAACTTGAGTCCGTCCGCGTAGCTCGCCTCCGTAATTTTCTCGCGAGCGTCCAGACGCCCAACCGCCTTTCGGCAACGAGCATCTCTTCCCGGATCAAGGCGTTTTCGATTTTCTCGAACTGCCTCGGAACTCGCCGGGCGAGCCGCGCCCGCGGTCGCGGCTGCCGTCCAGCGAGTCGGTCTTCTCTTCGGTTGCGGCGACGCCTCGAGCCCGACGTGTTATCCCACGCGGTCGCGCCCGACGGGCCGTGCGACGCCGGTGGCCGGGACGATTCGCGGCACGGCCCGATTGCCGGCGGATCGAAGGTTCTGGGGCGTCGAGCCTTCGCCCCGGCTCGCCGGCGCGTGCCCGCCCGCCACCGACCGCCTAGCTTGCATCCAGCCCCCTTTCCTGGCATGCTATCCCCCCGGGGGGGATAAGGGTAAGGAGGCAGCGATATGAGGTTTTCCCATAGGAGCCTGGTCCTAGCTGCGGCGCTGGCCGCGGCGTGGGCGACCGTGGGGGTCGCCCCCGCCAGCGCCCAAGACCGCGTGGACAAAGTCTCGAACAGCAACTTTTCCCGAACGGTGGAGCGCGTGGAGACCGCCATCAAGAAGCGCGGCGCGATGATCGTGGCCACCATCGACCACCAGAACATGCTCCGCATGGTGGGCGCCAGCATCCGGGGGAGCAAAACGATCGAGTTCGGCAAGCCGGACATGATGAAGATGCTCCTGCCCGACCATCCGGAGATTGGCATGGAGATGCCGCTGAAGATCTACGTTTACGAGCGGCCCGATGGCAAGACGGTGTTGAGCTATCGCAAGCCATCGGCTGCCTTTGGCACCTACGGCAAGGAAGCCCTCACCGACGCCGGCCAGATGATGGACATGATGCTCGCGGAGATTGCCGAAGAAGCGGCGAAGTAACCTCGCCGACTGCAGGCTCGGCGGGAGGCCACACCATGCTCGTCACACCCACGGACATTGCCTTCGTCCTGGTTGGCCTCCTTGGAATGGGAGTGGGGTTTCTCCGGCGCTGGGCGGTTCCCGCGCCGGAGCCCCCTCCCCCCGCTTCGCGGCTGGAAGTTTTCCTCACCGGCCTAGCGTCCATACCGGCAGCGATCGGTCCCAACGTGCTCGTCGTGGCGCTGACACCGGGGATGCCCGAAATGCCCGTGCTGGTCAGGTGGGCGTTGCTGCCTTCGATCGCTCTCCTGGGGCTGACATGGATCCTGGCAGCTCGCCTTCGGCTCACCCGCCTGAGCAATCGAATCTGGACCGGCCTCTGGGTGGGATTCGTTTGCACGGCCGCCCTGGATGTCCTTCGACTCGTGCATTTTCAGCTGGGCCTGCTGCCGGGCAACATGCCACGGATGTTCGGTGTGCTGATTCTGGACCAGATGGCTCTGGGCCCCACCGTGATTTCCGACCTCGTCGGGTCCCTCTACCACTTCTGGGTCAGCAGTTGCTTCGGGCTCGCGTACACGCTGCTGGTGGGGCGCACTCGCTGGTGGGGCGGCTTGATCTGGAGCCTCATCATCGAAGTGGGGATGATGACCACGCCTCCCATGGTCACCGCCATGGGCAGCGGCTACTTCGGCCTGAACCTGGGCAAGGGCTTGATCAATGGGGTCTTTATCGGCAGTCTCTACCCCCACATCGCCTACGGGATCGCGTTGGGGCTGCTGCTGGAGCGTTATACCCGGCATCGGGGCTCGGCTTTCAAATTGATCCGGGATGCCTTGGTGCAAGGAGCTGGGTCCCGGCAATGGCTCGGGCTAGGGTCGGGAACGGGGCGTTGAAACGAACCCCGAGCTTTCTTTCGAGACCTCGCACGAGGTTCGGCCAGCGACTAGCTCGAGAGCTCATCCGACGAGCACCGCGCTTGGCTCGTTCGTCGCGCCGGGGCCAGCTTCCGGCAGCGGGAGCGACGCCGACCGCGATGGGGCTGCTCCGCCTGTCCTGACTCAGGGCCCTGCCGGCGGGATGCTCGACGGGGATCGGGCTTGGCCGCGACCATGGTCGAGAACGCCTTGACCGTGTCTTGCGGCGCCGGGAAGGTCTCGCGGCGCCAGGCCAGGATCTCCCAATCGGCGAAGCGCTCCCGCAGCTCCTCCCCGCCGAAAAGATAGTACTCGCCGGGCTCGAACATCTCGTAGTACGTCGTTCCCTCGACGAGAACGTTCACGATCGCACACCCGCCCCGCCGCACCTGCGCGCGGATCCGTTCCAGCAACTCCCGGGCCCGGGACGGGCGGAAAAACATGAGGAGGCCGATGGCCACGATCGTGTCGTAGTCACGCTCGATCGCGTAGACCCTGAGATCGGCGAGGACCGCGCTCACCGCGAGGTGCTCGCGGCGCGCCACCTCGCGGATCCACTCGATGGCCGCGGGGCTACCGTCGACGGCCGTGACGCGGCAGCCGCGGCGAGCGCCAGGTTGCCCAGGCCACAGCCGAGGTCGAGCACGTCCCCGCGCAGATAGTCGAGGGCGAGCGTTTCGAAGGGGTTGAGCTTGAAGTCGCCCTCGCGGATCTGCCGGCGAAACTGAGCCTCGAAAAACTCCACCGAACGGGATCGCGGAACTCTCGGGCCTTCGCTCCCCGGCTCCATGGCGGGCTCCGACGGCACGGGGAAAGGATAGCTGCCGGAGCGTCCCTTCGCCCGGCCGGTCGGCCCGACTCCGCCGTTTCGCGTGGCGCGCGACCCGAGAGGGCCGCCGCAGCCACGCTTTCCGGCTCGACCGCCGCGGCTCGCGGGCGGCCAGGATCGCACGGCCAGCCGTCGAATCGTTTCTGCCGGTCGCCGCGGCGGAGCCCAGGATCCGATCAGCGAACGGCCCCTACGGGCACGCGCCCACGCAGTAGGGCCGCATCATCTCGTTGTCCTCGTGCTCGAGGACATGACAGTGCCAGACGTAGAGCCCCTCGAGGTCGAAACGCGCCTTGAGGCGGGTGATCTGGCCGGGGTACGCGACGACCGTGTCCTTGTAGCCCGTCTCCCACGGTTCGGGATCGTAGATCCCTTCGCCATCGAGATCCTCGCGATTGACCACCTCGAACTGCACGAGGTGGATGTGGATCGGGTGCGCGTCCTCCGTGAAGTTGTAGATTTCCCAGACCTCGGTCGCGCCGACCGCCGGATTCTCCGTGATCGCCTCCGACCACGAAAGCGGCCGCGCGCTCCCGTCGGGATTCAACGTACCCAGCAGCGCCGCCACGGGACGGAACGGCTCGCCGCCCGGATCCAAGACGAGGTTGCCCTCCTCGTCTTCGCGGACGAACACGGTCCTGGATTCTTCCTCGTTCAGGGAGACCTGCCGCACGTAGTCCGCCGTACCGAGGCGGGTGATGGGAGGCAGGATGAGCCGATCGGGCGGTGTGGATTTGTCCTGGCCGCGGCGTTTGACGACTCGGAACAGCATGACCTGGCCCGTCGTCTGCGGATCCGCCGGCTCGAAGTCCACGCCCGGTTCGCCTCCCCCGAACGGTTCGTCGGGCCCCAGGTTGAGCAGGACCATTTCGGTGCCCACCGGAATTTCGGAAAAATCCACGATGACATCCGCCCGCTCGGCGGGAGCCATCAGCAACCGCCGCAGGCGAACCGGTGCCGGCAGGAACCCCCCCTCCGCACCGATCTGCCAGAAGGGCAGCTCCCGGTCGAACTGAAGAATCAGAAAGCGCGAGTTGCATCCGTTGAGAAAGCGGAATCGGTAGCGACGCTGCTCGACCTCGAGATACGGCCAAGCACGGCCATTGACCACCATCACGTTGCCGAAGAACTCGGGATTCCAGAGTCGGGGGACATCGCTCGGTCCGCCGATGGCGGGATCGGGAATGAAGGGAATCCGCAGCTGAGCCTGTTCCTTGCCTTCGAAGAACGCCCGGTGCTCCGGGTAGAACAGGGAACCGTCCTCGTTGAAGGAGCGGTCCTGGATCGCGATCGGGATCTCGTAGTAGCTCGTGTTCGGCTTGTCCCCCAGGGAGGGCGCCGGACCGGGGAGCGTGCCGATGACTTCGTCGTCGGGGCCGCCGCGGAGGATGTAAAAGCCGGCGGGACCGGCATAGACGTTCTGCCGTGTCATCCCGAGGGTGTGGTCGTGGTACCACAACGTGGTCGCCCGCATGTCGTTGGGATACTCGAAGACCGCCGTCCCCGGCCCCCACCGATCGCCATGAGGCGACACCTGGCGAAACCGCTCGTAGTAGCTCCCTGTGCGAAAGCGGATCCATTGGGGGATGTCCTTGGCGTTCGGCAAGTACCACGCTTCGGGAAAACCATCGCTCTCCTGGAAAGTTTCCGCCCCGTGGACGTGGACCACGATCGGCACCGGCCCCCGGTAAGGTTCCGGGTCGCGGCCGCGGCAATCGGGCCGCGGCTCTCCGTCGAGACAGTCGCCGGCCGGGTTGGCCCAATGCAGCGTCTGGTCCACCGGCAGCAGATGAGGGAGATAGTTGCCGTTGCCGTCCACGAGGTCGTTGATCCATCGCACGCGCACCGGAGTACGCCACTTCGCTTCGATGGTGAAGGCGGGATAGTTGAAGCTACCCCCCTCTTCCACCGTGCCCGGCGCCTGCACGGCACCGTAGCCCCAAACGGTGGTCTTGGGAAATCCGGGCGGCAGCACCTGCTGGCGAAACTGGCGCACCGCGATCTCGTAGTAGTCGACGTTCTTGCCTGCCGAAACCGGAATCTTCGCCGCCCGCGGCATGGCGGGCGGGACGATCAGAGGCAGCTCGTACTTGGGGACGGCTTTGGGATCGAGACTGCCTCCGGGAAGCGTGTCCGCTCGCGCCGGAATGGCCGCCACGATCACCAGGACGCCGAGCGCGCAGGCCGGTACCGCGCGAAGGCTCGTGCGCTGCGATGCGTGGTTCATGGTAGGCCCTCCTCTTGCCAAAGGATCAGCCGCAGGCTACGGGGCCAGGTTGGGAGCCGCAAGACTTGCAACGGAATCGAGGACTCTGTTGCACCCGTGCCGCCCCGGCGCTAGGGCGGCGGACTCGAGACGCGCTCCGCCTGCCCGGCGTTCTCCGGGACCGGACAACCGGTCGGGCTCGGGAGGAAGACGCCGCCGGCGCGGCTTTTCGGGAACTCGGCGTCAGGCGCGCACGACCGCGACCCGCGTGTCGTAGAACGACGCGCTGCCCCCGATCGGATCGGTCAGGCAGACGTCTTTCAGATGGGGATCGAGCATCATCACCACGTTCGGGCACAGACCCGCGCGCCGCCGCGGATCGCCCGGGATCTTCTCTCCGTCCACGACAGTGTCCGCCGCCCCGTAGGCCCAGTGGCCGAAGTGCCAGGACACCGCCACGGTCCCGGGACGCATGCCCTCGACGACCTTCAGCCTGCCCTCGACACTCACACGCTCGCCGTTGCGCAGGTCCCACAGGCCCTCCCGGTTGGTCGGCGAGACGAGGCGCACGCGGGCGCCGTCGGCAAGGCCGAGTCGCTTGGCGTCGCGCGCGTTCATGATGACGTAGTTCTCTCCCAGAATCTGCGACAGCCAGTAGTTGTTCGGGAGCGTCCGGGACTGGCCGCCGAGGATGTCCTTGTAAGTGATCAGGGAGAAATCGAACCCCGCTCCCGCTTCCACCGCGCGACCCGCCGCGTCCCGCACGGGCTCGTAAACCGGAATTCCCGAAAAGCGCTCGCCCGTGAGGGAATGGCGCGCGAGGGCGACCGGCTCGCTGTAGAGCGCGAAAAGCTTCCCGAACCGGTGCGCCACCCGAGCCCCCTCGTAGGCACGCGCGAAATCCTCGTAGCGGCCGCCCCGGTTCAGGACGTACACCACGCGTCTCCAGTGCGCCTTCCCGGCGGCGGCTTCCCACCGCTCGGGATCGAACACCGTCTTCGGCAAATGCCTCCGCGCAGCCAGGAACAGGGCCATCTCCTCCCCGTCCGCCTCCGGAACCGCGTCTCCCGGCCCATCGCCTGCGGCGATGTTGGCCACCATCTTGAGGTAGTAGTCCTCCGGCCGTTTCAGCGGCATCCCGGGGCCGAACCCGTCCGCGCCGAAGCCCGGCATGCCGAGCCGCTCGGCGATGGCGAGCATCACCGCCTCCATGCACAGCGGCACCTTCTCGCCGTAGACGGTCACGGTGTCGGTCAGCGGGGCCACGGTAGGCTGGCGTACCTTGCTCGTCTTCGTTGGAACATCGGGGGTCGTATGCGGCATGCCCCACCGCTCCCACACGGAGAGGTCGGGAAATACGTAGTCCGCATACATCGAGCTTTCCCCGACGACGATGTCGCACGCGAAGAAGAGGGGGATCGCCTCCAGGTCCACCAGGGCGTCGATCTGCGCTTGGGCTCCGGGCACCGACAGCGCCGGCGTGCCCTTGTGCAGGAACAGTGCCTTGATCGGGTACGGATACCTGGCGCGCGCGGAAGGCAGGACCTCCTGGTAGACGTTCGAGGTGAGGGGATAGAAAGGCCTGGGCGCCGGATAGCCTCGGAACAGCGTCGTCGCCTCGTAGTGGGTCTTCTCCCGCGTCAGGGGCACGCCGAAGCTGCCGAGCTTTCCCGGGTGCAACTCGGCCAGGGGGTAAGGCTGGCCTGGCTTGTCGCCGGCCTCGTGCCAGTGGCCTCCCCCCGCGCTCAACCCTCCCTTCCAATCGGGGTTGCCCACGAGGAGGTTGAGGGCGAGGATCGCCTGCGCGTTGAAGTACCCGTTCGTGTGCTGCACCGCACCGCGGTAAAGCTCCGCCACGGCTTTCTTGCCATGGGCAGTGAACTCTCGGGCGAGTTGCTCGATCGTTTCCCTGTCCACGCCACAGATCGCCGCCCACTGCTCGATGCTCTCGGAAGAAGCGGACTCCCAGAGCAACTGGAAGACACTCTTGACTCTTGTCTCGCCGATGGTGCGGTCCACCCTCAACTCGCCCCGCACGGGGGTCGTCTTGTCGTAAGGGTCGAAGGGCACCGCCTCGCCCTCCCGCCACACGACGAACTGGTTCGTGTCGCCTCGATTCAGGTCCTTCGCGCGCAGGTAAGCCCCCGGGCGGCCGTCTCGCTCGATTTTCACGAGCCAAGACGCGGTGGTCCACGAGGTCTCCTGGCCGGCGGCCGCGGCGGCCTGATTGGCGTGAGAGAGAAAGGCGGCGTCGTAGCGCTCGTTCTCGACGATCCACCGGATCATGGCCAAAGCCAGCGCCCCGTCCGTGCCCGGCCGCACGGGCACCCACTTCCACGCCTTCGCCGCCGTCTTGGAGAAGCGGGGATCCACGACGGCGATCTTGAGGCGCCCTTCGACGATTCCGCTCGTCACCTTCTCGCTCGTGGGCGGCGGGCCGAAGTTGGCCTCGAAAGCGCCTGTCCCGAAGTAAACGACGAACTCCGAGTTCAGCGTATCGGGCTTCATGTGAGTCTTGCCGCCGCTCCACTTCCCGTCCTTGTACTGATGGGTCATCTGCTCGTACGCGATGTGGTGGCTTTGCTCGCAAATGGTCGTGTGCTCGTACCAGTTGACCGAGCCGAAGGCGTCCTTCAGCCAACGCTGGGAGAACTCTTTGCGCCCGGGCTGGATGCGCCCGGCGAGAAAGACGAACTGGTTGTTGATCGGCCCGAGATCGGGGTGGTCAGGATCGAGCAGCAGCTCGAGCTGCGCCGCGTGAGCTTGCTTGAAAGCCTCGAGCGTCATCTCGCCCTTGGCAACCCTGGCCGCGTCCCGCTCGAGCGCCGCCATAAGCTTCGGATCTCTCACGAGGTACAGATCCTTGAGCCCCGGAACGTAGCGCTTCTCCTCGCCCGGCACGTGCCGGAACAGGTATCCGCCCTCGACGATCTCCGAGATCGCTTGGTCGAAGGGTACGGTGACCCACCGGTTCGATCCCCGCGGCCCCGCCCGCTTGAGCACCTTGGCGATACGGTAAGGGTCGTAGAGGGACTGCACGCCCGCCTGGCCCTTGGGGCAGATCTTGCCGTCCACACGAGCCGCCGTGCGCAGCGACGTCGCATAGGGCACGTGGGGCAGCATCGACTGCGGCGAGTAGGCTGGGCCGTCGATCTTCACCGCCACGCCGTCCAGGATCTTGACCTTGATCGGGCACGACGTGTGGCACTGAAGGCAGGTGGAGTAGATGATGTTCTCGGGCTTCGCCAGCGGGTAGGCACCGGGCGCTCGGGGGGTCGCTTGAGAGCGCTGCAGGACATCGAAGGCAGGGCCGAGCCGGGACGCCAAAAAGGCCGAGCCGCAAGCGATCGCGGAGGTCCACAGGAAATCCCGCCTCGGCATGCCCCCTTGCGTCGGGGCTCGCATCGTTGCAGACCTCGTCTCGTTCATGGCTTCCCCCTCGCCTCCGTCATCCATGGCAGCTCCGACAGGTCTCCACCGCCGCCAGGGTACCCGTGAGATACCACACGCGCGGGCGCGTGCCTTCTTCCTCGTAGAGACGCATGGCTTTTCGCGTACGCAGGACGGAATTCACGAGGCTGTCCGGATCGTTCGCGTCCCCGAAATACATCGCGCCGCCGACGCACGTCGTCACGCACGCGGGCAACAGTCCGGCATCGAGACGATGCACGCAGAAGTGGCACTTGCGGACTGCGTCGAGTACGGTCGGCTCCTCCCCGGTGCGATGCCGAGCTTCGCCGTAATCGAAGGTGGGACGCTCCTCGTAGGGAGCACGCGCGGGCGTTTGTTCGGTGAAGAAACGGCCGTCGTCGTGGTAGACGGCCGTATAGGGACACTGGCGCGAGATTTTTCGGTAGAGGTCCTTGCCCCGGATCCGGTCGTAGTGGAAGACGAGGACACCGTCGGGCCGCTTGGTATAGGCGTCCTCGGGGAGCCCCGCGACGCAGGGCGGATCGTCGCACTGCTGGCAGTTGGTGGGCATGAACAAGCGGCGGACGTTCGGGTACTCGCCGTCCTCCACCTCGAACACCTTGCGGTAGGTCACGCCCGGAGGCAGGGCGTTCTCCGCGACGCACGCCACCTCGCAGGCATGGCAACCGATGCACTTGTCCAAGTCGATCGCCATCGCCCAGGAACGCCGCTCCGCGGGCTTCTCGAGCGCCCGGAGCAGATCCTCGTGCATCCGCAGGGTCCGTGCTTCCATGAAACGACCTCCCGACCCTCGCGCGGATCCGGATCGAACCACCCGCGGCAGTGCCCACCGCGCTCCCCTGCCCACTGTAGCGCTCGGGGGCCGACAAACCCGTTGCAGCTTCCGGAGGCAAAGGATCCGATCCATCCTTTTTCCGGTGGACTTGCGGTGCGGGCGCGTTTCCGGGATCCTGTAGGTCTCTCGGCGGAGGAGCGTGCGTGGGCACGAAGCTCCAGACGTTCCGGCGTGCCCTCGAAGAGGACTACCGGCAGCGCTTCCCCAACTCCTGGAGGCACTACCGGGAGCGCGCCCGGTCGGTCCTCGACGGCACGAGCCACGCCATCCGCTGGAGCGAACCCTTCATGCCGGTCGCGCGCCGGGCCGAGGGGCCGGCCTTCGAGGACCTCGACGGCCACCGGATCCTCGATTACTGGCAGGGGCATTTCGCCAACCTCCACGGCCACAACCCCCCTTTCCTGCGCGAGGCGATGGAACGGACGCTGCGGGAGGGCCGGGGGTTACAGACGGGGCTCGTCCACGAGGTGGAGGCGGAGGTCTGCGAGCGCATCGCCGCCTGCGCCGGGGCGGAAACGGTGCGCCTGACGACGAGCGGTTCGCTCGCCACGTTCTACGCGGTGTTGCTCGCGCGGGCCTTCACGGGGCGCTCCCTCGTCGTCAAGGTCTCCGGCGGCTGGCACGGCAGCCAGCCCTTCGGCCTCAAGGGGGTGCGTCCCCGGGAAGGTTCCTTCGACCACCTCGAATCCGAAGGGCTCGGGGCCGAGGTGGGGCGCGACGTGCTGCTGACCCGCTTCAACGACCCGGAAGACCTCGCGCGGATCTTCCGCCGCCACGGGGATGGCATCGCCTGCTTCCTCGTGGAGCCCGTTCTCGGTGCAGGCGGGGGCTTCGCGGCGCGCTCGGACTACCTCCGGGAAGCCCGGCGGCTGACCGCGCACTACGGGGCGTTGCTCCTGTGCGACGAGATCATCACGGGCTTCCGCTTCCGCGCCGGCGACTGCACGCGCCTCTACGGCGTCGTGCCCGATCTGTGGATCCTGGGAAAGATCCTCGGCGGCGGCATGCCCGTCGCCGCCGTGGCGGGCCGGCGCCAGGTGCTGGCGCTCTGCACGCGCGAGTGCGGCCGGGTCAAATTCGAGGGCGGAACGTACTCGGCCCACGAGCTGTCGCTCGTCGCCGCACGCGAACAGCTCCGCCACGTCATGGAGCACGAAGGGGAGATCTACCCGCGTCTCGGGGCCCTCGGGCGGCGCATGCGGCAGGGACTCGCCCGCGTCTCGCGCGAAATCGGTGTGCCGCTCTTTCTCCTCGGCGACGACCCCGACGTCCTGCCGCAGAGCTCCCTCGTCCTCGCGCATCCCGCGCGCGAAGCGAACTTGCCGGCGCCCTCGTGCCCCGAAGAACTGCTCGAGCGCCGACACCCCGAGATCGGCGAGCGCCTCTTGAAATCGGTCCTGATGCTCGAGGGTGTCTCCACGCGCTCGGGGCTCGGGGCGATCTCGACGGCCCACACCGAAGCCGACCTCGACGAGACGCTCCGCCGCTACGCCCGGGCCCTCGAGCGCCTGAGGGAGGCTTTCGGAAGCTGAAGCCTGCTCGCCTGGAGCTTCCCAGCCGACCCCGGAGATCCCCGCCGAGCGCGGCCGAGGCTCGGGAGAGCGCCGGGATCCACGAACGTGGGCGCGCCCCGACCCCTCGCGGCGGCGGCCGCTGCTCGAGGGGTCCCTGCCGAACTTCCTGGACGATCCTCTGAGGAGCGCTCCTACCGCGGGCCCTTGCGTAGCACTCGCCGATCCGTTCGCCGGCGCCCGCTCAACGAGAGGGGGCCTCTCCGGGAGCTTCCCGCAACCATCGCTTCACCTCCTCCAGCGTCGGCACGCGCCCGGAAACCCGGACCGTGCCATCGAGCACCACGGCCGGCGTGAGCATCACCCCGTAGCGCACGAAACTCCTCGGATCTTCCACGTGGCGCACCTCCGCTTCCACGCCGAGTTCTTCGAGCGCCTGGCGAACGACACGCTCCGTGGCGCGACAGCGGCGGCAACCCGGACCGAGAATCTCGACCTGCATGCGGGCCACCTCCTTCCACGCTTCAGAAAACGACCTGACCAGCGAACCAGCCGGTGAACGTCCCGAGCACGAGGAGCGTGGTGACGTAGACGGCCGCCTTCTTGAACCCGAACACTCGAGCCACCGCGAGGAAGTTGGGCAGGCTCAGCCCCGGTCCCGTGAGCAACAGCGCCAGCGCGGGACCCGGACCCATCCCGAGCTCGGTCAATTTGTGGACGAAGGGTGCCTCCGTCATCGTGGCGAAGTAGCTCACCGCCCCGATCGTCGTCGCCAGCAACGAGGCGCCGAGTCCCGACCCGCCCAGGGCGCTGCGAACCCACCGCTCCGGGAGAAGCTCACCGATGACGCCTACGGCGAACACCCCGAGCAGCAGGAGGGGAAAGATGATGCGCACGAACCACCACGTCTCCCGCAGCCACGCGCGGATCTCGCCCCCTGTTTTGAAGCGGTACGCGTAGGCACCCACGAGCACCATCCCGGCGGCCCAGACGTAGACCTTGTTCAGGTAAGGCCCCTCGCGCACGAGATAGTTGGGCGCCAGCAGATCCGCCACGAGCAGCGCCAGCAGCCCCAGATCCGCCCGCGACAACGCCTTCGCCGAGCCCCGATCTTGCAGCGAGAACGACCGGCCAGCCTCGTCCTCCCCGAAGACCCAGCTCATCGTCGTCCCTACGACCAGAGCCATGGCCAGGGCTGCCAGCAACCGGGCCACGACCATCTTTGCGCCCAGCACGGCTCCGGTGTACACGAGGGCCAGGATGTTGGTCGCCGGCGCCACCCAGAGGATGATGAATGCGGCTCCCACGCTCGCCCCGCCGTAATAGGCGCCGCTCGCCACGGGGATCACCGTGCACGAGCAGGCGGCGACAAAGAAGCTGGCCACCGAGGCAAGGCCGAAGGATTTCGCCTTGCCGGCGGCGCTTCCCAGGTAGCGCAGGATCGCTTCGCGGGAAACGAAACTCACCAGCGCGCCCGCGAGCAGGAAAGCGGGCACGAGACAGGTGAGCACGTGCAGCGCCACGTATTCTTGGAGCGATTGGAGGCCGGCGAGCAGCAGCTTCCAGATCATCGGCTCACCTCCCTCCGGCGCCGCGGGGGTGTGCGGACCCCCCGCGCCGGCGGCACGGCGGCGATGCGTGCCGCGTCCTCGCGGCAGGTCGCCTGCTCCTCCAGGTTCGCCCGCAGGCAGCGCGCAAGCTGCCGGTCAGCGAGCGTCAGGGAGTAGAAGACCCGGTTGCCCTTGCGGCGGTTGGCGACGAGACCCGCGTGGCGCAAGTAGGCCAGATGGCGCGAAAGGAGGGGTTGGGGCAAGCGCAGGCCCTGCTGGAGCTCGCAGACGCAGAGTTCCCGCTGCAGCAAGAGATGCAGGATCCGCAACCGGGTGGGATCGGCGAGGGCGCGAAAGAGGCGAGCCAGGTCGTTCATCTGTCTATCCGCATAAACATCTATAGTGGCCGCGCTTCGTACCGCAACCCCGAAAGGGGAGAGGCGCGCTCCGCATGGACCCCGGACGGCCGTGGAGCGGTCCGTCACGTCGGCGAGGGCGTGTCGCGCCCCAGCAGCGCCGCGAGCTTCGCGATCCCGCGCTCGAGGACCTCGGGAGGGGCCGAAGTGAAGCAGACCCGGACGTGCGTCGGGTAGGGGCCGAAGCTCGGCCCCGGGGCGACGAAGAGCCCCCGCTCGACGCAGTCTTCGAGGAACCCCACGAGACCCCGCTCGTCCAGCCGGCCGCCCACATCGAAAAAGAGGAAGGTGCTGCCCTCGGGCGGGTCGAGGCCGAGCCTGCGCGCCGCCATCTCCCCCGCCCGCCGGTACTGCTCCCGCACCTCCGCCACCCAGGCATCGCCCCGCCCGTCGAGAGCCCGCCAGGCCGCGAGCTGCGAGGCCGTAGGCGTGCTGTAAAACGAGTGCGTGCTGACTTTTCCGAGTTCCCTCATGGCCGCCGCTGGACCGACGACGTACCCGCAGCGGTTGCCCGCCATGCCGAAGGCCTTGGAGAACGAATGCACCGAGAAAACCCGCTCCGGAGCCAGGGAAAAGGCGTACACATGGCGGCCCCGGTAGACGTAGTCCTCGTAGACCTCGTCGGAGAGGACCCACAGGTTCTCGCGCTCCGCCCAGGCGACGAGGGCCTCGACCCAAGCGGGCGGGATGATGCGGCCGGTGGGGTTGTTGGGCGTGCTCAGGTAGAGCGCCACCGTCCGCGGCGCGCGCGCCTCCTGGACGATCTCCACGGCCGATGCGGCGGAATCGGCCACACCGAGAAAGGGCACCACGACGGGCACGCCGTGGAAGCAGCGGATCATCCCCGTGATCAGCGGCCAGTAGGGCGCGAGCACGATCACCTCGTCGCCGGGTTCCAGGATCGCACCGAGGGCCGCGCCGAGCCCGCCCGTGGCGCCTGCGCTCACGAGCACCTGGCTGCGCTCCGCGCGCACGCCGGTGCGCTCGCGCACGCGCTCCACGATGGCGTCCAGGAGCTGCGGCAGCCCCTGGGGCGGCGCATAGCGGTGCATGCCGGGAAACTCCGAGACAGGCAAATCCTCCATGCGGCAGCCCTCGGCGGGCTCGAGCCAGGTGTCCCCCACATGGAGCGGATAGATCTCCCCGGGGAAGGTCTCGAGGCGGTGGGCAAGGGCGGAAAAGACAGACGTGCTCACTTCCGAGAGAAAACGCGAGGTCCGGGGAGCGCGCGGCATGGCGTCCGTCCCGAAGGGGTCGAGTGTATCGCACGCCGCCTCGATCCGGGCGTCTCGGCCGCGGCCGAAGTCGCTGGCGTCCACTTCGGCCCTTGTCCGGACCGAAGCGGGTTGCTAGGCTCGTGGCCCCGCGCCCGGCCGCTGAGGAGGCTGCCGTGCATTACGCCGGTCTGATCCTGATCACGCATGCCGGCCGTACCGAGGAGTGCGCCGCGCACCTGCGCCGCTTCCCGGACCTCACCGTCTACCGGGTCGCGCCGGAGCGGTGCCGGATCGTCGCCGTGCTGGAAGGCGAAGACCACGACACCGTCAGCGAGCGCATGCATGGCCTGCTGGCACTGCCGGGAGTCGTGTCGGTCCATCCCGCCTATCTCTACGATGACGCGGACGAACCGGAGCCCACCGAGGAGACCCACTCATGAGTCCGACCAACCGCCGCGACTTCATCAAGTCCTGCATCGCCGCCGCCACCGCCCTCGGGGCCGGCCTTCCTGCCGCAGCCGAGCTGCTCGACCCGCAGGAAGGCTGGCGGTGGGAGCGCGGCGTGTGCCGCTTCTGCGGGGTCGGCTGCGGGATCCTCGTCGCCACCCACCGCGGCCGCGTCACGGCCGTGCGGGGCGATCCGGACAACCCGGTCAACCGGGGGCTTCTGTGCGTCAAAGGGTACGCCAACGCCCAGATCCTCTACGGCGCGGATCGGCTGACCCAGCCCCTGTTGCGCATGCGCAACGGCCGGCACGACAAACAGGGCGAGTTCCACCCGGTAAGCTGGGAACGCGCCATGGAGGAAATGGCCCGGCACTTCCTCGGGGTGTACCGCGAGCTGGGGCCCACAGGCGTGGCGCTCATCGGCTCCGGGCAGTGGACGATCCCCGAGGGCTACGCAGCCGCCAAGCTCGTCAAGGCCGGCTGGCGCTCGAACAACATCGACCCCAACGCCCGCCACTGCATGGCCTCGGCGGTGGCGGCCTTCATCCAGACCTTCGGCATCGACGAGCCCGCTGGCTGCTACGACGACATCGAGCTGACGGACACCGTGGTTTGCTGGGGCTCGAACATGGCGGAGATGCACCCCATGCTGTGGGCCCGCGTCGCGGACCGCAAGCTCGCCGATCCCGACTACCGCGTGGTGAACCTCACCACCTTCGGCAACCCGACGTCGGATCTCGCCGATCTGGAGATCGTCTTCAGGCCTGGAACGGACCTCGCCATCCTGAACTATATCGCCCGCGAAATCGTCGAGCGGGGTGCCGTGGACGAGGATTTCGTGCGCGAGCATTGCGTGTTCGCCACGGGTCCCTTCGACATCGGCTACGGGATGCGTGCCACGGACGCCTACGCGTTCGCGGAAGAACGCGACGTCCAGGAGCGCGAGCGCGTCGTCGTCCTCACGCGCGAGGAAGCCATCGCCCGGGGCCTCGATCCCTCCCTGCCGCATCGCGTGGAACAGAAGGATCGCGACGCCGCCGGCCGCCACTGGCTGATCTCCTTCGAGGACTTCAAGCGAGCCCTCGCCCCTTACACGCTGGACTTCGTGGCGGAGCTGGCGCGCGGCGACCGCGCGGAGTCTGCGCAGCGCTTCCGCGAGAAACTCCAGACCCTGGCGGATCTCTACGCCGATCCCGAGCGCAAGGTCGTCTCGTTCTGGACGATGGGCTTCAACCAGCACGCCCGCGGCACGTGGGTCAACGAGCAGGCCTACATGGTCCACCTGCTCGCGGGCAAGCAGGCGAAGCCCGGCAACGGCGCGTTCTCCCTCACGGGCCAGCCCTCGGCGTGCGGCACCACGCGCGAGGTGGGGACCTTCGCCCACCGCCTGCCGGCGGACATGGTCGTCCCCAACCCTGAGCACCGGCGCCGGGCGGAGGAGCTGTGGCGGCTTCCCCCCGGGACCCTCAATCCCAAGGTGGGAAGCCACCTCACCAAGATGCTGCGCGATCTCGAAGACGGTTCGATCCGGTGGCTGTGGATCCAGGTGACGAACCCCTTCCAGTCCACGGCCAACGCGAATCACTGGATCCGCGCAGCGAGACGGCAGGGAACCTTCATCGTCGTCTCCGATGTCTACCCCACCCTTTCCTGCAAAGCCGCCGACCTGATCCTCCCCTCGGCCATGATCTTCGAGAAGTGGGGGCTCTACGGGAACTCCGAGCGGCGCACCCAGGCCTGGCGCGAGCTGGTGCCGCCTCCCGACCAGGCGCGCAGCGACCTGTGGCAGATCCTGGAGTTCTCGAAGCGCATCCGACTGCGCGAGGTCTGGACACGCCAGCCCGTGCCGGGGCTCGAGGCGGAGGGTTTCGAGCCGGGCTACCTGCCGGACGTGCTGGAGCAGGCGCGGGCGATGGGCTACGACGCCGATACCACGCTCTACGACGCGCTCTTCGCCACGCCGCGCAACCGGGCCTACCGCTGGCCCGATCCTGTCGCGAACGGGCACGAGAACCACACCGCGATCCACGGCGGCCTCGACTGGTTTCCGGAAAAGGCCCTGTTCCAGGAATACGTGCAGTTCGGACGCGGGCACGGCCACGATCTCGCGGACTTCGACGTCTACTACCGTCCCGACGTGCGCGGCCTGCGGTGGCCCGTCGTCAACGGCAAAGAAACGCCCTGGCGCTTCAACGCGGCCTACGACCCCTATGTGTCCCGAGGGAAAGCCTTCGAGTTTTACGGCCCCGCCGAGAAATCGATCCCGCAAGGCAACTTGACGGGGATCACCCGACCGGAGCCCGTGTCCGTGGCTGGCAAAGCGAAGATCTTCTACCGCCCCTACGCCGCGCCAGCGGAGCTTCCCGACGAGACCTACGATTTGTGGCTGACGACGGGGCGGGTCCTCGAGCACTGGCACAGCGGCAGCATGACGCGCCGCGTGCCGCAGCTCCACGCGGCGATGCCGGAAGCGCTCCTCTACATGCACCCCGACGACGCCCGGGAACGGGGGCTCGAGCGGCATGCGCTGGCGTGGATCGAGTCGCGCCGGGGCAGGATCCAGGCGCGCGTGGAAATCGAGGGACGATACCGGATGCCACGCGGGCTCGTCTACGTACCCTGGTTCGACGAGGGGGTCTACATCAATCGCGTCACGCTCGATGCGACCTGTCCCATCTCCAAGCAGACCGATTTCAAGAAATGCGCGGTGAGGGTCTACCCGGCATGAAACTCTCCGTCGTTCCTCTCCGGCGGATCGGCGGGATTGCGGCCGTGACGGCTTTCGCTCTCGCAGCGGCCTGCGGGACCGCGGCGCGCCGTCCCTTGGGAACCGAAGCGCCCGGCATCCCCGAATCACGCATCGGCCTCGCCCGCGGGGCCCTGGAAAGCATCCCGGAGCCGCCACCGCCGCCTCCGGCGCCGTCGGAGCCGGGCGAGGCAACAACCCGACCACCCGCGTATCCTGGGGCACCGCCCGTGATTCCTCACGCCGTGCAGGACTACCTGCCCATCACCCCCCAGGAGAACCTCTGCCTCGACTGCCACGCTTCCGGAGATACAGGCGAAGGGGCCCCCACCCCCGTGCCCGCGAGCCACTACGAAGACCTGCGCCGCGCCCCGGGCCGCCGCTCGCCCCAGGTCGTGGGAGCGCGCTACGTGTGCGTCACGTGCCACGCCCCCGCGACGGAGGCTCCACCGCTGGTGGAGAACCTCTTCAGGAACCCGTGACGGCTCGCGGAAATCGCCCATGAAGTACGCAAGACCCGTTGCTGTCGTGCGCGCCACGGACCCGCCGGCGGTGGCGCTGGCCGCGCAGGCGGAATCCGACAGGCGCTGCGGGTCCTGATGCACCATGGCCAGAGCGGGCATCCCGGAGCCGTTGGAGGATCTCGACGCACTTCGAAGGCCCTCGGGCCTCGGCCGGCGGGTGCAGGCCGTGCCGCGGCTCCGAGGTGGAGCGCGATTGCAACGAGCGGCCGAGGCCCGAAACTTCGACCAGCGCCGGTATGGGCGAGGTGCGGGAGCAGCTGAACGCTTGCGGTCGCTTCGACGGTGCGGGCGAGCTCGGCGAACCGCATGCGCCAGGAGACGCTGCAGCGCGCGCAGGTTCTACGAGGATCGCCACAGGCCATGAGGGGGAAGGGGCCTCGCGGATTCCGCCGGGCAGCGGCCCGACGCGCGGCGGCGCTGGGCTGGGCGGCGGCACTGGTCTCGGCCTCGGCCGCGGTGGGCGCGGCGCAACCGGAGCCACAGGAAGACCGACCGGCCCGCACCGTCGCCCAGGCACTGCGGGAGGGCAAGCTAGGCTTGCACCTGCGTTACCGGTACGAGAACGTCAGCGACGATACGCCGGCCGTCGCCGGACGCGACGGCCGGGCCTCGACGCTGCGCACGACGCTCAGCTATCGGACGGCCAGCTGGCATCGCCTCTCCCTTTTCGTCGAGTTCGAGGACGTGAGCGATGTCGGCATGGGAGACCTCCACAACAATGGCGGCGCTCCCGGCTCGGGGAACGGTGTCACGGACCGGCCCGTCATCGCCGATCCGGAAGGGACCGAGGTCAACCAACTCTATATCCGTTACAGCGCTCTGCCGGGGACCCGGATCGAGGCCGGACGCATGCTTCTCGCCCTGGCCGACGAACGCTTCGTGGGGCCTGTGGGCTGGCGGCAGAACTTCCAGACCTTCGACGGGGTGCGGATCCGACAGACCTCGCTCGAACGCGTGGCCTTCGACTACGCCTACGTGCGCAATGCGAACCGCATCTTCCGCGACGACAAGGGCATGGACACGCACCTGCTCGATGTGAGCTTCGAACTTGGCGACCTGGGCCGGGCCGGGTCCTATCTCTATCGCCTCGACTACGACGACGCCTCCGATGCGGGGCTGTCCACCACGACCTACGGGGCCCGCTGGAGCGGGGAGGTGGCCCTGGCGGGAGCGTGGTCGCTTCCCTTTCACGCGGAGCTTGCCCGCCAGCGGGACGCCGCGGACAATCCGGCGCGAGTGGACGCGGGCTACGCCAGGCTCGAGGCGGGCGCCAAGCGCAAGACCGCGGACGGCTCGTGGTGGCTGCAGGCGGGCTTGGAACGGCTGGGCGGCGGTCCTGCTGCAGGACGCTTCACGACGCCCCTGGCGACGCTCCACAAGTTCAACGGCTGGGCGGACCGCTTCCTCGTGACTCCGCCGGACGGCCTGCGCGACCTCGCGTTGGCGCTCGGGGCGCGCAGGGGATCGCTCGAGGGTCTGCTCGTCTATCACGATTTCCAGGCCGACTTCGGCGGGGCGAGCTACGGCACGGAGGTGGACGCCCAGCTCAGTTACCGCGCCCCCTGGAAACAGACCTTCGCGGTCAAGCTGGCGCGTTACGACACCGAGGGTTTCGGCTCGGACGTGGCGAAGTTCTGGTTGTGGACGGCGTACGAGTTCTGAGGCGCTGCGGCCCGCCGGCGAAGGCGTGCGGACCGCACCGGCGACGGCAGCCGATCGAGGTTGCGAGGGCCCTGGGGTAGACTCGGCCGGCCGGCGGCGGGGAGGGGGAGCGATGCGGATTCGCGCCATTCTAGGGGGCCTCGGCCCTTGGTGTCTCGTGGCGAGCCTCGCAGCGGCGGCGGAGCCCTACGCGGGCTCGGAAAAGTGCGCCGAGTGCCACGCAGACGTGACGGCTAGCTTCGGCAGGACAGCCCACGCGCGTGCACCCGGTTGGGATGCCGCCCGCGCGTGCGAGAGCTGCCACGGGCCGGGCGCGGCGCACGCCGAATCCGGCGAGCCCGAGGGGATCGTGCGGCTCCGGACGCTTCCCGCGGACGAGGCGAACGCGATCTGCCTCGAGTGCCATCGCCGGCAGGAGAACCATTTTTCCTTCCGCGCGAGCATCCACCATCTCGCCGACGTGGCCTGCATCTCCTGCCACAACCCCCACAGCACCGAGGAAAAACTGCTTCCGGTGCGCGGGAGGGAGCTTTGCGCCGGCTGCCACGAGGGCATCGCCGCGCAGTTCGAGCTGCCCCGCCGGCACCCGCTGGACGACTGCACGGAGTGCCACGATCCCCATGCGACGCGCTCGTTGCGCACGGACACGAGCCTGTTCCGGGAAGTCTGCACCCACTGCCACATGGAAAAGCAGGGCCCGTTCGTTTTCGACCACGACGTGATCATGGTGGACGGCTGCGTCTCCTGCCATGAGGTCCACGGCTCGCCCAACCGCCACCTGCTGAAGCACGAGCCTCAGGTGAACCTCTGCTACCAGTGCCACAGCGCGACCGTCACTCCGGGATGGCACAGCGCCCCCCGTTTCCTGAACGAAAAATGCACGGCCTGCCATACGGCCATCCACGGCTCGAACACGAGCCCCTTCTTCCTGGAGGAGTGAGCCATGGACGCGCGCACGACATGCCGGTCGCCGCTGTGGGTGCTCTGGGCATGGCTGCCCCTGCTGAACTCGCCCGCTGGGGCGGAGGAGCCGGAAACCCGAGGTTCCGTGGAGATCGTCTACCGCAGCGTCAGCGTGGACGGGAGCCGAAACAAGTACAACGAGGATTTCGACGCCCTGGAATCGGGCTTGCGCCTGGGCGCGTGGACCTTCGACTGGCAGCCCGCGGAGAAGGGCGCGCTCGACTATGCCCGGCTGGATGCGAGGGGTCTCGGCGGCGATCCATACGAGCGCGCGAGCGCACGGCTCGGCCGCAAAGACCGTTACGAGCTGCGCCTCGATTACTCGAAACAGGACTACTTCTACGATCTCTTCGAGCTGGTGAACAACGAAGACGGGGCGCGCTGGGACGCGGTTCGGCGCACGGCGGAGTTGGGTCTCGATGTCCATGTATCGGACCGCGTGAGGTTGACCTTCGGCTTCCAGGAGAACGCGCGCAGCGGCACGTCGCTTTTCATGAAAGACATCGAGCGCGATCTGTTCCGCCTCGAAACACCGCTCGACGCGCTGGTCCATCGCTACACGGTGGGCGCCGACTTCAGGGTCGGCACGGTGGACGTGCTTTTCCGCCAGCAACTCCGGCGCTACGACAACCAATTCGACAACATGACCGAGGGGGATCTGGGGCTGGACACCGGAAACGCCACGGCCCTCGACACCTACCACTGGTCCCAGAACGACAGCGGCGCGACGGATCTCACGACGCTGCGCGTCCACACCCCCATCGGCGAGCGCCTCGAGCTGACCGTTTCCCTCGCGGGCTCGCTCGTCGGCCGCGAGGAACTGGAGAGCCACATCCGCCTGACGCAACTCGGCACCAGCTTCTCCGGAAGCGAGTTCGGCGGCACTTGCGCCGCAAGCGGCACCCCGTGCGCTAGCGACGCCACCTGCGCCGCCATCATGGCAGGAGACGTTTGCGTCCCCCACGAAGGCCGCGGCGCCGTGAATCTCGACGGCGACACCTTGCTCGTCAGCAGCGACCTGCAGGTGGATGTGGCCTCGAACGTGGCCGTCGTCCTCCAGTACCGCTCCCTCGACCGAGATCTCGGCGGCACGCTGGCGCGGGATCTCGACGGGGACGGAGCGGAGGACGATCTGGACGGCGACGGCAACCCGGCAACGACCATCCGCAACGATTATCGCATCCGCACGGCGACCGCCGCCGTGGATGTGCGGCCGGCGAAAGCCGTGCGCTTCCGCGTCGGCTACCGCCGCATCGAGCGGGAGCTCGACCGCGATGGATTCGGCGATGCCCAGCGCGATCTCGATTACGACTCGGGAGACGACGCGGCCCTCGTCGCAAGCCTCCACCTGAAGCCGAAATCTTGGCTGCGGTTCGACGCCGACTACGAGGACGGGGATGTCGACCAGCCGTTCCACGCGGTGGCGCCGCAGGAAAGTCGCCATCTTCGACTGCGGCTGAAACTCCGGCCAAAAGACGGCACCGAGATCGGCGTGAGTTTCCTCGATTTCGAGAGAGACAACGCCGCGCTGGACATCCGCGATCCCGCGTCCCTGTGGAGTGGCGCCGCGGACGGCACGACGCGCTCGCTGGAATGGCGCCAGCGTTTCGGCGAGCCGGCGTCTTTGACGCTCCGCTACTCCCGTCAGGATTTTTTGAGCGACGTGGGGATCACGTTCGATCGGGCCGGCTTCGGCGCCGTCGAGGACGGCCGCTCCGTCTTCGACAACGAAAACACGCAGTTCTTCGGCCAGCTCGATTTCCGGTGGGGCGGCCCGTGGGAGGCCTACGCGCGTTACTGGGGGGTGGAGTCGGAGGGGAACAACCTCGTCCTGGGATCGGTCTCGGGCCTCGTGAACGACGAAACCATCGCGCAGGACTTCACCCATGCCGAGGCCGGGCTGGTTTATCGGTTTGGCTCGGGAGTCTATGTCGGCGGATCGCTCGCGGACTTCGATTACGACGACGCCAACGACCGGCTCGACTACGACGGCCGGATCCTGACGCTGCGCTTCGGCACGACTTTCTGAGATCGAGGCGCAGGCCGAGAAGTGGAAGCCAGGGCTCCCTCAGGGCGAGGGAGCCCTCGGCCCCCTAGCCTCGAGCTCGAGCAACACCGCCTCCGGCGGGCAGCCCCAGCGCAGGGGCAGGCCCACGGCACCGAGGCCGCGGCTGACGACGAGTTCCGATCCGTTCCAGGCGTAGCGGCCCTCGTCGAGGCCGTAGCGGCTCATGCGGACCAGGACCGGGAGCTTGGGCAGGCGGATCTGCCCGCCGTGGGTGTGCCCGGCGAGGACGAGCGCTACGTCCCGCGCCGCGGCCTCGAAGAACACGTCGGGGTTGTGGGAAAGAAGCACCACCGGACCCGGCCGCTGCCCGAGAGGCGGAAGTGCCGCGTCCAGATCGGGCTGGCCGCAGTTCCAGTCGTCCACGCCGGAGAGAACGAGCGAGGCTCCGCGGTGGCGCAAGACGGTGTGGCGGTTGTGCAGGACACCGATGCCGAGCGTCTCGAGGGCCTCGCGCAACGCCTCGGGGTGTTCCGTGTAGTGGTCGTGGTTGCCGAGCACGGCGTAGCGGCCGAGAGGTGCCCGCAAGGCGCGCAAGGCCTCGGTGCAGGCCGCGAATTCTTCGAGGCAGCTCGTGGCGAAATCCCCGCCGTAGAGGATCAGATCGGCTTGCAGCGAGGACAAGCGCTCGAACGCGGCTGCCAGCGCCCGCGGGTCGAGAAACGGCCCCGCGTGGATGTCCGTGATCCACAGCACGCGCAGCCCCTGGAACGCCTCGGCGAGTCCCGCAACCGCCACCTGCGCGTGCGCCACCACCAGCCGCCGCGCGAGCGTCCGGCCGTAGGGCCGGGCGATTCCCGGCACGCGCGGATAAACCTGGAGGCTCAGCCACTGGTTGAGCGCCCGCTCCAGCCGCCGCACCCTTCCCGCCACCGGGTCCAGGAAGCGCCGGCGCCGGCGGCGGGCCGCCCGCGGCCCTTCGAGGGCCACGCGCCGGAGCGGCCGGAGGCGCAGACCCGCAAGGAGGGCTCGGTCGGAGCGGACGGCTGCCGAAACGCGCGCGGCCTCGCTTTCCATGGGGCGGGAGAATATGCGCCATCTTCGCCGCCAAAGCCAGGACACGATTGCGGGCTGCTCGGCCACCGGCCGCCCCCACGAGGGTTTGATCCGGGAGGCTCGGGCGCTATCCTGTCTCCTCTTTTTCGAGCCTCGCGCGGGGAGGGATCGCATGCCGCGGCGCGCACGAGCGATCAGAATCCACGAATACGGTGGTCCGGAAGTCCTCCGTCGGGAGGAAATCGAGGTGCCCGAGCCCGGACCGGGCGAAGTCCTGCTGCGCCACAGCGCCATCGGTTTGAACTACATCGACATCTATAACCGCCGCGGGCTTTACCCCATGGCGGAGTTGCCCGCGGTCCTCGGCCGCGAGGCAGCGGGCGTCGTCGAGGCGGTGGGCGAAGGGGTGAGGGAGGTCCGTCCGGGCGACCGCGTAGCCTACGTCATGCATGCGGGCGCCTACAGCGAGAAGCGCTGCATCCCCGCCTCCGCCCTCGTGCCGCTACCGGAGGACATCGCGGACGAGCAGGCGGCCGCGATGTTGCTCAAGGGGCTGACGGCGCACTACCTGTTGCGCCGGACGTTCCGCGTCCAGCCGGGGCAGACCATCCTGTTCCATGCGGCGGCGGGAGGGGTGGGGCTCATCGCCTGCCAGTGGGCGAAGCATCTGGGGGCCACGGTGATCGGCACGGTGGGCAGCGAGGAGAAAGCTCGCCTGGCGCAGGAGCACGGCTGCGATTACCCGATCGTCTACACGCGCGAGGATTTCGTGGCGCGGGTGCGGGAGATCACCAAGGGAGAAGGGGTGCCCGTCGTCTACGATTCCGTGGGACAGGCGACGTTCCAGCGCTCCCTCGACTGCTTGCAGCCGCTGGGTTCGATGGTGAGCTTCGGTCAGGCGTCGGGTCCGGTGCCACCGCTGGACATCGGCATCCTCGCGCAGAAGGGTTCCCTCTATCTGACGCGCCCGACGCTCGCCACCTACGTGGCGCGCCGCGAGGATCTCTTGCGGGGCGCGGAGGAACTGTTCGAGGTCGTACGGCGGGGGATCGTCCGCATCGAGATTCGCCAGCGCTATCCGTTGCGCGAAGCGGCCCAGGCGCACCGCGATCTCGAGGCGCGGCGCACCGCGGGTTCCACGGTGTTGCTGCCGTGAAGGGCTTGCGCGCGCAAGCCGGCGCCGCCCCTGGCCGGTGCGCCCTCGCGGAACGGGCGACCTGCCTCGCCGCCGCGGGGTGCTGAATGGAGGAGCCGCGCTTTCCCGACCTGCGCGCCTTCATCGAACACCTCCGGCGCGACCGAGACCTCGCCGTCGTCCAGGTCCCCGTGGACCCGCATCTCGAGGTGGCGGAAATCCACCGGCGCGTCATCGCCGCGGGAGGCCCCGCGCTGCTCTTCACGCGCGTCGGCAACTCGCCGTTTCCCGTCGTCACGAACCTGTTCGGTACGGCGCGGCGCGCCGAGCTGGCGTTCGGCCGCAGGCCGCGACGGCTCATCCGCCGGCTCGTGGACCTCCTAGGCGAGCTGTCGCCCACACCGCGGGCGCTGTGGGCCGCGCGCGACGTGGCTTGGGAACTGCTGCGCGTGGGCACCCGGCGCCGCCCGCGCGGCCCCGTCACGGAGGTCGTCACCGACGACGTGCGTCTCGACCGGCTTCCCGTGCTCACCACCTGGCCCGGGGACGGCGGCCCCTTCATCACGCTCGCCCAGGTCTACACGGAGCATCCCGAAACCCGCGTGCCGAACCTCGCCATCTACCGCCTTCAGGTCTACGACCGGTGCACGACCGGCATGCACTGGCAGCTCGGCAAGGGCGGAGGCTTCCACTACGCCGCCGCCGAGGCCCGCGGCGACGCGCTGCCGGTGACGGCCTTTCTCGGAGGACCGCCCGCCCTCACCCTCGCCGCCGTGGCGCCGCTTCCGGAAAACGTCCCCGAGCTGCTTTTGGCCTCGCTCTTGCTCGGCGAGCGCCTGGGCGTCATCGAGGGCCTCGGGCCCCACCGCCTCGTGGCGGAAGCCGAATTCGCGCTGATCGGGCGCGTGCCGCCCGGGGTGCGCCGCCTCGAAGGACCCTTCGGCGACCACTACGGCTACTACTCCCTGCGCCACGAGTTTCCCGTCTTCCAAGTGGAGCGCCTTGCCCACCGGCGCGATGCGATCTACCCCGCCACGGTCGTGGGCAAACCCCGGCAGGAGGACTTCTACATCGGGGATCTCCTGCAGGAACTGCTCTCGCCGATTTTTCCCGTCGTCATGCCCGGTGTGGTGGACATCTGGGCCTACGGCGAGACCGGCTACCACGCGCTCGCCGCGGCGATCGTCAAGCAACGCTACCGGCGCGAGGCCATGGTGAGCGCCTTCCGCATCCTCGGGGAAGGTCAACTCTCGCTGACCAAGTTCCTTTTCGTGACGGACCGGCCCGTCGACTTGCGCGATTTCCCGGCGACGCTCGCTCACGTCCTCGAGCGCACGAACCCCGAAACGGACCTCTACGTCTTCTCCAATCTGGCCATGGACACCCTGGACTACACCGGACCGGCGATCCACGAAGGCTCCAAGGGGGTGTGGCTGGGCCTGGGCGAGCCGGTGCGCGTGCTTGCCCGGGAGTTCCGGCCCGCCGCCGAGCCCCCGCCCGAGATGACCGGGGCCTTCGTCTTCTGCCCCGGCTGCCTCGTGGTGGGCGCGCCTGCCCGCGACGCCGACCCGGAGGCGGCCGCGCGCTTCGCCCGCCATCCGGCGTTCCGCGACTGGATGCTGCTCGTCGTCACCGAAGAGCCCCGCCGCGTCGCGGCGAGCCCGATGAATTTTCTCTGGGCCACCTTCACCCGCTTCGAGCCGGCCGCCGACATCCATGCGGCGCGGACGGGTGTGGTGCGCCAGCACCTCGCGCGCACCGCGCCGATCGTCATCGACGCCCGCCTCAAACCGGGCTTCCCCGAGGAGCTGTTCTGCGATCGGAAGACGGCGGAAAAAGTCACCCGCCGCTGGCGCGAGTACTTCCCTTCCGGAGGCGTGGAGATGGGAGATTCGGACCTCGCCGACCTGAGCCCTCCGCCTGCGTGACGCGGTCCACCCCGTGCCCGAGGCCTCTGCCGGAAGCGAGCCTGCTACCATGGGACGCGAGAGAGCGGCGCTTCCCGGCAACCTCCATGATCGGACGTCGACAACCGCGCCAGGATCTCGCCAACGACGATGGCCGGGGGTGCGAATCGCCGTGGAAGTCCGGAGGTCGCCGGTGGCGGGTTTTCGCAGCGTGGGTCTGGCGGGCATCGCGCTGCTGCTCGGTGCTTGCCTCCAGGAGCCGACGGAGGGCTGGGCGCGGGCTCAGGTGGAAGCGCTGGCGGACGAGATCGTCCGCCATACGCCGGAACATGTCCACTTCGAGGAAGGAACGCGCTTCTCCTGGATGCTTCTCGAAACCCAGGAGCCGGAGAGGATTCCGGGGTTGAACCAGGCCGTGCTCGGGCGCCTGCGGGAGCGCTACACGGTTTATCTCTCGCAAGAAGACATCCCCCCAGACCGACAGATCCTGGCACCGGACGGCACGCTCCAGGCATACCGGGACGGCTTCCGCTTCAAGTTCGAAGTCGAGATCCTCGCTCCTGGCCGCGTCAAGGTCCGCTACGAAGACTGGGAGGGCAACCTCGCCGCCAGCGGTCAGGCGATCACCTATGCCTGGCGCGGTTCGAGCTGGGAGGTGGTGGAAGAAGGCCCGCTGTACGTCTCGTGAAGGAGACATGCTTTCCTCGCGCGGACCTGCGCCACCCGCTGCGGGTCGCCGTTCCTGAGATTCCTCCCGACACCGCCGGCACCCTCGCCGCCGGCCGCGATCGGCAGCAGCGATCGCCGGCCACCGCGCACCGCCGGCGGCACGAGCCAGAGATCGGGATCGCCTGCAGGGTTCGCGGGCGCACCTGCGCATCGGGGAACGCCCGCGGGGTCGCGCACGAGGGTGCATTGACCTCCCGCGGCACGCTCGGCGGTCAGCCCTGCGTGTCCGTCTCGTCGGGCCGCCGCAGGGGCCGGCGCATCAACCACCACACGCCGGCGAGATCCACGATGCCGATCCACAAACGGTCGAGCACGCCGTACTTGGAGCGGCCGCGCGCGCGCGGCCGGTGCCGCACGGGGACGGAGAGCACCTCGTAGCCCTCCCGCAGCACGAGGGCCGGCAGGAAGCGGTGCATGTGATCGAACGCGGGGACCGCCAAGAACGTTTCGCGGTGGACGAGCTTGAGGCCGCACCCCGTATCCGGCGTGCGATCCCGCAGCAGCCAGGCGCGCACGGCGTTGGCGATCCGCGACCCCATCCGCTTGATCCAGGTGTCGTGACGTTCCCGGCGCTCGCCGGTCACGAGCCTCAGTCGCGAATCGCGGGCTTGCTGCAAGATCTGCCACAGCCGCGGGATGTCGCGGGGGTCGTTCTGTCCGTCCCCGTCGAGGGTGGCGACCCATTCACCATGCGCCGCGCGGATCCCGGTCCACAAGGCGGCGCTCTGGCCCCGCCGCTGCGGATGGCGGACGATCCTCAAGCGCGGCATCTCCCGTGCCAGAGCGGCGAGCCGCTCCGGCGTGGCGTCGTCGCTGCCGTCGTCCACGTAAACGATCTCGTAGTCGAACGCCCCCTCGAGAGCGTGCGCGATCTCGCGCACCAGGGGCTCGATGTTCTCCGCTTCGTTCCAGACGGGAACGACGACGGAAAGCCGGGGGCGCGCCGACTCCTGCGGGACCGTCACGGCGCCCCCCGCGCGCGCTCCAGCAGGAGCGCGTCCGCCCGGCTCACGCGGGCGCGCGCGCGGATCGAGAGGCCCCGCCGCAATTCCTCGGGAAGAGCCTCGTAGACCTCGCGGCTGACGATCGCGAATCGCCCGCCCTCTTCCTGGAAATGGCGCGCCACCGCCTCCGCTCCGCTGCGCTCCTCGGTGTACAGACCGCGCGTGTAGTAGGCGATCGCCTCGGGGACGTTGCCCAGGCCCGCCGTGACGATGGGTTTGCCGGCAGCGTCGGGGTGTCCGGTGATGCGCGCGACGGTCGTCGCGAAGGCGCGCGCGGATTTCACGGGATCCAGGGCCGGATGGACGGTCGCAGCCACGACGAAGTAGACGACGCCCGTGCCGGCCGCCACGGTCCACAGACCTCGGCGCAGCGCTGACGCCAGGGCCACGAGGGCCACAGCCCCCGAGACCGCGAGCGCAACCGAGAGCACCAGTGCCGCGTCCAGCGCCTGCTGCGGGAGGCGCTCGCGCAGCAAGGGCAGCGCGACTGCGCCCAGCACGTAGGCCCCGGCCGGCACGCCGAGGGCCGCGGCCAGCCAGGAGCGAGCTCCGCGGTCCTCCCCCTCCGCCCGGCGCGCGAAGGCGGCGGCGAGCATGGCGAACGCGGGATAGGCGGGCAGGACGTAGAGACCCCGTTTTTCCGTCGAAATCGAGAAGAACAGCACCACGAAGCCGGCCCAGCCCAGAAGCAGTCTCGCCGTCGCGTCCCGGCGCCTCGCCGCGACCACTGCACCGCCCAGCACGACACCCGTCCAGGGGAGCAGGTGCGCCGGCAGCACCTGCGCGTAGTACCACGGCGGCTGCACGTGATGCATCCCGCGGGCTGCGCGCTCGAAGAAGTGCTCCCGCAGCGCGGCCCACACCGAGTAGCCGTCCCGCCCGTGGGCGAGGGCCACCCAGCTCCCCACGAGCCCCGCGAACAGCAGCGGCCCCCACCACGGCACGAGCCGCCGCCAGGGGCGCGCGTCCCGATCGAGCGCACTCACCGCCGCGGCCACGCCGAGAGGCAGCAAGAGCCCCACCGGACCTTTGGCGAGCACCGCCAGCGCCGCGCAGCCCCAGAAAATCGCCCCGCCGCGCGCGGCACCCCAGGCTTCCTCCCGGACGCGAACGAAGGCGTAGACCGTTCCCAGCACGAGCAGGCTCAACAGCGCGTCGATCTGAGCCGAGCGGGCCTTGTCCCAGAAGAGGTAGGTCGTCGCGAGCACCGCGCCGGCGAGCGGCCCGCTCGCGGCGCCGAGCAGCCGCCCGGCCAGCCGCATCGTCAGGGCCACGCTCGCGAGGCTCGCCAGAGCCGACGGAAGGCGCGCCGTCCAGGAGGTCACCTCCCCGGCCGGAAGCGACACCCCGGCGACGACCCAGAAGAAAAGCGGCGGCTTGTCCGTGGTGAGGGTGCCGTTGACGTGGGGCACGATCCAGTGCCCGTCCGCGAGCATCTCCCGCGCCCCCTCGGCGAAGTACGGCTCGTCGGGCGCCCACAGGTCGTAGCCGCCGAGGTTCCACAAGAAAAGGATGGCGGCGAAGAGGAGAACCGCCCCCGGAGCGTGTCTCATGCGGGCAGGCCGGCCTCGACGGGACGCGCCTCCGCCACCGGAACGCGGACGCCCTCGCCGTAGGTCCGGTCGCACCAGAGATCGAGGGCGAGGAGCGCGTAGAGCGGTTTGCGGTGGTTCGCGCGCCGCAGGAGATGCTCTTCGATCAAGCGCGCCACGCCCTCGTGACGGAACAGGCCCCGCGCTTCCACGCGCTCGCGAGAGAAGCGCTCCCGCAGCCGTTCGCCGAGCCCGTGCAGCAGCCAGCGCGAGAAGGGAATGTTGAAACCCCGCTTGCGCCGGCGCAGCACCTCCCCGGGCAGGCGCCGCCGCACCGCGGCCCGCAGGATGCGCTTGGTCTCGTGGCCCCGCACCTTGAACGGCGACGGCAAACCGGCCACGTACTCCGCCAGCTCGTGGTCGAGAAACGGGGCCCGCGCTTCGAGACACGCCAGCATCGTCGCGCGATCCACCTTGGTCAGCAGGTCGTCCTGCAGGTACATCGTGAAATCGGTATAGAGCAATTGGGCCAGGGCATCCGGTAACTCCCGCCCCGCGAGCACCGCCCGCGCCGAGGCGAAGGGATCGTCCCCGCGAAGGCGCTCCATCACTCGCGGCGCGAGCACCGCGTCGTCGTGCGGCGGGGGCAAGCTTCCGAACCAGGCGTGATGCCGTTCCACCCGCTCGCGGAGCGCCTCCCGGGCGAAGAGCTGGGCGAGGTAGTCGAGCCCGACGTTGCTCATGCGGACGGGCGCCAGGGCGCGCAGGAACGCCACGAAGGCACGCCGCGCAGGCGCCGGCAGGCGCCGGTAAAGTTCTGCCACGCGGTCGCCGATGTAGGTCGGGTAGCCGCCGAAAAGCTCGTCGGCCCCCTCGCCGCTCAGGATCACCTTCACTCGCTGGCGCGCGAAGCGCGCGAGCAGCAAGGTGGGGATGGTCGAGGCATCGGCCAGTGGCTCGTCGAACTGCTCCGCCACGAGCTGCAGGCCTGCCTCCAGGCCTTGCTCGTCGAGCACGAGCGCCTCGAACTCGGCGCCCAGAGCCTCGGCGGTGGCGCGGGCATAGCCCGATTCGTCGAAGGCCGGATCCCGGTGGCCCAGGACGAAGGCGGGCACGCCCTCGCCCTCCTGCTCGCGCAGGTGCGCCAGGACCGTGGAAGAATCGATGCCGCCCGAGAGGAACACGCCGACCGCCGTGTGCGCCCGCTTGCGCCGCCGGACAGCGAGGGCGATGCGCGCGTCGAGCTCCGCGGCCGCCTCCCGGAAGGGCACCCTGCGCCCTTCCGGCGGGGCGAAGAACGGAGCGAGATCCCAGTAACGGACGAGGCGCGTTCGGCCTCGTTCCCAAACGAGCAGATGCGCCGCCGGGAGCTTGCGGATCCCCGCGAAAGGCGAAAGGGGCGCCGGGATGAAGTCGTGCAGCAGGTAGCGGCGCAGCGCCACCGGGTCGAGGGCGCGGGGGGCCTGGGGATGCTCGAGAAGGGCCCGCAGCTCGGAGGCGAAGACGAGGGTCCCGTCGTCCTCGAAATAAAAAAGCGGCTTCTCGCCGGCCCGGTCGCGCCCCAGGATCAGCCGCTTCAGCGCCGCATCCCAAATGGCGAACGCGAACATGCCGTCGAGGCGACGGACGCAGTCCGCTCCGTGCTCTTCGTAGAGGTGAGGCAGCACCTCGGTGTCCACCGAGGTGCGCAGGCGGTGTCCCCGCGCGGCGAGTTCCGCCGCCAGTTCCGCCCCGTTGTAGATCTCGCCGTTGCAGGCGGTGAGGACGCTACCGTCTTCGTTGGCGAAGGGAGGCGGGGGCGCTTCGAGATCCACGATGGCGAGGCGGCGGAAGCCCAGCTCGCATCCCGCCGCGCCCGCGAAACCCTCGCCGTCCGGACCGCGATGGTACAGCGTGGCCGTCATGCGGCGCACGATCTCGCGCCGCGCCGGATCGCTTTCCGCGACTCCCACGATGCCCGCTATGCCACACACGCGCTTCCCCGAACGCCGCTGGGCCCGAGGCGCCTGCCTCGGCAGTCTAGACGCGGCTCTTTGGCGGGTCAACCGGACCCCGGCCGGGCGGAAAATCCCTCAACTCTCCTCGCGCACGCGTTCGGTGTACCTGCCGGTCTCCACGTCCACCCGCACGAGGTCGCCCGGCTTGATGAACTGCGGCACCAGCACCTCGAGGCCGTTCTCGAGCGTCGCGCTCTTGTAGACGTTGCTGTCCTGCTGGCCGCGGATCGGCTCGGCCGTGCTCTCCACCCGCAGCACCACCGTCGGCGGATAGATCACCTCCACCGGCTCGGCGTCGAGGAAGGCCACATCCAGCCGCTGGTTCGGGGTGAGGAACTTGAGGAACGAGCCCAGGCTCTGGTTGGGGACCGAAACTTGCTCGAACGTCTCGGGGTCCATGAAGGTGCAGCTCTCGCCGTTTTCGTAGAGGAACTCCATCGGCCGCCGCTCCACCAGGACCTCTTCCACCCGGTCGTCGGGCCGGTAGCGCCGCTCCGTGAAATTCGCGGTCCTCAAGTTGCGCAGCTTGGCGTGCACCACGCCCTGCATCTTGCCGCCGCCCGCGTGGTATTCGGCGGCGACCACCCGGTAGAGCTCCCCGCCCTCGCGGATGACCATTCCCGCACGCAGGTCGGTCGCGGGCAGCATCCCGTCTCGATCCCCGAAAGTGCATTCAGGCTACGCCGGCCGCCCCCGGCTCGTCAACGGCAGCGGCGCCCTGGCGCCTGCCGAAGCTCGCGGAGAGCGCCTCTCGGCCGAACACAGGCGCCCGCTGGGTGCAGACGGCCTTGGCTTCTCGAGGGACCCGTACGCCTTCAGAACAATCGTGCCTGGTGCGCCTCGCCGATGACGCGCTCGAAATCGAGCCCCAGCAGCTCCAGGACGGGCTCCGCCACCGGGCGGATCTGCTTCTGCACGTAGTGCTCGTAATCCAGCGGCGCGCGCCGCTCCTCGGCGGGTTCGGGCCCGCGGGTGGTCATGGTGTAGTGGACGAGCCCGCCGGGTTCGCCCTGCATCTTGCGGGCCGCGGCGACGTGGGGCGGCGTGGAGGCGGTGTAGGCCTCGAGCGGCTTGCGCAGGGCCTTGCGGTAGACGAGCTCCTGGTCGAGCTTGCCCGCCCGCAGGTCGGCGACCACCTGCCGCAGGTAGTCTTCCACGGGACGATCCTGGAAGAGCCGCTCGTAAAGCTCGCGCTGGACGCGCCGCGCGAGAGGGGTCCAGTCGCGGCGAACCACCTCCAGGCCCGTGAACTCCACGCCGCCGCCCTCCACGTAGCCTGCGTAGCGCTTGCGGGCCCCGGCCTTGCCGCGCCGCAGGTGGGGCAGAAGCAGCTTGACGTAGAGTTTCTCGAACTCCAGCTCCAAGCGGCTCGCGACACCCCAGCGCGCGCGCACGTGGCGCGCCAGCTCCTGGGTCAGTTCGGCTGCGAGGCGTTCCCCCAGGCGGCGGGCGGCTGCGGGATCGTCTTCGCCGGAGAGGACGAACAGGCTGTCCGTATCGCCGTAAAGCACCCGCAGGCCGCGGCGCTCGATGCGCCTTTTCGTCCAGCGCAGAATCTCGCGGCCGAAGCTCGTGATCGCGTTGGCGAGCGCGGGGGAGGCGAAGCGGCAGGCCGGGGTGCCGAGCACGCCGTAGAAGGAGTTCATCAGGATCTTGATCGCCTGCGCGGCGACGCGGTCGCCGCTTCGCAGTGCCGCCTCGCGGCGCGGGAAAAGCTCGTCCAGCAGGCTCGGGAGAATGCCCGGATCGCGCCGGAAGGCGGCGCCGTTGGGGGCGACGATGGCCCCCTCGCGCGGCGCGTCTTCGGCGAGGCGGCCGAGGGGGTCGATGTTGAACGTGCGGATGATGCTCGGGTAGAGGCTCTTGAAGTCCAGGACGATCACGTGGCGGCAGAGGCCCGGCCGCGGCTCGAGCACATGGCCGCCGAGGGTCGGCTCGCCGGGCGGCTCCTCGAGGGCCGCGGTCGGGGCGACGATGCGCCGCTTGTGCAGCTCCGATAAATAGAGGAAGTCGAAGGCGGCCACACTGGCCCCCGTCCGTTCGAGGGGCAACCCCGTGAGGCGGCTGCGCTCCACGGCGAGCTCGACGAGGTGCAGCTTGTCCAGGATTTCCAGCACGAGTTCCGCGTCCCGGAGGTTGTAGGCCACGAAACCGGGAAGGTCCTCGTGGAAAAGACGCAGGATTTCTTCCGCGCGGTTCGGCCCGCGGATCGTCTTGCGCTTCCCCAGGATCTCTCGGGCCGCCGCATCGAGGGCGTAGCTCTCGAGCCTGACGTAGGTCGTGCGCAGCAGATGGATGCCGTCGAGGACCACCCGGCCGGGGATCCACGCCTCGCTCGGCACGTAGCGCGAGCGAGCACGCCTCAACCGCATCGGCTCGGGCCCCCGGCCGAGGGCGAGGGTGAGTCCGTAGCGGCGGGCGAAGCCATCGAGAACCGCGAGATCGAAGTCCACGAGATTCCAGCCCGTGATCACGTCGGGGTCGAGCTGCCGCACGCGCTCCATCAGCCGGCGCAGGATCTCTCGCTCCCCCGCGCAGGCGACCGCGCCGGGAGGGCAGCTCCGACCCTCGCCCGCGAGCAAGAGCACCTCGCGGGCGCCGCAACCCACGAGAGCTACCGAAAGCAGCCGCCGCACCTGCGGGTCCGTTTCGATGTCGAGGGAAAGGACCCGCAGAGCCGGACTCCATGCGGCGGGGCGGATCTCGGGGTCGGTGAAGATCCGATCCACGCCGTCGCCAGGCACGCAGGGGCCCTCGATCTCGAGCGAGGCCCGTATGCCGCGATCGATGAGGTACCGGTAGGCGAAACGGATATCGGCTTCGAAGCAAGGGACCCCCTGCGCGACGAGCCTGTCGCGCAGCTCGGGCGCCTGCTGCGGGCGCTCCAGCTCGACCCGCACCACCGGCTCGCCGGCCATCGTCCGCCGCGGCGGGGTTTCCTCCACGAGGCGCGCGCCGAGCGCGGCTGCGCGCGGGGCGTCGGAGAGGCGGATGTAGAAGTACGCTCGCGCGCGGCTGTCCCGGACGAGGAAGGAGGCGCCGTCCTGGAGCTTCCCGTAGATCAGCACCACAGGACGGCCGCCCTCGAGCTTGTAGGTGGGCTGGAGGACGAAGCCTTTCATGGGCGACTTCGCCCTCATGATGACCCGCGCCGCGCCCCGCCGCCACCCGGATCGAAAGGAGCCGCCGCCATCGCGAACCCTCCGGCACCCATCGCCGACATCGGGCGAAAACCCTGGGGCGACCGGCAACCCGCCCGCTGGCACGTCCGTCCGCCCCGTGGCGCGTATCGAGGCCATGGCCCGCCCCCCTTCGACGGTCGAAGCGGCCGCGGGGTCGCCCGTTTCCGGGGGAAGCTGCACGCCCCGCAGGTTCCTGCGGCGAGTGCGAAACGCTCCCACGAGCCCCGCAGCCCTCGACCGCTGAGGGACGGCCGAGTCCGCGCGGCTTCCGTCGCAGGCGCGCTAGGACAGCTCCTGGCTGCAGCGGGGCCCGTGCCCGATCCTCGCGAGCGAGAACCGCGCGCGGCGAGCCTCCCTTGGTATGATGCGCCGCCGATGCGGATCGCCCTGGTCCTGCTGGCTGCCGCCGCCGCGACCCATGCGGCGGAGATCTCGCCCCGCAACGCGAACTACACCATCGAAGCCCGGCTCGATCCGGCGACGCGCACGCTCCGGGGGCGGCAGGTGCTCGCGTGGCGCAACCTGCAGGCGCGTCCGGCCACGGAGCTTCGCTTTCATCTCTATTGGAACGCCTGGCGCAACGACAAAAGCACCTGGATGCTCGAGGATCGGCTCCGCGGCCGGAGCGACCGGGCGAACGACCTGCGCGACGACGACTGGGGCTTCATGGACGTCGAGGGCGTGCGCATCGTCGCCCAGGACGGCACGACCCTCGACGATCGCACCGCAACGGTCTACTTCACCGACCCGGACGACAACAACCCGCACGACCGCACGGTGCTCGCGGTCCCCCTCAGGGATCCCGTGCCGCCGGGCGGCACGATCCGTGTCGCCATGGACTGGAGCTCGCGCGTCCCGAAGACCTTCGCCCGCACGGGCTACCACGCCGACGCGTTCTTCCTCGCCCACTGGTTCCCCCAGATCGGGGTGTTCGAACCGGACGGCTGGAACTGCCCCACCTTCCACGCGGCCACCGAGTTCTACGCCGACTACGGTGTCTACGACGTCTCCCTCACGGTGCCGCGGCACTATGTCGTCGGCGCCACCGGCCGCGAGGTCTCGCGAAGGGAAAACGCGGACGGCACGGTGACGCTGCGCTTCTTCCAGGAAGATGTCCACGGCTTCGCCTGGACCGCGAGCCCCCGCTACCTCGAGTACCGGGAGCGCTTCGAGGAGCCGGGCCTGCCGCCCATCGAGATGCGCCTGCTGCTCCAGCCCGAGCACCGCGGCCAGCGGGCGCGGCATTTCGCCGCCGCGCGGGCCGCCTTTCGCGCCTACGGAACCTGGTACGGCCCCTACCCTTACGGCCACGTGACGATCGTGGATCCGCCCTTCGGCAGCGGTTTCGGCGGCATGGAATACCCGACCCTTTTCACCTGCGGCACCCGGGTCTTCGCGCCCCCCGCGGGGGACCACCCGGAGTCGGTCACGATCCACGAGGCGGGCCATCAGTTCTGGTACGGTCTCGTGGGCAACAACGAGTTCGAGCACGCCTGGCTGGACGAGGGCCTCAACACCTTCTCCACCATCCGCACCCTGGAAACCTCCTACCCGCCGCGCAAACGGGTGCGCCGCTACCTCCCCGTCCCCGGCGGCGAGGACGGCGACGGGTTTTTCCCCGTCGTGTTCGGCGAGATCGAGGTCGGGCGCTGGCTCGACCGGCTGGACCGCTATCGCCCCTCTGCCGCCGCGGAACTGCAGGCCCGACCGACGCACCGCTACTTCCCCCCGGTCGCGGCGGACATCACCTACAGCAAGACCGCCCTCTGGCTCGCCACCCTCGAGCGCCACCTCGGCTGGCCCACGCTGCGGGAAATCCTCTCGACCTTCTTCGACCGCTACCGCTTCGGCCACCCCACGCCCGAAGACTTCTTCGCCGTGGCGGAAGAAATCGCGGGGCGCGACCTGGACTGGTTTTTCCAGCAGGTCTACCGCGACACCGTCACCTTCGACTACGCCGTGGACTCCGTCTCGAGCGAGCCCGCCGCCGTGCACGGTTACGCGGAGCGCGACGGGCAGCGCGTTCTCGTGCCCTTCGAGGGGAAGCGAAAGGAAACGGCCAGCGGACCGTACCGCACCGAGGTCATCGTGCGGCGGCTCGGCGGAGGACGTTTTCCTGTGGACGTGCGCCTCGTCTTCGAAGACGGCCACGAAGTCCTCGCCTCGTGGGACGGGCAAGACACCTGGAAGCGAATCGTCGTGGAGCACGAGACCAAGCTCGATTACGCCGAAGTGGACCCGCAACGCGTGCTGCTTCTCGACCTCGACCCGGCCAACAACAGCCGCCGTCTTCGTCCGCGGGCGGCGCTGCCTGTGCTCAAGTGGTCCGCCGTGTGGATGGCCTGGCTCCAGGATCTGCTGGCGACCTTCGAGTTTCTCCTGTGAGGTCCCGTGCGATGGATCTCGGGAGCGCCGCCCGCGAAGGCGCGCGGCGCGCGCTCGGGGCGTGGCGGCTCTGCCTCGGGCTGTGGCTCGCGAACGCGATCGCCGCGCTGCCCTTCGCCTTCGCCGTGGGTGCCGCGCTCCACGGCTCTTTCGGGCCGGGCCTGGCGGCGGAGCGCATGCGGGCCGGCTTCGACATGGGCTGGTACGGAACCTTCCAGTCCCGAGCCTCGGGCCTGCCGGCGACGTTTCGTCCCGAGCTGCTGCGGGCGGGGGCGTTTCTGGAGAACCTCGAGGGCTGGCTCACGGGCCGGCTCTTCGAGGCCGACCCGGCGCTGCTGGCGCTCGGCGGCGCCTACGCTCTGGTGTGGCTCCTGCTGCTCGGCGGGAGTCTCGCTCGGCTCGCCCGCGGGCCCGCGGGGGCCTCCGGCGCGCGCTTTTTCCAGGACGGAGCGCGATTTTTCTGGCGACTGCTGCGTCTGGCGCTCGTCGGAGCCGCGGGCTACTGGGCTCTCTACCGCGCCTGGCTCTGGAGCCAGGACCGCCTGGCGTCCTGGGCGAGGGATGTGGCCTCCGAGCGCGCGGTCCTGGCGGCGCAGCTCGGGGCGGCTATGCTCATGGCGCTGTCGCTGGTGTTCTGGCACGCGGCACTGCTCGTGGCGAAGGTGACCCTCGTGCGGGAGGACCGGCGAAGCGCCCTGCTCGGCTTGCTCCGCGGCTTGCTCTTCGCGCTGCGCCGGCCGGTGGTGCTGCTCGGGCTTTACGGGACGTTCGCGGCGCTGGGCTGGCTCTTCGTGGCGCTCTACGCGTACGCCACACCCGGTGCCGGAGCGGCCACCGGACGCCAGGTTGCGCTGGCCATCGCTCTCGCGCAACTATGCCTGCTGCTCAAGCTCGCCACGCGGCTGGCGTGGATGGGGGGTGTCGTGGCCCTGCACGAGGCATGGACCCCGCACGCCGGCGATGCGAGCTAGAGGAGGAGGACGCCGGTGTCGACCTCGGAGGCGGTCACCCGGGGCGTCCGCGTGCAGGTACGGGCCGAGTACGTGCCGGAGCGTTCCCGACCCCAGGAACGCATGTGGTTCTTCGCCTACCACATCCGCATCACCAACGACAGCGACCAAACCGTCCAGCTTCTTCACCGGCACTGGATCATCACCAACGCCCACGGCGAGGTGGAAGAAGTGCGCGGGCCCGGAGTCGTCGGCGTGCAACCGCTGCTCGGCCCCGGCGAATCCTTCGAGTACACCTCCTTCTGCCCGCTGAACACCCCGTTCGGCTCGATGCGGGGCACGTACGAGATGGTCACCGACTCGGGCGAGACCTTCGAGGCCCGGATCGCTCCCTTCGCCCTGGTGGAGCCCCACTCGCTCCACTGAGACGAGAAAAGCGGTAAATTCTCCGACCGGTGAGCCGGGGAGGGAAGAGAAGGGCCGCGCTCGCAGGGCTGGGCGCGGCGGTGTGCCTCGCCTGGGGGGCCGCCGCCGCCCAGCAGCTCGCCCAGCGGACCGACTTCCGTTCCGGCGCGAGCGTCCCGCCCCGGCTCGATACGAGCGGCGCCACCCTCGTCTTCGCTTCCTCGGGCGACCTCGCCGGCGCCAACCCCTCGCATGCCTGGCAGCTCTTCCTCTTCGATCTTGCCGGCTCCCGGCTCGAACAGCTCACCCGCGACGCCGCCAACGGGGCCCTGGCGGCGAGCGTCAGCGACGACGGCCAGCGCATCGCCTTCGCCTCGCGGGGCGATCTCGCCGGCGGCAACCACGACCGCAACGTCGAGATCTTCGTCGTCGAGCGCGACGGGACAGGACTGCGGCAGCTCACCTTCTCCACCGTCGGCTCCAACCAGTTCCCGGTGATCTCGGGCGACGGGAGCCGCATCGTCTTTACCTCCACCGCCGATCTCACCGGGGGCAATCCCGACCTCAGCCGCGAGGTCTTCGTCGTGGACTGGGACGGCACGAACCTGCGCCAGCTCACCGACAGCACCGGCGACAGCCTCGATGCCCACATCTCCGACGACGGCCAGCGCATCGTGTTCGCCTCGGCGCAGGATCTCACCGGCGCCAACGCCGAGGGAAACTTCGAGATCTTCGCCGTCCTCGCCGACGGCACGAACCTGCGCCAGCTCACCTCCGCCGCCTCGGGAGCGAGCCGCGCCCCCTGGATCGCCGGCCAGGGCAGCCGCATCGCTTTCCAATCGAGCGCCGATCTCACGGGCGGCAACCCCGACGGCGGCGACGAGATCTTCGCCATCGAATGGGACGGCACGGGACTGCGGCAGCTCACGAACTCCAGGATCTCCATCTTCGAAGACGCCGTCAGCCAGGCGCCTTCCATGGACGACGCCGGGACGGTCGTCCTCTTTCACTCGAACCAGGTTTCGGGGCTGACCAACCTCGATGCCAACTTCGAAATCTGGAAGATCGGCACCGGCGGCACGGGACTGCGGGCGGTCACCTCGTCCGCCCTGACGCCGGGCTCGTTCTTTCCCGCGGCGAGCGGGGACGGCGCCCGCGTGGGCTTCGTCTCCTTCGCGGACTTCACCGGCGGCAACGGCGACGGCAACGCCGAGATCTTCACCTCGCGCACGGACGGAACAGACCGGCAACAGGTGACGGCCACGGTCTGGGGCTTGCACGGCGCCACGGCGATCTCCGCGAATGGGGCGCTCATGGCCTTCGCGACCTCCTCCGATCTCGCGGGTGGCAACCCCGAAGGCAATGCCGAGCTGTTCGTGGCGGAGAGCTCCGGCGCGGGCCTGCGGCAGTTGACGGACGCCGCGAGCGGCAGCGCCGCCGAACCCGATCTCGACTCCGCCGGCCGCCGCGTCGTTTTCTCCTCCACGGCCAACTATACGGGCCAGAACCCCGACGCGAGCCGCGAGATCTTCGCCATGTTCACCGACGGCACGGGATTGCGGCAACTCACGGATGCCTTCGCCGCTGACAGCTCCGCCCCGGCGATCTCGGCGGACGGCGAGTGGATCGCCTTCGAGTCCGAGGCCGACCTCGCGGGCCAGAACCCCGAAGGCAACCGCGAGATCTTTCTCGTGCGCTTCGACGGCACGGACTTGCGGCAACTGACGCAGAGCGCCTCCGGCGACAGCCGCCGTCCCTCCGTCTCGGCCGACGGTGCGCGCATCGCCTTCGACAGCGACGCCGACCTCGCGGGCGGCAACCCGGACGCAAGCCGCGAGATCTTCGTCGTCGGCCGCGACGGCAGCGGCTTGCGCCAACTCACTTCGGCCCCGGCGGGCACGAGCCAGGCGCCTTCGCTGAGGCCGGACGGGCAAGAGCTGGCCTTCCAGTCCGACGCCGATCTCGCGGGCCGCAACGCCGACGCCAACACCGAAATCTTCCTCGCCGCGGCGGACGGAACGAACCTGCGCCAGTTGACCGACACCGCCGCAGGCGACAACACGCAACCCCGTTACTCGGAGGCGGGCACGATCACCTTCCTTTCGAGCGCCCCCTTCGCCGGACCCAACCCGGACGGCATCTTCGACGTCTGGCAGATAGGTGCCGACGGGACGGGGCTGCGCCGGCTGACCGCGATCCCCCTGGGCTCCGCCGGCAGGCCCTCGGCGAGCGGCGACGCCCGGCGCGTGGCGTTCAGCGCCGCCGGCGATCCCACCGGGGACAACCGCGATCTTTTCCCCGAAAGCTTCCTGGCCGACCTCGCCGCGCCATGGGTCCTGCGGGCGGAGAGCAGAGAACCCACGCTCTGGCGCTGGGACGCTGCCGCCGGAGCCAAGCGCTACGACGTCGCGCGGGGCGATCTCGCCCATCTCGCCCTCGCGGGCGACACCGTGGATCTGGGCCCGCTCGTCTGCATCGAGGAAGACTCGCCCGACCGGGACACGGCGGGTTTCGAGGACCCGGAGCTACCTCCACCCGGGGAGGCGTTCTTCTACCTCGTGCGCGCCGACGACGGGCTCGCGCCGCCGAGCTACGGCACCGATGCGCAGGGAAGACCGCGCGTCCCGGGGCCGGGCGACTGCACCCCCTGACCCGGTTCGCCCTCCACGCACGATGCACCTATACTGACGCGAGCCCTCGCGTTTCGAGGCTGCCGTGCCGCTGAGCGCCTTTCATCCCGCTGTGGCCGCGTGGTTTCGCGATCGCCTCGGTTCCCCCACGCCGCCCCAACGCGAGGGCTGGCGCGCCATCGCCGCTCGCCGCCACACGTTGATCGCGGCACCCACCGGAAGCGGCAAGACCCTCGCCGCGTTTCTCTGGGCCGTGGACCGCCTGCTGCGCCGCGGCGCCGCGCTCGAAGACCGCACGGAAGTGCTCTACGTCTCGCCTCTCAAAGCCCTGGCCCACGACGTGCAGCGGAATTTGCTCGCGCCGCTCGGCGAGCTGCGCGCCCGCGAGCCGGCCTTCGCCGCGGTCCGGGTCCTGGTGCGCACGGGCGACACGCCGGGTCGCGAGCGCGAAGCCATGCGGCGCCGGCCGCCGCACATCCTGGTCACGACCCCCGAATCGCTCTACATCCTGCTCACGAGCGGAGGCGGGCGGGCCATGCTCAGGACCGTGCGTACCGCCATCGTGGACGAAATCCACGCGGTGGCCGGCGACAAGCGCGGCGCGCACCTGGCGCTCTCCCTCGAGCGGCTGGAAGCGCTGACCGGAACCCCGCCCCAGCGGATCGGGCTTTCCGCCACGCAGCGCCCCGTCGAGGCCATGGCGCGCCTGCTCGCAGGAACGGATCGCGAGTGCGCGATCGTGGACACCGGCCACCGGCGCGATGTCGATCTCGCCATCGAGCTTCCCGGCAGCCCCTTGGGCGCCGTGTGTTCCGAGGAGACCTGGGAGGAGATCGCGCGGCGCATGGCGGCGCTCGTGCGCGAGCACCGGACCACGCTCGTCTTCGTCAACACGCGCAAGCTGGCCGAGCGAGTGGCGGCGCGGCTCGCGCGCGAGCTGGGAACCGACGCGGTGGCGAGCCACCACGGAAGCCTCGCCCGCGAGCGCCGGCTCGCGGCCGAGCAGCGGCTCAAGGCGGGGCAGCTCCGGGCGCTCGTGGCCACCGCCTCCCTCGAACTCGGCATCGACGTGGGCGACGTGGACCTCGCGATCCAGGTAGGTGTGCCGGCCTCCATCGCCACGTTCCTGCAGCGCGTGGGCCGCAGCGGTCACGGCGTGGGGCGCACGCCCAAGGGCCGCATCTTTCCCCTGACGCGCGACGAGCTCGTGATCGCGGCCGCCCTGCTCGATGCCGCGAGGAGGGGCGAGCTGGACCGTACCGTCGCGCCGCAGGCGCCGCTCGACATCCTGGCGCAGCAGATCGTCGCCGCCTGCGTGGCCGAAACCTGGAAGGCCGAGACCCTCTACCAGCGTTTCCGCCGGGCGTGGCCGTACCGGGAGCTTGCGCGGGAAACTTTCGACGAGGTGGTGGCGCTGCACACCGGAGGGCGCCACGCGCTGCTGCACCGCGATCGGGTCACGGACCGCTTGCGCGCCACGCGGCGGGCGCGCCTGCCGGCGCTGACGTCGGGCGGAGCGATCCCCGACACGGCGGAATACGAAGTGCGCCTCGAACCCGAGGGCACGCCGGTCGGATCCCTCGACGAAGACTTCGCCGTCGAAGCCAACGTGGGCGACATCTTCCAGCTGGGCAACGCGTCGTGGCAGGTGCTCAAGGTCGAGCCGGGCGTGGTCCGCGTGGCGGACGCCGCGGGCGCCCCGCCCACCATCCCCTTCTGGTTCGGCGAAGCTCCGGCGCGCACGCGCGAGCTTTCGGAGGCGGTCTCGCGCATCCGCTCCTACGGGCGCGATCCTGGCTGGCTCGAGCGCGAGCTGGGGTTGGAGCGCGCCGCCGCCGTCCAGCTCGCCGACTATCTTGGCGAAGGGGCGAGCGTTCTCGGGACCGTCCCCTCGACGCGCGAAATCGTGCTGGAGCGCTTCTTCGACGAGTCCGGGGGCATGCAGCTCGTGCTCCACGCCCCCTTCGGCGGCCGGATCCTGCGCGCCTGGGGGCTCGCCCTGCGCAAGCGCTTCTGCCGCGGTTTCGGTTTCGAGCTACAGGCGGCGGCGACCGAGGACGCGATCCTGCTTTCCCTCGGCCCCCAACACAGCTTCCCCCTCGAGGAGGTCTTCGACTACCTGCGCCCCGAGACGGTGAGGGACCTGCTCGTCCAGGCGCTGCTCCCCACCCCCGCGTTCCGCACCCGCTGGCGCTGGAACGTGACGCGAGCCCTCGTCGTGCCGCGCACGCGCCACGGCCGGCGCGTCCCCGCACCGCTGCTGCGCATGCGCGCCGAGGATGCCCTCGTGCGGGCCTTTCCCGAGGTGCTCGCCTGCGGCGAGACGCTGCCCGCAGGGGACCTGCCGGTTCCCTGGTCGCACCCCCTCGTGCGCCAGACGCTTCTCGACTGCCTGCACGAAGCGATGGACGTCGAGGGGCTCGTCGAGGTGTTGCAGGACCTGCGCGCCGGGCGCATCGCGCGGCGCGCCCTCGACACACCCGTGCCCTCGGCCTTCGCCGCGGCGATCCTGAACGCGAAACCCTACGCCTTCCTCGACGACGCGCCGCTCGAGGAACGGCGCACGCAAGCCGTGGGCCGGCGCCGCGGCCTCGACCCCCAGATCGCCGACCGGCTCGGGGCCCTCGACCCCGAAGTCGTGGCGCGCGTGGTGCGCGAGGCCTGGCCCGAGCCTCAGGACGAAGACGAACTGCACGAAACCCTGCAGTGGATCGGCTACCTCACCGACGGCGAGATCGAGCGCAGCGGCTGGAACGCGTGGATCGAGCGCCTGCGCGCGCAGGGGCGCGCGGTGCGGTGCGAGGGGCGCTGGTACGCCGCCGACGGCCCCCAGCAGCCGAAGGCGATCCTGCAAGGCCGGCTCGCGGCGTTGGGGCCGGTGATCCCGGAGCGGCTGCCGGAACCCATCGCCGGTCCCGAGGATCGCCGGTGGCTGCTGGAGTTGGAGCGCGAGGGCGCGGTGCTCCGCTGCCGCTACGACGGCGCGGAGGCCTGGTGCGACCGGCGCCTGCTCGCCCGCATCCACCAGGAGACCCTGGAGCGCTTGCGGCGCGAGATCGAGCCGGTGACGGCCGCGGAGTTCTGGCGGTTTCTCTACGCCTGGCAGCATGCGGCCGCAGGCTTCCAGCTCGAGGGACCGCGCGGCCTGGCGACGATCGTGCGCCGGCTCGCGGGCTGGCAAGCGCCCGCGGCACGCTGGGAAAGTCAGCTCTTCCGCCCCCGGCTCGAACGCTACCTTCCCCAGTGGCTCGACGGCCTCGGCCTCGGGGGAGAGGTCGCCTTCCTGCGCTTGTGGGGTGCGGGCCGCGCGGCGCCGCGCGCGATCCCCGTGACCTTCGTCCCGCGCGAGGAGCTCGGGGTGTGGCGCGCTCTCGCGGCGCGCGCCCGGGACGCGGCGCCCGAGCCCTCCTCGCGGGCGCGGCGCGTGCTGGAGCGCTTGCGGGCGCGAGGGCCCTCCTTCCAGAGCGAACTGGGCTCCGCGTGCGGGCTCCTGGAGGAAGAGCTGGAGAACGCGCTCGTGGAGCTGGTCGCGCTGGGCCTCGCGAGCTGCGACGCTTTCGCCGGCCTGCGCCGGCTGCTCGGGTCGCGCCGGCGGAGGTGGCGGCCGCTCCCGGCCGCGCCCGCGGGGCGCTGGTTCGCCCTGGAGGGTGCCGCGGGCGAGATCGGCTGGGAGGCGTGCGTGGAGTTGGCGGCCGGACGACTCCTCGAACGTTACGGCGTCGTCTTTCGGGCGCTCCTCGTGCGGGAGCGCATCCCGGTGCCCTGGCGCGACCTCGCGCGGGCCTACCGGTTGCGCGAGCTTCAGGGATCGGTGCGGGGCGGCCGCTTCGTGCAGCGCTTCGCGGGCGAGCAGTACGCGCTTCCGGAAGCGGTCGCGCTCCTGCGCCGCCTCCGACGATGCGGCTTCCCCCACACGCCGCAGCCCGCCGCCTGCGATCCCCTGGACCTCGAGGGCGTCCTCGCCCCGCGGCCGCCGCGGGCAGTCGCGGCGCGGCCGGAGCG
>JBBIHH010000013.1:0-87511 GCA_037447115.1 Acidobacteriota bacterium
GCCCGCCGCCGGTGGCGGCGGGCGCGCTGGTCGGCGGGCGGGCTCCGGAGCGTGATGGCGGCGAGGGGTGTACCGTCCCCATCCCGCAATACGAGTCGGCGCGCGAGTTCGTCGCGCGGGCGCCAAGCCTCGAGCACCTGGGCATAGGCTCGGGCTTCCTCGATGTCCATCGTGCGGGCGTCGAAGAACTCCGCGCGCAGGTCCCAATCGCGACCGGCTCCGAGCAGCGGCTCCCAAGCGAGGCCAGCCACCGGCGACACCCAGACCAGCGTCAACCCCGCGCGGCGCCCGCCAGGTTCAGGCTCGCCGAGGTAGACGAACCGCACGAGAAGCCCGTCCTGCAAGACGCGGCTGCGGGACCCCGGGAGACCCGGCGGGGGGTCTTCGAGCCACGGGTGAGGCGTGCCGCTCCACTCGGCGATCCGTCCCTCCGCGTCGAAAACGGCGATAGCCTCGAGGCGTCTGGCGAGCCTGCCCCGCCGTCCCGCTTGCCACGCGAGATGGGAGCCGGAGCGGGCCGCGAGGCGGGTCAGCCGCGCGCTTTCCTGGAGCAGGCGCTCGAAGGCGCTCTGGAGCGCCGCCGCTTGCCGGTCGAGTTCCCGCGCCAGAGCCGCGCGGTCCCGCGACGGCTCCCGCAGCGCGAGAACCACCCCGCCCGCGAGGACGAGGGCAGGAAGCCCTACCACGAGGGCAGCCCGCCGCGGCCAGGTCATCGAGAAGTTTCCCGAATCGCTCGGATCACCCAGCGTTCGTCCTCGATTTCGAGCCCGAGTTCCAGGCTCACGTGGGCCTGCCGTGTGCCGGCTTCGCTCACGCTGCACAGCGCGTGGACGCGGACGTGCCGCTCGCTGCGCGGCTCCACTCGCGCCACGGAGAAGCGACGCACCTCGCCCTGCCGCAGAAAAGTCCGGAACAGGGCTTCCACCTGTGCGGGGGAGAACAATCCGAGGTGGGCGCCGAAATGCTCCAACTCCACGCGGACGCGGCCCTCCCGCGGAAGCAGGGGCCGGAGATCGCCTGCGCGCTTGGCCGCCAGGGCTTCGCCGAAACGCAGCACCACCCCGGCCGCGGGGTGCTCCGCCGCAGCGCCCGTCGCGAACGCGGCAGCGAGCAGGATCACCAGCCGTGCCAGGCGAGAGGGCGTCACGGGCCTAGTCTGTGGTGGCCGATGGGGCCTGTCAAACACTCCCGGGAGGCTTGATTGTAGTTATAAAGATCGGGCCCGGTCGCCCGGGCCCGAACCTGGGGGAAGTGCTGGTGGGGCGCGCGGAACCTCGGGAAAGGAGCCACAACCCGTTCCGCTGCTCCGTCAGCCGTCGCCCCCTCGCCGGGGAGGTCCGGGCCACCGGGTCGGGGGAGGGGGTCCTCGGTATCCGGCGCATCGCGCCCAACCTCGGATCCCGACCCGGCTGCCAGCCCCGCGGGGACCGCGCTCCCGGACTCCCCGACTCGGGAACGGCGTTGCCGGGCGACACAGGAGCAAGGTCGATGCCCGCGGGCGTGCCGCGCGCCTTTTCGGGTTCAATCCTCTGACCCAGAAAGACTTGTATATCGAGACCGAACGAGGATCCATCCCGATTGCTCCAGGCGCGGCCATCGCGATGTGCAACGCTCGTCGCACATTGCAACGCTCAGGGGCGCGGTATCAGAGCCCCAGCCGCCTGAGCTTTCGGAAGAGGGTGGCCCGGTCGATGCCCAGCAGTTTCGCGGCCCGCGTCTTGTTGCCGCCCGCCCGTTCCAGGGCCGCTACGATCTGCCGGCGCTCCATCTCTTGCAGGGTCGCCACGTCCATCTCGCCCTTCCCCCCACCGCCCTCCGGCGCGTGCGGCGCAGCCGCATGGGTGTAGCGCTTCACATCGCGCAGCGTGAGGGTGGAACCCCGAGCCAGGGCGGCGACGCGGAGGAGCTGGTGTTGCAGCTCGCGCACGTTCCCGGGCCACGGCAGCGACATCAGGTAGCGCACGGCTTCGGGCTCGATCTCCCGCTTGGGTTGTCCCTCGTCTTCGGCCAGCCGCGTCAGGAAGTGGTCCACGAGAAGCGGGATGTCGTCGCGTCGCTCCCGCAGGGGCGGCACGTGGATGCGCGCCACGTGGATGCGGTAGTAGAGATCCTCGCGAAATTTCCCTTCGCGCACCAGGGCCTCGAGATCGCGGTGGGTGGCGGAGACGATGCGTACGTCCACGTGCACTGGCGCCTCGCCTCCCACCGGCAGGATCTCCCCGCGTTCGATGGCGCGCAGCAACTTGGCCTGCATGGCCTCGCTCATCTCGCCGATCTCGTCGAGAAAGAGCGTGCCCGTGTGCGCGAGCTCGAAGTACCCGGGTTTGTCCCGGTCGGCCCCCGTGAACGCCCCTTTGCGGTGCCCGAAGAGCTCGCTCTCGAGGAGGGTGGGGTTGAGGGCCGCGCAGTTGACCGTGAAGAACGGTCCACCGCTGCGGTCGCTGCGCGCATGGAGGGCCCGCGCGATCAGTTCCTTTCCCGTTCCCGATTCCCCTGTGATCAGTACGGGGAGCTTCTTGGGTGCCAGGCGCTCGATCCACTGGTAGACGCGCTGCATGGCTTCGGTGGCGCCCACGAGTTCCTCGAATCGGTAGCGCATCTCGAAGCTGCTCCTCGTAACCGACAGCTCCTCCCTCGCCTGGGCCAGGGCCTCCTGCTGAGCCCGGAGCGTGCGCTCCAGGTCCTCGTTGACGCGCCGCAACCGCTCGAGTTCGCGCTCGAGCTCCCCCCACTGAGAGGCCCTGCCGAGAAGCTGGCCCGCCCGCTCGGCAAGCTGGGTGGCGAGGGCCACCTGCGCCGGGGAGCAGGCCCCCTCGGCACGCTCTCGCTCCAGGAGCAGAACCCCCAGCGGCCCGGCGACCGAGGGCAGGACGAGCACCCGATGATGGGGTCCGAGGCCCGAAGGCTCGCCCTCGCCCGCCATCGCCCCGTCCCGCCAGACGCTGCGCGCGGCCTGGATCGCGGCCGGCTCGGGCTCGCCCCGCGCGCGCGAGAGAGGCTGCCCCGCGCCCGGCAGGCGCAGCTCGAGCCATCCCCTCCGGGCATCTGCGAGCTGGAGCGCCGCTTCCAGCAGGCGCTCGGCGAAAGCGGGAGGATCGTCCAGCGCGGCTTCCAGGTCCCCGATGGCCTCGAGCAACAGATGGAGGTCTCGGTTCTCGCGTTGCAGCCGGGCGTACTCGGCCGTGTCGTCGGCGATGGTGGACGCCTCGTCGGGGGAAGCCGCGGAGGCTGCTGCGGGACCTTTCAGGCGCCTCCAGTCCTCGTAGAGCTCGCGGCGACGGGGGTCCGCGATGAAGGCGCCGTGCGGCCGGCCCCCCATGCGCCGGCGCTGTGCCTCCAGGTAGCGGTAGGCCCTGCGGATGCGCGAGGCGGCTTCCTCCTCCCGGCCGAGGCGCAGCGCCGTTCGGCCCAGCAGATACTCCGACTGCCACAGCAGCTCCGGCTCGCCCAGGCGGCGCAAGCGCTCCAGGGCAGCCTGGACGTCGGCCCGGGCCCGCATCACGTCGCCGCCCGGGCGCGCGAGCTCCACGCGCGCTCGGAGCAGGCGCAGCTGGGCTTCCTCGCGCGGCAGGCCGCTTTCCTCGATACGCTCCAGGCCGCGGCGGCTGGCCGTACGGGCGCGCTCGTACTCGTTGTGCGCGAGGTGGATCTCTCCCAGCCGCACGAGTAGGGAGGCTTCGCTGCGGCGGTCGCCCAGGCGACGGGCGAGGAAGGCCGCTTCCTGGTAGGCACGGCGTGCGCGCCCGAGCGTGCCCTGGGCAAAGTCGAGGTCGCCGTGCAGGCGCACCCGCTCGACCTCGAGCCGCGAGCCAGCCAGGGCGTTGGTTTCGGGCAGCTGCGCACGCTCCAGCACGTGCCGCGCACCGGCCGTGTCTCCCATGAGAAGCCGCAGCTCCGCCACGAGCAACGCCGCGCCCCACACGACGGCTCTCGGAGCTGCGGTGCTGCGCTGTGCCGCTGCGGCGAGGGCCAGGGCTTCGTCGTGGCGGCCCTGCTGCAACGCCAGGCGGGCGAGGGCGAGGGTCGCGCGCGCCGCGGTGGGGAGCCCCCCGCGCTGCTCGGCGAGCTCGCGCACCCGCCCGAGCAGCGTGCGCGCTCGCTCGGCGTCGCCCGTCTCCACGCGCAGGGCCCCGGCCCGCAGCATCCAGCCGAGCCCGGCGAGTTCGCCCTCGGACGAGGCCACGCGGCGCGCAAGCTGCTCCAGCCATTCGGCGGCCGCCGGCCAGGAGCCTCGACGCAGCTCCTGCAACGCGCGCCCGGCCATCTCCAGCGTTTCCGGGGCGGGGCTTCCGGTCGCCTCCAGGTGTGCGCGCGCGGCCGCCAGCGAGGCCTCTACGGCGCGCAGGTCCCCGCGATCCCAGGCGAGTTCGGCCTCTCGAAGCGCCGCTTGGCTCGCGAGGGAGTCATGGCCCTCGCGCGCCGCACGCTCGCGCAGCGCCTGGAGCTTTTCCAGATCTTCCTTTTCAAGCGCGCCCCCGGCGGCGCGCGCAGCCACCCTTTCGAGTTCCAGGGCGAGAGCGGCATCCGCGAGGCCCGCGTCGCGAGCGCGGCGCAACCCGTCCTCCGCGTGCGCCTCGGCGTGCGCGTCTCGGCCCGTCCACCGGGCCAGGGTCGCGAGGAAACGGTGTGCGGCCACGATGGCGCGCGGGGCGGCGGCCTTCTCCGCGCAGGCCAGCCACCACCGCGCATCCTCCTCGGCACCCGCGACGTCGGCCATGCGCCACCGCGCCTCCGCCCGCACGGCGTAGAGTTCGGCGAGCGCGGAGGGTGGCGTTTCCGTGCGCTCCCGAGCGGTTTCGAGGGCGCGCGTGAGCCACCGCAGGCTGTCGTTCGGGTGATCGGCCGCCAGCTCGGCAGCCCTGCGGAAAGCTTCGATGGCACGGCCGGCGCGCCCCGCAGCGCGGGCGTGCTCGGCCAGCGCGGCCCAGGTCCGGGGCTCGGTTCCTGGCCCTCGGCGCTCGATGTACGAGGCGGCCGTGGCATGGTAGCGACGAGCCTGCTCCGGATCCATCCGTTCCAGGACGAGTTCCGCCAGAGCGGGCGGCGCCCAGCGGTAGAGCGGGGCTCCCGAGGGATCGTCCTCCCGCTGGAGCAGATGGGCCTGCTCCAGGTTTCCCAGCTCCCGCACCGCCCGCTCCCACTTCATGCCGCTCAGTGCAGCGATCGCGTCCGGCTCCAGCCGGTCCCCGCCCCACACCGCGGCGGCCTCGAGCGCTCGGCGCGCCTCGGGCGCAAGCCGCTCCAGCCTGCGCCCGAGCACGTCCCGCACCCGTTCGGGGAGCGCCGCAGCCTCCAGGGCGGGAAGCTCTCCGAGCTGCGGTCTGCCGGGCGCGAGGTGGCCTTCCTCGACCAGGAGCGCCATGAGTTCCTCGATCAGCAGCGGATTGCCGCGCGTGTGGAGGAGAACGCGTTCGAGCAGCGCCCGAGGAATGCTCGGCCAGCCGAGCATGGCCCGCAGCATCTGCTCCACTTCCTCGGCGGTGAAGGGCTGGAGGCGCAGGACCTCCGGGGTGGAGCTGCGCCCGCCGGGCTCGAAGGGAGCCAGCCGGCCCGTCTCGGGCGCTCCGCGGCTCGTGAGGACCAAGAACACGCCGATCCCTTCCCCGCGAGTGGCCACGGCGGCCGCGAGAGCCCGGCAGCTCTCGATCTCCATCGGGGATGCGCGGTGGAGATCTTCGATGGCGAGCACGAGCGGGCCCGTCATGGCGAGCTGCTCCACGAGGCCGAAGAGCGAGAGCGCTTCGGAGGAGGCGGGCGGGGGCGCGATGCCGCGCTCGGCGCACGCGCGGTGCAATGCCGCCCACAGGGCACCGCCCAAGTCGTCGGGGCGACCCTCGAAAACTTCCAGACCCTCGAGCTGCGCGTGGATCCTCAGTTCGCGCACGAGACGGCTCTTGCCCACACCCGCCTCTCCCACGAGCCACAGCGCGCGCGGCCGGCCCCGGGCCGCATCGCGCCACGCTTCGCGCAACCACGCGAGCTCCTCGCCGCGGCCGACGAAGCCCGCCCCCAGGACGCGGACCCGCAAAGACGCCGGACTTTCCACCCCGAGCGGGCGCCCGGCAGCCTCCTCGAGTTCCCGCAAAAACTCGCCCGCCGTCGAGGGGCGCAGGCCTGGGTCTTTCTCGAGCAGCGTCAAGACGAGGCGCTCCAGCTTCGCGGGCACGGCCGGGTTGAGCCGGCTCGGGGGCAGGGGTGGCTCCGTCAAGTGCGCCCGCAGTACCGCCGACTCGGACGAGCCGACGAAGGGAGGCCGGCCCGTGAGCAGCTCGTAGATGACGCATCCCAGAGCGTAGAGGTCCGCACGAGGGTCCACGCGATCTCCACGCGTCGCCTCGGGAGCGAGGTACGCTGCGGTTCCGCGGAGCCGGTCCCCGCCCGCCGCGGAGCCACGCGTCGCAAGGCCGAAATCGAGCAGCTTGATGCGGGAGTGCTCTCCGTCGCCCAGGACGAAGATGTTCGAGGGCTTGATGTCCCGGTGGATCACGTCGCGACTGTGGAGATAAGCCAGGGCTTCGCCGATTTGCGCGAGGCAGGCGAACAGCCGGTCCAGCGGCACGGGGCCCGGCGCGAACGCCCGGCGCAGGGGCTGGCCCGAAAGGTACTCCATCGTGAAGAACGGCACCTCGCGGCCCTCGCCCTCCCCGGGCAGCGGCGCCCTTCCGAACTCGTAGACTTCCACGAGATTGGGGTGGGAGAGTCCCGTCAGGGTCAGGAACTCCTGCTCGAAGTGTCGCAGGCCGGATTCCGAGAACGCCCGCGCCGCGAGCAGCTTCAGGGCCACCTCGCGATCGCTCTGCCGGTCGCGCACCAGATAGACGAGGCCCATTCCTCCGCGCCCGAGTTCGCGGAGAACCTGGAAGCGACCCTTGATCGAGAAGGGGGGCACGGGGGAGATATATCCCGGCCCGTCGCAATCTGCAACGGACGGAGATCTTTCGCCCAAACGAGCGCGGTAAGAGCAAAGGGGGCCGCTCCGCTGCGGCCCCTCGCCTTTCCAGGGAACCTCGGGAAAAAAGCCGTTCTGTGCCTGAGCACGTCCCGTGCCAGCGCGAGCCGCAAACATCGCTCGCGCGAAGCCGGGCTCTCCCGGGAGGTCCGGGCAGTTCGATGGCACCCCGTCCGCGTCAAAAACGCGCGGCAGTCCCCCCCAGCAAAGCCAGACCGGCGCGGCGGTGGCCCTGCCTCCTGCGGCACTTCGTGCTACCTTGCACCGTGTGCGGGCGCGATCGTGACGGAGCCTCGCCGGGTGAGGTCCTGGACACCCGCGGGCTTTTTTGCCCGGTGCCGATCCTGCGGACTCGCGACCGCTTGAAGAGGTTGCCCGCCGGCGCGGTCCTCGAGGTGCTGTCGGACGATCCGGTGATCCTGGAGGACATGCCGGCTTTTTGCCGCTCCCACGGGCACGAGTATCTCGGGGCCGCGGAGGAGCTTCCGGGACGGTTGTGGCGGCTCCGGCTGCGCAAGGCCTGAGTGGACGGTGGAGCAGCGCATGGGCAGGCCGAAGAGGCAGACGCCGGGAGCGACCGTGCCGGGACCCCCGCGCGGTGAGACCCCCCGCGAGCAGGTGCGCGCGGTCGGCCTGCTCTCGGGAGGTCTCGACAGCACCCTGGCGGCACGCTTGCTCCAGGAGCAGGGCGTCGAGGTGCTGGGGCTGCACTTCGCGACGGGGTTCTGCAAAGTGGACCACCGCCGGGCGCTACGCCGGCCGCGCGACCAGAAAAACCCCAAGCGCCTGCGCCACGAGGCCCTGCGCGCGGGGGCCGACGCGGGGGTGCCGGTGGAGATCATCGACGTCTCCGAGGAGTACTTCCGGGAGGTCGTGCTCAACCCTAAGCACGGTTACGGCTCGGCGATGAACCCCTGCATCGACTGCCGCATCTTCATGTTGAAGAAGGCGAAAGAGATCGCCGACGCGCAGGGGGCCGAGATCGTGTTCACCGGCGAGGTCTTGGGCCAGCGCCCGATGAGCCAGTACCGGCGCGCCCTGGAGCTGATCGAAAAGGAGGCAGGCCTCGAGGGAAGGCTGCTGCGTCCCCTGTCGGCCCGCCATCTGCCCCCGACCCGGGCGGAGCACGACGGGAGGGTGGCGCGCGAGCACCTGCTGGCGATCGAGGGTCGCTCGCGCCGAGAGCAACTCGCCCTCGCCCAGCGTTTCGGCATGTTCGATATTCCCACGCCGTCCGGGGGGTGTTGCTTTCTGGCGGACGAGAATTTCGCCCGCCGGTTGCGCGACCTCCTTTCCCACAGCGACCCGCAGACGGTGACGACCGAGGACGTGCGCCTGCTCAAGGTGGGCCGGCACTTCCGGCTGGCCCACGACCTCAAGGTCGTTCTAGGCCGCGACGAGGCAGAGAGCCGCTTTCTGGCTGGTCAGGCCGCCGGGCGCTGGACCTGTCAGGTGGCGGACGGCCACGGCGCGTTCGGGATCGTGGAGGGCGTACCGAACGGGGAGCAGCGCGAGGCCGTGGCGTCGTTGGCTGCGCGCTACTCCCGCCACCGGAACGAGATGCGGGTCGAGGTCATCCTGGGCGGCCCGGACGGTAGCACGACACGCCTCGAGGTGGCTCCCGCGCGGGACGAGTGGGCCCACTCGCTGCTCCTATGAAAACTGTGCTATAAACCCCTCCCGGGAAACGGGGCGTTAACTCAGCGGTAGAGTGCCATCTTCACACGGTGGAAGTCACTGGTTCGAATCCAGTACGCCCCACCACAGGTGGGCGGCTAGCTCAGCTGGGAGAGCGCGGCGTTCGCAACGCCGAGGTCGAGGGTTCGATCCCCTTGCCGTCCACCACCGTGCCGCCCGCGCCCTAACGCGTGGCTCTTCGCGATGCCTCAGGCGAGCGGCCCGCAGACCCGCTCCACGCTGCGGCGCAGGGTGCCTCCGGCGATCAGGGCGCGGGCCCGGGCGATGTCCTCCGCCAGTACGCGATCGGCCTCGAGATGCGCCACCCTGCGCCGTACGGCCCGGCGCGCCGCCTCCACGCCCCTGCCGCCTTGCAACGGGCGCAAGAGGTCGAGCGCTTGCGCCGCCGCGAGCAGCTCGATGGCCAGGACCGTCTCCACGTGCCGCACGACGCTCCACGCCTTGCGCGCCGCCCAGGCACCCATGGACACATGGTCTTCCTTGCCGGCGGAGGTGGGGATCGTGTCCACGCTGGCAGGATGGGCGAGCGTCTTGTTTTCCGAGACCAGAGCCGCGGCGGTGACGTGCGCCAGCATGAACCCGGAGTGCAGGCCCGGGTCGTGCGCCAGGAACGCGGGCAGGCCGGAGAGTTCCGGGTTCAGCAGGCGGTCGATGCGGCGCTCCGCGATCGCGCCCAGCGTGGCCGTGCAGATGGCCAGGTAGTCGAGGGCTTGCGCCACCACCTGGCCGTGGAAGTTCCCTCCCGACACGAGCTCCCCCGCCTCCACGAACACCATGGGATTGTCCGTACTGGCGTTGAGCTCGATCTCCAGAACACGGCGCACGTGGGACAGACCGTCCCGCACCGCACCGTGCACCTGGGGCATACAGCGCAGCGCATAGGCGTCCTGGACGCGCCCGCAGTCGGCGTGCGAGCGTTCGATGGCGCTGTCGCGCAGCAACGAGCGCAGGTTGCGCGCGGAGAGGGCCTGCCCGCCGTGGGGACGGGCGCGCTGGATGCGCGGGTCGAAAGCGCGGTGCGAGCCGCGCAGCGCCTCGAGGGACATGGCCCCGGTGATGTCCGCCGCGACGGCCAGTCGCTCCGCATGGAGCAACGCCAGCGCGCCGAGGGCCGTCATCATCTGCGTGCCGTTGACGAGGGCGAGGCCCTCCTTGGGAGCCAGCCGGAGCGGCCGCAACCCCGCGCGGCGCAAGGCGCGGGCCGCGGCCATGCGGCGGCCGCGGTAGGCGACCTCGCCTTCGCCTATGAGCGCGAGCGCCACGTGGGCCAGCGGGGCGAGGTCGCCCGAAGCGCCCACCGAGCCCTGCTCCGGCACGAGGGGGTGGATGCCGGCATTGAGGAAGGCGACGATCTGCTCCACGGTGTCCGGCCGCACGCCGGAGTGACCGCGAGCCAGGCAGTTCGCGCGCAGCACGAGGATGGCGCGCACGACGCGTTCCTCGAGGAACGGTCCGACACCCGTCGCGTGGCTGCGCACCAGGTTGCGCTGGAGCTCTTCGAGGCGCTCGTCCGGGATCCGCACCTGCGCCAGCTGGCCGAAGCCGGTGTTGACGCCATAGATCTGCTTTCCGGAACGCAGCGCCCGCTCGACGACGCGCCGGGCCGCCTGCACGCGGCGCCGCGCCGCGGGGGCCAGCCGGCAGGCGGCGCCCTCGGCGACGGCTTCCACCTGTTCCAGGGTGAGGGAGCTTCCATCCAGGACGACCGCCCCGCGCCGGGCCATGCTCAGCACCCCACCTCGCGCAGGCAAGCCCAGGCGAGGAGCAACCCGGCGCCCATCAGCACGAGGCCCAGTGTTCTCAGCGTGCCATCGCTCAGGCGCGCCACGACCGCCAGATAGCGGCGGACCCCCGCGGGGGACACGAAATACGGCAAGCCTTCGAGAAACATGGCGAAGCCGAAAGCCGCGAGCAGGATCTTCAAGCCGTCCACGAATGCAGTCTCCCCGTGGTGTGTCCCGTGCCAGCCCCGACTGCAGCCCCCTCGCGGCGACCGTGCCGCCGCAGGATTATGCACGAAGGGCCCTCGCGGCGCCGAGCCATGGCCCTCGACGGTACCGCGCGCCGGGGGGTCCCCTCGGCGTCGTCTCCGCCACCGGGCGGGTGGTATACTGGTGCGGTTTCGGTCAACCCCCTCCTCAGTGGGCGTTCGCCGCAAACCCCGATGAGGATTCGATTCCATGCCGAGCCTGGCCGTCATCGGTGCGCAGTGGGGCGACGAAGGCAAGGGCAAGGTCGTGGACCTGCTCTCCGAGTCCTTCGATGTCGTCGCCCGCTTCCAGGGAGGGCCCAACGCGGGACACACGGTGACCATCGGCGGCGTGCGGCACGCGCTGCACCACATTCCCGCGGGTGTGTTCCGGCCCGGGGTGACCATCGTCATCGGCAACGGGATGGTCCTCGATCTCGAGAAGCTGCAGGAGGAGATCGAGGCCCTGGAACGCGCCGGGCTCCAGCTCGCGGGGCGCCTGTTCATCAGCGACCGGGCGCACGTCATCCTGCCGCTGATGCGACAGCTCGATCAATGGGCGGAGAGCCAGTCCCACGCGGGGATCAAGCTCGGGACGACGCTCCGGGGCATCGGCCCCACCTACGAGGCCAAGGCCGCGCGTGTGGGCGTGCGCGTGGCCGACCTGTTCGAGGCCCGAACCCTTCTCCCGGCGCTCGAGCGCCTGCTCGCGAGCCCCCTGGCCTGCGGGCTGCGCGCGGCGGGAGAGGATCCCGGGGAGCCGGCGGCCCTGGCGCGCGAGATCCAGAGGCGGGCGGCGCGCATCGCGCCCTACGTGACCGATACGGTGAGCCTCCTCAACGAGCGGCTCGATCGAGGCGACGAGATCCTGTTCGAAGGCGCCCAGGGGAGCTTGCTCGACATCGATCACGGCTTCTACCCCTACGTGACCTCCTCCACGACCCTCGCCGGCGGCCTGTGCGGGGGTCTGGGGATCTCGCCGAAGCGCGTGGATGCGGTCCTCGGCGTGTTCAAAGCGTACTGCACGCGGGTCGGTTCGGGGCCGATGCCCACGGAGCTGGCCGACGGACCGCACGGCCACGGCGAACGGCTGCGTCGGCGGGGCCGGGAGTACGGAACCACCACGGGGCGGCCGCGGCGCTGTGGCTGGTTCGACGGGGTGGCCGCGGCGTACGCGCAGCGCCTCAACCGTTTCGATTGCGCCTGCGTCACCTTGCTCGACGTGCTGGATGGGTTCGAGGAAGTGCGCGTGTGCGTGGCGTACCGGCTCGACGGCCAGGAGCTCCGCGTGCCGCCGCCGACGGCGGCGACGGCCGAGCGGGTGGAGCCGGTGTACGAGACCCTGCCCGGCTGGCGCGGTCCCATCGGACACCTGCGCCGTTGGGAGGAGCTCCCGCGCGAAGCGCGCGCCTATCTCGATCGGCTGGCGGAGCTGATCGGCACCGAGGTGGACATGGTGAGCGTGGGACCGGACCGCGCGCAAAGCATCCTCCGATCCGGGTCGTGGTTGGCGCGGCGTCTCGGCCGGGACGTCAAGGCGTAGTTCGTTGCGCCACGCGGCCGCTCGGGCGCGGGTGCTATGATGCGCCGCGGTGGGCCGTTAGCTCAGTCCGGTAGAGCACCAGCCTTTTAAGCTGAGGGTCGGAGGTTCGAATCCTCCACGGCTCACCATGGCCGAGCGGCGGGTTCCTTTTTTGCGCCGCGGGCCGTCGACAGCGGACCCCGGCCGCAGGGGCGCCCATGGCGAGTGGCGAGCCATCGCGCATTTCCTTGCCCGGCGGTTACGTGCTCCGGCCTGTCACCCCTGCCGACGTCGCGGCCACGGACCGTTTGAACCATCGCGTTCCCCTGGGGGCGGAGTGGTACGCGTGGTTCGAGTTCGACAATCCCTTCCGCGAAGGTCGCCCCGCAGGTTGGGTCGTGGATCACCCGGAGACGGGCATCGTGGGGAAGATCTGGCTTTCGTGGTGGCCCGTGCAGCTGGACGGTCGGCCGGTTCCCAGCGCGTTCGGCCGCGATTTGTACGTAGATCCCCGCGCGCGCGGAGCGGGTCTCGGAACGATTCTGGTGCGGCACATGTTCGAATCCTGCGGCGAGGCGCTCGTACTCGGTTCCAGTGCGAACCGCAACTCCATCTACTTCTGGCAAAAATTCGGCGGGTTCACGATCGCAGGAGGCGAAGACCGCTACCAGCGCGCGCTCGCGCCGAGCACCTATGTCCGCGGGCTGTTGGGTCGCTTCGCCCTTTTGCGCCGCCTGGGGGCAGCGCCCCGCCAGCCGGATCGCGCGGGGGGACCGCGACCCACCGCGGCATCGCTGAAGTTCAGCGATCCGGCCGATCCGTCCGAGTCCGCGTTGCTGGAGTTTCTCGCTCGCAGCGCGCGCTCGGTGGACATCACCACGCGGCGCGACGAAGGCTTCCTGCGATGGCGGTACCAACAATGCCCCGTCCGCGATCCGCAGATGCGCGTCGTGCGCCGGCAGCGTCGCATCGTCGCCTTCCTGGGTGTGCAGACGCGCCAGCGGAGCTCGGTTCTCGGGGCACGGGTGGCGGAGATCCTGGATCTCGTAACCGATTTTTCCGATCACGAAACTGCGGGGTTGGCATTGCGGGCCGCCATCGAGTGGGCGCGCGCCCAGCGAGCGGTCCTGATCGAGATGAGGGGAACGCACCCGGCCCTGCGCGAGCTGTTCGCCAGGCAGGGCTGGGTCCGTCGCGTGGGCCGGCTCAATCCCTTCGTGTGCTACAGCCCGCTCGGCGAGCGCTGGCGTCTGCGGCAACGGCGCTGGCATCTTGTGTGGGCCGACGGAGATCCGGGAGTCACGTGAGCTCTCCGGGCGTCGCGGCGGCTCGCTGCGCCGGTGATGAGCGCCGGGCCGCATAGCCCCGCCGATACCACCAGCTCAAGCACGCGGGCACGCCGGAGAGGTAGAGGCGGCTGAGGGCCAGATCTTGAGCCCCGACGACGGCGACCCGAGGAAGGCCGAAGGGGTCCGAGCGGGCCCGAACCCATCCCGGCCGGGCCAGGAGCGCGTATCGGTATCCAGCCTCCTCCAGGAGCGCGCGGCCACCGTCGGGCAAGCTGGGTTTGGCCCCGCCGGGAAACACGAAGCCCTCGCAACAGCCGAATGCTGCGCGGATGGCCCGCGCCGATGCCACGACTTCCCATCGCGCCCACGGCAGGGGAATCCTTTCGAAAGCCGGGTGCGTCATGGAGTGCGAGAGGATGTGCACGAGGCCCTGCGCCTGTAAGGCGCGGAGATCGTCGAATCCGAGTGCGGGTAGACGGATCGGGGCGGGAGCTCCGCCCGGGCACGCGAGTTCCACCGCCTGCGCGAGTTTCTCGCCATCCATGCGCTGGAGCACTTCGTAGCAGCGAGGATAGGCCAAGTCGGCAACGCCGAGCGTGCGGCGGAACTGCCGGGCCGCGTCGCCCTCGCTTCGGATCAGAAAGTGCGCCAGCCCGAAAATCCGCGCCCACTGCTGCCCGGCATCGGCGAAGCCGGGGCATACGGCGAGCGCCACCGGCAGGCCACGGTCACGCACCACTGGCCAAGCGTAGCGCAGGAAGTCCTCTCCGACGTCATCGACGGTGATCGCCACCGCCCGGACGGGCAGCGGGCGCCCGGTCCCCAGCCGTTGCAGGGCTTCGCCCAGCGGGATCGGTGTCATTCGCCGCTGCAAGAACTGCATCTGCTCGGCGAAATCCTTCGCGCTCACGACGAGCCGGTCCGCGGAGGGCCCCTCCGAAAAATAGTGGTACGCCACAACCAACAACGCCTTGTCGTGGACCATGGAGGCCGCGAGATCCAGACGGATGCGGCTGCACAGACGAAGGATCCAGCGCTTCAGGACGCGCTTCGATCCGCTGTCCGGCCCGAGAGGTGCAGGAAGGAGACCGCGGGTCGCTCGCCCCTGGCACCCCGAGGCGCCCGATCCGCTCACCGCGACCTTCTCCGGTCATCCACGGGGTTCGCTTCCCGGATCGTTCCTGCTCCACCGAGCCGCCGCCGAGGTTCGGCCCCAGCCGGAGCCCGCAGGGGCACGGCACGGTCGTGGGAGCGGGCCTCGAGGGAGGTCGGGTTCGCGACGACGTCCATCATGCGCGTCCAGGTTAGCCGGAGCGCCGTCCTCGAGGCCACCCCGAGTTCTCGTGCGAGCGAGGGAAGCTGGCGGCTGGACCTTGCGCCGGGCGCATGGCTTGCGGGCTGAGCCGAGGGGTCGCGGAGGCACCCCGCGGCGGCCACCCCACGCAGCGACTTGCTCGGCGCGGTCCGGGTGCGCTAGAGTCCGCCGGGCCGCCGCGCTCAGGTGTCCCCATCGTCTAGCCAGGCCTAGGACACCACCCTTTCAAGGTGGCGGCACGGGTTCGAATCCCGTTGGGGACACCATCCACCGGCCGTTGCCGCGCGATGGACCTTGGGCGGCAGCCCGCGCGCGCCGCCTGACGCTCGCGGTCCGCTGCAGGCCGCAGAAAACCCGGACTAGCCTCACCCACGCCTCCACCCCGCCACGGGAACGCTTCTTGCTCGGAATCCCGACACGATGTCCAGAGAGCCGACGGTCGCGCCGGAGCAGAAGGCCCGGGTCCTCGTGGCGGACGACGAGGCCGAGCTCTGCCGGGCGTACGTCGAGGTGTTGCGGCAGGCGGGCCACGAGGCCGAGGGGGCGTTGCACGGGGACGAGGTTCTCGAGCGAATCCGTGGCCGCCGTTACGATCTTGTACTCGCGGATCTGGTGATCCCGCCGAGCGACGGGATCGCGCTGCTCGAAGCGGTCAAACGGCTCCACCCCGCCACCCTCGTCGTCGTCTTTTCCGGTGCAGCGACGGTGGACCAGGTTCTGGCGGCCTTCCGCAAAGGAGCCTTCGATTTCCTGCTCAAACCGGTGGAGGCCGACACGCTGTGCCGGCTCGCGGCCCGGGCGGCGATGCTGCGCGAGCAGGGCGAGGCGCGCCGGCGCATGGCCGAGGCGCTCGAGACGGAGCGCCTGAGGGTCGTGGAGCTGAGGCGGCGGCTGGGCCTGACCGACCCCTTCCACAAGATCGTCGGCAGCTCGCCCGCGATGGCGAAGCTGGTGGACGCGTTGCAGGAGGTGGCGCGCACGGATTCGACCATCTTGCTCACCGGCGAGAGCGGTACGGGGAAAGGCCTCGTGGCCCGGGTCATCCACGAGGCCTCGGCGCGGCGGGACGGGCCGTTCGTCGAGGCCAACTGCGTCGTCTATTCGGAGGGCGTGTTGCACAGCGAGCTCTTCGGTCACGAGCGTGGAGCTTTCACCGGTGCCGCCAAGCTCAAGCGGGGGCGCTTCGAGCTCGCCCGCGGGGGCACGCTGTTCCTGGACGAGATCGGCGAGATCTCTCCCGCCACCCAGCTGCTCCTGTTGCGGGTGCTCCAGGATCGCACGTTCGAGCGCGTGGGAGGCGAAGAGACGCTCGAGGCCGACGTGCGGCTGATCGCTGCGACCAACCGCGATCTGGAGGAGGCCATGCGGCGCGGGGCCTTTCGCAGCGACCTCTATTACCGTCTGAACGTGATCCCGATCCATCTCCCGCCCCTGCGCGAGCGGCGCGAAGACATCCCCCTGCTGGCCCATCATTTTCTGCACCGCTGCGGCGCGCGCCTGGGCCGCGACTTCGAGGGTTTCGAGGCCGGTGTGCTCGAGACCTTCGAGCACTACGCCTGGCCGGGCAACATCCGGGAGCTCGAGAACACGATCGAGCGCATGGCGGTGCTCGCACGAGGCCCGCGGCTGGGACGGGAGGACCTGCCGCCGCATCTCCGGCAGCGGGCCGAGCCGGTGTTGCCGGCGGGCGAAGGGACGCTGCGCGACCTGGAGCGCCAGCGGATTCTCCAAGTGCTGCGGGAGGCGGGGGGCAACAAGAAACGTGCCGCCCGGCTGCTCGGCATCCACCGGAGCACGCTCTACGCCAAGCTGCGCCGCTACGGCCTCGGCGAGCCCGGGGATGAGGGGTCAGGTCGCGAGGTGCGACCCGCGATGTCGGGGAACCCGGCGGCCGGGCCGAGGCATTGAAGCGCGGCGGGTTCGAAGGGCGATGCGAGAGAAGGGGGCCGGAGTTTGCCGCGGATCGCGAGGCGGGGCGTCGGCGGAGAGGATGAGGCTTCGAGAAGCGCGGCGGTGGAGAGGGCTCCACCTGTGGGTGGCCTCGGTGAGCGTCGCGGCCGCAGCCGCGCTGTGGCTGCTGCCGCGCCCCGGTCTCGAGCGCCGACCCCTTGTGGCGCTGTCGATGGCCGTCCTCGCCGGGGCGCTGGGACTGCGCCCCGTGCATTTCCCAGCGCTGCGGGCCGAGATCACCGCCTCGCATCCGTTCGTCTTCGCGAGCCTGGTGGCCTGCGGACCGTTCTCGGCGGCTCTGGCGGATCTGGCGGCCGTGCTGACGGCGATGTGGGCCGCGCGGGCCAGGGTGCGGGCGCTGCGCGCGCTGTTCAACCTGGCGGCCGTCGTGGTGTCGACCGCGGGGGCCTGGGTCGTCTTCCGCGCCCTGGGGGGCGTCGTTGGGGGGCCACCCGCCGCGCAGATCGCTCCCCTGGCGGGCGCGACGGCCGGCTACTTCCTCTGCAACACGTGGCTCGTGGCGGTGGCCATCGCCCTCGAGCGCGGGCAGCGCCTGCGCGAAACCTGGTCCCGATCCTTCCGCTGGACGGCGGCCGCCTACTTCTCGGGGCTGACGCTGGCCGTGGTGCTGCTGCTGCTGCTCGATCGCTTCGGCCTGGCGGCGGTGCTGCTCGGCGTGCCGCCGTGCTGGCTGTTGCTCGCCTTCTACCGCACCTACCGCGCGCGGCTCGAGGAACAACGCCGGCGCATCGAAGCGGTGGAGGCGCTCAACGCGGAGCTCGAGATCAAGGTGGCGGCGCGCACGCAGGAGCTACGGCAGGCGCTGGCCGGTCTCGAGGAAGCCAACCAGCGCCTGCGCGAGACGAACCGCCGCCTGGTGGAGGCCAACCGCGCCAAGAACGAGTTTTTGGCGAGCGTCTCCCACGAACTGCGCACCCCCCTCAATGCCATCCTCGGCTTCTCCGAGCTGCTGGCCGATGGGCGCGGGGGCTCGCTGAACCCGCAGCAACGCGACTACCTGACGGAGATCCGGGAGAGCGGAGAGCATCTCCTGGAGTTGATCAACGACATTCTCGATCTCTCGAAGATCGAGGCAGGCAAGATGCGCGTGCAGCGGGAGGCGACGGACGTGGCCGCCCTCGTCCGCGACGTGGCCTCGATGATGCGCCCGCTGGCGGACAAGAAAGGGCTCGCCCTCGAGGTGTCGCTCGATGCCACACCGTGCTGGGCCGCCGTGGATCGCGGCATGCTCCGGCAGGTCCTGGTGAACTTGGCGAGCAACGCCGTGAAGTTCACCCCCGAGGGCGGCCGGGTCACCCTGGGAGCGCGGTTCGAGGGCGACAGCCTGTGCGTCGAGGTGCGCGACACGGGCATCGGCATCGCCTGCGAGGAGCAGGAGCGCATTTTCGAAGCCTTCTACCAGGTGGACGGCTCCTACTCGCGCCAGCACCAGGGCACGGGGCTGGGGCTGGCCCTGGTGAAGCGAATGATGGAACTGCACGGCGGGACGGTGGAGGTGCGCTCGCGACCGCAGCAAGGCGCCGCGTTCACCTGCCGCTTCCCGCAGGCGCGCGCGGAGAACGCACCCGGGGCGGCGCGAGCCGAAGGGGTCCCGGCCGCGAAGGGAGGCCGATCCGGAAGCGCGCCGGCCGCGGTCCTCGTGGCCGATGGCCACGCGCTCTCCCGCAAGCTCCTGCGCAACGCCCTGCGGTCGCGGGGACACGAGGTCTGCGAAGCGGCCGACGCCGAGACCGCACTGGCCCTCGTCGAGGCTCGGCGTCCGGACCTCGTGCTGCTGGATGCGGGGCTGCCGCCCCACGGCGGGACCGCCTGCGCCGCGCGCCTGCGGGAAACCCGTCCGGGGGCCGGAGTGCACGTGCTGCTCTTGACCCCTCCCGGCAGTGGCCTCACGTTCGCTGAGGCACGGGCGGCGGGCTGCTGCGGCCTCGTCGGCAAGCCGGTCCGGCTGGCCCGCTTGCCGGGCCTGGTGGAAGCGCACGTGCGCGGGGAAGGATGCGGGGGCCTGCGGGGGGGCGAGGAGGACGTGGCATGAGCGAGAGCTCGGGGACGCCGCCGCCGGCCGCGGGGCCGGAAGTCCTGATCGTGGACGACGATCCCCGCAACGTCAAGCTTCTCGAGAGCTACTTGACGGGCGAGGGCTACCGCGTGCGCTGCGCCTCCAACGGACCCGAAGCGGTCGAGCTCGCGCGCGCATCCGTGCCCGACGTGGTGCTGCTCGATGTGATGATGCCGGGCATGTCGGGTCACGACGTGTGCCGGGAACTGCGGCAGGACCCGCGGACACGGGCGACACCGATCGTGCTCGTGACCGCCCTCGACAGCACGGCGCACCGCGTGGAAGGGCTCGACGTGGGAGCGGACGACTACGTGACCAAACCCGTCCGCCGCGAAGAATTCCTGGCCAAACTCCGCTCGCTCCTGCGCGTGCGCCGCCTGCTCCTGGAGCTGCAACGCGCGCGCGACATCCTGGCCCAGCGCAATGCCCAACTCGAAGAGCTGGAGAGCCTCAGGCAAACCCTGGCCCAGACCCTGGTGCACGATCTCAAGAACCCCCTGGCGGCGCTGATGGGCAACCTCGATCTGATGGCCCGGCAGGCGGACGCCACGCTCGAGCCGCTCATCGAGCGGTGCCGGGTGACCGCGAACCGGATGCATCGCATGATCCTCGATTTGCTGGACGTGGCAGGTCTCGAGGAGGGGCGGTTGCAGCTGCACACGGCTCCGGTGTCCCTGGCGGAGCTCGCGCGGGCCGCCGCGGACGAGATGGGCGCCGCCGCCGCGGCGAGGCGCGTGCGCGTGGCCTTCGAGGCGGCCGGAAGCGGGCTGCTCGTGCAGGGCGATGCCTCGGTGCTGCGCCGCGTCGTGGACAACCTCCTGGCCAACGCCATCGAGCACTCCCCCCCCGAGCGCGAGGTGCGGGTGCGCGTCGCGGACCGCGAGGAGGGCGTAGAGCTCGCGGTGGCGGATCAGGGGCCGGGCATCCCGCCCGAGCACCGCGAGCGGGTGTTCGAGAAATACGCCCGGCTCGCGCTGCGCCATTCGGGTGTCTGCGCCAATCGCGGCCTGGGGCTGACGTTTTGCCGTCTGGCCGTGGAGGCTCACGGGGGGACGGTGTGGGTCGAGGACGCCCCGGGCGGGGGCGCCCTCTTTCGGGTCGTGCTGCCAGCGCTCGAACCGCTCGACCCCCCCGGATCCGCCGCAGCAGAGGAGGGCGGGGAGAGCCCGGGCTAGCCCTAGTCTCGGGCCGCCGCTCGGGGCTCGGGCATCCGAAGGCCGGCGAGCGCCAGGAAGCGCGCGAAACGCTCCCGCGAGTCGCTCGGGTCGGGGAGGGCGTCGCGCAGCGCCACGAGATCCCGCAGGATCTCGGCGAGGTCCTGCCGGTTCGCGCGCGCCCGCGCCCGGTACTCCTGCAGCAGCGGCAGGGCGCGCGCCACCGCCAGGCGCAGGCGCATCCGCTCGAGGAGTTCGTCGCGGAAGGCCTCGTCGGCCAGACCCTCCAGGGCGCGCATCCGTGACGGGTAGCGGCGAACGACCCAGCTCCACTGGGCGAGGCGGCCCGGGTCGTCCAAGGCCGCGAGAGCCTGGGCGAGATTGTCTCGCGGCGCACCGCGGTAGTTGCGCGTGCCGACCCATCCGCCCCATTCGAGCGCCTGCGTGCGCAGGGCCTCGCGTGCGGCTCCGTCGCTTCCGGCGAGGCGCGCGATGGCCCGCTCCCAGCTTTGGTCGGCGTCGTAGCTCCACGGCTCGCTGAGGAAATCGGCCACCGTCAAGAGAGCCAGCCGCGACGCGCCGAGCTCGCGCATCGGGCAGGCGAGATAGGCCGCGACGGCTCCGGCGAGGCGCGGGTCCCGCTCGCGCAGCGGGGCGAGGACGAGCGCCAGCGCGTCGCGCTCCACGTCCTCGTTCACGGGGAAGTTGTCGTAGAGCAGGATCGGCCGTTGGCCGAACCAGCTCCACACTCGCTGCACGTCCTCCAACCGGATCGCCGGCGAGATCACCTCGGGACCCGTCCACACCAGCCCCACGCGGCGCGACACTCGCGGCAGCTCCCGGAGCAGGACCCGGCTGTAGGGCCCGTGGCCGTCGCCGATGTGCCGGTCGCAATAGGCGCTCGGGCAGAACCACAGGCGACCCCGGCCTCGCAGCTCCCGCCTCACGCGCCGCAGCAAGTCCACGTGCGCCGCCGCCGCGCTGCGGCCGAAGGCCAGCACGTCCCGCAGCTCCTCGAGGATGGTCGGCTGGTCGTCGAAGGAGAGCACAAAATCCTCGACCCCCGCTTCCCGGTGCAACAGCCGTAAAAAGAGCACGATGCGATGCGCGAGCCGCGCCTCGGTGAACACGAACCGACCGCGGCTGTCCGCCACCGGATTCACGGAGACGAAAAGGCGCATGCCGTGAGCGCGGCACCAGCGCGCAAGCTCCAGGAATGCCGGGTCCAGGTAGGGACCGTCGGCGGCGCCCTGGGGGGTCCAGCGGCCGGCGTCGTGACTGTAGACCCACACCGCATTGAATCCAGCGCGGCGGCAGAACTCCACGTGAGCCCGCGTGCGCGGGTCGCCGGGGGGACCGCCGAGCTTGACCATGCGCACCTCGAAGCGGGCCGGTTCCGCCGCCGCAGGGGCACCTACGGCCGCTGCCGCCGCGACGAGCGCCAGGGCTGCCAGCGGCCCGCCCGCCCTCAACTGAAGTCTTTCCCCCGCACCACAGCGGCGAGGATGGCGGCCACCGCCAGGGGCGCGACGTAGCGAATGAAAAAGCGCCACAACCCGTAGGAAAACCAGCGCGGGGTCGCCTCGTCCAAGAGCTCCGAGGCGGTGGCCTCGCGCGTCATGAACCAGCCCGCGCCGAGCGTGATCGCCAGGCCGCCGCACGGCAGCAGCCAATTGGCCGCGAGGTGATCGAGGTGCGCGAACAGGCCACGCTTGCCCGCGAAGAGCTGCAAGTCCGCCAGCGCCGGCCAGGCCCCGAAGGACAGCGCGCAGAGGACGGACAGGCCGAAGGTCGCCGCCGAGCAGCCGACCACGGCCGCCGGGCGGGAGACCCCGCGCTCGTCGATGACGCAGCTCACGACGACCTCGAGCAGCGAGATCGTGGAGGTCAGGGCCGCGAAGGCCACGAGCACGTAGAACAGCGGCCCGAGGAACTGGCCGAAGGGCAGGCGCGTGTAGAACAGCTCCGGCAACGTCATGAACAGCATGCCCACCGTGGAGCCGGTGATCCGGTCCGCGAGCTCGAAGGTGAAGATGACGGAGAACATGATGACCGCGGCCGCGAGCGCGATCAGGGTATCGAGGACCACCACCATCGCCGCGGAGCGCACGATGGATTCCCGGCGGCCGAGGTAGGAGCCGTAGGTGATCATCGCGCCCATGCCGAGCGAGAGGCTGAAGAACGCCTGCCCCAGGGCCTCGAGGGCCCCCAGGGGCCGGAACGACTCGGGGCGCGGGACGAAGGTGAATGCCAGGGCCTGTCCCGCGCCGGGAAGGGTGAGGGCGCGAAGGAGCAGCAGCACCAGGATGCCGAACAGCGCGGGCATGAGTATCCGCGAGGCCCGCTCGATGCCGCCTCCGATACCCCCATAGACGATCCAGGCCGTCAGCGCCAAAAACGCGGCCGCGAGGGTCACCTGGAGCGGGCCGTTGCCGAGGAACGCCTCGAAGCTTTCCCCGCTCGCCGTGCCCGGAACGAAGCCGCCGAACGTCCAGCGCAGGCACTTCCAGAAGTACTGCAGCGACCAGCCCGCGACGACGGTGTAGTAACCGAGGATCACGAATCCCGTGAAGACGCCCAGCCCGCCGACCCAGCCCCACCCAGGGCCCACCGCCTCGCGCAGCGCACCCACGGGATTGCGCTGCGTCTTGCGCCCGATGAGCATCTCGGCCACCATGATCGGCAGCCCCACGCAGGCGACGCAGATCAGGTAGACGAGGACGAACAGTCCCCCGCCGTTCTCCCAACTGAGATACGGAAACTTCCACAGGTTGCCGAGCCCGATCGCGCTGCCCGCGGCGGCGAGGACGAAGCCAGCCCTCGACGTCCAGTGACCGCGATCGTTCGCCATGCCGCGCACCTCGATCCGGGCCCGACGGCGCAGGCGCGGGAGTATAGGGAGGCGGGGCGGCGGGCGTCAACCGTGCGGGGGGCGCGCGCGGTCCCCGGTCGTCGAGCCGGCGCCCGCGTTCAGCCCGGGAGTTCGTCCCACAGCACGAGACGCTTGGAAAGCTTGCGGAAGACGATCACGTGCTCGCCTTCGAAACCGCCTTCCCGCTCGCCCCTCCGGATCTTCTTCTCGTAGTGGCTGAAGTGGACGACGAGTGTCCGCCCGTCGTCGGCGCGGTAGAGGGTGAAACGGCCGCGCTCGAAGCGGGTGGCTCCGGGCAGCTTGAGCTCCCACAGCCACGTGCCCCGTGCGGTGTCGGCATCGGCCTCCTCGATCGTCACGGCGAAGGTCCCGGGATGGTTCTGCGCTTCGTAGTCCGCCCGGCCATCCCATGCCGTCTCGAAGGTTTCCGCGGCGCGGTAGCTCTCGTAACGGAACTTCGCTTCCAGTTTGCCCTCGCTGGTGCGCATCCACAGGGCGAGCCGTCCGTCGCGGCTCACGTAGAGCCAGGTACCGTCCCAGTTTCCACGGTCGGTGCGCTCCGGAATGCCGACGAGGACACGCTCGCGCGGCACGGGCAGCGGAGGTGCCGCGGCCGCCGCGGCGCCCAGCAGGCTCCCGGCGAGCGACCAGGCGAGCGCGCGCCGCGCACGAGGGGATCGCCTCACGCGCCGCACTATATACCGCGGTCCGAGCCGGCGGCCAGTGAAGCCGCCAACTCAACCGCCGAGCCGCTTGCGCGCCGCCTCGGCCTGCCGGCGGCCCATCAACCCCTGACGGCGAGCCAGGGCCAGCAGCGCCCGCGAGAGGGTCCGGTGGACGGCGGAGGCGACGCGGTCGCTTCGCGCAAGGGCGGCTCGTTGCGCAGCGACCGTGGCGCTGTCGCCTCGCGCGAGGGGGCCCGTGAACGCGCCGGGCAGGCCGTAGCGCGCCCACTGGGCGAGGCTTCCCTGGGCGAGGGAGGCGATGGCGCGGTGGGCCGCCGCCGCGGTGAGACCGGCGCGCGTCAGCGCCGCTTCGGCGAGGGTCAGCAGGGCGACGAGATCGTTCGACGCCAGCGAGGCTGCGGCATGGTAAAGGCCGCGCCGGGCGGGCGGGGGCAGGAGGAAGGGCCGGAGCCCGAGTTGGCGTGCGATCTGCCGCGCCACGCGCACCGCGCGGGCGTCGCCCTCGACGCGTGCCCACGATCCTCGCAACGGTGCATCGCGCACGCCGAGCGTCTGCAAGGGGTGCAGCACCCCCACCGCCGCGCCCGCCCGCCGCAGCGGGCGCAGGGGCGCGCACCCGAGGGCTCCCGCGTGGTGCAGCACGACGCGCCCGCCCCACGATACTCCGGCTGCGGCGAGCTCGCGCGCGAGGGGCAAAAGCGCCCGGTCCGGCACGGCGAGCAGGAGGATGTCGCTGCGGCGCGCGAGTTCCGCCGCGGAGCCGAAGCATGGCACCTGCAGGCGCCGCGCGAGGCGGCGGCCCCGCGCGGCACCCCGCGCGCTGATCCCTGCGACGGCATAGCCTGCCTCCACCAGCGCAGGAAGCAGGGCGCGCGCCAGTCGCCCGGCGCCGATGCAGCCCAGTGCGGGACGCCTCACGACATCTCCCGCAGCGCCCGCAGGAGACGATCGAAAGTCTCGGGTCGCTCGGCCTCGACGTGCAGGGGGCGGCCCGTGACGGGATGCGCAAAAGCAAGCTCGCGGGCATGGAGGGCGAGGTGGGGAAAGTCCCGCAGCAGCGCCCGCCGGCCCCCATCGGCGACCTCGCGCCAGGGGCGGCCGCCGTAGCGCCTGTCTCCGACGACGGGGTGGCCCAGCGCATGGAGGTGCACGCGGATCTGATGCGTGCGCCCCGTTTCGATCTCCACCTCCAGGAAAGCCAGCCCGTGCAGGCGCTCCACGGTCGTGTAGCGCGTGCGTGCGGGCCGGCCCCGCGGCGATCGGACCGACATGCGCGTCCGGTCGCGCGCACTGCGCCCGATGGGATGCTCGACGATCCCCGCGGGCGGGTCGGGCTGTCCCCAGACCAGGGCGTCGTAGCGTTTGAGCACGCGCCGCTCTCGAAACGCCCGCACGAGCCCCTGATACGCCGCCTCGGTCTTGGCGACGACGAGCAGCCCCGAGGTCTCCCGGTCCAGCCGGTGCACGATCCCGGGCCGCTCGGGGGCGCCGGTGCGCGCGAGGGGCGTCCCCCGACCGAGCAGCGCGTGCACGAGCGTGCCCGAGCGCACCCCCGGCGCGGGGTGCACGACCATACCGGGGGGTTTCGAGACCACCAGGAGGTGCGCGTCCTCGTAAACGATATCGATCGGGATCGGCTCCCCCTGGAGCGTGGCCGGGGGGGGCGGGGGAATCTCCACGGCGAGCTCGTCCCCGGCGCGCAGGGAGGTGGCCGCTTTGGCCACCGACCGACCCGCGAGCCGCACCTTCCCCGCCCGGATCAGCCGCTGGAAGAACGCGCGGCTGTGTTCGGGCCAGCGCTCGTGGAGAAAACGGTCGAGCCGGGCCCCCTCCGCCTCGGGGGGCACGCGAATCCGATGCGTCCGCGCGCTCATGGCGTCGCGTGCAGGCTCCGCCGCGCTCGCAGGAGCATCCCGCTCGCCAGCAGGACGCCCGCGAGGGCGAACAGTTGCGAGGTGGACACACGCCCTCCGAAGTAGAGCCCCCGCTGCGCATCGCCACGCCAGAACTCGAGCAGGGCCCGCATCGTGCTGTACAGCAGCAGGTAGATCCAGAAGACCGTCCCCTCCGGCCGCAGCCGCCGGTGCCAGAGCCAGGCGAGCAAGCCCGCGAGGAGCAGGTCGCCCGCCATCTCGTAGAGCTGCACGGGCACGAGGGGCACGTGCAGCGGGATGCCCGTCTGCGCGGCTGCGCGGGGATCGCTGAAGATCACGGCGAGGCGCCCGTGCGAGCGTACCCCGTAACAACATCCGGCGAAAAAACAACCCAGGCGTCCCACCGCCTGGCCCAGGGTGAGCGGTGCCGCCACGGCGTCCGCGAGGGCGAGGGTGGGAAGGCCGTGGCGGCGACAGTAGACGAGAAACGTCAGGGCCCCGGCCACGATGCCGCCCATGAGCACCCCGGCCGAGCGCAGCGTGCCGAGAAGCAGCCGCGGGTTCTCCCAGTAGAGCCGCCACTCCACGACGACGAGCATGAGCTTCGCGCCCAGCAGACCCAGGAGCACCGTGTAGAACGAAAGGTTGAACGCCGCATCGGGGTCCACCCCCAGGCCGCGGGCCCGCCGCTGGAACCAGATCCATCCCCCCAACGCCGCGGCAGCGAAGAGCACCCCGTAGGTGGGCAGCGCCAGGCTGACCTCGCCCACCCAGGGAAGCCTCGCGCGGCCGAGGTCGATCAGAATCGGATGCACGCGTTCAGTCTAACCCGAGCCTGCCTCTGCCGCCGGAGGCGTGCGCCGCCGCTCGGGCCGGAAGACATCGAGCAAAAGCAGGCCGGCGCCGACGACGATCGCCGAGTCCGCCACGTTGAAGGTGGGCCAGTGGGCCGTGCCGAAGTAGCGCAGGCACCCATCGCGCAACGGGGCCCAGGAGACGTAGACGTCCAGAAAATCCACGACCTCCCCCCGCAGCACCCGGTCGAGCAGGTTGCCCGCGGCCCCCCCCAGGATCAGCCCCAAGCCTAAGAGGGTGGACCGGTCGGGCTCGCCCGTGCGCGCCAGAAACCAGGCGATGAGCACGACCGCCGCGATCGGAAACAGGGTCAACAGCAGGAAGCGCCACGGATCCTCGAAGTCCGCGAAGAACCCGAAGAGCCCGCCGCGGTTGCGGGAGTAGCTGAGCTGAAAGCATCCCGGGATCACCACCAGCGGTTCCCGACCGCGCAGCCACCGATCCGCCGCGACCTTGCTCGCTTGGTCGAGAAGAAAGACCGCCAAGGCCGCGAGAAAGTACGGGGCGCGGCCCGTGCACGCCGGGGCGTGCCTCACGAGGGCTCCTCCGCCAGCATCTCGCGCACCGCCTCCGCGCAGCGGGCGCAGATCTCGGGAAACGCCGGATCCTGGCCCACGTCCCGCGTGTAGTGCCAGCAGCGGGCGCACTTGCTTCCCGCCGCGGGCGCCACGGCCACGGCGAACCCCTCCAGTTCGGGGGGGCGGTAGGCCTCGGGTCCCGCGTCGCCGAAGGTCACCGCGCTCGTGAGGAACACGAAGCGCAACTCCGGCCCGAACGACGCGAGGAAGGCGCGGGTCGCGGGATCCGCTTCGATCGTCAACTGGGCTTCGAGCGACCCGCCGATCCTCCGCGCGGACCGCGCTTGCTCCAGCGCTTTGGCCACGACCTCGCGCAGGCGCAGCAGGCGCTCCCAGCGGGCGAGGAGATGGGGATCGTCCTCCACCACCCGATCGGGGAAACGCTCCGCATGGACCGTGGCCTCTCCCCAGGCGGGACGGCCGTGCAACGCCTCGAGCTCCTGCCACACCTCCTCGGCGGTGAAGCACAGCAGGGGGGCCATCAGGCGGCAGAGATCGGTCGCCAGCCGGTAGAGGACCGTCTGAGCCGAGCGCCGTCGCCGGGAGCGGGCGGGTGCGGTGTACAGCCGATCCTTCAGGACATCGAGGTAGAAGGCGGAGAGGCTCACGGCGCAGAACTGGTGGAGCGTGTGGTAGACGACGTGATACGCGTGGCGTTCGTAGGCCTCGAGGATGCGGCGGCGCGCTCGCTCCAGGCTCTGCAGCGCCCAGCGGTCGATTTCCTCCAGCGCCCCGTAGGGCAGGGCGTCGCGCAAGGGGTCGAAGTCCCACAGGTTTCCCAGGAGATAGCGGAACGTGTTGCGGATCTTGCGGTAGGCCTCGGCGCTGCGCTCGAGGATCTCCTCGGAGAGCCGCATGTCCTCGAGGAAGTCCACGCCCGAGACCCACAGCCGCAGGATGTCCGCGCCGCGCTGTTCCGCGACCTCCATCGGAGAGACCACGTTGCCCAGGGACTTCGACATCTTCCGGCCTTCCGCGTCGAGCGTGAAACCGTGGGTCACGACCTCGCGGTAGGGTGCGCGCCCCCGGTCGTGCACCGCGACGAGGAGGGAGGAGTGGAACCAGCCGCGGTACTGGTCGTGACCCTCAAGGTAGCAGTCCGCCGGCCAGGGGAGCTTCGGATCGCGGCCCAGCACGGCGGCGTGGGAGACGCCGGACTCGAACCACACATCCACGATATGATCGTGCGGGCGCAGCGTTTCGCGCCGGCCGCAGCGCGGGCAGCGGACCTCGGGGGGCACGAGCCGCTCGCGCCGCTCCACCTCCGAAGCGTAGGGGCGGAAGCCGCCGTCGGCGGGCACGCCGAACCAAGCATCGGAGCCTTCTTCGAGGAACAGGCGCGCCAGGTGCTCGAACAGCGCCGCATCCCGCACGAACGCGTCGGGATGTTCGTCGAAGCAGGACGCGCAAACCACTGCCGGGACGGGGACCCCCCAGGTCCGCTGGCGGGAGATGCACCAATCGGGCCGCGTGGCGACCATCTGCGCGATGCGCTGCTCCCCGAAGGCTGGGATCCAGCGCGTGGCGCGGATCTGCTCCAGGGCGCGCTGGCGCAGACCGCCGTGGTCGATGGCGATGAACCATTGCGGGGTGGAACGGAAGAGCACCGGGTTCTTGCAGCGCCAGCAGTGCGGGTAGCTGTGCGAGTACTCCTCGCGATGGAGCAGCCATCCGCGGCGCGCGAGGTCCTCCACGATGGCGCGGTTGGCCTCGAGCACGAACTGCCCCCCGAGCCACGCGACACCCACGCGCTCCGGAAGGAACCGGCCGTCGTCGCCCACGGGGTTGAAGGGCGCGAGACCGTAGCGGCGGCCCACCTCGTAGTCTTCGGCGCCGTGGCCAGGCGCGGTGTGGACGCAACCCGTACCGGCCTCGAGCGTCACGTGCTCGCCCAGAACGAGCAACCCCGGCCCCGAGGCCGGGCCCGCGGGCGGGGGATAGGGCCGTTCCACCGCCACGCTTCGGCCGACCCAGTCCGCCCCTTCGCCCACGAGCTCGGCTCCCTTCCAGCGGGCGACCACTCGCGCGCCCTCCCGCCCGAGCTTGCCGAGCAACGCCGGGAGCAGCCCTTCGGCGACGATCCAGATCTCCCCGCCGAGCTCGGCGGCGACGTAGGGCAGTTGCGGGTGCAGCGCCACCGCCAGGTTCGCCGGCAGGGTCCACGGTGTCGTGGTCCAGATGACGACGTACACCGACTTGCCCGCCACAGCCGGCGCGCGGCTCTCGAGCCCCCGCACGGGGAGCTTGACGTAGATCGAAGGATCGGTGCGCTCCTCGTACTCCACCTCCGCTTCGGCGAGCGCCGTGCGGCAGGCGTAGCACCAGTGGACGGGTTTCTCGCCGTGGTAGACAGCTCCGTCGCTGAAGAACCGTCCGAGCTGGCGGACGATCTCGGCCTCGTAGGTGCGATCCAGAGTACGGTAGATCGCGGTGCGATCCGGCAGGTGCGCCGCTTCCTCCGCGTCGTCGCGCGCCCAGTCCCACAGCACGCCCAACCGCCGAAACTCCCGGCGCTGCACGGCGATGTACCTCTCCGCGTAGGCGCGGCAGCGGGCGCGGATCTCGAGGGGCCCGAGCCCCGCCTTGCGCGGACCGAGCTCGCGATCCACGCGGTGCTCGATGGGCAGCCCGTGGCAATCCCAGCCGGGAACGTAGCGCGCGTCGTTGCCCATCATCGTCCGGGACTTGACGACGAAGTCCTTGAGGATCTTGTTCAGCGCCTGGCCGAGGTGGATGTGCGCGTTGGCGTAGGGAGGCCCGTCGTGCAGGACGTAGGGCGGCGCGTCGCGCCGGGCCTCGCGGATCCGCGCGTAGGCGTTGGTGCGCGTCCACCAGGAGAGGATCTCGGGCTCGCGGCGCGGCAGGTCCGCCTTCATCGGGAAACGCGTGCGGGGCAGGTGGACGGTTTTCTTGAGCTCCACGTTCCTCGACACTTGGCGCTCCCTGCGGGAACCGGCTACTGTAACACACACGGAGCGCCGATGAACGCCGGCAGGGATCGGATCTACCTCGACCACAACGCCACGAGCCCCTTGCGTCCCGAGGCCCGCCACGCCTTGCTCGAGGCCCTGGACGTCGTGGAGGGCAACCCGTCCTCGCTGCACCGCGAGGGGCAGCGGGCCCGAGGGCTGCTGGAGCGTGCGCGCGAGCGCGTGGCGGCGCTGCTCGACGTGCCGCCCTCGTGGGTGGTGTTCACGAGCGGAGGCTCGGAGGCCATCGCCGCCGCGGTGCGGGGGGTGTGCGACCGGGCGCCGCGGGGGCGGAGAAGGATTCTCGTGGGGGCCGTGGAGCATTCGGCGGTGCTCGAGGCGGCGCGCCTCGCCGCGCAACGCGGCGGCTTCCACGTGGAGACCATTCCCTGCGACCGCGACGGCCGGGTGCAGGAGGACGTTTTCCTGGCCCGTCTGGGCGAGGACGTGGCCCTCGCCGCCCTGCAGTGGGCGAACAACGAGACGGGGGTCGTGCAGCCGGTGGAGCGCGTCGCCTCGGGCTGCCGCGACGCGGGGGTGCCCCTGCTCGTGGACGCCGTGCAGGCTGCGGGGAAGTTGCCCCTCGCGATGCGCGAGCTCGGGGCGGACTTGCTGGCGCTGTCGGCCCACAAGCTCGGCGGGCCCCAGGGTAGCGGAGCCTTGGTGCTGCGGGAGGGCCTGAGGCTCGCGCCGCTCATCGCGGGTGGCTCCCAGGAACGGCGCCGGCGCGGGGGCACCGAGGCCGTGGCGCTGGCCGCCGCCTTCGGTGCCGCCGCCGAAGCGGCGCAGCGGAGCCTGCGCGAGGAGTCCCAGCGACTGCTGCGGCTGCGGGTGCACATCGAGAGTCGCTTGCGGGAGGACTTCGATGGCGTGCGCATCCACGGGGACGGCGCGCCGAGGCTTCCGCAAACGGTGAACTTCGCTCTGCCGGGCGTGCCCGGGGAAGCCCTGGCCATCGCGCTCGACGTGGAAGGCTTCGCCGTCGCCACCGGCTCCGCGTGCGCTTCCGGGGCGGCGCGCCCCTCGCATGTCGTGCGAGCCATGGGTTACGCGGAAGAAGCCGCGCGCGAGGCCGTGCGGGTGTCGCTCGGCTGGAGCACGTCCCGCGAGGACGTGGAGCGCTTCCTCGAGGTGCTGCCCCGTGTTGTGGCCCGGGTGCGCCAGGGCCTGCGCCTCGCGCGGGAGGGACGGTGAAGATGTCGGGCTTCGGGAGGCGGGAGGGCCGGGCCCTCACCGCGGTCGCCATGAGCGGAGGGGTGGACAGCTCCGTGGCCGCGCTCTTGCTCGCACGGCAGGGCCGCCCGCTCGTGGGGTTCTCGATGCAGCTCGTGGACCGCCTCGCCGGCGAGACGGAGCGTTACGGGCGCTGTTGCTCGCCGGACGATTTCCGCGATGCCCGCAGCGTCGCACAGGACCTGGGCTTTCCGCACTACGTGCTCGACTTGGAGCGCGAGTTCCGGGAGCGCATCCTCGTGCCCCTCGCCCAGGACTACGCCGCGGGGCGCACCCCCTCGCCCTGCGTGCAATGCAACCGCTCGGTCAAGTTCGCCGCGTTGCTCGCCCGGGCGCGTGCGGTCGGGGCGGAGCGTCTGGCCACGGGGCACTACGCCATCCTGGAGCGCGACCGGCGTTCGGGGCGGACGCTGCTGCGCCGCGCCGCGGACGAGGACAAAGACCAGTCGTACTTCCTGTTCGATCTTTCCGAGGCCCAACGCCGTCGGGCCGAATTCCCCCTCGGCCGGTTGCGCAAGTCCGAAGTGCGCGCCATCGCGCGCGAGGCCGGGCTCGTCACGGCGCAGAAGCCCGAGTCCATGGACCTGTGCTTCGTCGCGCCCGGCGAAAGTTACCGCGACGTCCTGGCCCGCGCCGGTCTCCTCCGAGACGACGCACCGGGAGAGATCGTGGACACCGCGGGACGCCGGCTCGGCCGTCACGAGGGACTTGCCCGCTACACCGTGGGGCAGCGCCGCGGTCTGGGGGTGGCCGCCGGACGCCGGCTCTACGTGGTGGCGCTCGAGCCTCGCGCGCGACGGGTCGTCGTCGGCGAGGCGCAGGAGCTCGAGCGCGAAGGTTGCCTCGTGGAGCGCGTGCGCTGGATCCCCTTCGACCGTCCCGGCGGGGCGCTGCGCGCCACGGTCAAGATTCGCGCCGGCCATGCGGGCGTCGGCGCCAGGATCGAGCCCCTCGAAGAGGGCCGGGCCCGGGTCCTGTTCGACGAGCCCCAGCGGGCGGTCACGCCGGGGCAGGCCGCGGTCTTCTACGACGGCGCGCTCGTGCTCGGCGGCGGCTGGATCGTCGGCGCCCTCTGAGCAGCTATACTGCAGGCTTCTGCAACCGATCCGCCGGCCGGTGCGCCCGTGCGCCGGGCAGGGCGCGCCGTGTGGGCATGGCGAGGGCGAAGGAGGAGGCGCGCATGAGAGCCGCTCGATGCATGCTCGGGCTCGCGGGGTACCTCGCGTTCTGTCCGGGGGTCGGCGCGGAGGAGAAGCACGTTTGGACACTGGAGCACGTCGCCGCGCTGCGTTCGGTGAGCGAAGCGGCGATGGCCCCGGACGGGTCGGCGGTGGCCTTCGTCCTTCAGGTGCCGCGCATCCCGTACAAGGACGAGGACGGCCCGGCGTGGCGGGAGCTGCACGTGGCGGAGGCAGCGAGGCAGGCCCGTCCCTACGTGGCCGGCAAGGTTTCGGTCGGCGACATCGCGTGGACCCCGGACAGCTCGGCCATCGTTTTCCTCGCCAAGCGCGAGGGCGACGAGCATCGCGCCGTGTACCTGATTCCCGTGCGCGGAGGCGAGGCGCAGCGCAAGGTAACCCACGAGGAAGACATCGAGGCCTTCAGCCTGTCGCCCGATGGCCATCGGATCGCCTTCCTCGCGCGGCCCCCGCGGGACAAAAAGAAGAAGAAGCTGGAGGAGAAGGGTTTTCGCGTCGAGGTCTACGAGGAGGACTGGCGCCCGGTGAAGGTCTACATCGCCTCGCTGGACGATGCGGCGGCGAAGCCGCGGGTGCTCGACCTTCCCGGCTCGGCCTCGGAGCTTCACTGGAGCCCCGTGGATGACCGCCTCGTCGTGGCTTTGGCCCCGACGCCGCTCATCGACGACCACTACATGCGCCGCAAGGTCCACGTCGTGGACGCCGGCAGCGGCCGTGTGCTCGCCCGCCTGGACAACCCCGGGAAGCTCGGTCCCGTCGCGTGGTCGCCCGACGGCCGTTCCCTGGCATTCATCTCCGCCGCCGACCTCCACGATCCCAGGGAAGGCCGCCTCGTCGTCGCCTCCGCCTCGGGGGGCCCGTTGACGGACGTGCTGCCAGGTTTCGCGGGCCACGTCATCGCCTTCGCCTGGCAGGACGCGGACACGCTGCTCTACGTCGGCCACGAGGGGGTGGGAAGCGTCTTCGGAGAAGTGCGCCGCGACGGCAGCGCGCGCAAGACGATCGTGGCCGCGGGCGAACCCATCCTGAACTCCCTCAGCCTGAGCCGCGACGGGCGGCGGGCGGCGTTCGTCGCCGACAGCCCTGCGCATCCGGCGGAACTCTACGTCATGGCCCACGGGGATCGCGCCCCGGCGCGGTGGACGACGACGAATCCCGAGGCCGAGTCCCTGCGACGCGCCCTCCAGGAAGTCGTCCGCTATCGCGCGCGCGACGGGCTCGAAATCGAAGGGCTCTTGATCCGACCCCTCGATGCGCGCGCGGGCCAGCGCTACCCCCTGATCCTCGTCGTCCACGGCGGGCCCGAGGCGCACTACTCCAACGGCTGGCTGACTTCTTATGCCGCGCCCGGTCAGGTGGCGGCGGCGCGCGGCTTCGCGGTGTTCTACCCCAACTACCGCGGGAGCACCGGTCGCGGGGTCGCCTTCTCCAAACTGCACCAGGGCGACTACGCGGGCCGCGAGTTCGACGATCTCGTGGACGGTGTGGACTACCTCGTGGCCCAGGGGCTCGTGGACGCCAAGCGTGTGGGCGTCACCGGGGGCTCCTACGGCGGCTTCGCCACGGCCTGGTGCGCGACCCGTTACAGCGAGAGGTTCGCCGCGGCAGTGATGTTCGTGGGCATCGCCGATCACGTCTCCAAGGCCGGCACGACCGACATCCCCTGGGAGATGTACCTCGTCCACGCTCGGCGCTGGCCGTGGGAAGCGTGGGACTGGTTCCGCGAGCGCAGCCCCCTCTACCACGTGGAGCAGGCGCGCACCCCGATCCTGATCGCGCACGGCAAGGAGGACCCCCGGGTGCACCCGAGCCAATCCCTGGCGCTCTACCGCTACCTCAAGGTCCTCGAGCGCACGCCCGTGCGCCTCGTCTTCTACCCCGGCGAGGGTCACGGCAACCGGCGCGCCGCCACGCGCTACGATTTCTCGCGGCGCTTGATGCAGTGGATGGAGCACTACCTCCAGGGCCCCGGCGGCGCGCCGCCGCCCTACGAGCTCGAACTCGACCTCCGGGCCCTGGGCGTCGAGGAAGAAGGCGAAGAAGAAGAAAATCCCCAACGAGAACAGGATCCACGAGAGGCCGCCGCGGCGGGGCCGGGCCAGCGAGCCCCAGCGGCGCCAGCGCGCCGTTGAGACGCTAGCCGGCGCCAGGTCTCGCGCTTCGGGTCGGTGCCGCGCCAGGTCATCGCGCTTACGAAAGTGGCATCGGCACGCCGCCGCGCGCGCAGTCTTGCCTTTCCGGGTGGGCGGGGCCAATTTTATGTGCGGAGGTGTGCAGGCGATGGTTTTCGTGGTGCGGTCCAGAGGCCGGGGCGCTCGAGCGCGCTCGAGCGAGGCCGGCTTCTCGCTCGTGGAGCTGCTCGTGGTTCTGGTCATTCTGTCGCTCGTGCTCGGCTTGGCCATGCAGACGGCCCTCTACGCCTTCGATGTCTCGCGCGCCGGGCACACGTTCGGGAATATCCGCGGCCTGGCGACCCTGCTGCTCGCGTACCAGTCGAGCGAGGGCACGCTACCCGGCGACGGATCGCTCCAGCCCGTGACCGCCATCGAGGCCGACCTCGAGCGGCTCGGGGCACCGGTGCCGAAGCTCGACGGTTGGGGCAACCCGCTCTACTACCAGCGCCTCAGCGGCGCGAACGGCGTGACGTTCCGCATCTACTCCTACGGCAAGGACCACACGCCCGACGGCACCACGGTGACGGGCGTATGGGTGGATTTCTACAGCGACATCGTCAACCAGGGCGGCAGCTTCATCCAGGGGAAGTGGTAGGCCATGGCGGGCCAGCTCAATCCAGCCACGGAGGCTCGCTACCTGGAGCTGCTCGGCCTCGCCCCCGGCGCGACGCGCGAGGCTCTCGACGCCGCTTACTACCTCGCCCTGGGCAATCTCCCGCAGCATCCGACCGAGGAGGATCTCGCGCGCCAGCAGCGTCTGCACCACGCCTACGCCGTGCTGCGGCGGATCTACAAGGCGCGGGAGGGGCAGCGCAGTTTCGGCGTGCGCCGGGCGCGGTGGGCGGCCGTCGCCCTCTTCGCGGCGGCGGGGGCGCTGGGGAGCGGACTGCTCTGGAGCTGGCCGGACTTGCGCCTGCGCCTCGTGCACTACGAGCCGGGGACCGTTTTGGGCTGGAAGCACGCGCGCGCGCCCTACGCCGTCGTCGTGGGCTACGAGCGCGCCCGCCGCTTCGCCACGGGTCGCGCCGCTCCCGCCTACGAGCTGCGGCTCGTGGAGAACGGGCAGACCGTGTGGCTCAGCGAGCGAGTCGTCGAGAAAGGCATGGCGCGTATCGAGCCCGCGCAGAGCGGCACTTTACCCTGACCCGACACGCCGGCCGGGGGGCTCTTCCGGCGCGGCCAGGGAAATCTCGCCCGCCCCGCGACGGCAGACGAGGTGGCGGTCTCCGTAGGCGTTGTCCACGCGGGCGACGGGGGGCCAGTACTTGTGCTCCCGCAACCAGGCCGCCGGGAACGCCGCGCGCTCGCGCGGGTAGGGCCGGTCCCAAGGCTCCGCGCAAACCGCCTGCGCCGTATGGGGCGCGTTCTTCAGCAGATTGTTGCGCGGATCGGCTCGGCCTTCCTCGATCTCCCGGATCTCCTCGCGGATGGCGAGCATCGCCTCGCAGAAGCGGTCGAGCTCCGCTTTCGACTCGCTCTCGGTAGGCTCGATCATCAGCGTACCCGCGACCGGGAACGACATCGTCGGCGCGTGGAAGCCGTAGTCCATCAGCCGTTTGGCGATGTCCTCGGCTTCCACCTGCGCCGAGCGGCGGAAGGGGCGCACGTCCACGAGGCACTCGTGGGCCACGAGCCCGTGGCGACCTTTGTAGAGGATGCGGTAGTGGGGCTCGAGGCGCCGGGCGACGTAGTTGGCCGCCAGGATCGCCACCAGGCTCGCGCGGCGCAGCCCCTCGGATCCCATCATCGCCAGGTAGGCGTAGGCGATGGGCAGGACGCCGGGGCTGCCGTAGGGGGCGGCCGCCACGGGACCGATCCCGGCGGGCCCACCCACCTCCGGGCGCAGGGGGTGGCGCGGCAGGTAGGGGGCGAGATGCGCGGCGGCGCACACGGGGCCCACCCCGGGACCCCCGCCACCGTGCGGGATGCAGAACGTCTTGTGCAGGTTGAGGTGGCAGATGTCCGCGCCGAACTCGCCGGCCCGGGCGAGGCCCACGAGCGCGTTCATGTTGGCCCCGTCGAGGTAGACCTGCCCGCCGTAGCGGTGGACGATCTCGCAGATCTCCGCGATCCGTTCCTCGAACACCCCGTGGGTCGAGGGGTAGGTGACCATCAATGCCGCCAGCCGCCGCGCGTGCTCCCGCGCGCGCGCCTCGAGATCGGCCACGTCCACGTTGCCCTCGGCATCGCAGCGTACGGTGACGACCTGCAGGCCCGACATCGCCGCGCTCGCCGGGTTGGTGCCGTGGGCGGACTGCGGGATCAAGCACACATCGCGCTGTCCCTCCCCACGCGCCTCGTGGTAGGCACGGATGACGAGCAGGCCCGTGTACTCGCCCTGCGCTCCGGCGTTGGGCATCAGCGTCACGGCGGGCAAGCCGGTGATCTCTCCGAACCAGGCCCGCAGCCTCTCGAACAACGCGGCGTAGCCCTCCGCCTGCTCCGCCGGCGCGAAGGGGTGCAACTCCGCGAAGCCCGCTTCGGTGATGGAGAGCATTTCGGCCGCCGCGTTGAGCTTCATCGTGCACGAACCGAGGGGGATCATGGAGGTGTTGAGCGCGAGGTCGCGCGCCTCGAGGCGGTGCATGTAGCGCACGAGCTCCGTTTCCGCACGGTAGCGGTGGAACACGGGGTCGGTGAGGAAGCGGCTCGTGCGCTGGAGTTCGGGCGGGATGCGGTCCTGCGCCCGGGCCCGTCGGCGCGCGAGGACGTCGGGCGGCGCCGCGGCACCGAAAATCTCGAGCAGGGCCGCGATGTCCTCTTCCGTCGTCGGCTCCCCGAGCGCGATGCCGAAGCTGCCGTCGTCGTAAAGGCGCAGGTTGAAGCGCCGCGCCTCGGCAGCCGCGAGAATCTGCCGCGCGTCGCGTGGGCCGGGACTCACGCGCAGCGTGTCGAAGAACCACGTCGGTTCCACCCGGCATCCGATCTCGCGCAACCCCTCCGCCAGCACTCCAGCCAGGCGGTGCAACCGCCGCGCGATCCGTTCGAGCCCCTCCGGACCATGGTAGACGGCGTACATGGAGGCCAGGATCGCGGGAAGCACCTGGGCCGTGCAGATGTTGCTCGTCGCTTTCTCGCGCCGGATGTGCTGTTCGCGGGTTTGCAACGCCAGGCGCAGCGCCGGCTGTCCCGCCGCATCGCGGCTCACGCCGACGATGCGTCCCGGAAGATGGCGCACGAAGCGCTCGCGCACGGCGATGTAGGCGGCGTGCGGCCCTCCGAAGCCCAGGGGCACGCCGAAGCGCTGCGTGGAGCCCACCGCCACGTCCGCGCCGAACTCCCCCGGCGGGCGCAGCAGGGTCAAGGCCAGCGGGTCGGCGACGACCGCCACGAGCGCTCCCCGGGCATGGGCTCGCTCGCACAGCGCGCTCCAGTCCCGCACCGCCCCGTCCGTTTCCGGATAGGCCAGCAGCACGCCGAAGGCGCCCGGCGGTATCTCGCCCTGCGCGAGATCGCCCACCGCCACCTCGATGCCGAGCGCCCGCGCCCGGGTCTCGACCACGGCGATCGTCTGCGGGTGGCACCCGCTCGAAACGACGAACCGAGCGCCTCGGGTGCGGCTTGCCGCCACGCGGTGGCACAGGGCCAGGGCCTCGGCAGCGGCGCTGGCCTCGTCGAGCAAGGAGGCGTTGGCTATGGGAAGCGCCGTCAGATCGGCGATCATCGTTTGAAAGTTCAGCAACGCCTCCAGCCGCCCCTGGGAGATCTCCGCTTGATAGGGGGTGTAGGCGGTGTACCAACCGGGGTTCTCCAGGATCCCGCGGCGGATCGGGGGCGGGAGCACGGTTTCGTGGAAACCCAGGCCGATGAACGAGCGGTACAGCTGGTTGCGCCCCGCGAGCTCGCGCAACTCCGCCAGGACCTCCGAGTCGGTGCGCGGCGGGGGCAAGTGCAGCGGCCCGGCAGTCCGGATCGCCCGTGGCAGGGCTCGTTCCGCCAGCGCCTCGAGCGAATCGAGACCGAGGCTCGCCAGCATCGCCTCGATCTCGGCCTCGCGCGGGCCGATGTGCCGGCTCGCGAAGGCAGCCTGCGGGGGGATTCCGGGCTCGTCCGGCATCGTAGGGGCTCCTTGGCCGCGCTCCGAATGAAGGCTCAGGGTAGCGGGCCACCGCAGCCTCGGCAATGCCGCCTGCGCCCCGATGGCCGCGCGAGGTGCGGGGCCCTATATTCTGCCACGGCCTGCGAGGGACCCCGAGGAGCGGCGCCGTCGTGCACTGCAACGTGCTTTTGGTGTCCAGCTTCGCCCCGGGCCGCGAGGAGCTCGCGGCGGCGTTGCGTCGGCGAGGCTGCAACGTGCTCTTCGCCACCGGCGAGGCGGAGGCCATCCGTCTCGGGCGCAGCGTCAGCCTGGACGGCGTGCTGATCGAGTCCTCGAATCCCGACGCTTCGGTCAAACGCCTGCGCGAGAAACTTCTCCGGCAACGCCCAGGCCGGCCCGTGCTCGTCGTCACGAGCTTCGCCGCGGTGCGCCAGAGCCTCGAGCTTCTCCAGTTCGGCCAGGGCGACTACCTGATCCAGGCCGAGCAGCTGGCGGAGGCGATGGTGCCGCGCACGGAGGCGCCGGCCGGTACGGCCGGCGCACCCGAGCGCGCCGTGCGCGCCCTGGTCCAGGTGCTCGACCTGCTCGTGGGGCTTCTGGAGGTGGACGACCGCTTCTTCGGCGGGTTCTCGCACCAGGTCACGCGCCTGACCCGTGCCGTGGCGGAGGAAATGGGGCTCGACGACGCCGCCGTGCAGGAGATCACGATCGCCACGCTGCTGCGGGACCTCGGGAAGGCGGGAGTGGATCACGCGGTGCTGCTCGAACCGAGTGCGTTCACCGCCGAGCAGGCGGAGCAGATGCAGAAGCACGTCGAGGGGAGCGTGCGCCTGCTCGAGCACATCGATTTTCCGTGGAAGGTCTTGCCCATCATCCGGCACCATCACGAACGCTACGACGGGCGGGGTTACCCCGATGGGTTGAAGGGACGGGAGATCCCCCTCGGGGCGCGGATCATCTCGGTGGTCGAGGCCTACATGGCCATGCTCTCCGACCGGCCGCACCGCGCGGCGTTCGCGCCCCAACATGCCCTGGCGGAGCTGGAGCGCCATGCCGGGACGCAGTTCGATCCCGAGGTGGTTGAGGTGTTGATCCGCGTCGTGCACAAATTCCACAGGCATTCCCGGAGCGCGCAGAAACCGCGGGTGCTGTTGGCGGAGCCGCAGGGCGAGTTCCGGCGCCTGCTCAAGATGCGGCTGCTCAACGAGGGCTTCGAGGTCGTGACCGCGACCACCGTCGAGGAAGCGCTGGCGCTCGTGCGCGACGCGGAGCCCGAATGCCTCCTAGCGGACGCCGAGCTTCCCGGGGGAGGGCCCCTGGAGCTGCTGCGGCGGGTGCGCGACGAGCGGGCGTGGGCCGCGCTGCCGGTGTTGGTGTTGAGCGAGGCGGAGGATCGCCTGCTGAAGCTGCGGGCCTTGCGTCTGGGCGCGGACGACTGGCTGCTGAAGACGGAAGACCTGGAGGAGCTCGTGGCGCGCGTGGAGAACATCCTGGCGCGGGAGGCCGTGCGGCGCGGCGAAGGCGAGCCGCCGGCGCCTCGCGGGATCACGGGAGACCTGGAGAACCTTCCGCTCCCCGATATCGTGCAGGTGCTCACGATCGGCATGAAGACCGCGCGCGTGACGCTCGTGCGAGGCGAGGCCCGGGCTCGCCTGTGGTTCCAGCAGGGACGGCTCGTCCACGCCGAACTCGGTGCGGTCCGCGGCGAGCAGGCCTTCTATGCCGTCGCCCGCTGGCAACGGGGCCGCTTCGCCATCGAGCACAACGTGGACTGCCCCGAGGTCACCATCGAGCAGGACGCGATGTATCTGCTCATGGAGGCGCTGCGGCGGATGGACGAGGAGTCGGCCGGCGCTGCTGCATCGTGAGGCCCGACCCCGGGGTTGCGCGGGCCGGATGCGGCGCCCCCGCGGATCGTCACCTGGGACTCTCTCGCCGAGGCCCGGGCGCCACCGCCAGGGCTTTTCTCTCCGGCGCGGTGTGGTGCTATGCTAGGGGCGCCCGGGGACGGGCCCCGCGCGGACGGTCGAGGGCGATCGAGCGGGAATAGCTCAGTTGGTAGAGCATCAGCTTCCCAAGCTGAGGGTCGCGGGTTCGAATCCCGTTTCCCGCTCCACTTTCTTCCCTCCTTGGACTGCCAGCTTCGAGGACCCCTGAAGGGGCGCGGACCAGCTCGGGATTCGACGCGAGAGGAAGCCGCCCTGGCGGGCGGGCATCGGTCGCCCGCCCGCTTCGCTCGCCTCCGCGCCCGCTGCACCATCCGCGCCCAGCCAAGCTCGCCCCCTGCCGAAGGTCCGGAATAGACGGAAAACGCGCCCTCGGTAACGCAGCCGGTCGAGGGCTTCCGATTGCCCGTCGCCGAGACCCCGTGGTACTTTTCCGCAGGATCGTCGTGCAGGCGTTTGTCGCGACGCGCACGAAACACGCGAGCGCCGCCGTTGCGGACCCGGGGGGTGCACGGCGCCGGGGCCCGCACACCGCACTCCGCTACGGGCAAGGAGACGGATCGTGACCCGCCGGCAGCAGATCCTGGTCGTGGACGACGACCCCGACATCCGCGAGCTGGCGCGCACCGTCTTGGGCGCCGCGGGTTATGCCATCGAGACGGCGGCGAACGGCCGCGAGGCGCTCGAACGGCTGGCCGAGAGGGCGTGGGACCTCGTGCTGCTGGACATCCAGATGCCCGAGCTCAGCGGGTGGGAAACCCTGCGCCTGATGAAAACCGACGAGCGCTTCGGCTCCGTACCTGTCGCGATGTTCTCTGTCAGGGGCGAAGTGCACGACAGGCTGTTCGGCTTGCAGGAGGGAGCGGTGGATTACATCACGAAGCCCTTCGTCGTCGACGAGCTCGTGGCGCGCGTGCGGCGGTTGCTCGGGACTGCGGCAGGGCCGACCCGCTGAGGTTTCGATGGAAGAACCCCCGCGCACGCCTGACCCGCCGCTGACGCAGACGCTCAAGCTGCGCCGGGCGCTCTACGACCGTACCACGGGGCTTCCGGCGCTGTCGCTGTTGTTCGATCCCCTGTCGCTCCTGCTGGAGCGGCACGGCCGGGCCGGGGTGATCCATGTGGAGGTCACCCAACTGCGCCTGATCGAGGCCCTCCACGGCTGGCAAGCGCTCGACCGCATCCTGAGCGCGCTGAGCGAGCGGCTGCGCCGGTTTGTTGACGAGGCCCTCCCCCAGGGCTCGCTCGTGGGCGTGCACGAGATCGGGGGCGAGCGCTTCGTGGCCTTCACTCCCCCCGCGCCCGAAGGACAGGCCCAGCCTCCCCTGGCGGAGACCGCCGAAGCTCTGGCGCGGGAGCTCCAGCAGGTTCTCGCCCAGCACGAGCCCGTCGGCTTCGGTCCGCGGCCGTGCGCCTTCGTGGGGCACGCCTGGCTGTGGCGCGACCCGTTCTATCGGTTCGAGCGCCAGGTCTACGCCGTGCTCGAGGAGGCACGCCGCTCGGTGGAGGTGCGCGAGCGTGCGAAGGAGCAGCTCTGGGGCGCGCAACTGCGGCGCATCGTCCATGAGCGGTCGATCCGCACGGTGTTCCAGCCCGTGGTGGACCTGCTCACCGGCGGCATCCTCGGCTTCGAGGCCCTGGCGCGCGGCCCGCAGGACACGGATCTCGAGGCTCCGGGTCCCCTGTTCGCCCTCTCGAGCCGCATGGGTCTCGAACTCGACCTGGATCGCGTGTGCCGCGAGCTGGCCCTCGACGCCTGGGGCCGCCAGCGTCCCGCCGGAAAAGTCTTCGTCAACGCCTCGCCGGCAGGCCTGGCCGACCCGGCCTGGTTGCGGGAGGTGCCGCAGCGGCTGGCGGAAGCCGCCCTGACGGCGGCGGATCTCGTGATCGAGATCTCGGAGCGCATCGTGCATGCCGACCTCACCCATCTGGAGCGGGTCGTCGAGGCGCTGCGAGGCCAGGGCTTCGCCGTGGCCCTCGACGACGTGGGCACGGGTTACGGGACGATCGCCACCCTCGAGCGCGTGCACCCGGAGTTCATCAAGCTCGACCGGAGCTTGATCCAGGGGATCGAGCAGAGCTTCATCAAACAGGAGCTGCTCGCCTCGCTGGTGCAGATCGGGCATCGCCTCGGGGCCTGCCTCATCGCCGAGGGCATCGAGAGCGAGGCGCAAGTTGCCGCCGTGCGGGCCGCGGGGGCTCGCTACGGTCAGGGGTTCTGGTTCGCGAGGCCCAGCGCCTGCCTCGCGGGTGGCGGAGGAGCGGCCTGAGTCGTCCGAGACGGAGCGGGCGTCGAACCGGAGACTCGGGCGCCGGGGATGGGATCGTGAACGGGTGGATCGTCGCTCAGGCGCTCGTTCCCACCGGAGGAGCCATGGCGCTCCTCGTGGGCGCCGGTGCGCTCGTCCTCGCCGCGGTCGTCTTCGTCGCCCAGTTACTGGCGCGCCGCGAACAGCGGCGCGAGCTGCGCGAGCTCGTGCTCGTGCTCGAGGAGCTGCGCGCCGGCCGCAGCCGCCGGCGCCTCGAGGTGCATCCGCGCTCGTCGCTGGCGGTTCTGGGGGACGTGGTCAACCGCTTGGTCCAGGACATCCACGCCCGCAGCCTGGAGTGGAATCGCACGCGCGAGCAGCTCGAGGCGTTCCTCGAGGGGATGGGCCAGCTGGCGATCGTGCACGTGGATGCGGATTGGGACATCCGCGCCTTGGGCGGGGCAGCGAGGGAGCTGCTCGGCTGGAGCGAGCAGGAGCTGTTCGCGCGGCCGGTGGAGGAGCTGTTCGTACCGGAAGCCTGGGGCGAGCTGCTCCCCAAGCTCGCGCGGCGCAGCCTGCGGGAGCAGGCTATCCGCACCCGGACGGCCCTGCGGCGCAGGGACGGGTCGAGCTTCGAGGCGGAGCTGACGGTCCAGCCCGCCCGCAGCGGCACGGGCGAGGTCACGGGCTATGTCCTGCTGGTGCGCGACATCAGCGCCCAGGTGCAGCTCGAACGCGAGCGCGACAGCGCGCGGGCGCGGTACGCAGGCCTGCTCGAGGCGCTGCCCGCAGGCGTCCTCGTGGTGCGGGACGGCGAGGTAGCCTATGCCAACCCGCCCGGTGCGCAGCTGCTGGGTGTGGGCGGGGCGGAGCCGTTGCGGGGCCTGAGGCTGCGGGATCGGGTCGCGGTGCGCGACCTGCTCGTCGTTCAGGAGGCGCTCCAAGCTTGCGCGGCGCAGGGCCGGCCGGCGTCGGCGGTCTGCACGCTCCTCGGCTCGCGCGGCGAGCCGGCGGCGCACGTCCGCTTCGAATGCCGTCCGCTGAGCGGGGAGGAAGGCGCTGCCGTGCTCGTCTTCGTCGTGGACGAGACGCCACTCAGAGCGGCCGAGGCGACGGCGGTGCGCCTGCAGGGCCGGTTGCAGGCGCTGGTCGATGCGCTGCCGGATGCGGTGGCTTGGTTCGAGGTGGATGGAGCGGGCGCCCTGCGGCTGCGGATGGCCAACCGTGCCCTGGCGCAGCTCCTGGGCACAGGACGAGCCACACTGGAGCAGGATGCGCCCGAACGCCTCGCGGCGCGCCTGGCCGAGGCCGGCGCCGAAGTTCCCGCGCGCTGGCTCCAGGCGCCGCCCGCCGAGCGGCGGGAGGCGATCTTCGAGCAGGCCGCGAGCGGGCGGCCGAAAAGCTTCCAGGCCGCGTGGCTGCCCGCAGGGCCGCTCGCGCCCGGGACAGGGGGGGCGCTGCTCCTGCTGCACGACTGCACCCATGCCCTGTGGCTCGAGCGGGAGCGCCAGGCCGAGATCGAGCGCCTGCGGCGCGAGCGCGCCGAGCTCGAGCAAGCGCACGAGCGGCTGGAGCAGGAGCGCGCGGAGCTCGAACGACGCTGCGCGCAGCTGGAGCGCCTGCGCGAGGAGCTGCGGCAGCTCGACCGCATGAAATCGGATCTGCTGGCCAACGTCTCGCACGAGTTGCAAACGCCGCTCGTGTCCATCAAGGGCTACACGGAAATGATCCTCAAGGAGCGTCTGGGGCCGATCAACGAAGAACAACGCAAGGGGCTCTCCTTGGCGTTGCGCAACATCGACCGGCTGATCTCGATGATCGACAACCTGCTCCTCGTGTCGCGCCTGGAAAGCGAGATCGGCGAGCTGAAGCGCACCGTCTTTGCCCTGCGCCCCCTCGTGGAGGAAGCGCTGGAGCTGCTGGCCGAGGCGATCGCGGCGAAACGGTTGAGCGCGGAGGTGGATTTCGAGGACCCGGAGATCCGCGTCGCCGGGGACCGCGAGAAGCTCCTGCAGGTGTTCGTCAACCTCCTGAGCAACGCGGTGAAGTTCAACCGGGAAGGGGGCCGGATCGAGATCCGGGCCCAGCCGATCGAGGCGCACTGGGTCGAGGTGCGGGTGCGCGACACCGGCGTCGGCATCCCCCAGGAGGCGCTGGAGCGGATCTTCGAACGCTACTACCGGGCGAGCGAAGGCGGCCAGGCGGGTACGGGGATCGGCCTGGCCATCGTGCGGGACATCGTGCGCCTGCACGGTGGCTCCATCCGCGCGGAGAGCGAGCCCGGCCAGGGGGCGACCTTCATCCTCACGCTTCCGCTCGAGGCCGATGGCCGGGGCTCGGGCAGCGAGGCGGGGGGAGACCCCCAGGCCGGCGAGCAAGCGCCGAGAAGCGCGCACGATCGCGCCGGCTCGCCCCCCCAGGAGCCGCCTCCGGGCCGCGGCGATCCCGAGGCGCAGCGGCCCCGCCCGCGCTTCCGGGTCATTCGTCGCCACCCCTCGTGATCGTGGGCTCCCGCCCTTCGCGAACCCCCGCCGCGCGCTCGCGTCGCTGCCGCGCGGCCTCGAAGAGGAGCACCGCGGCCGCCGCCACGACGGGAAGGCTCTCCATGCCGCGCGCCAGCGGAATCCGCACCCGGGTCCAGCGCGCAGGATCGAGCTCGGATGGCAGGCCTCGCCCCTCGCTCCCGAAGGCGATCGCGAGCGGAGGCCGCAGGTCCAGCGCGTCGTAGCTTCGGCCCCGGTGCGGCTCGGCGGCGAGACGCCGCAGGGGAGCCGCTTCCAGGCGCGCGCGTGCGTCCTGGGCGCTCGCGTGGGCGGCGGGCCAGTCCAGCAGCGCGCCGGCGCTGGCGCGCACCGTGCGCGGGTGGAACAGATCGGCGCACGGTTCCACGGCGAGCAGGCCCGAGGCCCCTGCGGCTCGTGCGGTCCGGGCCAGCGCGCCGAGGTTGCCAGGATCCTGGATTCCCCAGGCCAGAACGATGCAGGGCGGAGCGCCCGCGTTGGAGACGATTTCCTCGATGCTCCATCGCCGCCGCCGGATTAGCAGCAGCACAGGTTGGGGCGCGCGGGCATCTTGAAGGCTGGCGAGGACCTCCGGTGCTACCTCGTACGCCCGGATCCCTGCCTGCTGCACGCGCTGCAGTACGTCGCGGCCTTCGGGCTGGTTGGCCAGCGGCTCGGAGGCCACGAACGCCGCTTCGATGGCTTCCGACCGGCTCAGCGCCTCGAGGGCGAGGTGGACGCCCTCCGCCAGCAGCAGCCCCCGCGAGTCGCGCAACCGCCGATCGCGGCGCAAGCGGCGGATCTCCCGTAAAAGGGGGTGATGGCGGCCGAGCGGTGTGGGCACGAAGGGCGATCTCCCCTCTCATGGTAGACTCGGCGCGGCCAGCGGCCGAAGCGAGCCCGGCAGGATGGCGCGGCCGGCGCTTCGACGATCCCTATGGATCCACACCTCATCGCGGTCGATCCCCGGCGCCCGAGCCGGGAAAGCCTGGCTGCGGCGGTGGAGGCGCTGCGGCGCGGCGGGGTCGTGGCTGTGCCGACGGAGACCGTCTACGGCCTCGCGGTGGATCCGTTTCTTCCCGGGGCGGTGGGCCGCCTGAACCGGCTCAAGGGCAAGCCGGAAAACGCACCGGCGCTGCTCCTTCTGGCGGACGAGTCGCAGCTCCGGCTCGTCGCTCGCGACCTCGATCGGCGCTTCTACGAGCTTGCGGCGCGCTTCTGGCCGGGACCCCTCACGCTCGTCGTTCGGGCCGCCGAGCAGTTGCCGGCGGAGGTCTCGGGAGGGAGGGGCACGGTGGCCGTCCGAATTCCGGGTCTCGCCTTGCCCCGCATGCTCGCCGAGGCGCTCGGCCGTCCCATCACCGGGGTGAGCGCCAATCCCCACGGTGCGCTGCCGGCACGGACGGCGGCGGAGGTGCTGCAGGCCTTCGCGGAATGTGGCGAGCTACACCTCGTACTGGACGGCGGGATTTCCCCGGGGAGCCGCCCCTCCACGCTTCTGGACCTCACGGAAGAGGTGCCGCGCCTGCTGCGGGAAGGCGCGGTCTCGAGCGAAGCCTTGCGGTCTTTGCTCCCCGAGCTCGCCGAGGGCGGTCGGGGCGGCGCTGCGCAGGTATAATGAAGCTTGCCGTGGAAGTCGGCCAGACGGTCGCTGCGGGGCGCGCACAGGCGCGCCTCCGGGGAGGAAAGTCCGAACTCCGCAGGGCAGCGTGCTGGGTAACGCCCAGGCCCGGTGACGGGACGGAAAGTGCCACAGAAAACAGACCGCCCGTTCCGGCCGCCCGCAAGCCACCTTGCGGTGCAGCCCCACGGCGGAACGGGCAAGGGTGAAACGGTGCGGTAAGAGCGCACCAGCACCGGTGGCGACATCGGTGGCTCGGCAAACCCCACGCGGAGCAAGACCAAATAGGGGGGCGCTCGAGGCTGGCCCGGCCGAAGCTCCCGGGTAGGTCGCTGGAGGGCGGGAGAGATCCCGCTCCTAGAGGAATGACCGTCGCCTCCGCGCGAGCGGGGGTACAGAATTCGGCTTACCGGTCGGCTTCGCGGTGCGGCGATCTCTCGAATCCGGGTGGCCGGGGGAGGGATCGCGCCGCTTTTTTTCGGGCGGTGACGCGGCGGCCGCCGCGCGGACCTCCCGGGCTCGACGCGGAGGACGGCGATCGGTTCCAGGGGCTCTCCCGCGCGAGAGGGAAACGGCGTTCCCGTGCTTCGGCGCGGCGATCGCGTGGAGGTCGTGGCCCCGGCTTTCGCGGTGTCTTCCAGGGCGCTGGGCGGCGGGCTCCGGTGGCTGGAGCGCGCGGGCTTTCGGGTGAGCCTGGGCCAGTACGTGGGCGCGCGGGCCGGTTATTTCGCGGGAGACGACGCCCAGCGCCGCGCCGACCTTAACCGCGCGCTCGCCGATCCCGACGTTCGCGCCGTGTGGTTCGCCCGAGGCGGCTACGGCTCGGCGCGGCTGCTCGACGGGGTCGACTGGGCTCCGTTGCGCCGGCAGGGGAAGCTTCTCGTCGGATACTCGGACATCACGGCGCTTTTCGCCGCGGTTCCCCGGTGGGCGCGTGCGCGCTGTCTGTACGGGCCCGTCGTCGCGGAACTCGGCCGGCCGGCTTCGTTCCACCTCCCGTCGTTGCGCTCCGCGCTCGCCGGCCGACCGATCACCGAGCGCCTGCCGCGGCACAGCGTCCTCGTACCCGGCCGGACCGCGGGTCCCCTGAGGGGAGGCAACCTCACCGTGCTGGCGAGCCTTTTGGGCACGCCCTTCATGCCGGATTTGCGCGGCAGCGTCGTGTTGCTGGAGGACGTCGGCGAGCCGCTCTACCGGCTCGACCGCATGCTATGGCAACTGCGACGAGCGGGCTGCCTGCGGGGCGTTCGCGGCGTCCTGGTCGGCTCCTTCGACCCTGTGCCGCGGCCGAGGGAGGGGCGCGAGCGCTCGGTGCGCGAAGTCTTGATGGAGGCGTTGGGCGGCCTGGGCATCCCCGTGGTGCACGGGCTGCCGGTCGGGCATTGCCCCGGCAAGTGGACCCTGCCGCTCGGTGGCGAGGTGGTTCTCGATACCCACCGGGGCCGTCTGGTTTCCGGACTGCGGAGCGAACGGCTTCGATGAGCGGGCGCCGCCTGCGGGTGGATCTGGCCTACGACGGCACCGGCCTGCGCGGCTGGCAGGTCCAGCCCCGCGGCCCCACCGTGCAGGGCTTCCTCGAACAGGCCCTGGCACAGCTGTGCGGGCACGCGGTGCGGGTACGCGCGGCGGGCCGCACTGACGCGGGCGTGCACGCCTGCCAGCAGGTGGCGGACGCCTGGGTGGCGACGCGGCTCGACGATGCGACTCTGGAGCGGGCCCTGGGGGCGCTGTTGCCGCGGGCGATCCGCCCTCTGGCGGTGCGCACCGTCGCCCCCGAATTCGACGCGCGCCGCGACGCGCGGTGCAAAGTCTACCAATACCTGATCGACCGTTCGCCCCGCGGCGATCCTTTCTTGACGCGCTTCGCGCTCCACGTGCCGGTGCCGCTCGACCTCGAGGCCATGCGCGACGCGCTGCGCCGGCTCGAGGGCCGCCACGACTGGCGGGGGTTCGCCTCCGGCGACGGGCCGACCGGCCGCACCGTGCGAACGCTCGAACGAGCTGCAGCGGCGGAGGCCGGCGCCCTGCTCGCCCTGACGTTTTTCGGGAGGAGCTTCCTGCGTCAGATGATCCGCACCCTCGCCGGCACGCTGATCGAGATCGGCAAAGGCCGCTTCCCGCCGGAGCGGATCGAGCGCATCTTGCACAGCGGGGCGCGCGCGCTGGCGGGGCCCACCGCCCCGGCGCAGGGCCTGTGTCTGGTGCGCGTCCTCTACGCGGAGGACGCGGAGCCGATCGCCGCAGGCCTGGAGCGCCCGTGGATCGCGCACCAGCCGCCGGCCAGCGGGCCGTGGGAGACGGTGGAGTCGCGGGCCACTTTCCGCGCCCCTGCGGGGCGCGAGTCCGGGGAGCCGAAGTGAGCGCGAACAAAGCGGTCCTGGTCACGGGCGGGGCGGGCTACATTGGCAGCCATATCGTGCGCCAACTGCGCGAGGCGGGCCGCTCGGTGATCGTGCTCGACGATCTCTCCGAGGGGCACGCCGCCGCGGTGGGGGATGCGCGCCTCGTGCGGGCGGACTTCGCCGATCGCACGAGCCTCGACTCCATCCTCGGCGGTGGCGAGGTGAGCGCGGTCGTCCACATGGCGGCCTCGTGCCTGGTCGGCGAATCGGTCAGCCACCCGGCGCGCTACTACGAGAACAACGTGGTGCGGACGTTGCGATTACTCGATGCGATGCGCGAGCACGGGGTGCGCGCCATCGTGTTCTCCAGCACGGCCGCAGTCTACGGGGAGCCCGAGGCCGTTCCTATCCCGGAGGAGCACCCCACGAGACCGACCAACCCCTACGGAGAAACCAAGCTGGCCGTGGAGCGCGCCCTCGCCTGGTACCACCAGGCCTACGGCATGCGCTACGTCTCCCTGCGGTATTTCAACGCCGCCGGTGCGCATCCGAGCGGCGAGCTGGGGGAAGACCACGAGCCGGAAACCCATCTCGTTCCGCGCTTGCTGCGCGCGGCCCTGCACGGCGGACCGCCGACCCCGATCTACGGCACCGATTATGCGACTCCCGACGGCACTTGCGTGAGGGACTACGTCCACGTGGTGGATCTCGCGCGGGCGCATGTCTCGGCCCTCGAGGGGCTGGAGGGCGGGCGTATCGAGGCCGAGGTCGTCAACCTCGGCAACGGCCGCGGCTTTTCGGTGCGCGAGGTAGTGGAGGCCGTCGCGCGCGTCACGGGCCGCACGCCGCCTACCGTGCCCGCGCCGCGGCGGGCGGGGGATCCGGCGATCCTGGTGGCTTCCTCCGAGCGCGCCCGCGCCCGGCTCGGCTGGGAGCCCCGCCTGGCGGAGCTCGAGACGATCGTCGCCACGGCCTGGGCGTGGCACGCGAGCCACCCGCACGGCTTCGACGACCGGCGAGAAGGGCCGGGCCCGTCCCACCCGGGCGACTGACCCCCGAGGGTCCGGCGAGGCGGCGCGCGGTTGAACCGCCCAGCCGAGGGGACTAGTATGCCCGCGGCACCCACCTCCAGCGTGGTCGCCGCAGGGTGGCATCCATGGCGGATCTGGACGGACTGGTCCCCCGGGATAGCGACGAGGCGCGCCTGTTGGGCAGGATCGATCTCGCGCGCCTTCCGCGGCACATCGCCGTGATCATGGACGGCAACGGCCGCTGGGCGCGCCAGCGCCAGCTGCCCCGGGTCGTGGGCCACCGCGCGGGCATCGAGGCCGTGCGCGACACCGTGGAAGCGTGCGCGCGGCTGGGGATCGAGGTGCTCACCCTCTACGCGTTTTCTCGGGAGAACTGGAAGCGCCCGAACGACGAGGTGCAGACGCTGATGGCGCTGCTCCAAGAGTACCTCGCGCGCGAGCGCCACCTGCTGTTCGAGCACGGGATCCGCTTGCGTCCCATCGGCCGGCTCGACGATCTGCCCGCCGCGGTGCGGGCCGAGCTGCGAAAGCTGATGCAGGCCACGGAATCCCACCGCGGACTCCAGTTCAACATCGCCCTCTCCTACAGCGGGCGCACCGAGATCGTCGACGCCTGCCGGCGTCTGTTCGCCGAAGGTCTCGGGGCGGACGACGTGGACGAGGCGGCTTTCGCCGCGCGGCTCTACACGGCCGGTCAGCCCGATCCGGATCTGCTGATCCGCACGAGTGGCGAGCTGCGGGTCTCCAACTTTCTCCTGTGGCAGATCGCCTACGCGGAGATCTGGGTCACCCCCACCCTCTGGCCCGATTTCCGCCGCCGGCACTTGTTCGAAGCCATCCTCGACTACCAGTCGCGAGAGCGGCGCTACGGGGGGCTCGGAGCGGACTCGCCAACCAACCCGGCCGCGGCCCGCGGTTGACGGGCGGGCATGCGCCGTCTCGCCACCGCCGCCTTCCTGCTGCCCCTGTTCGGGTACGTCTTCGGTTTCGCCCCGGCCTGGTTCTTCTACGGGCTGACCTCGCTCTGGATCGCGCTGGCCACTTGGGAGTGCTACGGGCTGCTCGAGGCGGCGGGCGGGCGTCCGTTCAAGGGGCTCGGGCTGCTGGGCACCCTCGGTGTCGTGTGGGCCTTCGTCGGACATGCACCGCACTTCGAGCCGCAAGTGCCGCTCGTGATCCTGACTCTCGTGGCCTGTGCCTCCGCCCTCGCCTGGCGCAACGACGCGCGCCTCATGCTGCGCACGGCTGCGGAGACGCTCTTCCCGGTGATGTTCGTGGGGCTCACGCTCGCCCATCCGGTGGCCCTGCGGTCGCTGTCCGACGAACTCGGCCGGCGGTTGCTGTTGCTGCTGCTCATGTGCGTGGTGGCGGCGGATACGGGCGCGTACTGTCTTGGCCGCTGGCTGGGGCGGCACCCGCTGGCCCCCCTGCTCTCCCCGCGCAAGACATGGGAGGGCGCGGTCGGCGGGCTCGCGGCCAGCGTCCTCGTCGCCGCCGGGGCGCACCTCTGGCCCCTGACCCGGATCGGCCTCGGGCACGCCCTGGCCCTGGGCTTGCTGCTGGGGCTCGCGGGCCTCGCGGGGGATCTGGCGGAGAGCATGGTCAAGCGCGCCGCGGGTGTCAAGGATGCCTCGGCCTTGCTCCCGGGCCACGGCGGCCTGCTCGACCGCACGGACAGCATGCTGTTCGCGGGCCCGGTCCTCTACTATTACTCCCGGCTGCTGCTCCTGGGACCCGCGGGCACCTCGGGATGAGAACGATCGCGCTGCTCGGCTCGACCGGTTCCATCGGACGCAGCACCCTGCGCGTCGTCGAGGCCCATGCGGGCGCCTTCCGCGTCGTGGCGCTCGCCGCGGGCCGCAACGTGGAGCGCCTGGCGGTCCAAGTCGAGCGCCATCGGCCGTCCCTCGTGGCGGTGGCCGACCGGGAAGCCGCGGCGCGCCTGCGCGCCCGGGTTTCCGCGCCGGTGAAGGTCGTCGAGGGGGCCGAGGGGCTGATCGAGGCCGCCACCCATCCCGAGGCGGATACCGTGGTCTGCGCCCTGGTGGGTGCCCTCGGAGTGCGCCCCACCTGGGCCGCCGTGGCTGCCGGCCGCCGGGTGGCGCTGGCCAACAAAGAGGCGCTCGTCGTGGCGGGAGCGCAGCTCGTGCAGCTCGCCGCCGAATCCGGGGCGGTGCTGCTTCCCGTGGACAGCGAGCACAATGCACTCCATCAGTGCCTGCGAGGGGAACCCAAGGAAGCCGTGCGCCGGCTCTGGCTCACCGCCTCCGGCGGCCCGTTTCGCGACTGTCCGCTGGAGGCGCTCGCAGGGGTGACGCCGGAAGAGGCGTTGCGCCATCCCACGTGGAGCATGGGCCCCAAGATCACCGTGGACTCGGCGACCTTGATGAACAAAGGCCTCGAGGTGATCGAGGCGCACTGGTTGTTCGGGTTGCGCGCCGAATGCATCCGGGTGGTCGTCCATCCGCAGAGCGTGGTGCATTCCATGGTCGAGTTCGTGGACGGCGCGTTCAAAGCCCACCTGGGCGCCACCGACATGGCGCATCCGATCCAGTACGCCCTCACCTGGCCCGAGCGCTGGCCCGCCGCGCTCGAATCGTTCGACCCCGTCGCGGTGGGGCGGCTGGAGTTCTGCGAGCCGGACCCGGAACGCTTCCCGTGCCTGGCGTTGGGCTACGAGGCCCTCGCGCGCGGGGGAGCCGCCCCGGCGGTGCTCAATGCCGCCAACGAGGTGGCGGTCGCGGCCTTCCTCGAGGGGCGCATCCGCTTCACCGAGATCCCGCGACTGATCCGGCAGGCACTCGACGTGCTCGGGGACGCCCCGGGCGGCGAGGTGGACGCGTTGCTCGAAGCGGACGCCCGCGCTCGGCGCTGTGTCGGCGAATGGATCGCCTCCCGCGTGGGCCGATGATGGCGTTGGTCGAGACCGTCGGGGCTTTTCTGCTCGTGCTCGGCGTGCTCATCTTCGTGCACGAAGCCGGGCACTTCCTCGCGGCGAAGGCTTTCGGCGTGGAGGTGCCGGTGTTCTCCCTCGGTATCGGGCCCAAGCTCGTCGGCGTGCGCCGGGGCGGCACCGAGTACCGCATCTCCTGGTTTCCTCTCGGCGGCTACGTGCGGCTGGCCGGCGACGAGAGCGATCCCGCGCGCACCGGGGCCCCGCACGAGTTTCTCTCGCGCCCGCGCTGGCAGCGCTTCCTCGTATTCGTCGCGGGACCGGCGGCGAACGTGGCGCTCGCGCTCGTCGTGACCTGGACGGTGCTCCTGGTGTGGGGCAAGGACGAGGTGCGGCCGAGCGCGAGCCACCCGGTGGTGGTGGCCGTCGCGCCGGGCTCGCCCGCAGCGGCGGCCGGGATCCAGCCCGGGGATCGCCTGCGCAGCATCGCCGGCCGCGACGCGCGCGACCCGCGCACGCTGCGCGACGAGGTGGAGCTCGCGCCGGAGAGCACGAAAGACGTCGTGGTCGAGCGCGAGGGGCATCTGTTGAGCGTGAGGCTGTTCACGGGCGCCGACCCGCGCTACAAGCTCGGTGCCCCCGGCTGGGCCCTCAGTACCGACAGCGACGCGCCACCTCAGATCGAGCAGGTGTTGGCTGGCTCGCCGGCAGAGGCGGCGGGCCTGCGCCCGGGCGATCGGATCGTGGCCGTGGAGGGTGAGACGCTGGGCGAGCTCGAGCTGCGGGAGGTGCTCGCCGCCAGCCCGGGGCGCGCCCTGCGCTTGACCGTGGAGCGCGGCGGCGAGCGGCTGGAGCTCACCGTCGTCCCCGCGGACGAGGGCGGGCAGGGGCGTCTGGGGGTGCTCTTCCGGCCGGCGGGACTCGTGCACCGTGAGCTCGGACCGCTCGCTGCAGCCGTGGAGGCGGTGCGCGTGAACCTCGAGCTCACCGTCCTTGTCTTCGACACGCTCCACCGGATGCTGCGGCGCGAGATCTCGCCGCGGGCCCTTTCGGGACCCATCGAGATCGCGCAGGTTTCCCGGCAGGCGGTGCGCAGCGTGCGCTCGCTGCTGTCGTTTTTGGCCTTCATCAGCCTGCAGCTCGGGGTGTTCAATCTCTTGCCGGTGCCCGTGCTGGATGGGGGGCACATCCTGATCCTGGCGGTGGAGGGGACCTTGCGCCGGGAGCTTTCGCTGCGGGTCAAGGAGCGGGTGATGCAGGTCGGGCTGGTGCTGTTGCTGGCGGTGTTCGCGATGGTCCTCTACCTCGACGTGATCAAGGCCTTCTTCAGCTCATGACCGAGGAGGTTCTGCAGGCCCTGCTCGACGAGCTGCGCGCCGGCCGGCCCGCCGCATGCGCCACGCTCGTCCGGGCCTCGGGCTCCACGCCGCGTCAGCCCGGCGCGCGGATGCTCGTGCGTCAGGACGGCTCGACGGTGGGGACGATCGGCGGTGGCGCCTTCGAAGCCATGGTCGTCGCCGACGCCCGGCAGTGGCTGGCGGAGGCGGCCGGGCCGCGCACCATGCTGCGGCGCTACACCTTCACCGAGCGGGGCGAGGACGCCCTGGGCATGGCCTGCGGCGGTCAGGCGGAAGTGTTCCTGGAGCTGCACCTGCCTGCGGAACGGCTGATCGTCTTCGGTGCAGGCCACGTGGGGCTCGCGGTGGCGAGGCTTGCGGCGCAGGTCGGCTTCCGAGTGGAGATCGTCGACGACCGGCCCGACAGTTGCGCCAAGGCGCGCGCTCTCGGGACGGGGCCCGTCCACCGCTGCGAGCCGGAGTACACCGGAAAACTCCCGGATACCGACGCGCGAACCTATGTGGCGGTTCTCACGCGCTGCCACCGTACCGACCGCAACGTCTTGGAGCGCGTTTTGGGGCGGCCCGCCCGCTACGTGGGTCTGATCGGCAGCCGGCGCAAGCGGCACGTGATCTTCGAGGAGTTGCGCGCGCGGGGGGTGGCGGAAGAGCAGCTGGCGCGGGTGCGCTGCCCGATCGGCCTTCCCCTCGGAGGCGACCGGCCCGAGGAGATCGCGGTGAGCATCGTTGCGGAGCTGATCCAGGAGCGCCACGCTCGCGCGAGCGAGCCCATGTCCACCCTCCCCGAGCACGACAGGGGCTAGCGCGGGCCTCCGTCGAGTGCCACGGTCCTCGGCGCGAGCGCCGCCGCCCAGGCGGCTCGCGGGCGGTCCTCTGCGCCCGCCGGCGGGCGCGGAGTTCTGGCGGGCGCCGCGACCGCTGCGCCGTTGCGGGCAAATCCGATGCACCTGCAGCTGGCACCCGGGTTGCCCTTCCCGCGCCGGGGTCGCGACCGGCCCGGCGGCGACCCCTTGGCCGCGGGGAGGGCCCGCGGCGCGGTTCCCAGGACGGGCCGAGGAAGGAGACGTAAAGATGCAGAACCCTCGCCACTGGCCACCGTCCGCGATCGTGGTGCTGGCGCTCGCTCTCGCCGCGCTCGTGTGGACTGCCCCGGTGCAGTCGGCACCTCTTCCCCAGGACGCGCCCCAGAGCGCCAAAGCCGTGGACGTCAACCGCGCGACGGCCGCGGAGCTCGAGGCGGTGCCGGGTATCGGTCCGGTGCTGGCCAAGCGTATCGTGGAGTTCCGCGAGAAGCACGGGCCGTTCGAGCGCCTCGAGGATCTGCTCAAGGTCCGGGGCATCGGGGAGAAATCCCTGGAGCGGTTGCGGCCCCACTTGACGGTCGGGAAGCCGCGTGCGTGAGGCACCGCGCGCACGGCGGCGCCGCGGGGTGGTCGGTGGCCGAGGCGCTCGTGGTCCTCGCGCTGGGGGGCCTGGCGCTGGCCGCTTCGGTCCCCGCACTCACCAAGCTGCGTCAGGCCGGCCGCGGTGCGGCCGGCGCGCGGTTGCTCGCGACGCAACTTCAGGCCTCGCGCTGGCAAAGCGTCGCGAGCCACCGGGGACGGGGGCTCGATTTTCGGCGCGAGGGTGGCGGGTGGGTGTGGTACGTCGTCGAAGACGGCAACGGCAACGGCGTGCGCACCGCCGAGCTGCGTTCCGGCACGGACCGCGTGCTTTCCGGCCCGCACCGGTTGCAGGATTTCGTCGCCGGGGTGCGGCTCGGGTTTCCCCACGCCGGTCCGTTTCCGGAGATCCCGCCCAAGACAGGCACCATCCCCGATACGGACGATCCCGTGAAGTTCGGTCGCAGCGATCTCGTGGGCTTCTCGCCGCGGGGCGATGCCTCGAGCGGTACGCTCTACCTCACCGACGGCGCCGACGCCCTCTACGCTGTGGTCCTCTTCGGCCCGACGGCGCGGGTGCGTGTCTGGCGCTACGAGGCGCGGAGCGGCCGGTGGGTCCGCTGAGGGCTGCGCGTGGGCGCGAGCCTCCGTGAGGCGGCCGCGCCGGCCGCCCCGCCGGGCCGGGCGGCCGGGTCCGAGAGAACTGCACGCGGCGGGTGCCTACCGCCAAGTGACCGCGCCAGGCCGGGATCGCGGTCGCGTCCGAAGCTCCCCGGTTTCCGTTCCCCAGTCGTCTCCCTCGACCCTCCCCACACCCGCCGCGTGCCCCGGCATGGTCCGTTATTACGGTTGAATGCGCAAAGGGACGGGTGTTAGGCTGCCCCCCGGATCCCCGCCGGAGGGTGCCTTTCTCGTTGGACGCGTTGCTGCTCGTCGCCGCCGTGACCCTCTACGCCGCGGGCGTGGGCCTCGCGGCGCGGGCGTTCGCGCGGCACGATCGCCGAATGCACCGGGCTGCCTTGGCGGTGTTGGCGGGCGGTGCGGCCGTGAACCTCGCCGCGTGGCTGTTGCCCGGGGTGCGCGAGGCCCGCCTGCCCCTGGCGGATCTGCGCGAGTTGCTCACCGGGTTGGCGTGGCTGATCGTGAGCCTGCACGTGGGCATCGCTTTGCGTGCGGGACTCGAGGCCATGTCGCTGATCGTGCCGCCCTTCGCCACCGTGCTGCTCCTCGGTGCCTCCGGCCTGTCCACCCCGGTGCAGTCGCGGCCTGCCGGCGGACCGCTGTTCGTCGCCCACACGGTGACCGCCACCGCGGGCCTGGCGGCCCTGGGCCTGGCCTTCACGATGAGCGTCGTCTACCTGTTGCAGGATCGGGTCCTCAAGCGCAAGCGTTCCTTCGGACTCCTCGAACGGCTTCCCTCCCTGGACACGAGCGACCGCATCGGCTTTCAGGCGTTGGCCTGGGGATTCGGCCTGCTCACGGCAGCCATCGTGACCGGGGTGCTGTGGAACGCGATCGCGCACGGTCGGCTGTGGAGCGCGCGCCCGAAGGAAAGCTTTCCGCTGCTGGCCTGGATCGTCCTCTCGGCGTTGCTCTACGCGCGCTTGGCGCGGGGCTATCGTGGCCGGCGTTGCGCCTATTTGGTCATCGTAGGTTTCGTGTTCGCCCTGGCTTCGGTCGTGGGGATCGCGCGGTGAAGCGATGATCCTGCTTCTGGGCGTCTCGCACCGCACCGCACCGGTCCAGCTACGCGAGCGGCTTGCCCTTCCGGAACGGGACGTGCCGCAGGTGCTCCCGCGGCTGCGCGGGGCCGCCGCGGCCCGCGAGGCGTGGTTGCTGTCCACGTGCAATCGCGTGGAAGTCCTGCTCGATACGGAGGAGACCGACGCGGCCGCGGCGTCGCTCGTGGCGTTTTTCTGCCGGGAACGCGGTTTGAGCCCCGCCGAGCTCGAGGCCTCGCTCTACCGCCACGAGGGCCCCGACGCCGTGCGGCATCTGCTGCGTGTGGCCAGCGGGCTGGACTCCATGATCCTCGGGGAGCCTCAGATTCTGGGCCAGGTCAAGCGCGCCCACCATCTGGCGCGGGAGGCCGGAACCCTGGGACCGGTGCTGGAGCGGCTGCTCCAGCGCTGTCTGGCCGTGGCCAAGCGCGTGCGCGCCGAGACGGGCATCTCCCGGCACGCGCTGTCGGTGGCGCACGCGGCGGTGGAGCTCGCGCGCAAGGTGGTGGGCGAACTCGCCGGGCAGAGCGTGCTCGTCGTCGGGGCGGGCAAGATGAGCGCGCTCACCGCGCGCTATCTCGCGGGCGCGGGGGCGCAACTCGTCGTGACGAGCCGCCGCTACGAGAAGGCCGAAGCCCTCGCCGCGCGCTTCGGCGGTCGCGCCGTCGCCTGGAACGAGTTCGACCGCTGGCTGGCGCGGGCCTGTGCCGTCATCTCCGGCACGGCGGCTCCGGGCATCGTCCTCGACGCCGCCCGCGTGGCCGCGGCGATGCGCGAGCGCCACCAGCGCCCGCTGTTTCTGGTGGACGTGGCCGTCCCGCGCGACGTGGACCCCGAAGTCCACCGCATCGAAAACGTCTACCTCTACGACATCGACGACCTCGAAGGCGTGGTGGCGCGCAACCTGGACCAGCGCCGGCTGGCCGCCTCCCAGGCGCTACCGATCCTGGAAGAGGAGGTGGCGCGCTTCGAGCACTGGCGCCGCTCGCTGCAGGTGACGCCCACGATCGTGCGCTTGCGGGAGGTGTGGCTCGAGCGGGCCCGTGCCGAGCTGCAACGCCAGCGCCGGCGCCTCGGCCCCCTGGACGATGCCCAGGCCACGCAGCTCGAGCAGCTCGTGTCGGCGATCGTGCGCAAGATGCTCCACCGCCCCACCGAGTACCTGCGCCGCCGCGGCGAGCAAACGGACGCCGCGGGGCTCGTGGCGCTCTACCGGGAAATCTTCGAACTCGACGCCGCCGGTCCCGATGCCGCGGAAACTGGCGTCTCGGCGTTGCCCAGCGAAAAGGACGAGCCTCGGTGAGGCGCTTGGTGATCGGAACGCGGGCCAGCAAGCTCGCCCTGTGGCAGGCCCACCACGTCCAACAGCGACTCGAGGCGGCGCACCCGGGGCTCGCCGTCGCGCTGCGCACGATCCGCACGCGGGGCGATTTGCAGCGCGAGGTGCCTGTGGGGCGGCTCGCGGGCAAGGGATTCTTCGTGCGGGAAATCGAAGAGGCATTGCTGCGCGGCGAGGTGGACCTCGCCGTCCACTCGCTCAAGGACCTTCCCTCGCAGCTGCCAGGTGACCTCGTCCTGGCGGGCGTTCTCGAGCGGGCGGATCCCCGCGACGCGCTCGTGAGCGCGCAAGGCTGGTCGCTCGAGAGCCTGCCGCGCGGTTGCGTTCTCGGGACGGGAAGCCTGCGGCGCCGGGCGCAGCTGCGCCACGCGCGTGCCGACCTCGAGACGGTGCCGCTGCGGGGCAATGTGGACACGCGGCTGCGCAAGCTGGCCGAGCGGGCCTGCGACGCCCTCGTCCTGGCGGTGGCCGGGCTGGAGCGGCTCGGCGTGCGGGACGTGCCCGTGCGCCCTCTCCCCGTGGACCAGTGCCTGCCCGCCGTGGGGCAGGGCGCGCTCGCGCTCGAGGCCCGGGCGGACGACGCGGAGGTGGCGCGCTGGGTGGTCCCCTTGCGGCACGCTCCCACCGAACGCGCCATCGCCGCCGAGCGCGCCTGGCTGGCGCGGCTCGGAGGCGGGTGCCTGGCTCCCGCGACGGCCTACGCTCGGACAGACGGGGACCGGCTGCGCCTGGAAGCGATGGTGGCCCACCCCGATGGCGGGACGTTACTGCGGCGGAGCATCGAAGGACCGGCGGCGCAGGCCGAGAGCCTGGGCGAGAAGCTCGCCTGCGAGATGCTGGAGGCGGGGGCGGCGGCGTTGCTCGAAGCTGCGCGGGCGGAGCCGGGCGATGCGGCCCGCTGAGGGAGTTCTCTCGGGCCGCCATGTGCTCCTGACGCGAGAGGCACGGCGGGCCGCGTCCTTCGTCGAGGCCCTCGCGCAGGACGGCGCCCGCGCCACGTGCCTGGGGCTCGTGCAGTTCGCCGCGCCCCGCGAACCCGAGCCTTCGCTGCGGGCCGTCGAAGCCCTGGCGGCGTACGGTTGGGTCGTCTTCACGAGCGCCACGGGCGTGCGCTTCTTCCTCGAGGCTTGCCGCGCGCGAGGCGTGGACCCGCGGACGGCCACCGCACGCTGGGCCGCAGTCGGGCCCGGCACCGCCTCCGCGCTCGAGCTCGCCGGGCTCGGGCCAGTCTTCGTTGCGGACTGCGCGGACGCCGCAGGACTGGCCGAAGCCCTGGCCTCGCGGATCGCACCAGGCGACCGCCTGCTGTGGGTGCGGCCCGAGCGCGCAGCGCGGGAGCGTCTGGAGGCCCTCGAGACGCGGGGCGCCCGGGTGGAGGGCGTGGCCTTCTACCGCACGCTGGCGGCCCCTTCCGCCGTGCGCGAGGCCGCTCGGGGCCTGGCGGCGGGCCGCTTCGATGCGGTGCTCCTGACCTCCCCCTCCTCGCTCGAGGCCCTGCTCGAGGGCGCGCCGCACTGCCGGCAGCACCTCGCCCGCATGGTGCGCGCGGCGCTGGGCCGCACGAGCGCCGCGGCGCTCGAAGCCCGGGGTTTGCCGCCTCACGCCGTCGCCCGCCGCCCCGACGCGGAAGGCGTGCGCGAGGCGCTGCGGCGCGCCTTCGGCGTGGCGCGCGGAGGAAAGGTAGGGTGAGCGTGCTACCATGCGCGCTCTTGCCCCGAGCGACCCGTGAGCGAGGCCCGATCCACACCCCTCCGCGCCGCCCATGAGGCTCTGGCGGCGCACTGGGTCACCTTCGCCGGCTGGCGCATGCCTGGCTTCTATTCCAGCGTGATCGAAGAGCACCTCGCGGTCCGCAGCGCCGCGGGCTGTTTCGACGTCAGCCACATGGGCGAACTGCTCCTCGAAGGAACGAGGGCGGGGGAGCTCCTCCAGCAGCTGACCTGCAACGATGTCTCGCGACTCGAACCCGGGCGCGCCCACTACAATGCGCTGATGCTTCCCAACGGCGCGCTGCTCGATGACCTGATCGTCTACATGCTGGCGCCCGAACGCTACTTGCTGGTCGTCAACGCCGCGAACACGGTGCGCGATCTGGTGTGGATCCGTCGGCACGCCCGCGCCTACGCCGTGCGGGTCGAGGATCTTTCGGCATCCTGGGCGCTCGTCGCCGTGCAGGGGCCGAAAGCGCAGGCCGTTCTGGCTCCCCTGACCCGCGAGCCGCTGCAGACGCTGGGTTCCTTCCACGTGCGGGAGGCGCAAGTGGCGGGGGTGGCGTGCCTCGTGGCCCGCACCGGATACACGGGGGAGGACGGATTCGAGGTCTTCGTCCCCGCCGCGCGCGCCCTGGAAGTCTGGAACGCGGTGCTCGAGAGCGGCCGGCCTGCGGGCCTGCGGCCCGCGGGACTCGGCGCGCGCGATACGCTGCGGCTCGAAGCGCGTCTGCTGCTCTATGGCCAGGATATGGACGAGAGCACCAGTCTGCTCGAGGCGGGCTTGGGCTGGCTCGTCCAGTGGGGCAAGGGGCCCTTCGTGGGCCGGGGAGCGCTCGAGCGGGAGCGCGCCACGGGACCCGCACGCAAGCTCGTGGGTTTCGAGATGCGCAGCCGCGCCATCGCCAGGCACGGCTACGCGATCCTGCGCGGGGGCAAGATCGTGGGGCGGGTGACGAGCGGGAGCTTCGCCCCGTTCCTGAAGAAGAACATCGGGCTCGCCTATCTCCCGCGCGGCATGTGGGAGCCGGGGACTCGTTTCGAGGTCGAGGTGCGCGGACGCGCCGAGCCTGCGGAGGTCGTGCCGACACCGTTCTACCGCCGGCCGCCGTCCGCGCCCGCCTGAAACGGGAGCAGGAGAGGAGGGCGACGATGGTGCCGCAGGATTGCCGCTACACGCGGGAGCACGAATGGATCCGCCTGGAGGGGGAGCACGCGCGGATGGGGATCACGGACTTCGCCCAGAGCGAGCTGGGGGATATCGTCTACGTCGAGCTCCCGGAAGTGGGGCGCCGCGTGCGCGCGGGCGAGGCGCTGGGGACGGTGGAGTCGGTCAAGGCCGTCTCGGAGATCTACGCGCCCGCGAGCGGCGAGGTCGTCGAGGTGAACGCGGCGCTCGCCGAGGCTCCCGAGCGCATCAACCGCGATCCCTACGGGGAGGGCTGGCTGTGCCGACTGCGGCTCGAGGACCCCTCCGAGGTGGAGGCGCTGATGGACGCGCCGGCCTACGCGGCGTTCATCGCGGGCGGGGCTTCCTGAGGGGGCGGGGCCGCAGGTAGGCCAGCAGGTCGAGGCCCGCCGCACGGAACAGCTCCGGCAGCCGCTCCAGAGGCAAGCCCACGACGTTGCTCCAGGAGCCCTGGATGGCCTTGCACAACAGCGCCCCGCGCCCCTGAATCCCGTAGGCTCCCGCCTTGTCGGCACCCTCGCCGCTCGCCAGGTACCAAGCGATCCATGGTTCGGCGAGCTCTCGGAACTGGACGCGGGTGCGCTCTACGGCGGTGTGGGTGCTGCCTGCGGGCCCGCGCCACAAGCACAGCCCGGTCCACACGTCGTGGACACGCCCGGACAAGGCGCCGAGCATGCGGCGCGCGTGCGCGCGGTCTCGGGGTTTGCCCAAAAGGCGGCGGTCCAGGGCCACCACCGTGTCGGCGGCGAGCACGCAGGCGGCCGCTCGGGCGGGAAGGAGCGCCGCGGCGGCCAGGGCCTTGGCCAGCGCGAGGCGTTCGACGTAAGCTTCCGGCGCTTCGCCGCGGCGGGGCCGCTCGTCCACCCGCACGCGCAGCCCTCGGGCCCGCAGACCCGCCGCCCGCAGCAGCGCGCGGCGGCGCGCCGAGGTGGAGGCGAGCCAGAGCGTGGGCGGCATGGAGCCTCGACTCTAGCATCGCGGAGGGCGCCGCTGGCCATGCGGTTTGGCGAGCTTGCCCGGGCCACCTATAATCCACGCGCAGACGGGCGCGCAGGAAGGACAGCGCGCCGGGAGGTTGCGGGATGCATCGGGGGTGGATCGCGCTCGGGATGGGGGCGGTTCTCGCCGCTGCCTCGGTCCCCTCGGGGGCTCAAGCCGGCCACACGCTGCAGCTACCCACGGACGCGCTCGTGGCCCCGGGGCAGCCGCCCAGTCTCGTGTTGCTCTACACGGGCAACGTGATCGGGTATCTCGAGCCCTGCGGCTGAAAGAACAACCCCTCGGGGGGCCTGGCCCGGCGGGCTTGGCTGACACAGCAGATCCGACAGCAACTCGGCGGCGCTCCGGTGGTGTGGTTCGACCTCGGCAACTTCTGGGACAATCCCACCTCGGACGGCCTCGCCAAAACCGAGGGGCTGGTCGAGGCCATGAACCGGCTGGGCTATGCGGCGGCGAACGTGGGCGAGCGCGATCTCGTCCTGGGTTACGACGAGTTCGTGGCCCGCACGGCGAAGGCCAGTTTCCCCTTCGTTTCGGCCAACATCGTGCGCGAGGACACCAAGGCCCCGGTGTTCGCCCCGTACACGGTCCTGGAGGTGCCGGGCCGCGCGGGACAGAAGTGGCGCCTGGGCGTGCTCGGTCTCGTGCGCTTCAACCCCGTGTTCCTCAAGGCGGGGCCCGAGAAAAGCAACCTCGTTATCGTGCCGCCCCTCGACGCGGCGCGGCGTTACGTGCCCGAGCTGCGCGAGCGGAGCGATCTCGTCGTCGTGTTGGCGGCGCTCCATCGCGACGACGCGCACGTGATCGCGCGAGAGGTTCCAGGCATCGACCTCGTTTTGGGCAGCTACGGGGCCATCTACTCCTCGGCGATGGACACGGAGGGCGGCGTGCCGATCCTCTATGCGGGCCACCAGGGCCAGCGCGTCGGCGAAACGCGGATCTTCCTCGATGCGGGAAGCAAGCTTTCGGGCAGCGTGTCGTTCCTGCACACGCTGACAGCCCGCTATCCTTCCGATCCCGAAATGGAGCGCTTCGTCGGTGGGATCCTGTCGCGCCTGGCCGGCGCCGCCGCGCCCGCTGCGAGCTCGACGGGCGGGGGGACGTGAGGCGCGGCGCCGGCGGCCGCATCCTGGCCCTCGATCTCGGCGCGCGCCGTATCGGGCTGGCCCTTTCCGACTCCCTCGGCTGGACGGCGCAGCCCCTCGGCGTGCTCGTGCGAGGCAAGCTGCGCGAGGATCTGGACCAGCTGCGGGAACTCGTGCGCAGGCACGGGGTGGGCTGCGTCGTCGTCGGGCGTCCCCTGCTGCTGTCGGGCGAGGCAGGTGCGCAAGCGCGCCGCAGCGAGGCCTTCGCCGAGAGACTCGGCCAGGCGCTGCCCGGCGTGCAGATCGAGCTGTGGGACGAGCGCTGGACGAGCGCGGAGGCAGAGCGCCTGCTGCGCGCCGCGGGCGTGGCGCGCGGGCGTCGTCGCGAGCGCGTGGACACGCTGGCCGCGGTGCTGATCCTCGAGAGCTTCATGGCCGCACGGCCGTCGCGCCGCACCGCAAGCGAGGAGGATTGAGGCGGCATGGGGCGACGGCTCGGCTGGCTGCTCGCATCCGCCGCCGCCGCCGCGGGGGCGCTCGTCATCGTGGGCGGGCTGTGGGTCTACACGGAGCTGCGCGCACCGTATCTCGGGTGGGAGGGGGAGGCGGCGGTGGTCGAGATCCCGCGCGGGTGCCCTGCGGGGCAAGCGCTCCGACGGCTGGGCCAGGCCGGTGTGATCCGCGCTCCGGGGCTCGTGCGCCTGTGGGTCGTGCTGCGGGGCGGCGCGACGCGACTTCAGGCGGGAGAGTACCGGTTCGATCGCGCCCACACGCCCCTCGAGGTCCTGCGCCGGCTGGAGCAGGGCGAGGTGTGGCTGCATCCCGTGACGGTTCCCGAGGGCTTGAGCCTGGAGGAAACCGCGGTGCGGCTGGCGGAGGCAGGCTTCGGCTCGGTCGAGGCCCTGCGGGAGGCTTTCGCAGACCCCGATCCCATCCGGGTCTTCGATCCCGACGCACCCGATCTCGAGGGGTATCTCTTCCCCGACACGTACCATTTCCCCCGGGGCGTCGCACCCCAGGAAGTGGCGCGCGCCATGGCGCGCCGCTTCCTCGAGGTGGTGGGCGATGACTATCGGGTTCGGGTAGCACGATTGGGCTTGACAGCGAGGCAGGCCGTCACGCTCGCTTCCATGATCGAGAAGGAGACCTCCGTCGCCGAGGAACGGCGCCGCGTCAGCCGTGTCTTTCACAACCGGCTGGCCCGCGGGATGCGTCTCGAGTGCGATCCCACGGTGCTCTATGCGCTCGAGCGCGAGGGTCGTCCCGTGGGACGGCTCCTCTACGCCCATCTGGAGTTCGACTCCCCGTGGAACACGTACCGCATCACCGGGCTGCCCCCCGGGCCGATCTGCAGCCCGGGACGGGAAAGCCTCGAGGCTGCCGCCGATCCCGAGCCGGGCGACTGGCTTTACTTCGTGGCCTCGCCGGGGGGCGGGCACCGCTTCTCGCGCGACCTGGAGGAGCACCAACGTGCCGTGCAGCTTTGGCGCGAGTACCGGCGCTCGCGCCCCTGAGGAAGGCTCACTCGATCGGCCGGCTCAGGTCGATGCCGTGAAAGTTTATCTCCCGCCGACGGTGTTGATCGCTGAGGCGCTCGTTGATGATCCCGAACTCGTTGATTTCCCCGCGCAGGAGCGCTTCGTAGTGAAACTTGCAGAAGCCTTCGAGGTAGACCGGATCCTGGCAGAAGCGGGCGCCTCCGTAGCTCGAGCGGAACTTGCAGTGATCCACGCCACCCTCCGGACCTCGCGCTCGCCACAAGCGACCGCTGCCCAGGACGGGATTATAGCCCGCCGCCGTTTACGTTTCCGTCGTTCGTCGCTCCACAGTGGGTATCGCGGGGCGCGACTTCGGGGTATACCCCCGTGCGAATCCGCTACCCGCGGCTTGCCCGGGCACTGGCCGAGTCCTTGCTTGCTCTAGGGCTCGCGACCCCCTCGCCCCGGGCGATGGCCCGGGTTGGAGGCCGCTTCTGCGAGCGGCCTTCGCGAGACCGGGCCGGCTCGCAAGCGCGGGGCACTGCCTCTTCCCCTCGCAGGAGTGCAGCCCCTCCCTCCCACGGGGCTCCGCGTTGTGCGCCGGCCCGGTCCTCGGTTCGAAGCTTGCGCGAGGCATCCCAGGCGTGGAAGCGCGGGAGCGGGAGAGACTCCCTGCGCGGGTGCACCCGCGCGGGGTGAGGCTAGAATGCGCGCCGTGGGACGGGTGCGACGCCGCGGGGACTGGCGCACGCTGGGCGAAGGCATCGAGCCAGAAGCTTGGCTGTCGCGAGGGCGGGCGCGCGACCTGCGCCTGGCGCTGGCGTGGACGGCAGCCGCGGGCGAGCGCGCGCGCTGCGCGCGGAGGGTCGAGCTGCGGCGCGGCACGCTGGAGCTCGAGGCCGAGGACGCCGCGAGCTTCGATGCGCTCGCGTCAGCCCTGCCGGAGATCGTGGCGCGACTGGCGGAGCAGCGTCCCGAGTTGGGGGTTCGTGCCTACCGGCTGCGCGATGGGTCGCGGGAGCGGCGCGCGCGCGTTGACCCGTGCGAGGGCTGACCGTATGCTTACGCACCACCTGCCTGTGCCCTGCGCGAGCCGGAGCGCGCCGGCGGGGCGGGATTCCCCGAGGTAGGGCCCGAGCGGCGGGGTCGCCCGGTGATCGAAGTCCGCGATCTGTGCAAGCGTTACGGGCAGCATGTCGCGGTGGAGGGGGTCTCCTTCCATGTGGCGCAGGGCGAGATCCTGGGTTTCCTCGGGCCCAACGGCGCGGGGAAAACCACGACGATGCGCATCATCACGGGGTTCCTGCCTCCGAGCTCCGGCACGGTGCTCGTCGAGGGGTGGGACGTCGCGCGCCACCCCCTGGAGGTCAAGCGCCGCATCGGTTACCTGTGCGAGGCGCCGCCGGTCTACCGCGAGATGGTCGTGCGCAGCTACCTCCACTTCGTGGCCCGGATCAAGGGTGTCGCCGCGTCCGCACGGTCGCGACTCGTGGAGCAGGCCATCGAGCGCTGCGGACTGCAGGAGGTGGCGCACCGGGTCGTCGGGCACCTGTCGAAGGGCTACCGGCAACGGGTCGGCCTGGCGCAAGCCATCCTGCACGAGCCCCCGGTGCTGATCCTGGACGAACCCACCGTGGGTCTCGACCCGCGCCAGATCACGGAGATCCGCCAGCTGATCCGGCAGCTCGGGGCCGAACGCACGGTCATCCTCTCCACGCACATCCTCCCGGAGGTCACGATGACCTGTTCCCGCGTGCTGATCATCAACCAGGGACGGGTCGTGGCGGAGGATTCCATCGAGAACCTCACCACGGGGCTCGAACGGCAGGAGACCCTGCGGCTCACCGTGGCCCGGCACGACGAAGCGCTGCCGGCGCGCCTGCGGGAGCTGGCGGGTGTGCTGGCGGTGCAACCCGAAGGGGCCGGCGTCTTGCGGCTGCGCCTGGAGAAGCGGCCCGGACTGCGCGAGGCCGTGGCGGCGGCGGTGGTGGAGAGCGGGGCCGGGTTGCGCGAGCTGACGCCGCTGGCGGCGAGTCTCGAGGAGGTGTTCCTGCAGCTCGTCACGGACGAGACGGCGGAGGCGGTGGCTTGAGCGTCGTGTGGGCGATCCTCCGCCGGGAGATCCAGAGTTACTTCGTTTCCCCCATCGCCTACACCGTGATCGTGGGTTTTCTCGCGGTCTCCGGGTTCTTCACCAGCGACACCGTGCGCGCGTACGCCGCCCGCTCGCCCGAGGACTTCCTGCTGCTCGAAATCACCGCCCAGGCGGCCGTCATCGGACGCGTCGCCATGTGGCAGAGCGTCGCCGTGTTGATGTCGCTCCCGCTGTTGGCGATGCGGTTGCTCAGCGAGGAGCGAAAGGCCGGCACGATCGAACTCCTGCTCACCTCCCCGCTGACGACCCCGCAGCTCGTGCTCGGCAAATACCTGGGCGCCCTGGCGGTCTACGCGGCGATGCTCGTCCTCGGCACGCCGTACTTGCTGTGGCTCGGCCGCCGGGTGGCCCTGGAATGGGGCGCGGTGGGCATGACGTATCTGGGACTGTGGCTGTTCGGCGGCGTCGTGCTGGCGATCGGCCTGTTCGCCTCGGCGTTGACGGAGAACCAGATCGTCGCCGCGGTGCTGACTTACCCGATGGTCCTGCCCTTCGTTTTCCTGGACCTGTTGCTGCCCTTCGTTTCTACCGAGACGGCGGACTGGCTCACGGGCTTCTCCCTCAGCGCGGCCTTCGCCACCTTCGCGCGGGGGGCGCTGGACACGCACGCGCTGGTGTTGCACGCGACGCTCGTGGCGCTCTTCCTCTTCCTCGCCGCGCAGGTCCTCGACTCCGCCCGCTGGAGATGATGATGGCGACGGGTTCGTGGCTCTCCACCGGGGCCGCCAGCTCCCGCTCCCGTCGCCGCGCGGACGGAATCGCGCAGGCGCTCTACACGGGGCTCGTCGTCGTGGCGTGCCTGCTCGTGATCGCCCTTTCCACGAAACTGCGCCACCGCATGGATCTCTCCCTCAGCGGCGGCAACACGCTCTCGCCCCAGACGCTCGGCGTCCTGGAGCGCCTCGAGGAGGACGTCTGGATCTACCCGTTGTTCACCCGCCAGCACCCCGACCGCGAGCGCTACTGGTTTTTGCTCCAGCTCTACCGGGAGGCGTCGCCGCGCGTGCGGGTGGAGTTCATCGATCCCGTGGCGCAGCCGGGTGCGGTGCGGGGCCTGGGGCTCGATCCGTCGGAGGACAACGCGCGCCGGGACGGCACGACCGTCGTCGTACGCGGCGAGGTGCGCCGGGTTTTCTTCGGGGTTTCGGAGGAGGCCGTGACCAACGCCATCCTCGACGCGGGCGCGACGGCGCGCCGGGTGGTGGCCTTCCTGCGCGGTTACGGGGAGCGCGATCCGGAGTCGTCGCTGCCCGCGGGGATGGCGCACGCCGCCCGCGCCATGCGCGAGGAATACTACCAGCTCGGGGAGCTGGATCTGGCGCAGCCGATCCCGCCCGAGGTCACGCTCGTCGTGGCCGCGGGTCTGCGGCTCCCCCTGCCCCCCGAGCACCGCGCCGAGCTCGCCGCGTATCTCGAGCGGGGTGGGCGCCTGCTGGTCCTCGCGGACCCCGGTGTCGACGCGGGTCTGGGAGAGATTCTGGAGCGCTGGGGTGTGCGCGCGACGGGAGAGCTCCTGGTGGAGCCCCGAGCCAACGTGAACAACGACCGCCAGTTCTTGCGCGTGCTGCACTACACGGACCATCCGGTCGTGCGGGGCTTTGGCGGGGGGTTCCGCATCGGGTTGCCGGTGGCGACGGTGGTGGAGCACTTCGAGCCCGGCGATCCGCTCGTCTTCCATCAAGCCCTGGCGCGCACGACGGAGTTCGCCATCGCCCGCGCCCTCGACGGCTCCAGACGGCAGGGACCCTTCGCCGTCGCCGTGGCCTCGTGGCGGCGGGAGGAAGAAACGGGTCGCGAGACGCGGGTGATCCTCGTGGGGGACAGCGACTTCGCCACGAACCAGTACCTGGCCTACGGGGCCAACCGCAACTTTCTCCTCAACTGCCTGGGGTGGCTCAGCCGCGAACAGGCCCTGGTGACCCTGCGGCGCGAGCCGCTGGCGAACCAGCAGCTCGAGCTCGCCCCCGGGGACGGAGTGCGCTTGCTCCTCGCGGCCTACGGGGCGCCCCTCGCCGTCGCGCTCGCCGGTGTGGCGATGTTCTTCGCGCGCCGGAGGCTGTGAGTGCGGCGCCTGCTGGTCGCCCTGCTGCTCGTCGCCGTCCTGGCTGGCGCGCTGTGGCTGGTGCGGCAGCGGGAGGCGCGGACAGCCCGGCTGGAACGCGCGCAGGCACGGTTGCTTGCCTTCGACGACCGTGCGGTCGAGGGCCTCGAACTCGAGGTCGCAGGGCGCGGTCTGTGGCGCTTCGAGCGGCAGGACGAAGGATGGCGCGTCGTCGCGCCGGTGCAGGACCTGGCCGCCGACGGGGCGATCAGCAGTCTGCTGTTCGCGTTGCGGGCCGTTCCCGTGACGCGCGTCATCGAAGTGCCCGAATCGCTCGGGGAGTACGGGCTCGATCCCCCGCAGGTCCGGTTGCGGCTGCAGGGTGTCGCGGTCCCGCCGCTCGATCTCGGGATGCGCACCCCGACCGGCGACGGCCTCTTCGCCCGCGATCCCCGGCGCAAGGGCGTGCTGGTGTTGGGCGATCTCGGCGGTGCGGGAGCCCATCTGCTCGGGCCGTTCCCCGAGAGCTTGCGCGAGCGCCGCCTGCTCGATGTCCCAGTGACGCAGATCGACGCCTTGGAGATCGAGCCGGCGAGCGGGCCTGTGACGCTGGAGCGGCGCGCCGATGGCTGGTGGTTGACGCGACCGCACGCACTTCCCGCCTCGGAACGGGTGGTGGGGGAGGTGCTTCAGATTCTCGCGCGCGCGGAGGTGGTGGCCTTCGAGGACGAAGCTGGCGCCGAGGCCGCCGCGGACGCGGGCGTGCGGGTGCGCGTGAAGGCGGCGGGTCGAGCGCGCGAGTTCGTCTGCGCCGCGCGCCCCGACGGAAGCTTCGCCGTCCGCACGCCCCACCGCCAGCCGCTGCTGGTGGTGGCCCTGGGGGCCGATCCGCGCTCGTGGGAGGCCGCGATCTTCGGCCCGGAAACACTGTGGCGAGTCAACCGCTATGCGGTCCAGGAGGTGCGCTACGCCTGGGGCGCGCGCCATTTCGCGGCCCGGCGCGAGAATGACCGCTGGCGGAGCGCGGACGGCCGGGAACTCGAGGAACAAGAGGTCTACACGCTACTGGCGCGGCTGTTCGACTTGCCCGTCCGCGGATGGGAAGTGGGTTCGCGGGAGGGCGCGCTTCGAGGGAGCCTGTGGTTTCGGCTCGAGGACGGCGGGGAGGGCCGGGCCTTGCTGTTCGAGGGGGGGCGCGCGGCGCGCGACGACGTGCCCGGGATCGTGTTCCATCTGGGCGCGACCCCGCCACCGCCGCCGTGAGGCGGCGCTACGGGCTGCCGAAGGCCCTCTGCCAGCCGAGCAGCCAGGCGTCCCGATCCCGGCTGAACCACTGCGTGTCGCGACGCAACTCGACGAACCAGGCGACGCGTTCCAGGCGCACGCCGGCAGCGTAGCGCCGGCGCTGCACATCCCCGGCTTCGGCCTCGAGTTCGACGTAGGGCCGGGGCGACCGCGCTGCGCGCCGCACCCACCAGCGGGCGCCCAGGTCGAGATGCCAGCGCCGCCGCTCGCCGAAGCTGCTCGTCAGCAAGGCCCCGGCGCGCAGGCGCCCCTCCCACCGGGGAGCTCGCGGCGCGCCCTCCGCGTGCGGCACGCGCCATCCCAGGCTCTCGGCGCTCCATTCGAGAACGTTGAGGCTCGTGATTTTTCCTCCCGGCTCCGCGAGCTGGTGGTTGGAGCGATGGTAGAAAGACACCCCCCATAGCCACCGGGGTCTCGGCTGCTCGTAGCCGAGGCGGTACAGGTAGTAGAGATCGCCGGTGTCGTCGGCCGTGAGCACGTGCAGATCGAAATCGGCTGCGAGCCGCCCGCGGCCGAGCGGGGGCGAGTGGAACACCAACCACAGCCGCCCGGCGTGCCGGCGAGCTGTCCCCGCAGCGAGAAGGCCAGAGAGGTGCCCGGGCTCGCTGGAGGGGTTCCCGGCACTGCGGGCCCGGTAGGCCATCCCGAGCAGAGCCCCCCGAACCCGTGCACCCAGCGGATGGCGCGCGTGGAGGTAATGCGCGAAAAGCTCCAGCCCTTCGGTGCGCGCGCCGCGGGAGCGCCAGGTAGGACCCAGACGCGCGTCCCCCGCGAGCGAGCCTTCCCCGAACAGCCCGTCGTAGCTTCCATCCACGAGCCACGCGCCGGATTCCGCGGCGGCGAGTTCGAACCTCAGGGTCGCCCGGCCGTAGCCCTCGGCGCGGACCTCCCGGCGGTCCACCACCGGGCCGAGTTCCACCGCCGCCTCCCCCCGGGGGAACGTCCAGGATCGCCCGAGCCCGACGTAACGCACGAAGCCTTGCCCCGGGCGGTCCACTGCTTCGCGGCCCCGCTGGCCCACGACGGCGGTCCAGCGGAGGGTCGGCGCCTGCAGGCGTCCCTCCACCTGGTAGAGAAGCTCCCGCACGAGAAAGGTGAAATCCCCGAGGGTCTTCTGGATCGTGGTGGTCGTCTCGATGCGAAGCCCGAGCTGGAACGGCCCGATCCGCGCGACCGGTGCGTCGAGCCCCAGCTCTCCCCAAAGATCGAGCGCCTCGCCCCCGATCCAGGCGATGGCCCCCCGAGCCTGTGCAGGAGGCAGGGTCTCGTCGTCCTGCGGTTCGGAGTCGGCCGTTACGGTGCTCGCCGTCCCCAGCAGCAGGACGGTGACATACACGGCTCGCCGCAGAACGCGCCTGCGGAACGCCGGGCGGGTCACCAGCTTCCCGCGGTAGCGTTTTCGGCGACCGCCTCGCCCTGCGCCTGCGGGGCGAGCTCGAAGCTCAGGAAGGCTTCCGCCGCCGCTCCCGCGACATCCGAGACCGAGATCCTCACGCGGTACTCCCCGAGCGGCCAAGCAGGGCTCGTGGGCACGGCCCAGCCCTGAGCGCCCCGGGCATCCGGTTGTTCCACGGGCCTGCCCACGGACTGCCAGGGCTGGTCCGGCTGCGCTCGCGCCTCCAGGCTATAGGTCACGCGATAGGGACCCTCTCCCCCGTACACCTCGTACAGGAGGGCGATGGGCTCGCCCTGGGGCACGCGCGGGCTCACCCGGGGCACGGCACGGAAGGCGCCGACGATGAAGGGTTCCTCGTAACCGCGCAGCGCTTGGTAGCGCACGGGTTCGAGTTCGCGGGCCAGCACGACATCGCTCAGCTGCAGCCCTTCCCCTGCGAAGGGCTCCACGGGGATCTCCCGCAGGGCCACGCGCGAGAGGCTGGAGCCAGGATAGACCGCCAGCGCGATGAGCGTGTAGGTTCCCGGCTGCACCACGACCCGCGCCTGCCCGAGAAACCGCCGGCCCTCGACGAAGCGGAACGACTCCTGTCCCAGGACGTAGCGTCGATCGCTCCCCTTGGCCTGGAGCTTGGCGATCACGGCGGGGACAGCGCCGCCCGCCACGTCGGGGGGGGCGACCGTCAGCGACAGCACGACCCCCCGCCCCTGGGGGTCCCTCAGGCGGTGCACCACGAGAGGCAGGATCGCCTCGGTGTAGAACTCGCGCGTCTCGATGCGCTCGAGGAGGACCTCCTCCTGCGGCGGTACCTCCTGCATGCGCCCCAGATCGAGCATCACCGCCAGCGGCGAGCGGTTGGGGTGGATCAGGTCCACCTGCAGCCACTGCTCGTAGAACGAGCGCTGCTCGAGCGCGTCCAGGTCGAAGAACTCGCTCGCCAGCTTGGGATCGAACGACAGGCGGTACTCGCCGCTCGCGTCGCGGACGAAGGGCACCACCACCACGGGACCCAGGTCGGGGCGGCCCCCGGGCCGCCCTTCGTAGTGCCAGCGCAGGACGCCCCGCGTCCCGGGAGCGAGCTGCGGGAACTCCGCGTAGGGGTCCTCCTCGATCCTCTGCGGGGCGCCGTAGAGGATGTGGATCTTGCCGCGGTCCGTCATCCAGCCCGGTCGCGGGCTGTCCAGGAAGCGCTCGTTGGCCTCGCGGACGCGCTGCCAGAAGAGCTGGCGGTACTCGTTGACGAGCGTCCGAGGCTCGGGATCCCGGCGTGCCCAGAACGCTTCGATGAACGCCGCGCGGCTCTCGTCGTCCTCGAGCGCCTTGAAGGCATCGATCTCGGCGGGCGTGGCGATGTACCGCACCGGGCCTTCGATCCAGTCGCGCAGCGACGCCTCCCCCGCGCCTGCCCCGCTCGCGAGCAGGCACACCCCCAGCAGGCTCGCGCCCCGCGACCGTCTCGCCCCCAGGCCTCCCGGCAACCTCACAGCGAAGACAGTATAATCACGCCTCGCACGGCAGCGCATCGCGGGAGGCGTGAAGGTGCGGGTGCGGAGCGTGCCGGTCCGGTGCGGCGCGGGGGCGATCGTGGTGCTGTGCGTGGCGCTCGCTGCCGCGTGCGGCCGCGACGCGCGGGTCGGCTACCGCGAGCTCGCGGACGAAGACCCTGAGGTGCGCGCGGACGCGGCGCTGCGGCTCGGGCAAACTAAAGCCAGGGAAGCCGTCGATGCGCTCGTCGCCGTGCTCGACGATCCGGACGAGCGGGTTCGCGTGGAGGCCGCGCGCGCGCTCGGCGAGATCGGCGATCCGCGTGCGGTGCCGGCGCTGACGCGCCTGGCCGGCGATCGCCTGCACACGGTTCGCATCGCCGTGGCGCAGGCGCTGGGCAAGATCGGCGACCCGGCGGCGCTGCCGGCCCTCAAGCAACTGCTCTACGATCCCGAGCAAGGCGTGCGCCTGGCCGCGACGACTGCCGTCGGTGCCGTTCCCGGAGACGAGTCGCTCGATCTTTTGCTCCAGGTGGCGTTGCGCGACGACAACGAGACCCTGCGCACGCACGTGGTGCGCTTCCTCGGGGAGCGCGAAGCCCGGGGGGCCATCCCGCGCCTGGAGGCAGCCCTGGTGAGCGAGGCCGATATCGTGCGGGCCAACGCGGCTCTCGTCTTGCGGGATCTGGCGGACCGCTCCTCGGTACCGGCGCTCCTGCGAGCCCTGGAGGACCCGTTCTTCAAAGTCCGCAGTCAGGCGGCGTTCGCCCTGGCGCGCGTGGCCCCCGACGATGCCGAGGTGCGGCAAGCCCTGCACCGCCGTCTCGAACGCGAGCAGGATCAGATCGCGATCGTGGACCTGGCGTGGTGCCTGGCGAAGATGAACGATCCCTCCCGGCTCGACCTGATCCGGGAGTTGCTGTTTCGCGGGCAGCCGGAAGATGTGCGGGCCGAGGCCGCGATCGCGTTGGGCGAGGTCGGCGACGCGTCCGACGTGCCTCGGTTGGAACGGGCGCTGCGCGACAAGAAGGGCCTGGTGCGCAAGGAGGCGCGACGCGCCCTCGAGCGGTTGCGCGCGGCCTGAAGGTGAGCCGGCGCTCGGGTTCGCCGTGTCGGAGCGGAGGGAACGTGCGCCCAGCGTGGGAGGGGCGGCTCGTGAGCCGCGTGCTGGCCGAGATCGCTCGGCGGCAGTATCCTCAGGTCCTCGATCTGGGACCGCTATGCGGCGCCTCGGTGACCCAGCTCGCGCGCCTGGGCGCGCGGGTGCACGTCGAGCCCTTCGAACCCCCTCCCCCGACGCCGCCCCGCCGGCCGCGCCAGCCCCCGCCTCCCCTGGTACCTCTACGCATCGCCAGACTCGACGCCAGCTTCGATCTCGTGCTCGCGGGCGAGTGGCTCGATTTCGTACCGCCTGACCGCTGGGACGATTTCGGTACCGAGCTCGCGCGCGTGGTGCGGGGCGGGGGATGGGTTGTGCTGTTTTCCCGGATGGGACGCAGCACGATGATGGACCGCCCCGCGGCGTTCCGCGTGGAGGCCGACGGGCGCCTCGTGCGTCAGGCTGCCCGCGGCGCCCGCCGCCCGCGCTGGAGCCCGACGACTCGCGAGATCGAGCGAGTCCTGGGCGCCTTCGTCGTGGAGCAGATTCACCTCTATCGCGATCAGCTGCGCGAGGTCGTCGCCCGGCGCCGGCACGCGGAAGCGGAGGGGAACGCCCCGTGAAGCTCGCGGCTCGCGCTTGGGCCACCCGCACCTCGCCGACGATGCGCATCGCCGGACGGGCCATCGAGCTGCGCGCCGCCGGGCACGAGATCGTGGACTTGAGTGTGGGCGAGCCGGATCTGCCGACCCCGGAACCCGTCAAGGAGGCCGGCCGCAGGGCGATTACGGAAAACCGCACGCGGTACACGGCCAACGAGGGGCTGCGCGAACTGCGCGAGGCGATCGCCGCGCGTCTCGAGACGGAGCTGGGGCTCTCGTACGGCAGCGACGAGATCCTCGTTTCCAGCGGGGCGAAGGCGAGCCTGTATCTGGCGGCGATGGCTCTCTTCGAGGAAGGCGACGAGGTGGTCCTCGTGGCCCCCTACTGGGTGTCCTATCCGGCGCAGCTGAGACTGGCCGGTGCGACCCCCGTCGTGGTGCGCACGGGGATCGAGCAGGGGTTCCGGCTCGATGCGCACGCCCTGCGCCAAGCCGTGACACCGCGCACCCGGGGCGTGATCCTCAACTACCCCGCGAACCCGACGGGCGTCTGCTACACCGCGGACGAGCTGCGCAGCTTGGCCGAGGTCTGCCTGGAGTGTGACCTCGTGGTGCTGGCCGACGAGATCTACGAGAAGCTGCTCTACGACGGGCGCACCTTCACCAGCATCGGCGCGCTCCACCCGGGGATGCGGGAGCGCACGGTGATCGTCAATGGCGTCAGCAAGGCCTTCGCCATGACGGGCTGGCGGCTCGGGTACGCGGCGGGTCCGCGGGAGGTGATCGCGGCGATGGCCCGTCTGCAGAGCCACATGACGAGCCACCCGTCCTCGATCTCGCAGTGGGCGGCCCTGGAGGCGTTGCGCGGCGGTGGCGATGCGGTCGAGGCGATGCGGCAGCGCTTCGAGAGGCGGCGCGATGCGATGCTGCGGGCCCTGAGCGAGCTGCCTGGCGTGCGGTGGGTGGTGCCGGAGGGGGCGTTCTACGTGCTCGTGGACGTGCGGGCTTGGCTGGAGCCCGAGCGCGACGGACCCCGCGCGAGCGCCGAGGCCCTGGGCCTGCACTTGCTGGAGGAGGCCGGTGTGGCCGTCGTCCCGGGGGAGGGTTTCGGGGCGCCGGGGCACCTGCGCCTGTCGTTCGCATGCGAAGAGGCCACGATCGGGGCCGGCGTGGGACGTATCCGGGAAGCCCTGCTGCGGCTGGGGGAACCTCGTGGGGCGGAATAACGCCGTGGGCTTCCGGGTTGTCGCAGGCAGAGCCGGCCATGGACTCCCCCTTGCGCTTAGACTCGGGCCGGCACGGGAGGCGGCGCAGGCTCTTGCCCCCCTGCGCCGCCTCGTTTTTTCCCCTGACGTCTGCCCGGGCCGGCCGGACTGACGCGATGTGGCTCTACCGACTGGCCCAGGGCCTGCGCCCCGTGCTCCGCCTCTACTGGGACCTGCGCCTGGAGGGCGCCGTGGACGCGCTTCCGCGCGAGGGACCGTTGATCGTCGTGGCCAACCACTCCAGCTTCCTCGATCCCTGGCTGCTGGGGGCGGTGTTCCCGCGGCCGCTGCATTACCTGATCACGCGGGAGTGGTACGATCGCTCGCCGTTGTGGCGCGCGTTTTTCCGCGCATGGGGCGTGATCCCCGTCCAGCGCGATCCCCAGGCGACTGTGGACGAGGTGGCCCGGGTGGTGGAGCGGGGCGAGGTGGTGGGCGTATTCCCCGAGGGCCGCATCAGCCACGACGGCCGGATGCAGCGCTTCCGCTCCGGCGTGGTCTACCTCGCGGCGCGCACCGGCGCACCGGTGCTGCCCGTGGGTCTCGCTGGTCCCTACGAGATCCTGCCGCGGCACCGGCGATGGCCTCGCCGGGGGCGAGTCGTGGCGCGGGTGGGCCTGCCTCTGCGCTTCGCGGGAAGCCCCGAGGCGCGGCCCTCGCGCCAGGCGGTGCGGGCGTTTCGAGAGGCCCTGTTTCGAGCGGTGGCATCCCTCGCGGACGCGCCCGCCCCCGAGGCTGGTGCCGAAGGGGAGACTCGAACTCCCACGGGCTTGCACCCACTAGATCCTGAATCTAGCGCGTCTACCAGTTCCGCCACTTCGGCACGGGATCGCGTACCCGGGTGACCACTCGCCGGCGTGTCGGCGCCCAGGCTAACAAAGGCCGCCGGGAGTTGTCAACGCGCGGTGGGCTCGCAGTCGCGCCTCGCCGGGGCGAGGGCCGCAGCGAGGAGGCCATGCCACGAGCGCCGTTTCCCGCGGGACACGAGGAGCAGCGACGCCTCGTTCTGGAATACCTCGAGCGCCGCCGCGGGCGGCCGGTGACCAGCGCGACGCTCATGCGCCAGCTGGGGGTGCCGCGCGAGCGGCGCCGCGCCGTGCGCAGGCTTCTCGAGGGGCTCGAGCGGGAGGGTGCCGTGGAGCGGCGGGATGCGGGGGGCTGGGTGCGCCGCCACCCGCGGGAAGTCGCCCCGGAGCGCCCGGAAAAGCCGTGGGTCGCGGTGCTGCGGCTCGACCGCTCGCGCGCCTTCGCGCGGGCGCTCTCCCTCGATCGCGAGCGGCCCGGCGCGGTGGTCCTTCGCAGCGGGCAGTGCCGCGGAGCCCGCGACGGGGACGTGGTCGTGCTGGAGCCGCCGCGGGAGAGCCGAGGCGAGGCCGTGGCGGGACGGGTGAGGGAAGTTCTCGGACCGCTCGAAGCTCCCGGCGTGGATGGGGAGGTCGTGGTCCGGCTCTACGGTCTGCGCCGGGAGTTCCCGCACCCGGTCCTGCTCGAGGCGAGCAAGCTCGCCGCGGCGACGCCCCGCTTGCTGGCCGGGCGCGAGCTTTTCGACGACCCGCCCCCGGTGACGCTCGACGGGGAGACGGCGAGAGATTTCGACGACGCCATCGCCGTCGCGGCGAGGCCGGGAGGCGGTTTCCGCCTCTACGTCCACATCGCGGACGTCTCCGCCTACGTGCGACCGGGGGGCCCGCTCGATCGCGAGGCCTTCGCCCGCGCCACGAGCGTCTATTTTCCCGGAACGGTGCTCCCCATGTTGCCGCCGGCGCTTTCCGAGGATTTGTGCTCGCTCAGGCCGGGGGAGCTGCGGCCCGTGCAGACGGTGATCCTGGATGTCGACGCGCGCGGCCTCGCGCGCCGCATCCGCGTCGCCGACGGGGTGATCCGCTCGGCGGCGCGCCTGACCTACCGTCAGGTAGCGGCGGCGCTCGAGGGGCGCCGCCGCTACGCGGGCATTCCCCCGGCGATTCTCGAGATGCTGCGCACGGCGGACGGCCTGAGGGAGCGTCTGGAAGCCCGCCGGCGCGCGCGCGGCAGCATCGATTTCGATCTTCCGGAGCCCGAGATCCTGCTCGATCTGGACGGGGTCGTGACCGGCGTGATCGTCGAGCCGCGCAACCGGGCGCATCGCATGATCGAGGAGTTCATGCTCGCCGCCAACGAGGCGGTGGCCCGCTGCCTCGCGCGGCGGCGCGCGCCGTGCCTCTACCGCGTCCACGAGCCCCCGGATCCGGCCAAGGTCGAGGCACTGCGGGAAATGGCGCGCGCCTTCGGGCTGTCCTGGCGCTGCGAGGCGCCTCACCCGCAGCCCCGAGACTTCCAGCGCTTGCTCGAGCGCGCCCGCGGCCGGCCCTTTTACCCCGTGCTGGCCCAGGCGGTGCTGCGCTCGATGAAGCAGGCGCGCTACGCCGCGGAAAACCTGGGTCATTTCGGGCTGGCGGCCCCCGTCTACTGCCATTTCACCTCCCCCATCCGGCGCTACGCGGACCTGGTCGTCCACCGGCTCCTGCGGGCCTGCCTCCGGGGGGACCGGCGTGCCCTGCGGCAGGCGGGCGGTGGGCTCGAGGCTTGCGCGGCGCATTGCTCGGCGAGCGAGCGCAACGCCGAAGCGGCGGAGCGCGAGATCATCGCCTGGAAGCTCGTGCATTTCCTGCGCGGCCGCGAGGGGGAGCGGCAGAACGGAACCGTGGTGGCCGTCGCGCCCTTCGGTGTGTTCGTGCGCCTGGCGGACCCCCCGGTGGAGGGACTCGTGCGGATCGAAAGCCTGGGCCGGGAGCGCTGGAGATTCGACGAGCGGCGCCAGCAACTGCGGGGGGAGGCGACGGGCCGCGTGGTGCGCGTGGGGGACACGATGCCGGTGCGGATCGTGCGCGTCGATCCCGTGCAGCGGCGGGTGGATCTTGCCGCCGTCGAGCCGCAGCCGGCCTAGGGCGCGTGGGCGGGATTCGCGCGCGTGCGGCGGGTGGCGCAGCGGTGTAGGATGGCGGCCGCACGTGGAGGGTCGGAATGGGGCTGCGAGCGGAAGATGTCATGGTGCGGGATGTGATCTGCGTCCCGGAGGAGATGGACCTGCGCGACCTGACGAAGCTGTTCCTCGAGCGCGGGATCACGGGGGCACCGGTCGTGGACCGCGAGGGGAGGCTGCGGGGCGTCATCTCCCAAACGGACCTGCTGTTCTATTCGCTGACGCGCGACGACGAGTTGCGCATGGACTCGACCTTTTACCATTCCGTGCGGGTGGAGGGCCGTCACCTGCCCGCGGGTTTCCAGATCGAGGATGTCAACACGGCCCGCGTGGCGGACGTGATGACCCCGGTCGTGCACTCGGTGACCGCACGGGCGTCGCTGGAGTCGGTGGCGAGGATGATGACGCGCAACCACATTCACCGCGTCATCGTCCGCCGCGGCTCGAAGGTGGCGGGGATCATCTCCGCCCTCGATATCTTGAAGGCGGTGGGCCGGAGGGAGCGTTCGCGCCCCCGCCGGGATACCAGGAAGCCCGCGCGGCGGGCCCGGGAGGCCGGGCGGCGCCGGCGCTGACAAGAACCCGGCTCCGCGTCTAGAATTCGCACTTCGACGCGGGCCAGCGCGCACCGCGGGTGGGCGAGGGATGAGAGCGCAGGCCGCTCGGAGTCCGTGGCGCGAGATCGCCGGCATCGTCGGCGTCGGGCTCGCGCTCGGTGTGGCCTACAACGCCCTCGGGCTCGTCGCGCAGCCCCCCTACGGCATTGCCTGGATCGCGCAGCCGCGCACGCTCGCCACGCTGGAGGGGCTCGCGCCGGCCTCCCCCGGCGAGCAGGCGACGCTTCCCGAGATTCCCGAAACACCCCAGCCCCTGCAGGTCCAGCTCCCGGCCGTCAAGCGCTGGTTCGACCAGAGCGCCGTCGTCTTCGTCGACGCGCGAGACCGGGAGTCCTACGCCGCCGGCCACATCCCCGGGGCGATCCTGATGCCCTACGAAGAGTTCGTCCCGGAGCAGGCGGAGGCTCTCGAGACCGGGGGCCGTCCCGTCGTGACCTACTGCGACGGGGGGGCGTGCGAGCTGTCGCTGAACCTGGCGTGGGATCTGCTCGCCGCGGGTCATCGCCGCGTGCTCGTGTTCGCAGGAGGCTTTCCGGAGTGGAAGGCGGCGGGGTATCCGGTGGCGCTGGGCGAGGAGCCCTGGGGCGAAGCCCAGGAGCGGGGCGCGGTGCGCTCGGACGATCCCTTCGCGTTTTTCGGCGTGCCCGAGGGAGGCATCGAGATCCCCGAGAGCGAGCGGCCGATCGAGGCCGAGCGCGAGGTGGTGAAGCGGCTTTTCGACGGCGGAACGGCGCTGTTCCTCGACGCGCGCGAGCCGGAGGAGTTCGCGGCGGGGCACATCCCCGGGGCGCGCAACCTGCCCTCGGGGCGCTGGTCCCGCGCCTCCCTCCAGGGACTGGCCGAACCGGGCCGGGTGATCGTCGCCTACTGCGGCGGCGGCGCTTGCGAACTGTCGACGGATCTGGCCTGGAAGCTCGTCGAGGCCGGCTATCGCCGAGTGCTGGTCTACACCGGCGGGTTTCCCGACTGGGAGCAGGCGGGCTACCCCGTCCGGCGCGGCGCGGAGGAGGGCTGATGGCGCGCGAGGGAAGGCTCGCGCTCTGGCGCGCGCCCTGGTTCGTGCGCGCATGCCAGGTGGCTCTCGGTGCGGTGTTCGTCGCCGCCGCCCTGCCCAAGATCGGCGATCCCGCGTCCTTCGCGCGCCAGGTCCACAACTACCGGCTGCTACCTGTCGCGCTCGAGAACCTGCTCGCGATCCTGCTTCCGTGGATCGAACTCGTGGCGGGGGTGTGCCTGGTGCTCGGGCGCTACGCGAGGGGTGCGACGTGGGTCGCCGCGGCGCTGCTGGGGGTGTTTCTCGTGGCCATCGGCCAGGCGGTGGCCCGGGACCTGGACATCGAGTGCGGGTGCTTCGGGACGGCCGATGCGGCCGAGGCGGGCTGGTCCGCGCTCGGCCGCGACGTGCTGTTCCTCCTGCTCGCCGCCGGAGCTTGGCCCAAGGCGCCTGCGGGCGAGTCCGGCGCGCCGTCGCTCGCGAGCGCGGCAGGAGAGGGAGGGGCGGCTCGCCTCACGAGGCGAGGCGGTTGACGGCGCGGGCGAGGCGCGACTTGGTTCGCGCCGCGGCGTTGTCGTGAATCACGCCGAGCTTGGCTGTCCGGTCGATGAGGGCGCAGGTCGGGGGCAGCAGCCGCCGCGCCGTTTCCCCATCGCCCGCCGCGATCGCCTGGCGCAGCCGCTTGAGCTGCGTGCGCAGGCGCGAGCGGTGCGCCCGGTTCCTGAGCCGGCGCTTCTCGTCGCGGCGGTGCGCCTTGATCGCCGACTTGTGGGTCGCCATCGTCTCCTCTCCCGTCCGCGCTAGGGCCCCGCAGGGTAGCGCGCCGGGCCGGGGGCGTCAACGCCCCGCTCAGGGTGCGAGCGCGCCGAGGCTGCGCAACTTCTCCGCGGCGAGCCGGGCCTCGTCGCTGCCGGGGTACGTGTCCAGCACATAGCGCAGCTGCACGATGCCTTCCTTGATGCGGTTCTGCTCCAGGTAGACCAGGCCCTTTTTCAAATTGGCCGCGGCCGCCCGGTCGCTCTGGGGGTAGCGCTCCAAGGTGCGGTCGAAGGCCTCGAGCGCCTGGGCGTAGTCACCCTGGCTGAAGTAGCACTCGCCGATCCAGTACAGCGCATTGTCCGCCAGCTCGCTGTCCGGGTAGCGGGAGACGTATTCCTCGAACCCGGCGATGGCCAGCGTGTAGTTGCCCTTGGAGAAGTCGGCGTACGCGGCGTTGTAGAGGGCCGACGGCTCCGGAGAGGCGCCGGGGCCCGGCGTTGCCTGCGGCGGGGTGCCTTCGGGGGCAGGGGCTTCCGCTCCCGGCGGCGGCACGTGCCAGCCCGCCGAGAGCTGGCGGATCCGCTCGCGGTTGGCCTCCACGCCCTCCGAGACCCGCGCCAGACGCCGCAGGGTCTCCTCGAAGCGCTCCTCGAGTCGGATCTGGCGCTGGGCGAGCTCGTTCAGGCGCAGTTGCAAATCCGCGAACTCGCTCCGCGTCACGCCCCCCTCCTCGCGGCGCAGCCGCTCCAGTTCCGCTGCGAGGCGGGCGATCTCCTCCTGCGCGCGCTGCTGCGCCTCGCGCAGCCGGCCGAGCTCGCCGCGCAGGGCCGCCACGTCCTGTTCCATCTGCTTCCATTGCTCGGGAAGGACGCAGCCCGCGGCGAGCAGCAGGACTGCCGCGACGAAAGCAACGCGAGGGCGAAGCCACAGCGTGCGGCGCACGTCACAGCTCGAACCGGAACTCCGCCCGCCGGTTTCGGGACCACGCCTCCTCGGTGTGCCCGGGATCGGCCGGCCGCTCCTCGCCGTAGGACACGATGCGCACGCGCCGGGCGTCCACGCCGAGGCTCACCAGGTAGTCGCGCACCGCCGCGGCTCGCCGCTCTCCGAGGGCGAGGTTGTACTCGAGGGTGCCCCGCTCGTCGCAGTGGCCCTCGACGATGATCTTGCGCCCGGGGTTGTCCAGCAGCCAGCGCGCGTTTCGGCGCAGCGCCTCGCGGGCTGTTTCGTCCAGCTCGTAGCTGTCGAAGGCGAAGTAGACCGTCTGCAGCACGTGGCTCGCGTCGCGGATCTCGGGCTCCAGGGCCTCCCGTTCGACCCCCGCTTCCGGAAAGCCCTCCGTGACCTCGGTCGCCGCCTCCGGGGGAACCGGCTCGGCCGGCGCCGCGGGCTGCGGCGCGGGTGGCGGGCTCGGCGGCACTTGCTCCTCGACCGTCTTGGGGCGTTTGCAAGCGGGCAGGAACAGGGCGAGCGACAGGAGTAGCACGAGCAGCCACGCACGTCGGAACATCGGGTCTCCTCCCTCCGTCGGACGCGCCTCGAGGCGGTCCGGTGCCGTGTCGGGGCCGCGATTATAGCCGCTCGCGGCCACGGTCAACGAGACCAATCGGGCGTCACGCTGTCCCGGCCGCGAGTCAGACGCCGCACTTCGGTGCCATCGGCCCGCATGGTGTAGATGTCGTAGGTCCCGGTGTGGTTGGCCGCGAAGACCAGGTGACGTCCGTCGGGGGACCAGCGGGGGTTTTCGCTGCTGCCGGGGCCGAAGGTCAGCTGCCGGCGCTCGCCGTTGGGCAGATCGAGCACGAAGATCTCGAAGCGGCCCCCGACGCGGGACACGTAGGCCAGCTGGTCCCCGCGCGGCGACCATGCGGGCGATTCGTTGTAGCTGCCCTCGACGGTCAGCCGCCGCACGTTGAGGCCCTCGCGATCCATCAAGTAGATTTGCGGCGTTCCGGAGCGGTCCGAGGTGAAGGCGATCTCCCGGCCGTTGGGCGAGAAAGCCGGGGAGGTCTCGATGGCGACGGAGTGGGTCAGGCGCGTGTTGCGCCCGCTTTCGAGGTCGAGGACGAAGATCTCGGGATTGCCGGGGGCGTTCGAGACGTAGGCCAGGCGTCGCCCGTCGGGGGACCAGTCGGGCGAGGCGTTCATCTCGCCCGCCACGACCGGCAAGCGCTCCAGCTGCCCCCGGTCGTCGAGCACGAAGATATCGGGCCGCCCCGTGCGCCAGGAGACGAACGCCAGGCGCTGTCCATCCGGGGACCAGGCGGGCGAGAGGTTGAGCGTGCCGGTGGTCGTCAGCCGCCGCACGTGGCGCCCGTCGTAATCCATGAGATAGAGCTCGCTACCGCCGTCGTCGCGGGAGACGAAGGCGATGCGCGAAGTGGCGATCCCGGGCCGCCCCGTATAGTGGCGCACGATATCGTCGGCGAGACGGTGCGCCAAGCGGTGGACGAGCTCCGGGCCTGCCCGATAGCGATGACCGAAGAGCAGCGCGGCGTCCGGCGTGTTGTAGAGCCAGGAGATCAAATCGACCGCGCCCTCCACGAGCCCGAGGCGCGTGACGACGAGCGCCTCGGCGCCGATACTGCGCCATTCGGTGAAGGCGATCTCGGACGAGGTGCTCGGGCGGACGAGCCGGTAGAGTTCCGGGGCGACGACGTCGAAGTAGCCGCTGAACGCCAAATCGTCCCGCACCGTGGCGGCGATCTGCTCGGCGAGGGCCGCCGCACCGACCTCCGCCGCCGGGGTGGGCACGGCGATGCGGACCGGCGTGAAGCCCGTGGCCTCCACCGTTCCTGTGACGCGGGGGGGCGGCTCCTGGGAAGCCGCCAGCACGAAGACCGGAACGGCAGCCATCCACGCCAGGCTGCGGTACGGTTTCATGGGCCCTCCGGGTGCAGGCGGAACACGAACCGCGCCGGCACGCTCTGGGCGTGCCACGTGGGCGGCAGCGGGGGCAGGGGCGAAGCGTCGTAGACGGCTCGCAGGGCCGAGCGATCGAGCGCCGGCACGCCGCTCGACGCGACCACCTGCACCCGGCGCACGGAGCCGTCGCGCTGGATTTCGAAGGCCACCGTGACCTCCAGCGTCTCGCGCAGCCCGTCGAGGATCGGGCGCATCCAGGCGCGGGTGAGCGCGGTGACGACCGCGTCCCGGTACCAGCTCTGGCCCGCGTCGAGCAAGTCCAGGGACTGGATGCTGCTGTCGTTGCCGCCCGCCGGAGCCGTGCCGCGATCGCTCCCGAGGGCATCCGCGCCGGCCTCGGCCGCCGCCGAGGCTGCCGGGGCAGAAGGCACCGCGGGGCGCGGCGAATCGGGGGGCTTCTTCGCGTTCTCTTTTTCTGTTTCTTTCTTCTGTTTCGCGGGCGGGCGGAGCGGGGGTGGCTCCGGCGGCGCCGACGCGGCTTCGGGTGGTGGGGCGGCGGGCTCGGCACCTGCCCGCGGGCTCGTTTTCGGAGAGGCCGGCACGGGCCGGCTCGGGGCGGAGGCGACGATCTCGACGGGCAGCGCCTCCTCGGCGGGCGCGGGCCGCGGGGCCGCTCTCCAGCCGAGCGCGAGGGCGGCGAGCGCCACCGCGTGCACCACCAGCGACACCGCTACGGCCCGCAGGCGGCGGGGCGAGCCGGGCAGGCGCAGGACGACTGCGGCGCCCATCAGCCCCGTTTCTCGCGCGGCAGGGGCGTCGTCACCAGCGCGATGCGCTGGACGCCGGCCTTGCGGATGCGGTCCATCACCAGCAGCACCTCGCCGTACGGCAGGAGTCGATCGGCCCTGACGTAGACGATCTCGCCGGGTAGCGCGGCCGCGACAGCCCGCATCCGTTCCTCCAGGAGCTCGTAATGGACGGGCCGATCGTTGATGAAGATCCTCAAGTCGCGATCGATCGAGACGACGATCCGCGAGTCCTGGATGTCCCTCGCCGTCTCGGCCGCCGGCAGCTCCAGGGGCACCCCGCGCTGCAGCATCGGTGCCGCGATGAGCGAGATGATGAGCAAGACGAGCATCACGTCCACGAGGGGCGTGACATTGATCTCGGCCAGGGGGCGGCGGGCACGTGGGCCGGTGCCCTCCTCGAGCGTGCTCGGAGAGGCCATCAGAGTTTGCGCCCCTGAACGCGGTGGATGAATTCGGCGATGAAGACCTCGATGCCGGTCTCCAGGCGGCGCATACGGCCGAGGAAATGGTTGTAAGCGATGACGGCGGGAATCGCCGCCGCGAGGCCCGCCGCCGTGGCCACGAGCGCCTCGGCGATGCCGGGCGCGTAGGCGGCGAGGGAGGCCGTCCCGCTGATCCCGATGCCGCGGAAGGCGTTCATGATGCCCCACACCGTCCCGAACAAGCCGATGAACGGCGTGGCGCTGGCGGTCGTGGCGAGAAAGCCCAGGCTGCGCTCCAGCTCGCCGAGCTCCGCAGCGGCGCTCCGGCGCAGGATGCGGTGGATCGCGTCGAGATCGGACGGTCCCAGGCGCTCGGGCTGGCCCGGCGGGTTGAGGCGGACCTCCCGCACCCCGGCGCGGCAGACCTGAGCCGCCGGCGCGCGCTCGTAGCGCGCCGCACTTTGCTCGGTTGCGGCGAGGGTCGGTCCTTCGCGGAACTCCGCCATGAAAGCGGCGGTTTCGCGCTCCGCGCGGCGGAACTCGCGCCCCTTTTCCACGATGATGCCCCAGGAGACGACGGAGAAAAACCCCAGGACCCCGAGCACGAACTTCGCCATCGGTCCCGCCCCGGCCACGAGGGACCACACATCGAGACTTGGTGCGGTGTTGGCGAGGAACGGGGCGATCAACGGCGCTCCGTCCGGCGGGTTTCGCCGCGGAGCGCGCAGGCTCGCGCCCCCGGCTGCGGCGCGACCACCCGCCGCGCGCTTATGGTAGCCCAGGGCCGCGGACGCGTCAAAAAAAACGCGTGCGCTCCAGGCGCGATTGACGCACCCTGGACGCCGCGGTAGCATCGCCTCCCGCCCGCGACGCGGCCTCCTGCGGCGCGTGGAGCCCGGTTTCGTGCTGCGAAGCTTGCGCGTGCGTCACCTGGCCATCCTCGACGACGTGCACGTCGAGTTCGGTCGAGGTCTCCATGTGCTGACCGGCGAGACCGGCGCCGGCAAGTCCCTGCTGGTGGGCGCCCTGGGCTTGGCCGTGGGCGAGCGCGCCGACGCATCGCTCGTGCGCACGGGGCAGCCGCGAGCGGCGGTGGAAGCGGTGTTCGAGCTGCGGCCGGGCAGCGCTGCCGCCCGCTGGCTCGACGCGCGGGGGCTCGCACTGGAGGACGGCCTGCTCATCGTCCGGCGGGAGCTTCTCGCCAGCGGGGGCTCCCGCGTGTTCCTCAACGACTCCCCGCTGACTGTGGCCGCGCTGCGGGAGCTCGGGGATCTGTTGGTGGAGCTTCACGGCCAGCACGAGCACCAGAGCCTGCTCGCGCCGGAGCGGCACCTGGAGCTGCTCGACACTTTCGGGGGGCTCGACGAGACGGTGGCCCGCGTGGCCGCGGCGTGCGCCGCGGTGCACCGCGCGCGCGAGGCGCTCGGGGCGCTGCGGGCGCGTGCCTGCGAGCGGGACGCGGTGGCGCAGAGGCTGCGGCGGGTCGTGGAG
>JBBIHH010000014.1:0-87423 GCA_037447115.1 Acidobacteriota bacterium
TGTATCCGGAGCGCCTGGCGAGGGGAAGAGGGGTCGGTCGACCGTCGGACGGGGGGTGCCAAGCGCTCCGGATACAATCAGTTGGACGAAGCCGCTCCGAGCTGGCCGTGGCCCCTGGGGATTGTTCAACGCCGGTGTTCACCCGCCGCGCGGTGAACCGGAACCGCCTTCACGAGTGAGCGGACTTTGTATTGCCTCACCGCCGCGAGTCGCGCGCGAAGCGCGGTCGGGTGGAACCCGTTGTTGGGCCGCACTCATGATGAGAGGCGTGGGGTGGGAACCACTCCCAACGATTGTAGAAGTGATCATAACCGACAGCACGACGCAAACGATCACGACCCCAAACAGCCGCCGCAAACCCATGCCAGCCAAACCGCTGCCAACGACCGCACCCGCAATCGCCAACTCTAGCGTCTGCCCGATCAACCAAGCGATGAGCAGCGTGAAACTGGCCGTCGAGATCGAGAGCAGGCCCAGCACGAAAGCGCCCCAAGTGAGACCACCTAACTCCAGTCCCAAAGTGGCACCTTGACGCCAGCCTACCAGCTTCAGGCGTATCATCAACCAAATGAGGAGAACGGCCAAGAGGAGAAATGATAGATAACCGACCGGGATGAGTGTAAAGGCTGTCATGGGTGGCAATAGGAAGGGGCTTGGTTGAAGGTAGAGGCCAGCCAAGACACCAGCGTGCAAGAAGAAGTCGAAGTCCAGCATTGCCAGCCACGCGATGACGGTCAATAGGAGGACGTGCCGCATGGAATAGGTCATGATTGCATTCATACCTTCTTCCCGCACTGTACAGAAGCCGCCCAACGACGCGCGTAACCTGCGGGCGCGACCGCGGCGACAGCCGCGGGCCGGCGCGCCGCTTGCTGATCGCAACGACCCGTCGCCTTGGACTGCCGCTCTGCAAGCGGCGCGACGGAAGCGACCGGCAGGGTCACGCGCATGTTAGACGGCCTACGTTGGTTCTCTCTGCTTCGGGTCGTCTCATGCTGGTTTGAGAAGGATGTTGCCCAGATCGACACAAACCTCCCCGTGCTTGAGGCGCCGGTTTTCTACCTTCTTGACCGCATGACCGGGATGCATGATGACAAACGTGTCGATCACCGTCGCGTTCACACCGACATCTGCAAAAGGCATGACATGTTTCGTCGCCTGAGTGCCTGCGAAGGAAAACTTTCCCCTGGCGTCGGTCTTGACGGTCTGATCGTGGTCAACCCAAGTCACCTGAGCCTCAGCAACGGGCGCCTGGCTCCTCGCGTCGAGGACGGTGCCCCGGACGTCGCGTCCCTTAATCATGATGATGCAAGCGGGCAAGGAGCTCGCTACAGCCACTATCGCCAGCGGGCCGCTGATCGCGCGGCTGGCTCTTGGTCGGGCGCGCGGCAATGGCCGCCAGGGGAACACCCTCGATCGACGCTTCTCCTGTGGCCACCTCTCATCCGCACCGCTTCAAAGGCCGGCTAACGCTCGGCATCAGCGGCGGCGCGCACCGCCGTCCGCTGCATGCTGTTGTTAGACAGCCTGGTCATCGCGAGCGGCGACGCCAGACTCCAGCGAGACCCGACGCCGGCGAGACCCTTCGAGAATCTTGGTTAAATGGCGTCTGCGAACCTCTGTCAACCTTGAGAATCCATAGTGTTTCAGCAAGGCGCGAACAAGAGCCTCCTCCTCCCGGGCGCGATCGTTGGATGAAGCAAGCAGGCGGTCGAGCACCAAAAACAACTCTGACGGAGGAATCTCCAACAAGTCCCGCCTGCCCGCAGGCCTCTCTCTGACCCTAGGCGCACCTGCAAGCCGTAGGACTTGCGATTCAAGCGACCGGTCACCGAGCTCGTCCTCCACGACAATCTCTCCCGCCTTCTGCATACTGTGCAAGGCTCGATTCAGAAAGCTCCTCACGGTCTTGCCGGCACGTTGCAACGTGGGACAGCCCTCTACGTATAGCCTGATGAGCAACCGCTTGGTGAGAGGACCCTCCTCCTCTATTAACCGGCGCAGAGCTGCTCGGACGTTGGCAGGAGAAGCCTCACGCGGGTCAGGAAAGTTCAATTGTTCGGAATACTCTGTTACGGCTGCGGACCCTCGGTCCCCTCGTCTAGTCCGATCAACAGCTTCCTCTTCACCCTCTGCAAATTCACCCTGTTTCTCTCTTTCCTCGCGTTCCTCTGATGACAACGTTTCACCTGCGGTAGCGCTCGCTTCAGGTTCCTCGTCTACCTCCCGTTCTTCCTCTCCAATCGGTCGAATGCCGAGTTCCTCGCACGCTTGGACAATCCGGCGTACTGCACTTTCGCGGTCCGCGTAAAACTCGGACTCCCGAACGCGCACGAACGTCCATCCAGCTCGCTCAAGCTGCCGCTGCCGCACCGTGTCCCGCTCGAATTGCTCTGGACCGTGCCAGGCCTCGCCGTCGCACTCCACGGCCAGGCGATTGGCCAGCCCCTCGACGACCAGGTCAATCCGATAGCCGGCTACCTCGAACTGCGGGCGGAGTCGGTACTTTCTCCTCAAAAGTTCTAGCGCGACGTCTACCTCAAACCAGCTCTCATAGGGGTCGGGCTGTTCGCCTAGCTGGCGACCACGGCGCTTGGCCTGATGCTCCAGCCTGTCTAACTCCTCGTAGAGTCCCTCTAGTTCCGCCCGATCTTGGCTGTGGAAGAAGTGCAAAAGCCGCCAGCGCAAGTCCTCCCGGCTCAAGTCATGCTGCTGCACGCTGTGGAACAGCCACACTTGATCTCGTGCGCGGCTCATGGCGACGTTGAAGCGGCGTTGGGCTTCAAGCTCCGTCAAAGACCGGGAAGGGTGATTAGGCGCAACGACAAGCGACAGGAAGATCACGTCTCTTTGGTCACCCTGAAAGGTAGCAGGTACTCCGCAGCGCAGTTTCCTCTCCTCACGAACCCGAGGCTCCAGCACCTCAGCCAGTTCCTTTTCAATGAACTCTGCCTGGGCGTGACCCTGTAGGACGATGACCCCCATGGTCTTCCCTTCATAAGCCTCGTCATCGAGACACCGGCAGATTTTCTTCACGATGGCTTCCGCCTCGGCGCGGTTGAGGATTCCCTGGCCATCACCTTCGCAGGACCCTTGCTCCACGAACTCGGCTTTGAGGGGCGGCAGTCTCTTGGGAGGCGCCTGACGCAACGGAATCAAGGGCGCATCGGTGTAACATAGGTCATTGCTGAAACGGATGATCTCCGGTACGCACCGGAAGTGCTCGCGCAAAGAAATCACGTTGCCAAAAGCTCGCAAAGCATGATCATAGAGGCTGGTATCAGGCCGAAACTCCTCGCGGAAGCTAAACGCACCGAGATGGTCGCGGGCGAGACGCGCGATGTCGTCCTCGCGAACGCCCACTGCCTCAGGGCTGTTCTGTTTATCGTCCCCGACCACCACAATACGTTTTGCCAGGAGCAGTAGCGCCAGAGCCTCGATTCCAGCCTGAGACGCCTCATCCACGATGACGGTATCAAAAACTCCTGGCTTTGGGTCCGTCGTCTCCCACACCTTGTGTAGAGGCATAATCCAGGCTGGTATTGTGGGGATGCAGGCCATGAGATACTGACGGGCCGTCCGCCGGTGCCGATAGGCGTACTTGCCCGTGCCTTTTCCGATACGGGCAACTGCTTTCGTCCAGGCGATGAGGTTTTGCTCCGTCCAATCGTCGAGCCGTGTGAAAAACGCCTGCCAGGCCTTGAGGGTCGCTAGTTCTACCAGCTTCTGCTCGATTCTCCGCTGTAGCTGGTGCCGCTCCTCAGTGAGCTGCTCATAGTATTGCGGGTCGCTAACCTTGCGGAGCCACGTTCTCGCAGCGGCCCAATCCCACGCTTGGCGAAGCTGGCGTAGGCAATCGGCCCTCTCACGATCGCCTTGCGTTAACCGAATCAAGGTCTCAGCCTTCGGGTGCGCTTCTTGGACTCGAGCAAGCAGTGCTTCGTATCTTTGCAGGTCCTCCTTGTGTCTCCTGAGGTCCTCTCGTCTCGCCCACGCCCTGCGCCACAGCGCTGGATCACGGTTTCGCAGAGCTTTCGCAAGCTCCTCTATGCAGGGGTGAGCCTTTCCAGGTGGAACGCTCCGGATCAAGCCTAACCACTCTTTGAGCAGCTCCTCCGCTTGACGGGCAAGGCGGTGAGCAAACTCCGCTTCGATCAATCGCTGCCACACCGCCCGCTGACCCTGCTCCGCCAAAGCCCCCCTCTGCCCGATGGGCACAACGCCCAGAGCATCGCGGCTGCAACCTCTGAAGAACTCGAGCAACTGGCGAAACTGTTCGACCAAGTCACACACGTCATTTGCCGCTCGCCTCGGGTCGTCGGGCCTTGGGACAGAAGCGGCGGGCCAGAGCGCGTAGAAGCGGTCAAGATGGTCCTTGAGCTCCAGGTATCCGACCAGCATGTGGAGCGGCTGCTGCCCGCAAGGCTTCTCCCCACCCACGCGGCAGCATCCTTCGATGTAGCGGGTCTCCCGCATGACACGTGGGGCCAGGAAACCCCAACCGCGCCAGCCACCACTCTTTAGGTGTTCCAGCCGTCGCCGGAGATCGCTCGACAGTTTCGCACTATCGATATCGGGGGGGATGTCGATCCTCGCAGTACCTGCGCGCCCGCACGCCATCTGAATCTTTTCAACGAGCTCCACGGCCTCGCGCTCGAGGCGGTCCCAGCGGGCAGGCCAGCCAACCAGCAGATCCTTCAGGATCTCGCCTGTGAGGTCGCCAAGCGCGCGGCTCGCTCGCGTCGCCCGCTCTTCTAATTCGTTCAGAAATGCCTTGAATGCATCGAGGCTTGCGTCAGAAACTCGCTCAAGGACGCCAAGCTGCTCCTTACCCACTCCAGCACGCGCGGCCCTCGCTGCTTCTTCTGCACTGTTCAGATTCTCGATTGCCTTTTCGAAGTCACCTGGCTCGGGGAGAGAAAAGCTGCCAATCTCCAGCCGGAGTTCGTTAAGCCGCGCTTCAGTCAACGTAACGTGAACGCTCGCGAGAAACGAAACCTCTTCGGGCTCCAAAGGACAGTCCTGCCGATCATCGGCCAATTCCGGAAACCAGCCATACGTTTCCCGTTCCTTCTCGATTTGCCTCGCGATCTGGGCAGCAGTCCCTGCGTAACCGCCAGGGAGCGTATGGGAGTGCGTTTCGGCCTCGCGAGCCTCGCGGATCCGTCGGTCTACTTTCGCACTTTCATCCTCAAGTTCGCGAAGTTCTCTCTCTAACCGGTCTATCTCGCCCTCCGCCCATTCCTCTCCTTTCCATTCGTTTTTTCGCCGAAGAATCCCGTGGACGCTATCTTCGAGGAGGCGAAGATCCTCGCGCGATGAGCCAAAGGCAGTAACGCAGAGGTTACGGATGTCGCCTGGCAACAGTTCGCGCAACACCGTGAGCGCTTTGGGGGCGTGGGCGGTGACAAGGACCCGTTCACCTGTTGCGAGAAGGTGGCAGATCAGGTTCGCAATGGTCTGGCTCTTGCCCGTACCAGGCGGCCCCTTGACGAGCACATAGGGTCGCCTTCTGAGACGCTCCGCGATCTGTCGCTGTTCGTCGTTCGTCGGAAGAGGGAAATAGAGGCGAGCGTCGGCGATAGTATGGTCCGAATTTGCGTCGGGGCCACCATCAGCCGGTTCGCTTGATGACTCGCCCTCACTGACAAAACGCTCCCAAGGTGCTGTGGTTGAGAACTCGGGCTGATCCTCAGAAGCCTTCAGAAAACTGCTGATCAGTTCTTCATACGCTTTTGGGCGTCTCTCACGGAGAACGAGTGCAGGTGCATACAGAACTCGCAAGGTTTCATCCGCGCGCTCCAGGGGCGCCCAGGCTTCTTCCTTCACCTCGGCGTCTGCACGCGCCTGGTTGGCGATCATGCGGAGGATTTCGCCGACCCTTGCCTTGTCCCAGGCCCGAACGTCGAGTTCCTCCAGTAGCTCGTTAAGCTCGGTCTCCTCCAGCCGGGGCCAGTCCAGAAGTTCGAGCATGTCCCGCTCGAGGCGGAAGCTCCGAAAGGAAGCAGCCGGGCCTACGGTAAGAACGCCTCGCTTGGCATCCAGACTGATCTCGGCGGGAGCTGTGAGCAGGTGGCGCTTTACGGTCCGGCCAGTCGAATCGCGCCACTGCACAAGCCCTACGGCCAGGACTAATTCATAGCGCTCCTCCGCTTCCTCGAGCCGCCGGCGCATGAAGTCCACGCGCTCGTAAACCTCCTGAACCTGCTTCCACGGACGCATCTCTTCAGCCCAGCGCTTCCACTGGTTCTCGAGGTACTTGAGCCAAGCATCCTCTACCTGGGGGTAATCCTTTAGGCGTCGTACTTCGATCTTTTCCGCCAATGTACGGGTTTCTCCAGGCGGTGCGTCGGAAACCGGCACGCGCTCTTCAACAACGACGGTGATCTCCGGATTAAGAAGGTCCAAGAGTTGATCTAATTCTTTATCGATGAACTCATCCGGGCGGTCCTGAAATTTCTGAGGCACCCAGTCCCGAAGTTCCTTGGAGAGGGGCGGGAATGTAGGCTTAGGCTTCTTGCGAACCTCGAGCCAGAGATCGGGGATGTCCGCCGGGTTGTCCGAGATAAATGCCGACCTGCATGCGTCCGTCCAGGTTTGAGACAGATCCCGAGGAAGGTCGCCAAGCCACAGACGCTTATCGCTCGCTCCGTAAGCCGGAATGGGCTTCCGGCGCAAGGTAGCTGTCTCCTTCAGGAACTGAAGAAGAGCCGCCGTTTTTCTTGCCGTGTTCGACATGTCGGTCATATTGTTCGGAGGCTGCCTAACGCTCGGCATCAGCGGCGCGCGTCAGCGCGTCGGCTGAATGCCGTTGTTGGGCGCAACGTCGCGTCCCTCATACGTCGCCCTCGCAATCAGCCACGCGCGAGCCACAGTGCGAGCCAGACGAGTACGGCCAATGCGCTTATTAACAGAACGACGCTGCCGAGTGCTGCATTGCGCACGACGCGGACTACTGCTCGGACGCCCACAAGCTGCGCACCCAGGTCTTCCTTGATGCGCTCGACGTCCCGCTGATGGGCTTCGATGATAGAGTGCCGCATGCTGTCGAGATCCTGCCGTAGCATGCCTACTTCGCTGGCTACTCCCTCCAGCCCGCGCAACAGCTCAGGCGTGCCGATCGACCGCAGTGTCCCCGCTAGGCCGCCAAGACGCTCAACGATACTCGCGCAGCGATTGGATAGCTCGGCTATGCCTGCAGCCGCTTGACCAAGCGCTTCACGGGCGGTCTTGTAAGACTCGGTCTCCTCCTTGAGTTGTCTCAACACCTCCACAAGACGGTTTGCCTCTTCCTCGGCGCGCAAGAATGAATCCAGTCCACCTGTTGCCATATTCACTCTCCCTCGGCTGTCACGAGCGCGGCGCACCGCGCGGCAAGTTCGTTCATCAGCCACCTGGCCGGGAATCCAGCCAGATTCCTTGGCACGACCTGCGTGAGCGCACGCACGAAGTCGCGGTGCGCATGGGGCGAGGCGAGAGTCGAGCGCATCAGCAACTCCCCTGCTCCAACCTTGTTCGACGCGCAAGTGATTGCCTGGCCCAGGGCGGCCGCTACGTCCGCCGGGCCGAGCCGAAACTTCTCAGCTGCGAACCCTAGCGCCGCCTCGACGTTCTGGCGCACCACCTCTGGGTCCGCATCGGGGCTGAGCGCCTCGGAGACGCTCCGGAGGATCAGCAGGCCCGGAACGTCTGGGTACGATGCCAACGCGCGGCCTGTCGCTGCGCGCAGGCCAGCAGCATCATTGGGGGAGACCAGATCGTCCAGCAACGGAGCCAGACTATCGACACCCCCCAAGGCCGACGCACGGACGGCCTCCAGGCGCTCGTCCCACTCGGACTGCTCAAGGTAGTCCAGAATGCGACGCCGCAAGTCGTCTCCGCTGTGCGCGCTGATCGCAGCCTGCAGCATCTCGTTGAGCGCGCGACGGCGAGCCAGCTCAATGTGCTGGTAGATGAAACTGACCAGCCGCTCGGCGACTGCCAACACATAATCGCGGTGAGGCTCTCGACGCAGCGCGAGCGCCTCGCGCTCGGCCTGCTCACCGAGCCGTTGCTGGTAGGCCCCGGCGTAGCGCCCGAACGCCGCCGCGATCTCCTCCTGCGTGGCGCCAGCAATCCTAACCCCGAACTCCTGGGAAGCGAAGTTGACCGTGTAATCCTCAACGACGCCCAGCACCACAAGCCGGTGGAGCGCTTTTTCGGCCCGTTCCCGGGCAGGATCCCGCCGGCGACCTCCTGACGACCATCGCGGGTCCCGCCACGCGACATTTGTCTGCCGCCGCGCTTGCACGTTGCCAAGCTGGTCGAGCATGTTCGCGATATCCTCGACCTCGGCCCTCTCGCCGCGAAAAGCTCGCACGTGGAACCAGAGCGCGCGGACGATGTCGTCCGCGTCATCCCAGCCGGTCTCATTCACGATGCGCGCTACTTCATCCAGCGGGGTGGCAGGGCTGAGGAGGCGCTGCGACCGCCTGGGATCGTCGTTCGACAAAAGGATAGCGCACTCGGCGCGGCGACGGTCCCGGCCCGCGCGACCCGCCTCCTGGTAAAAGGACTCGATCGACGGTGGAAGGCCAATATGAACTGTGTATCGGATGTTCGGCTTGTCGATGCCCATTCCAAACGCCTTCGTGCAGGCCAGCACCGCAATTCGGTTCCGCTTGAAGTCGTGCGCCACCCTTCGTTTCTTGTCCTCCCAGAGGTCCGGATCGGTGTTCCGGGGCGCCTCGCCGCTGTAGACCTCAACTCGCGTCCCCAGTCTCTGCGAAAGATGTTCTGCTAGCTGCACAACGCCGAAGGGTCCGTTCACATGGGGACAGAACACGAGCCCTGCGCATGTCTCTCTCCCGGTGGGGTGAAAGAAACCGCTGCGGTCGCGCCCAAAGTCAGTCGGAAGGCGCTGCAAGAACCCGCTCACCCGGTGCGCTTTCTCATCGGAACGGGTAGGCACGATAGTGTAGCGCAGCTCGGGGCGGTCGAAGGTTTTCGGGCTGATAATGGCATCGAATGCCGTGATTGCCAGTTCACGCTGAATATCCTTGAGCACGATCTTGCTCGCCGTGCCGGTAAGAGCGACGAGCGGAGGCACGACGCCTTGCGATCCGCAGTAGTCGCGGGTGATGCGCCCGAGGTTGAGGTACGCGGTACGGAAGTCATGCCCCCACTCTGAGACGCAGTGCGCCTCGTCGATGGCGACGAGCGAGATGGGCGTGTTGGTCGTGAGTGTCCGCAGCGCCTCGCGAAACTCGACAGTCTGGAATCGCTCCGGCGCGATATAGCAGAAGAGATAGTGCCCTGAAGCCAGCGCTTGGAGTGCGTGTTCGCGCTCCTCCGTCGATAGCTGACTTGTAATGCCAATGCAGCAGTCGATACCTACGGACCCTAGGTTGTCGATTTGATCGTCGATCAAGGAGGTGATCGGGTCCACCACAATGCAGCGCCCAGGTAGGAGCAACGCAGCCAACTGAAAGGCAATCGATTTCCCCGCGCCCGTAGGCAGAAGGACCACCGAGTCCATGCCGCGCAAGGTACGCTCGATGGTCTCCCACTGTCCCTCCCAGAAGTCCTCTTTGCGGAACAGATACTGCAAGAACCAGCGAGCATCCTCGCGCTTTGGCGAGTCGCATCTCACTGGTGAAGCGGCGGTCAGTGGGCGGTGGATTTCGGCGGGTAAGCACAGGTCCGACACGAGAAACCGGGCCTGCGCCGTAATGGGCAAGTTGTCGGCCCGTCCGTCGGCTGGCGCGACCAACACGTCCACGGCGCGGTTGGCATCCGTAGCGCCCACAGTGATGATACGTGGCTGCGGGACGCTAAGCGCTCGCCCATGCAAGCGCGCAATGCGCGCGAGCAGCTCCTGTAGATCGGTTACGGCAAGAGGAATAATCGCCGTGGCTAGCGGGTCTTCACGCAGTAGCGTTGGAAGGGCCACGCCGATGTTCCAAGGAGTATCGAGACGGAGCCACCCCCCGCGCAGTGCCAGGAGCAGAGACAGCTGCAGTTGGTGGAAATACTTGCACCAACGGACGGTACGCGAGATTTTGGTTTCCGCTGGCAGATCGCACCTTCCGCCTAGCAGAGCCTGCTCCAACACATCGAGCATCGGACCGCGGCCGTGCCGGACCTCTCTGGCTGGGACCCGCAGGACACGCACACCAGCCGCGGCGAGTGCCCGGTCGCGCGCCTCGTCTCGCTCACAATGGGCGTCGTGCTCCGCGCCGTCGACCTCTACGAGAATGGGGTCACGCTCGGCATGGAGGAGTAAGAGATCCCCCCGCTCAGCGGTGAGAGGGTCGATGGTCGGACTGATGGAGGCGAGCTGTATCTGCGGCAGGAGCGACCAAGGGAGCGCCTCTCGCTCGACCAGTGTCAGTACCCACTGGAAAACCGCCCGTTCCTCGGGGCTGTCAAAGTAGAGTGGCCGGAAGTCGCACGAGGGGTCGAGCGCAACACGGCGCATAGCCTCGATGACCGGTTGGGCTTCGTCGGGTCCCCCGGCCGTGTCCGCCAGCATGCGCTCCAATGTCGGCGAGCAGAACGGAGTGGCGCCGCGGGTAAGCAGCGCCTCCGCGACCGCGATCACGTTGCGATCTTCCGGTGGCACGCCCTCGCTATGCGGCAGTGGGAAATCCAGCCGCCACTGGGTGGCCGCGCGCACGAGCGATCGATCCACATCGGCCATGTGTAGACGCTCCACGAACGCGGCGGGTAACCCAAGTGCCTGAAAGAAGGCGCACTGCCCTTGCCGTTCCCGTGGTGCGGCAGCCACATGGGACGGGAAAGCTCGTGCCGCAGCACGAGGGGCAGTGTCCTGACTAGGAGCATCGCTACCGGGGGCGCTCGGCGCGAACTCAACGGTCGCTTTGCACTGCGGATAGCGACTACAGCCCCAGAACTGGCTGCCGGCGTTCGGGCCGCGGCGGGCGGTTCGCAGCCGCATGGCGCTTCCACATGCCGGGCAGGTCTGCATCAATCCTCCTGCATTCCTTGGCATTTGCGCCTAACGGACCGCTTCACCCGCGTTGCGGAACGCAGCAAAGCAACGTCGGGTGCAACCGGTTCTTAGACGCGTAAAAGCCCTTGAGACCCGACCTCATTGTGCTCAACCACACCCCATCAACCTCTGATGTTCCGTGTCCCTCCGCAGTTCTGGTCAGAGCATCGGAGGTAAACACCAAAGCGGCCAAGGGTTGCCACCATCGGCTTGTCGCAAGGAACCCCGTTCTTGCCAGAACAAACAACATCAGTCCCGATGCGGTCGCCGCGATGAATCGAGTAGCGGTTCTGGCACCGGGGATAGTCCATACAGCCGACAAAGATGCCGTGCGGCCCTCTGACGAGAACCATCATCGAGCCGCATTTCTCACACTTGCGGTCGGTTTGCACCGGACGGCGTGTGCCAAGCTCAACCTCCGAGTCACTGCCGAATTCGTGCAACTCGATGAGTTCCTCGCAGGTCTTTGGGAAGGGCAGTCGGCGCATGTGTTCTGTGCTGCGCCCCTCGCTTTGTGACAGAATGTTGAGGCTGCCTTCCCAAGCGACCTTTCGGTCAATGAATGCAAACTTCTGGTGCAAGCCTCGGCGCTCGATGACTTGCACCCCAATACGCTTCAACTCTTCAAACACGATTTCGGCCTGCTGAAACAAGTCGCCCCGCTGCTCCCGCACTGTGCGCGTGAAAACGCGCACTTCGATCCCTTCGTCGACCTTTGAGCGGAACAGGTTGAGGAATTGCTGCGTCCGGCTAGCGGTCACGAATGGCGATACCACGATAATTTCGCGGACGCTTTTGCGGAGGTCAGCAAAGAATGCCGCGTAGAAATTACGCTCGGTGTAGAGCGTGCTGTCATCAGGGTTGATCCGGTCGTCGCGTGGATCGAGCAGTCTGGCCCAGCGCTCAAACTCTGCGCAGAAGTAGTCGTTCACAATCTCCCTAGAATCCACAACCGTGCCCCTCTGCCTGACTTGTTCCAAGACCCTCACCAAAATGGAATCACGGCGCAGACGAGAAGCCAGGTAGTCCATGTTGGCAACGATGGCGAGTTGCGCCTTTGGCCGAGTAATTGCGACGTTGATCAGCCTGGCCGCCTGGCTTCCCAGTTCAACGCCGTCCACTAGCCACGATGGCCCGTAGCGCGGCATCGGCCCTTCGGCGATGTCGAAGATGATGACTTCCTGTTCCAAGCCCTGAAACCTGTGGACCGTTGAGACCTTGAGATGACGCAGCGTCGCATCGCCGGAGTCATCAAGCATCATCTTGATGAGCCGTGCATGAACCGCGTAGGGCGAGATAACGCCAACCTTGTCTATGCCCCACGCTTCTGCGGCTCGTCTTGCCAGTTCTGCGGAAACCACCGCGCTGTAAAGATTGTAGCGCCCGCCCCGTTCCAACCGACTGCTCCAAGGATTCGTGGACGACACGTCGTAGAGAACTAACGAGGTTGTTGCGAACGGCGACTTGTCGAGAAAAGCGGTGATGTCTCGGAGCCTCTCGCGGCTTAGACAGTCCAAAAGCTGCCCGCCGTAAATGATGCCGTTGGAAATCCTGGAAATCTCCGGATGCATACGATACTGACGGCGCAGCATCGTCAGTCGCGGCTCTGATATCTGATCGTCCACTGCGCGTTGGACGCCTGCTTGATTGAAGATGTCTCGCCCGAGCCATTTTTGAGCCATCTCCGACTCGGCCACAACAATGGGAGGCAGTTGACGGAAGTCACCCACGACAACTGCTTTCTGCGCTGCGCGTCCTGCGGCGAAGTAGAGGCTTGGCATCGGAGCCATGCTTGCCTCGTCCACCACGACAACGTCGAATTTCTGTTCGTCTATCTGCCTTGCGATGGTCGCTTTGGTCAGGCTGGTGGCGATGACTTTTGCCTCGCGGAGGATCTTCGCCAGCAGCGCCTCAAGCTCTGCTTCGATAGCGCGAACCCCCGCCGTCAATTGTTCAGCGCGTTTGGCGAGTTGCTCAATACGACTGGAAAGCGCTGCCGCGTCCAACCGGTATCGCGAAAGCACAGCCTGGGATTCTCTCTCGCAGCAATCCACCTCGGCTCGCGCCCGGTCAATCGCCACGCGAAGGTCGTCCATCTTTGAAGCGGCAGCAACGATGCTGCGGCGAAGCATCGCCAGTTCGCCTTCTATCCTGTCGGCATGTGCCTGGAGCCTGGTCGGGTCTAAACCGAAAATGAACCGTTTCAGTTTTCCTGCGGCGTGTGCCTCCACCAGCTTGCCTTTGGTCTTCTCTAACTGCGTGGCGAGGCTGCTCTCGCGAGACTTGGTGTTCTCATGCTCTTGCGTGCATCGCCGGAGATTGGCCTCCAGTTCGCCGAGCTTTCGTAGTGCTTCCTTCCGGGCCGAAAGCAACGCTTCCACTCCACGCATATCCCTAAGGTCGGACTGAACCCTGCTCAGCTCGGCTTGGAGCTTTGCAAGCTGCTCTTTCAGATGTTGTCCCAAGCGTTCGGCAATTTTGTCGGGGATGACCATCTCTGGGAGTTGTGAATTGGGGCTGATGTTCCCGTAGCGAACAAGCTTGCCGCTCTGGTAATCCTCGGAATCCAATAACAGCTCCGCTGCGCTGGCTATCACATGGTCTGTGGCGACGTTTGTGTGCGAGACGACGAGGACGCGAAGATTACGCCGCAACAAGGCGGCGATAAGAAAACCGATAGTCTGCGTCTTGCCGGTGCCGGGTGGCCCCCAAATGAAATGAACCTCGCTGCCGCAGGCGGCGCGGATTGCCACAACCTGTTCATCGTTCAGCACGCAAGGGGACGGTGGCAAGTTCAGGTCGCCGCGGTCGAGCCGAATGATTGCTGGGGCGAAACCGAAAAGCCGCTGACCAAGTCGCGTCTCCAGCGGCCGCTGCCCATTCAAGACTTCCTCATAGCGCTTCCGCAGTGCCTCAAGGAGATACCAGAGATTCGTGATAAGCCGGGCCTCGTCGATGGACTTGCCAAGGTCGTGCTCAATACCTACGGCAACCTCGCTGCCTTGTACAGAAATGACTTGGCCGGGAAACCTCTGCCCAGCGACTTCAACCTCGGCGGGCGCGTCATCCGTGATGATAAGGGGGCTTTCCGTGGTGAAGATGTATACGTAGAAGGGTCCTTCGCGCCGGAGGAATGACCCATCGTAAACCGTAATGATCGAGCCGCCCTTTCCCTTCTTGATGGCTTCGATCTCTTCTGATAGCGCCTGCATGAACTCGCGGATTAACGTTTGTTCGGATAACGGCAGGGAGCAGTTGCTAGTGCCGCCGGTGTCTGAGTTCGACGATTTGCGACTGGGGCCTTTCATGTCTTCGTCCAAGCGCCTAACGCCGGCCGTAAGCTGCGGGACGCGTTGGCGCGGGGCGTGCGGAAGCACGACCCGTGACAACGTGGACCAACAGCTTCACGGCCATGTTAGCCGTCATGCCGGCAAGGCAAGCGACCATATGATCACGCCGGTGCCCACACAATACAGAGATCGATAGATCCATTGGTTCACGCGCTCCGTGAGCGTGACGCCGCAGTAGGATTGAATCTCCCAGCCGCGAACGAAAAGCGTACCCCAAAGCAGCAGCCCCGCACCGAAGACCTGGGCGACCGAGATGATGGGATTAGGTGGAATCCCCCAGACGGCGGCCGTGGCTCGGCCGGCGACGTAGCCGATCACGATGGAGGCCAGGACGAGGCCGAGAGAAGTCCAGAACGCCCGGCAGACAGCGAATGCTCGGGGTGTTGGATCAGCTTTTCCCGAGAAGTTTTGCCGAGCTTTGTTGTCCGCATCCTCCGCTTCCGCGAGCTTCTTGGGTGCGAAGATCCCAAGGAGGCAGAGCCAGATGGCTCTCCATGGACTGACTTTCGTGGGACGCGTGTCGGCCATTTCCTGTACCGTTAACTATACTTCGACAGAACGGTGTATGGGAATTCGCCGTTCCGTGTAATATGCGTGCCGCGTCCAGGCCGAACCCGGATCACCGGAGGTGATCAGCGGTTCGAGCTTCGTGAACCACAGGTCCGATACCCTCGCACCTGTGCAAATAGGGCGAAAAAATGGCGAAGGCGACGTAGCCTGCCAGTCGCCAAGACCACCGGGCAGGACCCCCGGGCATGGAAGAAGAACATCGCCGCGGAGAAAGAGAACGACGAACGGGCCGTGCCGTCAATCCCCACCTGGGAGGACCTGGAAAGCTGCCTGCGGGTGAAGATCCGAGGCTGGTTGCAGGACATGCTGGAAGCCGAGGCGGACGAGCTGCTCGGCCGGGCGAAGTCGCACCGTCGCGAGACGCGAGCGATCTGCCGGTCGCCTCTGCGGCTTGCCGGGCGGACGCCAACTTCGGAGCGCGGCTTGCAAGGGCCCTCGCCGAAGAATCCTCCGCCAGGGGGCGGCGAGCGCGATCCTACTTCCCCCGACCCGGTGAAGAGGGCGCGAGTGCCGCGGATCGCTTGCCGCTGCGGCACCTCGGTTTCGCCGGAACGAGGCACGATGCGCGAGCTTCGTGGGCGCGGGGGATCAACCGGCGGCGGCCACCCGGGCCTGGAGCTCCCGCTCGATCCAGGAGAGAAGCTGCCGGGCGGTAAGAAAACCACTGTGGCGGGCGACGATGCGGCCGTCGCCGTCGAGCAGCATGAGCGTCGGATAACCGAGGACCTGATAGCGGTCCGCGAGCTCCGTACCGCTTACGCCGCCACGGGGTGTCGCATCCTCCGCGTCCACCCGCACCGGCACGAGATCCTGCGACAGCCGCTGCACGACACCGAGGTCGCGGAAGGTCTGCCGGTCCATCATGCGGCAGGGCGCGCACCAGTCGGCGTAGAAATCCACGAGCACGAGCTTGCCCTCGCGACGCGCGCGCTCGAGCCCGCTCGCGAAATCGTGCCACGGCACGCGCGGCCCGCCCGCGGGAGCGTGCGTGCGCGCCTCCATCTCTTCCCAGCCGTGAAGGCCGAAAAGCGCCACGAGGGCAACCAACGCGCCGAAAGCCCAGCGGCTGCGGCCGCCGCGCGGTGGCGGAGCTTCCTCGTTCGGCACCGCACGGCGCGGGTGAAAACCCGGCAAGACCAGCGACAACAACAGCGTCACCGCGGAGACCATGACGACCGTGTCGAGCGGTGCCCCGTGCCGCAGCCAGTACGCGAGCCCCACGAGAGCCCCGTAAAGCGCTCCGGCAATGCCGCTCGCCCGGGCCAGTCGTTCGCCGCGGAGTAGCCCCACACCGATGCACAGCCCCAGCGCCGCCACAGCCACGGCCGCGAACCGCAACGATTGCAGCCCGCCGCCCCAGTGGCGCACCGCGATTCCCGCGCCGAGGACCAGCGCGCTCGTGCAAGCCAACCAGAGGCGAAATGGCACGCGGAACGATCTCCTGCCCTGAGCCCAGCGTTTCCAGAACCCGCCGCCGCGAAACCTGCGGAACGCGGGCCCGGCTTGGTATACCCCACCCCCGTGCACGCCGCAACGCAGCGGCACTATGATGAAGCGGCGGAGGTCCCGGTGCGGAGCGCGAGCGCACGTTGCCTGCAGAGCCTCTGGGTCGCGGGATTGTTTTCGGCCTGCAGCGGGGTGGCGGCGTCCGCACCGCTCGCGATCTCCGTCCGGGCGCGGGCCGTGGCCCCGGGCGAACCGCTGCGCATCGTCGCCTGCGCCGCGCAGCCCCTGGCACGACTGTCTGGCCGGTTCGGCGAAGAACCCCTCGCCTTCGCGCCCTCCTCCGCCGATGGGGGGTGCTGGAGCGCGTGGGCGATCGTCCCCCTGGACGCCGAGCAGGGGCTCCGGGCCTTGGAACTTCAAGGAATCACGGCGAGCGGGATCGAAGCTCGCGGCACGCGGGCGGTGCGGATCGAACCCCGAGAGTTCCCCGTCGAAGAGCTGAAGGTGGCGCCGCGCTACGTCACGCCCCCGCCCGAGGTGGCGCGCCGGCTCGAGGAAGAACGCCGCCTGTTGCAGGAGATCTACGGCCGGCGAAGCCCCTGGTCCGCGCCGGGGCCGTTCGCGCGGCCCGTTCGCGGCGAGCCGACCTCGGTCTTCGGCACGCGGCGCGTGTTCAACGGAGAGCCCCGGGCCCCGCATCCGGGGCTCGATCTTCGCGTCGCCGAGGGCACGCCCGTGCACGCCGCGGGTGAGGGCGAGGTCGCCCTGGCCCGCGAACTCTACTACTCCGGCAACACGGTGATCCTCGACCACGGCGGGGGGCTCTTCACCGTCTACGCCCATCTCTCGCGCATCGAGGTCCGCGAGGGGCGGCGCGTGGCACAGGGCGCACGGCTGGGGCTCTCCGGCGCGACGGGGCGCGTCACGGGACCGCACCTCCACTGGGGAGCCAAGATCGGCGAGGGGCCCTTCGACCCGACGGCGCTGCTCGATCCCGCACTGTTCGAAGACTGACGGACCGCCTGCGGACGACGGCGAACCAGAAGTTGCAGTCGCGGGCGAGCCGCCGGTTTACAGTTCGCCGGCAGCGTGGCCGGAAAAATCAGCGCGGACGCCGGTACCTGCATTCGACGGGGAAACTGCCGGTCCCCCGCCAGCCATGGGCAGGCCTAGCGGGCGCGGTGCTCCAACGCCTCGAGCGCCTGGCGGAGCCGGCGCAGCCGCTGTTCCCGCTCGCGCACGAAGCGCTCGATCCCCTCGAGCAGACGCGGCGGGTCGAGCCGGGCCTCCTCGATGACTTCCTCCACCGTACCGCCCGTGCGCCAGCGGTCGTCCCAGTCGGCCGTCAAGGAGTACTCGGCAGCGATGGGATGGGGGATCCAGTCGCTCGTGACGCGGCGCGAGCGGTTGGAGATCGCCATCGAATCCCACCAGTCCGCCGTGTCCGCCACGGACTCGCGGTAGGCTTTGTCCTGAAGCGCGAAGAGCTGCGGGCTGATCGCCGCGACGATCTTGACGTTCAGGCCGGCCCGGTCGAGCTCGGGAAGGATCTGGACGACATTGTGCGTCGTCGAGGTGCCCTGGACGAAGACGGTCCCCATGGGCGGACGGTCGGAGCGGAAGGGCCGCAGCACGTAGGCGCCCCGGGCCGCTTCGAAGTGGGACGGTATGCCGAGAGCCTCGCGGTCCGGGATCGGGATCGCCGGCCGCGTCAGGTGGAGCGCGACGATGGGCGCGCGCTGACCCAAGGCGGCGCCGAGAACGACGGGCACCTCGTTGTGCTCCCACGGGTGCACGTCGATCACGTGACCGTCCGGAAACAGCTGCGTGACGCCGGGGGCGAAGACGCCGAAGTGCGTGCGCGAGTCCTCCGCCGTCTCGGGCCCCGAGTGACCCGCCACCCACAGCACCTTGCCCACGCGCAGCGGGCAGTCCTGGGCGAGCTGGCTGAAGAGCCGCATCGGCCCGTACTTGAGGTAGCTGAAGGAACCGTACGTCGAGCAGGCGGCCCAGAAACCGTTGAACTCCCGGAACGGATCCTCGGCGAGGTTGACCACGGCGATGCCCGCGCAGATGCCCGCGTTGGCGAACTCCGTGATCTCCTGGGGCAACAAGGCACCCCGGGGATTGTCCGTGCGGTGATACCAGCCCCAACCCGGGATTCCGTCGAAGTCCTTGGCGAAACCGGCGATGTTCGTGGACTCCGCGAGGTCCGCCGAGCAGGCGAGGAACAGGGGGCGATCGTACTCCTTGCGGGCGAAGGTGTTCACCCAAGCGCCCCACTTGGCCAGCGCCGCGCGGTTCGGCTGCTTGTCGCCGGGCTTGGCGAACAACGAGGGCGGGTACCGGCGGTAGTCGTAGATGCGCGGATCGTCGAAGACGCGCGCTCCCTTGCCCCCGATCCAGAAACTCGGCATCGCATCCGGCACGGCCGCCGCGAGTTCCGCCAAGCGGTCCGAGAGGTAGCGCACGAGGGTGGCGTCCTGCCGGAGCACCCCGGCGGCGATCTCCAGGTTGTGGCGCGCTTGCTCTCGGATCGCGCGCGCATCCGCCGGCGGGGGCTCGTCCACGCCCTCGTAGGCGACGGCGTATTTCTCCATGAAGCCCTTGCGCACGGCCCAGAACTCGGGGCTGTTCATCTTGTGGGGCGTGCCGTGGGACTCGTGGTCGTACTTGCCGTAGCCGCGGCCCTTGCGCGTCTTGAACCACGCCACCGACGGCACGCGCTCGGGGTTTTCCCCGAGGGCGGCTTCCAGGACGGCGCGGGTCACCGGGCCCCACTCCATCCCCCGCTCGGTTCCGATCACGCGCCAGCCGTAGGGGGCGAACCACTCGACCGGCGTCCCATGGACGACGGCCGACGCGGGCCGCGCGTCGATCCCGTAGTCGTTCCAGTCCACGAGAAACACGAGATTGTGCAGCCCCAGGCCCCAGGCGGAGTTCTTGGTCTCGTGGGCTGCGCCGGGGGTCAGGCCCCCCTCGCCCTCGACGACGAAGACTTTGATCGCGTCCAGGCCCGCCGCGCGCAGCGCCAGCGCCTGCCCGGCGGCAGGCGCCACGCCGTGGCCCGAAGGACCGGTGTTGAACTTGAGGAAGAGGGTCTTGCCCTCCATCTCCGCGTGTCCGGGAAGCCCGCCCCGACGCCTCAAGAGCAGGAGGTCCTCCCAGGTCAGCGCCCAGCGGCCCTCGTCGGGGAAGGCGAAGCGCGGATCGCCCGTCTGCCGGTGGCGCTCGCGCATCGCCTCGTTGAGCGCCGCGAGCACCGCATAGATCAACGGCACCGTGTGCCCCGCGGAGAGCACGAACCGGTCCTGGAAGGGCCGCCACGGCCGCAGGATGTCCCAGCGCATCGCACCCGAGAGCAAGGTCGCCAGCAGCAGGTGTACCTTGGAGCGCGAGCCCCCGGGATGGCCGCTCTGCCGGTAGTTGAGCGAGAGGTCGATCAGCTCGTCGACGACATCCTTCGTTTTCTCCCACAGCGGGAAGACGCGCTCGGCCTCGGCATAGAGCGTCTGCGGGTCGGCTTGCCGCACGAAGCTCACGTGCTCTCCCTTCCACGCCGGCGCTAGCGCTGGCGGCGGCGCATGAAATCGGCGATGCGACTCAGGCCGGCGTCGATCTCCTCGAAGGACGACGCGTAGGAAAAGCGCAGATGCTGCCCGTCTCCCCCGACAGGACGGCCGAAGTGGATGTCCGCCAGCACGGCCACCCCGGCCTCGTAGAGCAGGCGTTTGCGCAGCGCCTCGCTGTCCTCCGCACCCACGCGGGCGCAAGCCTCCGTGACATTCGGCCAGACGTAGAAGGCGCCGCCCGGCGTCTGGCAGCGAAATCCGGGAATCTCGTTGAGGCCGGCCACGATCCGGTCGCGCCGCTGCCGGAAGACCGCTCGCATCTCCTCCACGCACTCCTGCGAGGCCGTCAGGGCTTCGAGCGCGGCGTACTGGTTGGGGTGCGGCGGGCACGAATCGGTGTTCGTGACCCAGCGCGTCAAGATCGGGGCCAGGACGGGGTTGGCGGCGTAGCCGATGCGCCAGCCCGTCATGGCGTACGTCTTCGACGCCGAGTCCGCGATCACGGTTCGCTCCAGCATCCCGGGCACCGCCGCGATGCTGGCGAATTCGCCCTCGTAGACGAGACCGGAGTAAACCTCGTCCGAGTAAATCCACAGATTCGGGTAAGGCTCCACGATGCCCGCGATCTCCTCCAGCTCCGCCCGGGAAAGCGTGCCGCCCGTCGGATTGTGCGGGCTGTTCAAGATCAACAGCCGGGTGCGCTCGTTCACTTTGGCGCGGAGCTCGTCCAGATCGAAGTTGAATCCCCGCGCCTCGCGCAGGTCCAGCCGTACCGGTACCGCGCCGCAGGCGAGGATCTGGGACTCGTAGATCGGGAACCCGGGGTTGGGGTAGATCACCTCGTGGCCCGCGCCGTAGTCGGTGACGGAGAGGATCGTGTAGGCGATGAAGGGTTTGCCCCCGCAACCCACGACGACGTCGCCCTCCCGCACCTCCACGCCCCGGGTGCGCGAGAAGAACGCGGCCACGGCCGCGCGCAGCTCGGGAATGCCCGCCGAAGGGGTGTAGCCCGTCTTCCCCTCCACGATGGCACGCACGCCCGCCATGCGGATGTGGTCGGGGGTCACGAAATCAGGCTGGCCGATGCAGAAGGAGACGATCTCCCGGCCCTGGGCCTGGAGCTTTCCCACCTCGGCGAGGACGACGAAGGCGTTCTCGGTGCCGAGCTCGCGCGCGCGTCTGGAGATCGCCGGCATGGCGCGGGGATTCTATCCGGCGGGTGGCGCGCGGCGCAACCTCGATCGAGACCTCGGTGCGCGTTTTTCCGGAACACGGCGCGGCGGCGCGAGCGTCCCTGCGCGACGCCCGGCCGCCGGGGACCGCCGGCGGACTCGCTCGACAGAAATCAGGCGCGCGGACCTCGGGGGCGCTCCTCCTCCGGCTCCTCGTCTCGGGGGATCGCGACGTCCACGCTGAGGGATTTCCTGTCGCGGATCAACTCGATCCGGATCGTCTCGCCCTCGGCTTTCGCCACCGCATCGATCAGGTCCCGCGCGTCCTCGACGCGCTCTCCGCCGGCGGCGACGATCAGGTCTCCGACGCGGATCCCGGAGCGCTCGGCGGGGGTGCCCGGGAGCACCTTGCTCACCAGCACGCCCGCATCGGGCGCGCCGCCGAAGTGCTCCCGCAGCTCGGGGGTCGGCTCCACGAGCTGCACGCCGAGCCGGGGCTTGCCCCACCCGCGCAAGAAATCCATGTGGCGCAAGTTCTGGCGCAAGTTTTCCAGACTCTCGCGCGAGTTTTCCAGAGTCTCACGCCATTCGCGCTCGAACTCCAACGGGTCCCACTCGAAGATGAAGGGCCTCCCGCTCCACCGCTTCGGCCGCTCGCCCAGCGTCACCTTGACACGCTCGGGCTTGCCCTCCCGCAGCACCTCCACCGTGACTTCGCTCCCGGGTTCGTACTCCCGCAGCCGGGCCGTCAGCGACGCCGGGCCGCGCACGGGCTTGTCGTCGAGGGCCACGACGATGTCGCCCTCCTGAAGACCCGCCTTGGCCGCCGGGGAATCTTCCACGAGCCCCACGATGCGCGTCCCTTCCGGGGAGTCCTCGACGTGCACCCCGAGGAACGCCCGGCGCCCCGCGTTCGTGTCGCAGTCTCCGTCCTTGCACACGATCCGGACGCGCCCTCCGTCCGGCTCGTCGCCCTCCACGACGATGACGCGCACCTCCCGGTCCTGCTCCTGCGCCTTCTCCGGCGGAGCGGCGTCAGCGGCTGCCGCGCCGAGCGCCAACACCGCTCCCGAAGCCAGGACCCAGCCGATCCATCTCCCGTCGCGTGCCATGAGGGTCACCTCCCCGCGCCCCGCTCGGGGACGCTGCCCGTCCCCGAAGCAGCCGGCCGCTCACCGCTCAGATAGTACGCGCCGGGCCCTGCCGCGGTCGAGGGCCCAGGGGCAGGGGCCGATGTCGTAGCATGGGGCGGGAGGCAAGCATGACCCGCGATTTCGAGGGCCGCGTGGCCCTCGTCACCGGCGGCGGCACGGGCCTCGGCCTCGCGATCGCCAAGGAGCTCGCCCGGCGCGGCGCGGGGGTGGCCCTCGCGAGCCGCAACCCGGCGCACCTCGAGGCGGGGGCAGCGGAGATCGCTGCCTCGGGAGGCCACGCCGCCACCTGGGTGTGCGACGTGAGGGATGCCCGAGCGGTGCGCCGGACGGTGGAGGCCGTGGCGGCGCGATTCGGCAAGCTGGACATCCTCGTCAACAACGCCGCCGGCAACTTCGTCCGGCCCTCCGAAGCGCTCCCGGAAAAAGCCTTCGCCAACGTCGTGGACATCGTGCTCAACGGTACGTTCTACTGCTCGCGCGCGGCAGGACGCCGGATGATCGCGCAAGGCACGGGCGGGGCGATGCTCAACGTCGTCGCCACCTACGCCTGGACGGGGGGGCCCGGCACGATCCACTCCGCGTGCGCCAAGGCGGGCGTGCTCGCGATGACTCGCACGCTGGCCGTGGAATGGGCGCGCCACCGGATCCGCGTGGTCGCCATCGCGCCGGGGCCCTTCGGCTCCGAGGGCGCCGCCGATCGCCTCTGGCCCTCGCCGGAACTCGAGGAAAAGGTCCGCGCGCAGATCCCCCTCGGGCGCTTCGCCACGCGCGAGGAGGTGGCCCGCGCCGGGGCGTGGCTTCTCTCCGACGAGGCTTCGTTCGTCACCGGGGCGTGTCTCGTGGTGGACGGGGGCGCTTGGCTGGGGAAGGGCATCTTCGGCTCCGGCGAGCCGGTCCCGAAGGTCCGCCGGCGCCGGGCACACCCGGCGGATGGCTGACCCTGTGCTAGAGTCTCGCGGCGTCGCTTGGAGGAGGCGGCGGATCTATCGTCGGAGGAAGGCGAAAATGCACGCGACAGTGCAGGGGATGTCGGGAGCGCAGCGGCTGGTCCTTTCCGCGCTGGCCTTGGCTCTGCTCGGACCGCTCGGTTGCGGCGGTTCGCCGCAACCCGCGGCGAAGACGCAGGAAGCGGCCCGCGAGCGGACTTTCGAGTTCCGCTACGAGGTGGTGGTGCCCGAGGTTCCCCCCTCGGCACGGGAAGCCTTCCTCTGGATCCCCTATCCCCCCGAGACCGAGGACCAGACGATCCACGACCTGGAGATCCTCGGCGCGCTTCCTTACGAGATCGTGAGCGAGCCCAAGTACGGAAACCGGGCGCTGCGCTTCGTCTTGACATCCGGCCACGCCGGCGAGACGGTGGGGCTGCGGGTCATCGTGACTCGGCGCGAGCGGGTCCGCCGCCCGCGCGAGGGGGCCCCGGGGCTGGGGACCGCCCAGGAGCCCAACCTCGCCGCGTGGTTGCAGCCCGACCGGAGGGTTCCCCTCGATGCCACGATCCGGCAGTGGGCCGAGGAAACCGTCGCCGGGCGGACGACAGCGCTCGCCAAAGCCCGGGCCATCTACAACTACGCGGTGAGCAACCTGAGGTACGACAAGACGGGCACGGGCTGGGGGGAGGGGGACATCTACTGGGCCTGCGACGCGAAGCGCGGCAACTGCACGGATTTCCATTCGCTGTTCATCGGGTTTGCGCGGTCGGTGGACATTCCTGCGCGTTTCGAGATGGGATTTCCCATCCCGGTCGAACGGGGCGCGGGCGAGGTCGCCGGCTACCACTGCTGGGCGCAGTTCTGGCTGGACGGCTGGGGTTGGATCCCCCTCGACGCCTCGGAGGCGAACAGGCACCCCGACAAACGGGAGTACTTTTTCGGGGCCCACGACGAGAACCGGATCCTGTTCTCCCTGGGGCGGGATTTGAAGTTCCCGGGGATGCAAGGCGAGCAGCCCCTCAACTTCTTCATTTACCCGTACGCGGAGGTCGACGGCACGCGCGTGGAGGGGCTCGAGCGGCGGTTCACCTACCGCGACCTGGAGCCCACGACCGCCTAGGGGGGCTGGGGGCCCCGCGCGCGACGAGGACGTCCCGGATGCCCGAAAGCGAGGGCGGGATGTCCCCGGCTCTCGCAGCCTAGCTCTCGCAGCAAGCGCCTCCACGCGGCGCGCTCGCGGGCGGGGGTGAAGAGCTTTTGTCGCGCCCGCACCGCACGGCGCAACGCTTCCAGATAGCTCGGCTCCCGCTCCGCCCGGGCGAGCAAGCGCCGCAGCGCCGCGGTATTGCCCGGGGGGAAATAGCCGGGATAGCGCGGACCGAGAAGACCGACGTTGCCGGGTATCCGCGAGGCCAAGACCGGGACGCCGAAGCGGATCGCTTCGCCCACCACGTTCGCGCCCCCTTCCATGCGCGAGGCGTGGACGAGCAGGCGGCAGCGTGCGAGCAACCGCCGCGCCGCGGCGGGGCTCAGCTCGCCGAGCCAGCGGTAGCGCGGGTTGCGCGCGGCTTCCTCCCGCGCCCGGCGGACCATCGAGGCCCGTAGCGCCCCGCCGGCGTGCAGGATCCGGATGCGCGAGCGCGCGGGCAAGCCCCGTGCGGCCATCGCCGCGCGGAACGGGTCCTTCAGCGGGCGCAGGTGACCGAGAACGCACACGTCGAAGGCGCGCGCCGCGCCCCGCGCCGCGCGCGGCACCAGCTCCACGGATTGGTAGATGACGCGCGCCTTGGATCGCTGCTGCGGGGGTAGCCTGCGCAGCGCCAGCGGCTGCAGCACCACGAGCCGGTCCGCAAGACGCAGCGACTGGCGGGCGGCGCGACTGCGCGGCAGGTCGCGATAGAGGTCCGTGCCCGTCAGGGCCACGACGATCGGACGTCGCGGGAACGCGCGCCGGAAGGCCCGAACGGAAGCGTAGCTCTTGCGCGCGTGCAGCGCCACGAGCAGCCCGCACGCTTGCCCGTTCCACCGCTCCGCGACGCGCACGCGATGGCCCAGCGCGCGCAGCAGCCCGGCCCAGCGCTCGGCGGTGCGGCGGTTGCCCGAGCGGGAGCCACGCGGCGCGGGCGTGACGATCACGATCGGCGACGGCAGCGAGACCTCAGCAGGCACAGGTGCGGAAGCCCGCCCACACGTCCCTCCGCTCGGGCGTGTAGTAGTTGCGGTAGGCGTTGCGGATCATGCGCGAGCGCGTCACCCAGCAGCCCCCGCGCAGGACGCGGTGCGTGCCGAACCAGGGCTCGGAATACTCCCGGTACAGGCCGGGGCGGAAGCCGGGATAGGGCCGGAAGACGCTGGCGGTCCACTCCCACACGTTGCCCAGCATCTGGCGCAAGCCGCCGGGCGTGTCCCCCGCGGCCAGCGCGCCGACATCGAGCGTGCCCCCCGCGATGCCGTCGAGGTTGGCCCGCCGTGGGTCCGGCGGCGCGTCGCCCCAGGGGTAGAGGCGTTTCGCGTACCCGCCCGCCAGCGAGGCCGCGTACTCCCACTCCGCCTCCGTGGGCAGCCTGCGTTTGGCCCAACGGCAGTAGGCTTCCGCCTCGTAGGCGTTGACGTGAATGACGGGACGCTGGGGCTCGAGCGGCACCCAGCGGTCGAAAACCCGCCGGTACCACCGGGTACCCTCCCGGCGCCAGTACACGGGGTGCGTCGCCCGCTCGCGCTCGCGCCAGGCCCAGCCTTCCTCGCTCCAGAACTCTCGCCGCAGGTAGCCCCCGTCCTCGACGAAGGCCAAAAACTGGCCTTGGGTCGTCGCCGCGCGGGCGATCGCGAACGCTTCGAGGCGCACCTCGTGGGGCTCGAGCTCGTTGTCGAACACGAAGGGCTCGTCCCCGCGCGGGCCGAGCACGTACGTGCCGCCCGGGAACTCCGCATCCGCCGCCAGGGGGCCGCCCTCCTGCGGGCGCGGGGTCTCGCGCGCGAAGCCCGGCGGCGGATAGCCGAGGGTTTGCCGCGTATAGGCGAAGGCCTCGCCGTGCATGTCCTCGTGGTAGAGGGCGAGCAGGTGCACCTGGAGTTCCGACGGCGCGAGCTCTCCGGGCGCGCGCGCCAGCTCCTCGAGGATGGCCTCGAGAACGGCGCTCATGTAGGCGAGCGTCTGCTCCCGCGACGGCAGCGGCAGATCCCACCGCGTGTCGTGCGCGATGGCGATGGAGTCGTAGAGACGGTCCGCCTCCCTCAGGAGCGGAGGCCGGCCGCGCAGGTGGCGCAGCACCCACCGCTCGTGGAACCACGCCACGTGGCCGATCTCCCACAGCAGCGGGTTCACGATCGCCAGGCGCGGGCCGCGCAACTGCGCGTCGTCGAGGTCCTCCACCAGCTCCAGCGTGCGCCGCCGTGCGTCCTGGAGCGCTTGCGCCAGGGTGTGCCGGGTCCAGACAGCAACCGGCGCGCCCGTATCAGGCACCTCCGGCCTCGATCACGCCACAGCCGATGCGGCCCCCCGCGGCGCCCGTGGGCTGGGAGGTGAAATCGTCCGCTTTCTCGTGAACCACGAGGGCGCGATCGGCGATATCGTTGGCCTCGCCGGTCCCGATGGACCAGAGATCGGTCGTGAGCGTCAGGCTCGCGTGGCCCTCGGCGTCGGCCTCGACGTTGCCGATGTCGCCGAGATGGAACGCCTCGGCGCCCCAGCGGCCGTGGGGGGCGCCGGTCGGGTTCCAGTGCCCGCCCGCGGAAGCCGCGTCCTCGGCGCTGCAGTCGCCGAACTCGTGGATGTGAACCGCATGGACGCCCGGGGGCAGGCCGTGGAGGTGAAGCTCCAGGCTGACGGTGCCGTCCGCGTTCACCTGGAACGTGGCCACCCCGCTCACCTGGCTGCCGCTCTTGGGCTCGATCACCGCCCGGGCTGCACTCGCCGGGGGCGCAGCCTCGGGCGGTGCCGCGGCCGCCTCCTCGTCTTCAGCCGGTGGTGCGCATGAGAGCGCGAGCGCCATCGCACCCGCCAGCACGACCCTCTCTCTCCACGCTCTCGCCTGCATGGTCGTCCTCCTTGCCTCCTCGGTTCCTTCGTGCCTGCCCCCGTATTGGGATCCAGCCATCGAGCCGCCACCCGCCTTCCTCAGCCGCCGCTGCGCTCGGTGGCGGCCCGCTCCACGGCCTCGCGCACGAGATCCGGATCCGCCTCGTGGGCCTGCGTGAGCCGCAACCGCGGTTCGCGCTCCACGGCCCGCGCGGCGGTCGAGCGCGCCCCGGAATTGCCCGCCCAGGCACGCCGGGCGACACCGTTGTTCACGTCCCAAGCGATCATCTGCCGCACCCGCCGCTCGGCCGCCTCGCTCCCGTCCAGCACGAGCCCGAAGCCCCCGTGGATCGCTCGACCCCAACCCACGCCGCCGCCGTGGTGAAGGGCCACCCACGTGGCCCCGCGCACGGCGTCCCCGATCACATTGTGCACCGCCATGTCGGCGCAGAAGCGCGAGCCATCGTGGATGTTCGCCGTCTCGCGATACGGCGAGTCCGCTCCCGACACGTCGTGATGATCCCGCCCCAGCACGATCGGGCCGCGGATCGCTCCCTGGCGAATGGCCCGGTTGAACTCCAGGGCGATCTGGATACGACCTTCTTCGTCCGAGTAGAGGATGCGCGCCTGAGAACCCACGACGAGCTTGTGACGCCCCGCCTCGCGCACCCAGCGCAGGTTGTCGAGCAGTTGCCGCCGCGTCTCGGACGGCGCCACCCGGGCGAGCTCCTCGAGGACTTGCGCCGCGATGCGGTCCGTCCGTTCCAGATCCTCCGGCAGTCCGCTCGTGCACACCCAGCGGAAGGGACCGAAACCGAAATCGAAACACAAGGGCCCCATGATGTCTTCCACGTAGGAGGGATAGCGGAAGCTTCCGTCGGGCCGCAGGATGTCCGCCCCCGCGCGCTGCGCCTCCACGAGGAACGCGTTGCCATAGTCCCAGAATTTCATGCCCCGCGCGGCCATGGCGTTGATGGCGGCCACCTGCCGGCGCAGCGACTCCTGCACGCGCTCGCGGAAGCCTTCCGGATCGTCGTGGATCATGCGCCGCGCCTCCTCGACGCTCAGGCCCGCCGGATAGTAGCCGCCCCCGAAGGGGTTGTGCAGGGAGGTCTGGTCCGAGCCGAGGTCCACGTGGACGCCCGACGCCACCAGCCGCTCCCACAGATCCACGACGTTGCCGAGATACCCGAGCGAGAGAGGCTCGCCCGCGCGCCGCGCCCGCTCCAGGCGCGCGAGCACCTTATCGAGATCGGTTTCGTACTCCTGCAGCCAGCCCTGGTCGTAGCGCTTGCGCAGTGCCTTGGGATCGACCTCGGCGATCACGCCCACCGCCCCGGCGATCACGGCCGCCTTGGCCTGGGCGCCGCTCATGCCGCCGAGCCCCGAGCTGACGAAAACCTTGCCCCGCAACCCCGCCTCCTCGGGCATCTCGAGGTACTTGCGGCCCGCGGTGAGGAGGGTGATCGTCGTGCCGTGCACGATGCCCTGCGGGCCGATGTACATGAAGCTGCCGGCGGTCATCTGCCCGTAGGAGGTCACGCCGAGCGCCGCGAGCTTCTCGTAGTCCTCCGGGCGGTGGGCGATGGGCACGACCATCCCGCACGTCACGACGAGCCGCGGCGCCTCGGGGTGGGAGGGGAAAAGACCGAGGGGATGGCCCGAGTAGAGGACGAGGGTCTGCTCCTCGGTCATCTCCGCCAGGTATTTCATGACGAGGCGGTACTGCGCCCAGTTCTGGAACACCTGCCCGTTGCCGCCGTAGGTGATGAGCTCGTGGGGATGCTGCGCCACGGCGGGGTCGAGGTTGTTCTGGATCATGAGCATGATCGCCGCCGCCTGCAGCGTGCGCGCCGGGTACTCTCGGATCGGCCGGGCACGCATCTCGTACTCCACGGGGCGGAAGCGCCGCATGTAGATGCGCCCGTCCCGCTCGAGCTCCCGGGCGAACTCTCCGGCCAGCACGGGGTGCCATGCGGGCGGGAAGTACCGGAGCGCGTTACGCACCGCGAGGGCCTTTTCCTCCAAAGTGAGCGCCACCGGCCGGGGCGGCGCGTGGCTCACCGCGGGATCGTCGGGCGGCATCTCCGGCAGCGCGTCCGGGATCCCTTCAAGGATGCAGGCGCGGAAGTCTTTCTGGATTGCCCGCCCGCCCATGGAGTCCTCCTCGGCGCGCGGCGCCGCTGCGCGACGCATGATACCACCGCCTTGCCTGCGCCTCGCGCGGATGCCGGCGGCGCGCAAAGAGGAGGGCGGCTCTCCCGAAAATCGAGCCGCGCTAGCGCTGGGTTTCTGCGAGCTGGGCGCGGACCAGCGGAGTTTGTGGATCGGCCGATACCTGTTTGGGCGTAGACACTCGCCTGCCCGGTGTTTATGGTCGGCACCCAACACGGGGCGACCATGGCCAGGCGCCGGCGCATTCCGGGTCAACTCGTACGCCTAGGGATCCTGTTTGCCCTGCTCGCGGGGGCGCTGCTCTACGTGCGCGGCCGGTTCGTGCCGCTCACCTTCGGGGAGCTCGGGCACTACCGGGCGGCGGCCATCGGCACGCTCGCAGCCCAGTCCATCCGCTTTGCGGGCATGGAGGCCTGCGCGGAGTGCCACGACGACGTCGCGGCGGTGAAACAGCGCTCCTACCACCGGGGCCTCAGTTGCGAGGGATGTCACGGCGCCGCGTCGGCCCACGTGGAGGATCCGCTGGCGAGCACGCCGGCGATCCCCAAGGAGCGCCAGCGCTGCCTGCGCTGCCACCGCTACCTCGCCTCGCGGCCCACCGGCTTTCCTCAAGTGCTCGAGCGCGTGCACCACCCCGTGAAGGCGTGCGTGGAGTGCCACGATCCCCACGACCCGGCACCGCCGATCCCGCCGAGCGAGTGCGCCGCCTGCCACGGCGCGATCGCACGCACCAAGGCCGTCTCGCACCACTGGTCGCTCGATTGCGAGCAATGCCACGCGGCGCCTGCGGAGCACCGGCAAAACCCGCGGGCGTTCTTGCCGAAGAAACCCACCGAGCGCGCTTTCTGCGGCCAGTGCCACGCCCGCGGCAGCGACGCGCCGGTCGGCATCCCGCGCGTGGACCTGGCGGAGCACGGCGGGCGCTATCTGTGTTGGCAGTGCCATTACCCGCATGCGCCGGAGGGAGGCTGAGCCGTGGGGAAGGAACCGTCGGGCCACGCAATCGACGAGACGCGCCGGCGCCTGATCTGCGAGCTCGCCAAACTTCCGGCGGCCACGGTGTTGCTTTCGCTGACCGGCCCGGTGCGAGCTCGAGCCGAAGGAGACGAAGAGACGGACGAACACCACTACGCCATGGGGATCCAGATCGACCGTTGCATCGGCTGCGGTTTGTGCGTCGAAGCCTGCAAGGTCGAAAACGACGTGCCGGACGAGCCTTTCTACTTCCGCACTTGGGTCGAGCGCTACACGATTTACGAGGACGGGGAGGTCGTCGTCGACAGCCCCCATGGCGGACGCGACGGATTCAGGCCGCGGTCCGAAGACGAAGAGCGCCGCGTCCTGCGGAGTTTCTTCGTTCCCAAGCTGTGCAACCACTGCGACAACCCTCCCTGCGTGCAGGTCTGCCCGGTGGGTGCGACCTTCAAGACGCGAGAGGGCGTCGTGCTGGTGGATTCGGATTACTGCATCGGGTGCCGCTACTGCATCCAAGCCTGTCCCTACGGCGCGCGCTATCTCGATCCCCGCACGAAAACCGCCGACAAGTGCACGTTCTGTTATCACCGGCTGCGCCGCGGGCTGCTCCCGGCGTGCGTCGAAGTCTGCCCGACGCAAGCTCGCGTTTTCGGCGAGCTCGAGCAACAGGCGAGCCCGCTCCACCGGCTGAAACGATTCGAACCTCTGCACGTGCTGAAGCCCGAACTGAACACGGATCCGAAGGTCTTCTATACCGATCTCGACGGGGTGGTGCGCTGATGAATCCAGAGCACCTCGAGGCGCTGCGCTCGGCGTTGGACAAAGTGACAGGGTTCATCTACCCCAACGAGATCGAGTTGCACTGGGGTCTGTTGATCGTGATCTACCCCTACCTCACGGGGCTCGTGGCAGGCGCGTTCATCCTCGCGTCGCTGGAGAAGGTCTTCCGGGTCAAAGCCGTCGAGCCCACCTACCGGCTGGCGTTGCTGACCGCGCTGGCCTTCCTGATCGTGGCGCCCATGCCGTTGCAGGCCCACCTGGGCCATCCCGAGCGCTCCTTCGAGATCTTCCTTACCCCTCATCTCCGCTCGGCGATGGCCATGTTCGGCTTCGTCTACGCCTGGTATCTCATGGTGGTGCTTTTGCTCGAGATCTGGTTCGAGTACCGGGCGGACATGATCCGCTGGCGAGGGCGAGCCCGCTGGCCCCTCAAGGCCATCTACGGGCTGCTGACGCTCGGTTCGAGCGACCTGTCGCCCGAGGCGGTGGCGTTCGACCGCAAGGCGGTCTACGCGATCACGATCATCGGCATCCCCTCGGCATTCCTGCTGCATGGCTACGTGGGGTTCATCTTCGGTTCGGTCAAGGCCAATCCCTGGTGGAGCAGCGTGCTCATGCCGATCGTGTTTCTGTTTTCCGCGATCGTGTCGGGGATCGCTCTGGTGCTGATCCTGTACTACGTCACCTCCATGGCCCGGGGAAAAGTCCCCGACATGGCATGCATGAACACCCTCGCGTCGTTCCTGCTCTACGCCTTGATCGTGGACCTTTCTCTGGAGGTGCTGGACTTCATTCACCGGCTCTACGAGAGCGAAGAATCGATCGAGATCCTGCGCGAGCTGATCGCGAGCAAGCTCTTCATCAGCCTCACCGTGGTGCAGCTGCTGCTGGGAACGATCGGGCCAATCTTCCTCCTGGGCTTCGCCCGTTTCACGGGCCTCGTGGACGAGCTCAAACGCCTCGCCTACCTCATCGCCGCCCTGCTGGTCCAGGTCGGGATCTTCAGCACGCGCTGGAACGTCGTGATCGGCGGACAGCTGTTCTCCAAGAGCCTGCGGGGCCTGACGGTGTACAAGCTCCAAGTGGGGGGCGCCGAAGGCATCCTCGTCGGTGCCGGGCTGCTGATCCTGCCCCTGGTGATCCTCTATGGGCTCGTGAAGCTCCTTCCCCCGTGGGACGACGCCCCTGCTTTCCGGGAAGCCCCCGCGGCGGGGGCGGCGGCGCCCATGGCCCCGCGTTGAGGAGAGCTAGCTTTCTCTCCCGCCCTTGCGCAGCACGGCGGCGAAGGTGGTGTCCGCGTCGTCGTCAGGCGCGCCGAAAAGCTCCATGCGCACGAGCTCGAACGCGGGCTGCTCCCGCAGGAACGCTTCCACGACCTCCTCGTTTTCCTCGACGAGCCAACTGCAGGTGCCGTAGACCAGCCCGCCTGCCGGCCGGAGCGTGCGGCTCGCCAGGCCCAGCAGGTGGCGCTGGCGGTCGGCCACGGCGCGGAGCCGATCGAGCCGAAAGCGGAAGCGGTCGTCCGGGCGCCGCCGCCAGGTGCCGCTCGACGAGCATGGCGCGTCCACGAGCACCCAATCGAAGCCGCCGCGGCGCTCCACTTCGGGGCCGAAGCGCGGCAGCTCCCGCCCGTTCCATGGGAGCACGCGCACGTTGGAGACCCCTGCACGGCGCGCGCGGCGGCGCAGCTCGGCGAGCTTTTCGCGGTCCGGGTCGCTGGCGTAGAGCGCCCCGCGCCGGGCGAGCCCCGAGGGCGCGCAGGCGAGCTGCAGCGTCTTGCCCCCGGCTCCCGCACAGCAATCCCAAGCGATCTCGCCCGGGCGCAGGGCCACCTGCCGGCCCAAGTGCTGGCTCGCCAGATCCTGGAGCTCGAACCAACCCTGCTGGTAGGCCTCGGTCGCGTACAGGCTTCCGCAGCCCTCCACCGCCAGGGCATCGTCTCGGCGCTGGATCACCGAGAATCCCCGGGCGCGCAACTCCTCCACGACCCGCTCCGCACGCTCGGGAGCGTTGAGGCGCAACCACACCGGAGGCTGCCGGTCCTGCAGGCGCAGAAACTCCCGGAGCTGCGGCGCGCCCCAACCGCTGCGCGCCGCGCGCCGCTCCAGAAACGGACGGTACGCCAGGGGGATCCCGTGCCACAGGAGCTGAGCGGAAAGCTCCGGCACGTCCCCGAGGGCCTCGGCAATCCGCGCCCAGGACTGCTCGCGTCGCCGCCCCTCGGCCGCATCGCAGAGCGCGAGCAGCGAGGGCCCGAGCGCCCCGGGCCCCCCGAGCCGGCGCACGATCCAGTCGAACCATGAGGCGAGCTGCGCGCCGCGCCACGCTTCGAGCGCGGCTCGAGGATCGGCGAGCTCGGCTTCGTAGCGAGACAGCTCTTGCCGGAACGACTCCCGCAGCCCGTCGCCGCGCGGCTCGGTGTCGGCGAGCCTCGGCCACCAGCGTTCCATGAACGTGGCCAGGCTACCGAAGCGCAGCGCGGCAAAGAGCACCTCGCGGTACCAGTGCCGATCCCGGGAACCGAAACCGCGCCAGCGCTTCATTTCGACCGCGAGCCAGCGGTCGAGCGGCGGCAGCTCCGGGCCCTCGAGGTAGGCACGCCACAAGCGGAGGGCATGCCGCCAGCGGTTCTCCAGGCGGCGGCGCGCCGCTTCCTGCCCCCGCGCATCGCCGACCGCCGACACGCCGCTACCGGAAATACGGGCGCCGCTTGTCACGCACGGAGGATAGCATCCGCCTGCCGGTGCTCCGCGCCGCGCTCCGGAAGATGCGTGCGAGGCCCTCGCGTGGTCCGAGCGGTGCCCCCGGTGCGGCTCAAGCCTGAGGTGCGAGCTCGTGGCGCAAGCACCTCTCGAGCTCCGCCGCGGCGAAACTGAATCCCGCGTCCAGCAAGCGGCGCGGGACAGCCCGCACGCTGGCCAGCAAGGTCTCGCGCGCCATGTCCCCCGACACGGCCCGCAGGAGCCAGGCGGGAATGACCCACGGTGCGGGGCGGTGCAGCACGCGGCCGAGGGTACGCGTGAAGTTGGCCTGGCGCACCGGGTGCGGTGCGGTCGCGTTGACCGCCCCCGCCAGCGTCGGCGTCACGAGCACGAACTCGATGGCGCGCAGAAGATCCGTCAGCCCGATCCAGCCCATCCACTGCCGCCCCGAACCGAAGCGCGCCCCGAGGCCCAGGCGGAACACCGGCAGCATTTTCGCGAGCACGCCCCCGCGCGCGCTCAGCACGACCCCGATCCGCAGCCGCACGACGCGGATCTCCGCGTCCGCCGCAGCCTGCGTCGCCTCTTCCCAGGCCTGGCACACCTGGGCCAGAAACCCCCCTCCCGGGCCGCTCGACTCGTCCAGGATCTCCTCCCCGCGGTCGCCGTAGATGCCGACCGCGGAGGCCGACACCAGCACTTTGGGAGGCCGGCGCAGCTTCGCCAGACTCTGGCAGAGAAACCGGGTGCCGACGACGCGGCTTTCTCGGATGCGCGCTTTCTTCGCTTCCGACCAGCGCAGGGCAGCGATGGACTCCGCTCCCAGATGCACGAGCGCATCGAGCCCCTCGAGTGCCTGCGCCTCGATCTGGCCGCGCTCGGGGTCCCAGAAGGCCTCGCCGGTGTTGCGGGCGGGACGCCGCACGAGCCGCGTCAGATGGTGACCCAACGATTGCAGGCGGAGCGCCAGGTGCGAGCCGATGAACCCCCCGGAGCCCGTGACGGCGATCCGCAACGGATGCGGCAACGTGGCGAGCGAGGAGCCTCCCCCCTCGGGCGTCGCAGCGGGTGAGGCGGCATGCGAATCGCGCGGCACGCGACGGCTCCTCGCCGGCGCCCGGCGCCGCGCCCCGCAGGGCGGCCGGCCCGAGCGCGAACCGTGGGCCGAAGCCCGCGCCATTGTAGCGCGCGCCGGGCACCGAGACTCCCACGCAGGGATAGGGACCTCGCGGTGGTCTTTTTTGTCCCGCGGGGAGCGTGACATCGACGGCGGATCCTGTAGAATGCACCTCCTTTGCGTTCAACCTGGCCCTCGCGATGCGAGCGCGCCGGCCGGCGAGGAACCGATCGTGGCGAAGACCGTGGGCGTGCCGCGGGAGACCTACCCGGGCGAACGGCGCGTGGCGCTCGTGCCGGCGGGCGCTGCGGAGCTGGTGCGCGCGGGACTCGAGGTGCTCGTCGAACAGGGGGCCGGCGAGCGAGCGGGTTACCCCGACGACGCGTACCGGGAGCACGCGCGTCTCGTTCCAGATCGCAACACGCTGTTCGCAGAAGCGGACGTGATCCTGCAGGTGCGCGGTTACGGCGCCAACCCTGGCCCGGGCGCCGCCGACCTTCCCCGCATGCGGCGGGGCCAGATCTTCGTGGGTTTTTGGGAGCCGCTGGTCGAGCTCGAGGCCCTCAGGCGGGCCGCGGAGCGCGGTGCGACCGTGCTCGCGATGGAGCTGATGCCGCGCATCACGCGGGCGCAAGCGATGGATGCCCTGTCCTCGATGGCCACCCTCGCCGGCTACAAGGCGGTGCTCCTCGCGGCCCATCACTTGCCGCGAATGTTCCCGCTGATGATGACGGCGGCGGGAACCCTCGCCCCCGCGCGGGTCTTCGTCGTCGGCGCGGGCGTGGCAGGCCTCCAGGCGATCGCGACCTCGCGGCGCTTGGGGGCGGTGGTGCAAGCCTACGACGTGCGTCCCGCTGTCAAGGAGCAGGTGCAGAGCCTGGGGGCCAAATTCGTCGAGTTGCCCTTGGACACCGCGGACGCCCAGGACAAGGCGGGCTACGCCAGGGAGCTCGGCGAGGACTTCTACCGCCGCCAGCGGGAGACGATGACGCGGGTCGTGGCCGAAAGCGACGTCGTCATCACCACGGCGCTCGTCCCCGGCAAGCGCGCACCGGTGCTGATCACGGAGCCCATGGTTCGCGGCATGGCGCCCGGCTCGGTCATCGTGGACCTCGCCGCCGAACGCGGCGGCAACTGCGAGCTGACCCAGCCGGGCGAGACCGTCACCCGGCACGGCGTGACGATCTTGGGCCCCGTGAACCTCCCCGCCGAAGTCCCCTATCACGCGAGCCAGCTCTACTCGAAGAACGCCGTCAACTTTCTGCGGCACATGGTCCGCGAGGGACGCCTCGTGTTGCAGGTGGAGGACGAGATCGTGCGCGAGACGCTCGTGACCCACGAGGGCGAGGTCGTGCACCCCCGGGTGCGCGACATGCTCCTGCTCAAGGAGACCACGGGCCGGCGCGGGACGGAGGAGTGATGGACGCCTTCGTCGCCGCGTTGACGATTTTCGCCCTGGCGATTTTCGTCGGGTTCGAAGTCATCACCAAGGTGCCGCCCACGCTGCACACGCCCTTGATGTCGGGCTCCAACGCCATCTCCGGCATCACGATCGTGGGCGCCATCCTCTCCGCCGGTACGCGCCACACGGCGCTCACCACGGTGCTGGGCCTGCTGGCGGTGATCTTCGCCACGATCAACGTCGTCGGCGGCTTTCTGGTGACGCACCGCATGCTCGAAATGTTCCGCAAGAAAAGGTGAAGCGGGCGTGAGCGAACAGGCCTTCGTCAACCTCGCCTACCTCGTCGCCTCCGGGCTGTTCATCTTCGGCCTCAAGGGTTTGAGCCACCCGCGCACGGCTGTGCGGGGCAACCTCCTCGGTGCCGCGGGCATGCTGCTCGCGGTGGTCGTGACGGTCCTCTCGCGGCAGATCGTCGACTACACGCTGATCCTCGTCGGGCTGGTCGTGGGTGCCGCGGCCGGAGCGGTCCTGGCCTGGCGGATCCAGATGACCGCGATGCCGCAGATGGTGGCCCTGCTCAACGGGTTCGGGGGCGCCGCCTCGGCGCTCGTCGCCGGAGCCGCCCTCGTCGAGGCCACGCGACCCGCCTCCGCCGGAGCCCTCCTCGAACGCGCGGCGCGAGCGGTGGGGCTCGAGCTCGGCGGCGGGCTGGAGTTGCAGTTCACCGTCGCCACGGCGGCCTCGGGGCTCATCGGAGCGGTGACGTTCTGGGGCAGCCTCGTGGCCTTCGCCAAACTCCAGGAGCTCGTCAGCGGCAAGCCGTTGCTGTTCGCGGGCCACGTCGCCCTCAACGCGCTGCTGCTGGCGGTCTGCCTCGTGCTCGCGGTGCTCGTCGTGCGGCACCCCGAGCAGACCTCCTACTACTGGCTGCTGGTCGGGATGGCTTCCGTGCTCGGCGTGCTCCTCGTCACCCCCATCGGGGGCGCCGACATGCCGGTCGTGATCTCGCTTTTGAACTCGTACTCGGGTCTGGCGGCGGCGGCGACCGGCTTCGTGCTCTCCAACAACATGTTGATCATCGCCGGGTCCCTGGTGGGCGCCTCGGGGATCATCCTGACGCAGATCATGTGCAAGGCCATGAACCGCTCGCTGCCGAACGTGCTGTTCGGCGGGGTCGGGGCGGAAGTGGCGGGCGCCGGTGCCGACGACATCTACGAAGGCAGGATCAAAGCGACCACACCGGAAGAGGTCGCGATGCTGCTGGAGAACGCCCGCCGGGTCGTGTTCGTCCCCGGCTACGGCATGGCGGTGGCGCAGGCGCAACACGCCGTGCGGGCGCTGGCGACGTTGCTCGAGCGCAACGGCACGGAAGTGCTCTTCGCCATCCACCCGGTGGCGGGCCGCATGCCCGGGCACATGAACGTGTTGCTCGCCGAGGCGGACGTGCCCTACGAGCAGCTCAAGGACATGGACGAGATCAACCCGATTTTCCCCCAGACCGACGTGGCCATCGTCATCGGCGCGAACGACGTGGTCAACCCGCTGGCGCGCACGGATCCGCAGAGTCCGATCGCGGGCATGCCGATCCTCGACGTGGACAAGGCGCACACCGTCGTCGTCATCAAGCGCAGCCTCAGCCCCGGCTTCGCGGGCATCCCCAACCCCCTGTTCGCGGCGGACAACACGTTGATGCTGTTCGCGGACGGCAAGGAGGCGGTGCAGCAAATCACCGCTTCCCTCAAGGAAGCCGTCGCCGCCTGAGGCGCGGGGCGAGGGGCCTCACGAGCCGGCGTCGTCGGTCGGCCAGCGGTAAAAGCCCTGGCCGGTTTTGCGCCCTAGCTTGCCTTCCGCCACCAGGCGCCGCAGGATCTCGGGCGGGCGGAAGGCCTCGGCGCCGAGCTCGCGCCACAGGTGCTCCGCGATGGCGAGGCGCACGTCCAGCCCCACCAGGTCGCTCAGGCGCAGCGGTCCCATGGGGTGCCGGTAGCCGAGCTCCATGGCCTTGTCGATATCCTCGGCCGAAGCCACGCCCTCCTCGAGCATGCGCATGGCCTCGAGCCCGAGCAGCACGCCGAGCCGGCTCGTGGCGAAGCCCGGACGGTCCCGGACCACGATCGGCTCCTTGCCGAAGCGCCGGGCGTAGTCCAGCGCCTGCGCCACGGTGACCTCCGAAGTGTGCGCGCCGCGCACGATCTCGAGCAGCACCATGCGCGGCGGGGGATTGAAGAAGTGCATGCCCAGTACCTTGTCCGGCCGGCCGGTGACTTCCCCCAAACGCGTGACGGAAAGCGACGACGTGTTGCTGGCGAGAAGCGCCTGCGGAGGCGCGAGACGGTCCAGCTGCTCGAACAGTCGCCTCTTGAGTTCCAGATCCTCGGGCACGGCCTCGATCACGAGCGCCGCCCGCCCTACCGCCCGGGCGAGATCCTCCACGCGCTCGATGCGTGCCAGAACAGCGTCGCGCTCCTGAGGGGAAACCTTGCCGCGTTCCACACCCCGCTCCAGGTCCCGGAGGATCGCCGCCAGCGCGGCCGTCAGGCTCGCACGGTCGACGTCGTAGACGGCCACGTCGAACCCGGCGAACGCCGCGACCTGCGCGATCCCCCGGCCCATGATCCCGGCCCCGATCACGGCGACGGATGCCATCGTCTCCTCCCCGTCCGTATCACGACCCCCGGCACAGCATAGCGCGGGGCGCGCTGCGTGAAAGCGCCCGCGAGACGTTCTACACTGGCCGCGGCGGGAACCCCGCCCGGAGGGGAGGAGGCATGAAGACCGCAAGCCCGCAGCGCTTTCGCAAGCTGGGCGTCGTCGGCTCCGGCACTATGGGCAGTGGCATCGCACAGAAGATGGCCAGCGAGGGCTTCACGGTGGTGATGCTGGATCTCGACGACGCGCGCGTGGAGGCCGGCATGGAGCGCATCCGCCGCACGCTGGACGAGGGCGTGCAGCGGAAGGTTTTCGCCCCGGAGCAGGCTCAGGCCATCCTGAACCGGATCGAAGGGACGACGGACTGGTCGCACCTGGGCGATGCGGATCTCGTCGTGGAGGCGGTCTTCGAGGATCGGGAGGTGAAGCGGCAGGTCTTCGAACGCCTGGACGCGATCTGCCGCCCCGATGCGATCCTGGCAACGAACACTTCGTCGCTCTCCGTGAGCGCGCTGGCCGCGGCCACCCGTCGCCCGGAGCGCATCCTCGGCCTCCACTTCTTCTACCATCCGGCCAAGAACCGGCTCGTCGAGGTGGTGCCCGGCGAGCGGACGAGCCCCGCCGTGCGGGCCGCAGCCTGGGCCTTGCAGGAACAGCTGGGCAAGACACCCATCGCCTCCGCGGACCGACCGGGCTTCGTCGTCAACCGTTTCTTCGTCCCGTGGCTCAACGAAGCCGTGCGGCTGCTGCAGGAGCGCGTGGCGGACATCCCCACCATCGAGGCGGCCGCCCGCCAGACGTTCGGTGTGGGCATGGGACCCTTCGAGCTGATGAACCTGACCGGGGTGCCCATCGCCCTCCATGCTGCCGCGACCCTGGGGCGCGAGCTCGGGCCCTTCTACGCACCGGCGGCGCGGCTCGGCCAGCAGGTGGAAACCGGCGAACCGTGGCCGCTCGAGGGGGCGGCCGACCAGGAGCGATTCGACACCGTCGCGGCGAGGCTGTTGGCCGTGGTGTTCTACGTCGCTTGCGCCCTCGTGGAGGAGGGTGTGGGCACGCTGGAAGACACGGACATCGGGGCGCGCGTGGGACTGCGCTGGCCCAAGGGCCCCTTCGAACTCATGAACGCGCACGGCCTCGCCCGCGCGCGCGAGCTCGTCGAGTCCCTCGCCTCGCGCTGGAACCTCGAGCTCCCCGGCCTGCTCCGCGAGCAGGCGCGCCGGGACCGGCCCTTCACCTTCCGCTATGTCCGCACGCGGGTCGAGGAAGGCATCGCCACGCTCACCCTCGCGCGCCCGGACGCGATGAACGCGCTCAACGCCACGGTCGTCGCGCAGTTGCACGAGGCGCTGCGCGAAGCCCTGGAGGATTCCCGCGTGCAGGGCGTGGTCCTGGCAGGCACCGGAAAGGCCTTCGTGGCCGGTGCGGACATCCGCTTTTTCCTGGAGAAGATCGAACAGCGCGACTTCGAGGCGATCGTGGCGTTCACGCGAGCGGGCCACGAGCTTTTGGGGACCCTCGCCGGCAGCGCCAAGCCGGTCGTGGCGCGCGTTCACGGTCTCGCCCTGGGCGGTGGGCTCGAGCTCGCCCTGGCCTGCCACGCCATCGCCGCCACGCCGCGCGCCGCGCTGGCCTTCCCCGAAACGGGGCTCGGGATCTACCCTGGCCTGGGCGGCACGCAGCGCACCCCGCGCCGCATCGGGGTAGGTCTCGCCAAGTGGCTGATCTTCACGGGAGCCATGCTCGGCGGCGAGGAAGCGGCGGCCATCGGCCTCGTGGACGCGACGGTGCCCCACGAGGAGCTCGACGCCACCATCCGCGCCTGGATCCGCGAGGGGCTTCCCGCACGCCGTGCCGTGCAACTCTCGGAACGCCACCGCAAGCTCGAGGCCTTCTTCGCGCGCCACCGGGTGGAAGATCTCCTCCAGGGTCGGGCGGACACGGGGGGCGACGCGGACCTCGAGCGGGCGCTGCGCCAGGTGAAGCAGAAGGCGCCGCGGGCGCTGGAGCTGGCGGAGCGGTTGATCGAGGCGGCGGCCACCGTGGATCTCGAGGCGGGGCTCGCGCAGGAACTCGCATCGCTGGTGGAGATCTTCTCCACACGCGACGCGTACGAGGGCCTGCGCAGCGTGGGCCGCGGCCGGCCCGTGTTCGAGGGCCGCTGAGGCCTGGGGCGGCCCCGAGGAGCTGGGGAGCGCTGCCGTGGCTGAAGACCCGGGATGGGGCGCCCTCGACCGGCTGGTCGAGACGTTGGCGCGCTGGCTCGACCGGATGGGGCTTCGCGGCACGCAGCTGCGGTGGCGCTGGCAGCGCTGGCGGCGGCGCCTGCTCGAGCGGCGCGAGCGCGCGCTTCAGCTCCAGCGCTCCGTGCGCGCACCCCACCGCATGTGCCCGGCCTGCCGTGCCCTCGTGCCCCGGGGGGCCCGACGCTGCGCGCACTGCGGGGAGTCCCTGGAGGGAGCGCCGCGCCCGGGAATCGGGCGCGTCCTGACCCAGCTCTTCCCCGGCGCCACGGCCGCCACGTCCCTGATCCTACTGGCCAACGGGTTCTGGTTCGTGCTGATGCTGATGGCGCAGATGCGCCGGGGCGAGCCGATGAGCCTCTTCGGCAGCTTCTCCGGCGAGCTGCTCGTGCGCTTCGGCTCGGGGCTGAGCCGCCCGGTTGCGGAACTGAGGACCGGGGGCGAGTGGTGGCGGATGGTGACGCCGATCTTCCTGCACGGCAGCTTGCTCCACTTTTTCTTCAACAGCTTCCTGCTCTTGCAGCTCGGCCCCCTCGTGGAGCACCTCTACGGCACCCGGCGCTTCTGGGTGCTCTACGTCGGGTCGGGCCTCGCGGGCAGCGCCGCGAGCCAGTGGCCGCGTTTCGTGAACACCGTGGGAGCCTCCGGGGCCATTTTCGGTCTGATCGGCGCGTTGTTCGTGCTGGGACTGCGCCGCGGCGGCGTCCTGGGGGAGAGCATGCGCGCGCTGCTGTGGCGGCTCATCCTCTACAGCGCGATCCTCAGCCTCTTTTTCCGCTTGGATCACCTCAACCACCTGGGCGGCTTCGCCGCCGGCGCGGCCTTCGGTCGCCTCGTCGATCCAGGTGCCGCGACACGGCGCTCCGGGGAGCGCCTGTGGGATCTCGCCGCGTGGAGCGCTGTGGGATTGGTCCTGGTTGCCTTCGGCGCCGTGGCCCGCGCGAGCGCGCTTTGACGGGCCAGGGGAGGGTGGACCGATGCACGCCGGAACGCCCCTTGACGGCCCTGCGCCGGCGCGGCATAAAGGGCAGCCGCGGCGACGCGGCGGAAGTGCGGAAGCGGACCGCACGGGAGAAGGAAGGAGACGTCCCATGAGCGAGACGCTCAACCCCTTTGCCATTGCGCAGCGCCAGCTCGACGAGGCGGCCCGGATCCTCAAGCTCGATCCCGCCGTGCACGAGCTGCTGCGCTGGCCGATGCGCGAGATCCACGTCACGCTGCCGGTCAAAATGGACGACGGGACGACGAAAATCTTCCATGGCTTCAGGGTGCAGTACAACAACGCCCGGGGGCCGACGAAGGGTGGCATCCGCTTCCACCCCGACGAGACAATCGACACCGTCCGCGCCCTCGCGGCGTGGATGACCTGGAAAACGGCCGTGGTGGACGTTCCCCTCGGCGGGGGCAAGGGGGGTGTCGTCTGCAACCCCAAGGAGATGTCCCCCGGAGAACTCGAGCGCCTGTCCCGGGCGTACGTGCGGCAGGTCGGCCGGCTGCTCGGCCTGTTCGAGGACGTGCCCGCGCCCGATGTCTACACCTCGCCGCAGATCATGGCGTGGATGATGGACGAGTTCAGCGCGATGCGCGGCCACAACGAGTTCGGCGTCATCACGGGCAAGCCCGTCCCCCTCGGCGGCAGCCTCGGGCGCAACGACGCCACCGCCCGCGGGGGAATCTATTGCGTGCGCGAAGCAGGCAAGGTGCTGGGGATCGAGCTCCAGGGCGCCACCGCGGCGATCCAGGGTTACGGCAACGCCGGATCGTTCGCGCACGAGCTGGGGAGCAAGCTGCTCGGGCTGAAGGTGGTCGCGGTCTCGGACTCGCGCGGGGGGATCTACGATCCCCGCGGACTCGAGTTCGACGCCGTGCAGAAGCACAAGCGAGAGACGGGCTCGGTCACGGGCTTCCCGGGGGCCTCGCCGATCTCCAACGAGGATCTGCTGGAACTCGACGTGACCGTGCTCTTCCCCTCGGCGCTGGAGAATGTGATCACGGAGAAGAACGCCCCCAACATCAAGGCCAAGATCCAGGCCGAACTGGCCAACGGTCCCACCACGCCCGAAGCGGACCGGATCCTGTTCGAGAAGGGGGTCTACGTCATCCCCGATTTCCTGTGCAACGCGGGTGGGGTGACCGTCTCGTACTTCGAAATGGTGCAGAACGCCTACCAGTACTACTGGGAGCTGGAAGAGGTTCACCGCCGGCTCGACCGCAAGATGACCGCCGCCTTCCACGCAGTCCACGCCATGGCCGCCCGCTACCGCGTGCACAACCGGCTCGGGGCTTACCTGGTGGCGGTCAACCGCGTCGCCGAGGCGGTGCGCCTGCGGGGCTGGGCCTAGAGGACAGCTCCCGCAGCCATCCCCTCCGGGCTACGCGAGCCAGCACAACGCCTCGCCGCGCTCGCCGTCCATCGCCAACCGCAGCTGCCGGCCGGGGGCGATGTCCCCGATGTGCAACACGCGCAGAAAAGCGCCCAGGACCGCGTCGCGGGGCGAGATCTCCCCCAGCGCGTTGGGGGCTTCGGCGAAGAAGTCCCGGCGGAAGACGGTGTCCGGCTCGTCCGGGTAGAGGGCGAGATAGTAGATGCCGTCCTCCACCAGGTCCTGGAAGAAATGGGTCCCGTAGGACACTTCGGGCACGAACCCCCCCTTACGCAGGGCGATCTCGATCAGCACCCGGCAGTGGTTGATGTCGGAGTAGTTCACGCGCACTCCGAGACGGCTGTCGTTGCTCCCCCAACGCCCCGGACCCATGAGGATGAAGGTGGAGGACTCCAACGCGTCGTTGAGGCGTCCCACCGCCCGGCCGAGCCGGTGCCGGGTTTCGAGGTCGGAGATCCGGTCGTACTGCCAGGGATCCACGAACACGACGTAGTCGATGGGACCGATCTCTCCCGAGCGCACCACACCGCGCGCGGAGAACAGCTTGCTCTCCTCCGGCAGATCGTGCGGCAGTCGGACCGGCGCGCCGGGACCGGCCTGGATCAAGGGTCGGCACTGGAGTAGATAGAAGGTGCCGCCCACCTGCGCGAACTCGACGTTGATGGGCACCCCGTACGCTTCCTCCAGGCATCGCAAGCGGTCGCGCAGCCGCAGCGCGAAGGGCGTGCGCGACAGCAGCCGGTCGAAGGTCAAACAAATCTCCCCCGGTCGGTACGACGCCAACCCCCCGGCGGGCTCCATGATCGCGCCTTCCCGCACCACCGACGCGGCCAGTTCCAGCCCCGGAACGTCCGGCCCCTCGGCCAGCAGCTCCGCGACCTCGGCGCTGCGAAAACGGTCACGCTCCAGGTCGATCACGTCCACGTAGCGTTGCGAGTAGTGGATCACCTCCTGCGGCGTCACCTCGGGCCGTACCCGGGGCGCGCCGAGGGCCACCATGCGCGGATAGTCGTTGGCCGTCCGGTCCACGGCCCGCGTGCCGAGGCCGAGCACGAGGCGCGCCATCCCGTCCTCGGGGCGGATCCGCGGCGACCACCGGTACTCGTTGCGCGAGTACGCGACGCCGCCCACCTCGGGCATGAAGAATCGCCCGTGTCGGCGGCCGACGACCTTCTGGATCAGCACCGCCATCTCTTCGTTGTAGTCCACGAGGTTGTGGCGCCGCCGGTAGAGGAGCGGGTCCGGCCCGAGGGTGCTGGCGTAGACCTCCTTGATCGCGCTCACGAGCGCCTGGAGCCGCTGCGGCCGCGGTCCCTGATTGGCGAGAAAGATGCTGGCGTACATCCCGGAGAAGGCCGCGCCGAACCGGTCCTCGAGCAGACTGGAGCTGCGTACGATCAGGGGATGGCGTCCGACCCGCTCCAGCAGCCGGTCCAGCTTGGCCACGATGTCTTGGGGGAAATCCGCGTTCTGGAACACCTGCCGGATCAGCGGGTACTCGTTGCGGATCTCTTCGGGCTCCTTGTACTTCTGGTTCTGATACTCGTCGAGCCGAGCCTCGTGGAGAAAGCGATGGATCACGTCGGAGCGCAGGAACCAGGATTCGGGAATCTCCACCCTGTCCCCGCTCGCCTCGGCAGCACCCCGCTCCTGCAGGATGCGGTAGCCCAGGAACATCCCCGCCGCCTTGCCCCCGATGCGACCGCGTCCTTCGTCGGGGCCGATGACACGATCTAGGAGCCAGTCGAAATCTCGCACGCGCAGGTAACCCTTGGCGACGCCGATGAACTCCATCTGGTCGCTGATGAAGTTCCGGATCAGCGCCACCCGCACGCCCATGATCTCCGCGGGCTCCCAGTCCTCGTCCCCGCGGGGCAGAGCGCAGAACCTGCGCACGTGCTCGGCCAAAAGCTTGAAGGAGACCTCCGGAAGATTGGCGATGTTCTCGAGCGTCTCCGCCTGCTCGCGCCGGCGAACCGTGTGGAGGGTGCCCTCGATCTCCTCCCAGGGCAGCAGCTGCGCGGCATAGCCCAAGGTGACCTCGCGCACGGCTTCCCGCTCCTTCGCCTCCCACGCCCTGGCGCTGGGAATGTTGGGGTCCTCCTCGGTTCGGGGCGGCGGGGGCTCGCCGGCGAGGCGGCGCGCCTCGTCGTAGATCCGCTCCACCGAGGCGAGACCCCGGTTGTGCAGCACGATCAGCAGCTTGCGGACCAACCGGTCCGCGAGGGCGGGGTGGCGCTCCAGGAACTGTCGCAGCCGTTCCCGGGTCTCGGCGGGTGCGCGGGCCACGGCGTCTCCTCCGCGATTCAGTCTAGCGCCGTGGCCTCGGCCGCCGCCCTCGGTTATCCTGGCAGACCCGGAGGGGGAGGACCGTGCCCCGCGCCGTGCCGCCGTTCCACGAATACCTGGGCATCGAAGTCGAGCGCATGGAGCACGGCGAGGCGAGCGCCTCGCTCGTCCTCGCCCCCCATCACTGCAACCGGCGCGGCGTCGTGCATGGGGGCGTGATGGCCGCGCTGCTCGACACCGCCCTCGGCGCCGCTGTCGTTTCCTCGATCCCCAGCGCATGGTGGTGCGCCACGATCTCGCTGTCGGTGCAGTTTCTCGAGGGGGCACGCCAGGGCCGCCTGCGCGCTTCGGGCAGGGTGCTGCGCCGCGGCCGCCGCGTGGCCTTCGCCGGAGGGGAGGTGCGCGACGAGTCCGGGCGGCTCGTGGCCACGGCGCAGGGCTCGTGGCACCTCTGGCCCTACCAGCCCCAGGAGGGCGCGAGCGCCCGCGCGGGCGAGGTCGTGGTGCAGGACACGGGCGAGCGCTTGCGCGTGGGCAAGATCCTGGCCGTGGGCCGCAACTACGCCGACCATGCAGCGGAGATGGGACTGGAGGCCGGCGCCCGCCCCGTCTGGTTCCTCAAGCCTCCCACGGCGATCGTCCACGACGGTGGGATCGTGCGCCTTCCGCCAGGCGCCCGCGAACTCCACCACGAGGTGGAGATGGTCGTCGTCGTGGGCCAGCGCGTTCGCGCCGTGCCCGAGGAGCGCGCTCTGGATTGTGTGCTGGGCTTCGCCGTCGGGCTGGACCTGACGCTGCGGGACCTGCAGCGCGAGGCCAAGGCTCGGGGCGAGCCCTGGACGCTGGCCAAGGGCTTCGATGGAGCCGCGCCGGTCTCGAGCGTCGCGCCGCGCGAGCGCGTGGGGGACGGCTCCGGCTTGCGCCTGACGCTCGACGTCAACGGGGAACGGAGGCAGGAAGCGAGTACATCGGCCATGCTGTGGAGCGTGCCGCGGTTGCTCGCCGAGGCCTCGCGCTGGATGACGCTCGAGCGCGGCGACCTGATCTTCACGGGGACACCGTCGGGCGTGGGTCCGGCGAGACCGGGCGACCGCCTGCAGGCCACGCTGGCAAAGGTGGCGAGCCTCGAGGTCACCATCGCGCCGGCCGATGCGGCTGACGAGCGCCCGCAATGGACGTAAACTCCCCGGCGACGCCTGGAAGGGGCTCCGACCCCGGGGCCGGGCGGCGGCGGGAGGAGGTCGTCGATGGGTAAAGGTCGGGCGAGGGTCTGGAGCGCCGCTCTCGGTTGGGCAGTGGTGCTGTTCGGTGCCTCGGGCGCACCGCCCTCGAGCGGGGGCGGCACGGGCGAGCCGCCGACCCTGCTGCGGCTCAAGGTCGCCTCGTTCGATCCTGTGCGCGGGCAGCCGCCTCTTCCCCCGCACCTGCGCTGGGAGGCGGAGCCGGAGGCGGGCGTCTTCGTCGTCCAGTTCCGTGAAGCGATCAGCGCGCAGCTTCTGGCGCGCGTGCGCGCGACGGGGGCGCGGACCCTGAAATACCTTCCGGAGCGGGCCTACCTCGTGCGCCTGCCGCGGGGCGGAGCCGAGCGGCTGCGCGCGCTGGCGGAGGTGCGCTGGTTGGGGCCGGTGGAACCGGGCTGGAAGCTCGCGCCCGACCTGGGCCGCCGCCCCTACGAGGACCCCTCGCGGCGCGCCGGAGGCAAGCTCTACGCGACCGCCGATCTCTTCCCCGGCGAGGATCCTGACGCCGTGGCGGCGGAGGTGGACGCGACGGGCGTGGAGCGCATCCAGATCCTGCGCTTCGGAGGCAAGGCACGGCTCAAGCTCCGGGGCACCCTGGCCCAGCTCGAGCAAGTCGCCCGCGTGCCCGGCGTATCGTGGATCGAGGAGCTGGCGGAGATCACGCCCCGCAACAACACGACGCGCTGGGTGATCCAGAGCTTCGTCCCCGACGCCACGACCGTCTGGGATCGGGGGCTTCACGGGGAGGGGCAGATCATCGGGCATATCGACGGACGCCTCGACGTCAACGTGTGCTACTTCAAGGATCCGGAGAACGATCCCCCCGGACCGAACCACCGCAAGATCGTCGCCTATCGCTCGAGCACGGGCCTCGGCTCCGATTTTCACGGTACCCACACGGCAGGCACGGCGGCGGGCGATCAGCTTCCGATCAACGGCAGCCTCGACTTCAACGGTAACGCCTACGCCGCGAAGATCTCGCACTCGAACCTCAACGACATCACGGGGTCGGGGACCCAACCCTCCAACCTCTACGACTTCCTCGCGGACGCCCACGCGGACGGGGCGCGCCTGCACACGAACTCCTGGGGCGACGACGGGACCACGGCTTACACGACGTGGTGCGTGGACATCGATCAGTTTTCCTACGATTTCGAGGATTCCCTGGTGCTCTTCGCCGTCACGAACACTTCGACGCTCCGCACCCCGGAGAACGCGAAGAATGTTCTGGCCGTGGGCGCCTCCCAGCAGGGCAGCTCGGCGGGGTTCCATTGCTCGGGAGGCCGCGGTCCCACCGCCGACGGCCGGCGCAAACCGGAGATCTACGCACCGGGCTGTTCCATCGTCTCCGCGCGCTGGAGCTCCACCTGCAGCACCACCTCCGCCACGGGCACCTCGATGGCGTGCCCCGCGGTGGCCGCCGCGGGGGCGCTCGTGCGGCAGTACTTCGAGGAAGGCTGGTACCCCACGGGAGCGCCCAGGCCCAGCGACGCCTTCGTGCCTAGCGGGGCGCTGACCAAGGCCGTGCTTCTGAACTCGACCGTGGACATGACGGGGGTCACGGGCTATCCGAGCGACCAGGAGGGTTGGGGGCGGGTGCTGCTGGAGAACGCGCTGCACTTTTCTGGCGACACGCGCCGGCTCTCGGTCCTGGCCGATGTGCGCAACGCCGAGGGGCTGCTCACCGGCCAGAGCCGGACGCACACCCTCACCGTGAACAGCGGCGGCGAGCCTCTCAAGCTCACCCTCGTCTTCACCGAGCCCCCGGCCGAGCTTCTGGCGGCGGTGGCCACGGTGAACGACCTCGATCTCGAGGTGGTCTCCCCGTCGGGCACGACCTACCTCGGGAACGTGTTCGACACGGCCTCGGGGGTCTCCGTGCCGGGAGGCGAGCCGGATCCCCGCAACAACGTGGAGATGGTCGTCGTACCGGATCCGGAGCTCGGCGACTGGACGGTCACGATCCGCGCGAGCGCGGTCAACGAGGGCGCGCAGGGTTACGCTCTCGTCGCCTCGGGCGACGTGGAGCCTTTCTTTCCCGGGCACCTGCGCTACCAGGCCCACGAGGTGCGCGATGGCGCTCCCCTCGGCAACGGCGACGGCATCCTCGATCCTGGCGAGACGGCCACCTTGCCCATCACGCTGCGCAACGACGCCGACACGACCCTCACGGGCATCTCGGCGGCGCTGCGCGGCGAACCGGCGCCATGGATTCGCATCACCCGCCACGTGGCGGACTACCCCGACATCGCCGCGGCAGGCGCGGCCACGTCCCTCGAGCCCCACTACCGGCTCACGGTGCAGCCCGACGCCCCCTGCGGCACGCTGGCGACGATGCGCCTCGCCACGCGCTCGAGCGAGGGCGAGGGAAGCACCGGCTTCGCCGCGGAGATCGGCCAGCAGCGCCTGTTCCCGGCGGCCACCGACGTCCCCGTCTCGATCCCGAAGAAGACGAGCACGGGCGTGACCTCGAGTCTCGAGATCGGCGAGGTCTTCGCCCTCGCCGACGTTCAGGCGCATGTGGACATCGCGCACGCCGACATCGGCGAGCTCGTGGTGGAGCTCACCTCCCCCGCCGGGACGACGGTGACGCTGCACAACCGAAGCCGCCCCGGCACGGCGGACCTCGTCACGGTCTACGACCGGGAGCGCGCCCCCGACGGCCCGGGCACGATGAACGATTTCGACGGCCAGCCCGCCCAGGGGACCTGGACCTTGCGCGTCCGGGACCTGCAGGGGGGACCCGTCCCCGAGGGGACAATCCGCGGTTGGTCGCTCGAACTGACGGCGACCCAAGCCTTCCGCTGCACGCCTCTCGCCTGCGCCGATCCCGTCCCGGAGGCGGTGCCGCCTTCGTTCGCCGTGGACAAGGACAACCCCACGGACCTGCGCTTCGACTGGCCCGCCGTGCCTGGAGCCGCCGCCTACCGGCTGTGGCGCGCACCGGCACCCGATTTCGCCGAGGAAGAGCTGCTCGCGCAGACCACCGCCACGAGCTACGTGCAACCGGGCGGGCTTGCGGAAGGCGGCTCCTGGTACTACCGGGTGCGGGCGGTCAACGGTTGCGAGTGGGAGGGCCCTTGATTGCGCCCGGGGACCGCCCGGGCGCGCCGCGGTGAGGGACCGGGCCGGGCTGGCCGGGAGGGAGACCGGTGGCGCGGCGCTTCGAGGGCCAGCGCGTGCTGATCACGGGTGCCTCGGCCGGCATCGGGCGCGCTACCGCGCTGGAATTCGTCGCCCGGGGGGCCACCGTGCTCGCCCTCGCCCGCTCGGCCGAGCGCCTGGAGGCCCTGGCCCAGGCCTGCGGCTCGGAGCGGGTGCGCGTCTTCGTGGCCGATGTGGCCGACGCGCCGGCCATGGAGGCTGCGGCGCGGCTTGTCCTGGAGGGCGGGGGCCCCCCGGACGTGATCGTGGCGAACGCGGGCGTGGGTCTCGACGCCCTGTTCGTGGAGACCACCGAGGCGCTGGCGCGCCAGGTGCTGGAGGTGAACGTCTTCGGCGTCTGGCGCACCCTGTGGCCGTTCCTGCCGGGGATGATCGAGCGCGGCCGGGGCCGCATCGTGCTCGTCTCCTCGGTGGTCGGCAAACGCGGCATCCCCTACTACTCGATCTACTCGGCGAGCAAGTTCGCCCTGCACGGCTTCGCCGAGGCGCTGCGGGTCGAGCTGCGCGGAACCGGCGTCACGGTGGGCGTCCTCTGTCCGGGATCCACCCGCACCGAGTTCGACGAGCGCAAGCTGCGCCGCGGACCCTCGCAGCCGCGTCGGCGGATCGCGGAGCACACGCCGGAGTCCGTGGCCCGCGCCATCGTGCGCCTGGCGGACTCCAGGCGCCGCGAGTGCGTCCTGACTCCGGAGGGCAAGCTGCTGGCCTGGACCAACCGCTTCTTTCCCGGCCTGTTGGATTGGCTTCTCGCGCGCGTGCTCGTGCAGCGCGGCAAGCCCTGACCGCGAGGGGCGGCCCCCCACTCAGGTTGCCTCGGCGTCGGAAACCTTCCTTCCCGCGAAGCCTACAAGACAGGGACGCAGCCCCCCGGCCTGGGCCCGGAGCATCCGCGCCCGACCCGGCCGCGCCCGCGCGCGGGCGGGTGGTCCGCGCGGGGCGCCATCCCTCTACTCGAGGAATTCCTTGAGCGGCTGGGCCTCGTGCGCCGCCTGGATCTTCTTCAGCGCTGTCGCTTCGATCTGGCGCACCCGCTCGCGGGACAGGCCCATGATCCGGCCGATCTCCTCGAGCGTGTAAGGCATGTCGCGGCCGATCCCGAAGCGCAGGCGGACGATTTCTTCCTCGCGCGCCGTCAGGACCTTGAGCGTGGCCTCGATCTTTTCCTTGAGCTCCCGGTCCACCGTCTTCTCGAGCGGCGACACGGCATTGGGATCCGCCACGAAACGCAACAGTCCGGGACTGTCTTCCTCGCTGCCGAAATCCTCGAGCGCCTGGGGATCCTGCACGACGTTGAGGATCTCCTCCACCTTCGCCACCGGAATGCGCAGCTTCTTGGCGATCTCCTGGGGCGTGGGCTTGCGGCCCAAGGTTTCCGCCAGCTCGCGGCTCACCCGGGAGATCTTCTTGATCTTCTCGTTCACGTGCACGGGGATCCGGATCACCCGCGCCTTGTCCGCGATCGCCCGCTCGATCGCCTGCTTGATCCACCAGTAGGCGTAAGTCGAGAACTTGTTGCCCCGCTCGTACTCGAACTTCTCTACGGCCTTCATCAGGCCGATGTTGCCCTCCTGGATCAGGTCCATAAACGAGATGCCGTGGTTGAGGTACTTCTTGGCGATGTGCACCACCAGCCGCAGGTTGGCCAGGATCAGCGCGTCCCGGGCGTGATCCACGTGCCGCTTGTACTCCCGGGCCTGCCGTAGCACAGCGGTCAGACGGGGGTTCGGGTACTCCCGCCCGTAACGCACGAGCTTCTCGTAGAAGGTCTCGAGCTTGTCCAAGGGCCACTCGCGCCCGCGCTTCGGACCCTCGGGGTCGTGATCCAGCACATGCGCGCGCACCGCCGCCGGGAGCTTGAGGGCGAGCTTGGCCAAAGCCTCCCGGTTCTCCTGGAGCTCGCGCGCCAGCTCCACTTCCTTCTTTTCGTCGATGAGCGGGGTCGCTCCCATTTCGCGCAGGTAGATGGGGAGGATGGCCGCCGTGGGCTTGTCGCGCTCAAGTTCCTTGTCCAGGCGGCGCTTGGGGAACTCCGCCGGGGAACGGATCTCACGCTCCTCCATGAGCTCCTCCGTTTCCTCCTCCTCGAGTAGGACTCGAAGCGTGGTCTCGTAACGCACCCTCGCGCTCCCTCCGCCACGGGCGATAAGCCCGCAGGCGCCTTCCCGGCTGTTGAAAGATCCGGGCCAACCGCCCGTGATTACGGATTTGTAACCTCTGGCACAGAAAAACCCTGCGCTCAGATCCTCTGAGCCCAGGTTTTCCGCCCAACGCCGAGTCATTATACGACCGGAAACTCCCGCTGTCCATCCCCTCGCCGCTCCAGACGCGCCAGCTTGCCTCGGAGCGCCGGCCGAGAGCACGCCACAATGGCGCATTTCCTTGGCACCGGGCCCCCGCGCCTTTGTGCTAGCCTTCGGGCTCGACCCCTGGAGGCGGCGACCCCCGTGCGTAACGTTCGTGTGGCGCTGGCGCAAATCGCACCTAGGCTCGGCGACGTCCGGTACAACCTTGATCTCCACCTGCGGACCGCCGAGCGCGCCCGCAGGGAGCGCGCCCAGGTCCTCGTCTTCCCCGAGCTTTCACTCACCGGTTACGTCCTGCGGGACCAGGTGCCCGAGGTCGCCCAAAGGCTCGAGGGTCCCGTCCTCGAGCGCCTGCGGCGTGCCTGCCGCAGGCTCGACATCGTCCTCGGTCTCGTCGAGGAGGGGCCGGGGCATCGTTTCTACAACGCGGCCGTCTACCTCGCGGATGGGGCCGTCCGGCACGTGCACCGCAAGGTCTACCTCCCCACGTACGGCATGTTCGACGAAGGGCGGGACTTCGCAGCGGGCGACCGGGTGCGAATCTTCCAGGCAGGGTTCGGAGCTGCGGGAATCCTGATCTGCGAGGATGCATGGCACCCCGCCCTGCCTTGGTTGCTCGCCCAGCAGGGTGCCGAGGTGTTGTTCGTGCTTTCCAGCGGCCCGACCCGGGGAGCCCGTCCCGGCCGGGGCGTGACGAGCGTGGCGGTGTGGCACGATCTCCTGCGGGTAACCGCGCAGTTCCAAACCGCCTGGGTCGTCTATGTCAACCGGGTCGGCTACGAGGACGGCTTGAATTTCGGCGGAGGCTCCAGCGTGATGGACCCCTTCGGCCGTGCCCATGCCACGCTTTCGAGTCTAGATCCCGACTTCGTCGTCGCGGAACTCGACGGCGAAATCCTGCGTCGGGCACGGACGGCCTACCCGCTCCTGCGCGACGAGGACCTGGAGCTCGTGGCCCGCGAACTGGCCCGGATCCGTGCCCTGCGTTACGAGCTCCCCGGGGAAGTGGACGCGGCGGCGCAGGGTGTCGCGCGCGGCGCGCCGCACGAGAGCCAACCGGCGGCCAAGGTCAAGCGGGCGGTGCAGGACAGGCGCCGTGGGGACCGTTGATGGGACACCCGCGGCGCCGCTTCGTGGAGCTGCCGGGCGAGGCTGACCTGCGCCTCGATCCGCGCGAGACCCTGCGCATCCTGACCGGCTTCGTCCAGAGCGAGGTGCGGCGTGCGGGTTTCGAGCGTGTGGTCGTCGGTCTCTCCGGTGGGCTGGACTCCTCCGTCGCGGCCTACGTCGCGGTGGAGGCGCTCGGGGCCGCCGGTGTCGTGGGGGTGCTGATGCCCTACCGCACCAGCCGCTTGGACTCCGTGCGCGACGCCGAGCGCGTGGTCGCGGCGCTCGGCTTGGTGGCCGAGAAGATCGACATCACCCCGGTCGTGGATGCGTTCCGGGCTTCCCTGGAGCGTCCGGGCCGCCGGCGCCTGGGCAACGTCATGTCCCGGGTGCGGATGACGATCCTCTACGACCGCTCCATGGCGCACCATGCCCTCGTCTTGGGTACGAGCAACAAGACGGAACTGCTGCTCGGTTACGGGACGTTGCACGGCGACCTGGCCTCCGCCGTCAACCCTCTGGGGGATTTGTACAAGACCCAGATCCGCCAGCTCGCGGCCTATCTCGGGGTGCCGCGGGCGATCCGCGACAAGACGCCGACCGCGGATCTCTGGCCCGGTCAGTCGGACGAAGCGGAGCTGGGGGTGAGCTACGAGCGCCTGGATCGGATGCTGGCGCTGCTCGTCGACGCCCGCGTCAGCGAGCGGACCCTCCTACGCGAGGGCTACCCGCGCGCGCTCGTGCGGCGCATCGTGCGCATGATCGTGCGCAGTCAGTACAAGCGCCGGCTGCCGGTGATCGCGAAGCTCTCCACGCGCTCGGTGGGATGGGACTTCCGCTACCCCCGCGACTGGCGCTCCTGAGCCAGCCCCGGTACCCCTGCGAGCCCCTGCTCGCGGGCCAGTTCGTGGCAGCGGCGACAGCCCTGCTGGATCCACAGAAACTGATGGAAGGATTCCTGGAGGTTTCCCCTCAACGCATGCTCGCGCGCCGCATCGAGAGCGAGGTGGAACGCCCGATCGTAGGTCACGACCTCGCGGGGAAGCTCCGGGTGCGTCTCCGGCGACAGACGCGCGCAGTGGGCTTCGATGCGGGCCATGCCTTCGCGCGCCGCCTTCAGGTCCTCGTAGACGAAGGCCCGAGTCGCGTCTAGCAGGGCGCGCTCGATCTCGCGTCCCTCGGCGTGGACCCGGGGACGCTCCGCCGCGCCGTAAAGCGCTAGACTCGCAACCGTGACGGCGGCGGCGGTCCCCGCCGCCCATCGCGCGACCCTAGAGCGTGGCATCGCTCGCTATAGTAACCTTTCTCCGCGGCGCTCGCTGCCCCTCGAGGTGGCGGAGGCATCCGATGCGCGTTCCTTGCGGTGCGGCCCTGGCCTTGCTCGCCACCACGGCGGCGGCGGCGGTCCCCACACCCGAGGTGCGTTACGAGGTGCGCAGCGGCGCGAGCCGCCTGGGCTTCGCGCTGCCCGCCACGGGTCACACGGTCCGCGGCGAGGCCGGGCGCTGGCGGGGGTGGTTCGTGGCTCACGAAGGCTCCGGACTTCTCGCCCTCGAAGGCGAGGTGCGGGTGGAGGCTGCCTCCCTCGATACGGGCAACCGCCGCCGCGACCGAAAGATGCACCAAAAAAGCCTCGACGTTGCGCGCTATCCCGAAATCGTGTTCCGGCCCACGGCCTGCACCTATCCCGATGCGCAGGGGCGCGCCGATCTCAGCGGAGAACTGACCGTCCGGGGCACGACACACCCGGTGACGGTGGCGGCGGAGATCCAGGCCGAGGCTGGAGCGCTCCGGGTGCGGGGGACCCTCGAACTCCGCTGGACCGATTTCGGTGTTCCCGATCCTTCGTTTCTCTTCGTGCGCGTCCGTCCCACCCTCACGGTCAGCTTCGACACACTCTGGGCACCGGCCGCGCCTCGCTGAGCCCCGATGGCCGGGACCCTGTACATCGTGCCGACGCCCGTCGGGAACCTGGACGATCTCTCGCCTCGGGCGCGGGGGGTGCTGGCGGCGGTGGCTCTCGTGGCCTGCGAGGACACGCGGCGCACGGGCCGGCTCCTGCGGCGCCTGGAGCTGCGCACGCCGATGCTCTCTTGTCACAAGTTCAACGAGCGGCGCCGCATCGAGCCGGTCCTGCAGCGCCTGCTGCGAGGAGAGGACGTGGCCCTGGTGACCGACTCCGGCACGCCCTGCATTCGCGACCCCGGGGCGAAACTCGTGCGCGCCGCGTGGGAGACGGGCGTGCGCATTTGCCCCCTGCCGGGTCCCTCGGCGGTGGTTGTGGCGCTGTCGGCGAGCGGCTTTGCCGCGGATCGGTTTCGCTTCGAGGGGTTTCTCCCGCCCCGGCGCGGCCCACGCCTGCGGAGGCTGCGCGCGCTAGCGACATGCGAAGAGCCGCTCGTGATCTTCGAGGCCCCGCACCGCCTGCGGGCGACCCTGGAGGACCTGGAGGCGGTGCTCGGCGCGCGCACGATCCTGCTCGGGCGGGAGCTGACGAAGTTGCACGAAACGCTCCTGCGAGGCACCCCTCGCGAGCTGCTGCGGATGCTGGGGGAGAAACCCGTGCGGGGCGAGATCACGCTCGTCGTGGAGGGCGCCGCCCTCGCCGCCGCAGCGCCGCCGCCGGAGCCCGACCGCGCGCTCGCCGAGGCGTGGCAGGCCGCGCTCGACGCCGCCGACGGGCACCCGCGGACGGCTCTGCGGCAGCTGGCCAAGCGCCTCGGCCGGTCCCGCGCTGAGCTCTACCGCGAGCTGGCGCAGCGCGGGCTCCTTCCCCCGAGGCGCTGACCCCTGCCGCTATACTGGCGAGGAGGCTTCCGATGAGGGGTCGTGCGGGCAAGCCACGAGACGACACCGTCCGGGTGCTGGCCACGAACCGTTCGGCGTCCCACGAGTTCCACCTCCTGGAGCGCCTGGAGGCGGGCATCGCGCTCACGGGCTCCGAAGTGAAATCGGCCCGCCAGGGGGCGATCAACTTGCGGGAAGCCTACGCCCGGGTGCGCCGCGGCGAGGTGTTTCTCTACCACTGCCACATCCGGCCCTACGCTCAGGGCAACCGGTTCAATCCCGACCCCGTGCGGCCGCGCAAGCTGCTGCTGCAGCGGGCGGAAATCGGCAAGCTCCGGCGCGCAACCGACCCGCGGGGCATGACGCTCGTACCCACGCGCGTCTACCTCAAGAACGGCTGGATCAAAGTCGAGATCGCCGTCGCTAAAGCGAAGAAGATCTACGACAAGCGCGAGGCGAAGCGGCGGCGGGATATGGAACGGGAGGCGGCCCGCGAACGCGAGCTACGGTGAGCCCGCGGGGGCATCGGCGCGGCGGACGAGCTGCTTGATCTCCGCGGTGAGCCCGCCCGCATCCGCCTGAAACACGACGGCAATCTCTTCCTCGTCCTCCCCGAGCTCGGGAATCTCGAAGTGGGTCTCGACCCAACCCTGCATATCGCTCGCGCCGCAGAACACTTCCCGCGGCTTCGCGCGCGTGGACAGCAGCTGGACCCGCACTTTCGCACCCGCTAGCGGCCGGTCGGAGGTCTCGGAGAGCACCCGCAGCCTCAGGCGCGGCGCGCTGGGCGCCGTCAAGGCGCTCGTGCGTTCGAGTTCGAGGCGGATGCGATCGCCGCCGAACTGGCTCGTCAGGTAATCGAGGACCACCTCGTCCAGGCTGCGGTTGGTGATGATGTTGTAGCCGAAGGGTTTGGGGCCCTCGGGATCGAACTTGCCGCTGTAGATCTCGCGCACCATGGCGTGGTGCTGTTTTTCCATGAGCTGGAGCACCGCCCGCTCGCTGTAGTCCGGCGATTGCGCCAGGGCCTCGTAGGAGCTGCGGCGCTTGGCGAGGATCTCGCCGCCGCTGTAGACGAGGGTCTCGATGACGGGGTTCGCGCGCCCCCGGTCCTCCGTCTGGACGTGAAAGACGCGGCCGTCGTACTCCACGTCGGTATTGAAGCCTGTGATCATCCCGCAAAGAAACCTAGGCGGCAGATCCCCGGGAATCAAGCCCGGCGGCCCGTCCCGAGCTCGCGGGAGAAAACGAGGCCGATCAGCTTGTAGGCGAGACGCGCCACGGTGAACGTCGCGTGGTGGAGCCCCGGCGTCGGCGCCAGCTCCACGAGGTCCGCCGCCACCACACGCCCGCGCTCGCACAGCCGCTCGAGCAGCGCCAGTGTGGGCCACCACGGGGCGCCGCCGGGTTCCGGCGTTCCCGTGGCGGGCACGATGGCCGGATCGAAATAGTCCACGTCCACGGTGAGGTAGACGGGACGATCCTCGAGTCCCTCGAACACCCGTGCCTGCCAACCCTCCCCCACCATCTCCCACGCGTGGATTACGCGGTAGCCCGGGATGCCCGCCCGCACCCGAGCCGCTTCCTCCGCGCTGTAGCTGCGCACACCGATCGCACGGACGCTCGCGTGTTCGAGACAGCGGGCCATCGCGCAAGCGTGGCTGAAGCGCTCGCCCTCGTAGCTTTCCCGCAGATCCGCATGGGCGTCGAGCTGCACCACGACGAGCCCCTGGTGGCGTCGCGCCGCGGCGCGGACCGCGCCCACGGTGATCGAGTGCTCGCCACCCAGCAGGAGCGGAAACTTGTGGTCGTCGAGGAGCGCACCCGTGCGGGCCTCGACCCGGCCGATCACGCGCTCGGCCGGCTCGCCCGCAGGGCACGGGACGGGCCGGTCCGTCCACAAGCCGACGCGATACGGCTCGCAGGCGAGCTGTTCGTCGTAGAGCTCGAGCTGGCAGGAGGCCGCGAGAATCTCCTGCGGGCCCCGGGCGGTGCCGCGCTTCCAGGACACGGTGCCTTCGTAGGGTACGGGCACGACGGCGACGCGCGCCCGGTCGTACGGGGCCGCGGCTTCCGCGCCTCCGAAGGGCGGGAACGAGGCTCGATCGTCGGCGGGCACCGCTCCTCCCTGGCAGGCGCGCATTGTAGCCTTCTCGGCAACCGGGCGGCGTCGAAAGGAAGCGGCTCGGAGAAACGGGAAGTGACCGGTGCCGCCTCCTCCAAAGCACCGGCCACCCCCCGGCGGTGAACCAACCCGCCAGCGCGCGGGGGTCCCGTTCCCGTCGCCGGCGGTCGGGAGCAACGCCCCCTCCGCAGATGGCGTCCGCTCGCAACCCCCGCGCCAATCGAGACCCGGCGCAGGAAAGCCCGCGCCCGAGCTCTTTTCCCCTAGCCGCGCCGGAGCGCGAAAGTCCACACCGCCCGTCCGCGGACGGTACCGATGTCCGCCCGCGGGCGCGGCACCCTGCTACAATGCCGACGGCGCGAGCGCGCGCGCTACGGAGTCCGAGGTGGGCAAACACTCCACGGCCCCTGCGACGGACGAGCCGGGCCGCACCGGTGCGCGGATCGACGCCGCGGCGCTGGCGGCGCGACAGCGGGAAATCTCGGTCTCGGAGTTCTTCACCAAGAACCGGCACCTCCTCGGCTTCGACAATCCCCAGAAGGCGCTGCTCACGACGGTGAAAGAAGCGGTGGACAACTCCCTCGACGCCTGCGAGGAGGCGGGCATCCTACCGGAGCTGCTCGTGGAGATCGTGGAGGTCGGGGAGCACCGCTTCCGCATCGCCGTCGAGGACAACGGCCCCGGCATCGTGCGCACCCAGGTGCCCCGCATCTTCGGCAAGCTGCTCTACGGGTCGAAGTTCCACCGCCTCAAGCAACAGCGCGGCCAGCAGGGGATCGGCATCTCGGCGGCGGGCATGTACGGCCAGCTCACGACCGGCCAGCCGGTGGTCATCGTTTCCCGCACAGGCCCGCGCCGTCCCGCGCATCGCTTCGAGCTGATGCTGGACACGAAGCGCAACGCACCGGTGGTCTTGAGGGACGACACCGTCGACTGGCCGCGGCCCCACGGCACCCGGGTCGAGATCGAGCTCGAGGCGGTCTATCGCAAGGGACGCCGCTCCGTGGACGACTACTTGGGGCAAACCGCGCTCGCCAACCCCCATGCGACGATCGAGTACCGGCCGCCCAAGAGCGATCCCGTCCGCTACGCCCGGGTGAGCGACTCGCTCCCCAAAGAAGCCCTGGAGATTCGCCCGCATCCTCACGGCGTGGAGCTCGGCCTGCTGATGCGCATGCTGAAGGAGACCCGAGCGCGCACGCTGAAGAGCGCTCTGATGGGCGATTTTTCCAGGGTCAGCGCCGCGGTCGCGGCGCAGGTGTGCGCCCTGGCCGGCGTACCTGAGGACGCCCGACCCCAGCGGCTGAGCGCGAAGCAGGTCGAGCGAATCTTTCGCGCCATTCCCAAAGTCAAGATTCTCGCGCCGCCTGCCGCCTGCCTGTCCCCCATCGGCGGGGCGCTCATCGCCCGGGGACTGGAGGCGCGCTTCCGCCCGGAATTCGTCACGGCTGTGGCGCGCTCGCCCGCGGTGTACCGGGGCAACCCTTTCCAGGTCGAGATCGGCCTCGCGTACGGTGGAGCCCTGCCGGCGGAGGAGCTGGTGCAGCTGTACCGCTTCGCCAACCGCGTACCTCTACTGTACCAGCAGTCCGCCTGTGCCATCTTCAAGGCCGCGCTCTCGGTGGACTGGAGGCCCTATGGCCTCCCACAGTCCAAGGGAGCGCTGCCGGCGGGGCCCGCGGCGATCTTCGTGCATGTCGTGTCCGTCTGGGTGCCGTTCACGTCGGAGTCGAAGGAGGCGATCGCCTCCTATCCCGAGATCCTGCGCGAGGTGCGACTGGGCCTGATGGAGGTCGGGCGGCGCCTGGGGGCGTTCCTGCGGCGGCGCAGGCGCGTGGCCGAGGAAGCCAAGAAACGCGCCTACATCGAAAAGTACATCCCGACGATCGGCGAGGCGCTGCAACAGATCCTGGGGTTCGCGGACCGCAAGCGCGAGATGCTTTTGGGCAACCTGAAACAGATCCTGGAGCGTTCGCGCACGAGGTGACCTGCACGACGCGCGGGGATGCGGAGGAGCGCGATGAAGGTCCTGATGGCGGCGATGGTCCTGCTGGCGCTCTTGGGTGCGGCGGGGGTCGCGTGGTTCGTGCGCCACACGCGGCGGGCGCGCGCGAGCCTGATCGAGGAAAAGCGGCGCAAGGCGCGGCAACTGTGGGAGGGGCGGCGCACGGCCGAGGTGGACTACGTACGCATCCAGATCGACCGCGAGCTCGCCGCAGAACGCGGCGCGGGGGAGGCGGCGGACCCGGCCCGCGCAGCGCGCCTCGAGGAGCTGCGCGACCTCCTGGAACGGATCGAGGCGATGCGTCCGCAACCGGTCGGCCTCGATCGGGTGCTGGCACGCAGCGCCGAGCGTGCCAGAACGCGCCACCCGGAGCTGGAGCTCCGCGTGGACACCGTGCGCGGCGAGGACGCCGAGGTCATGGGCGACGAAGCGCTCCTCGGCTGGGCGTTCGAAGAACTGATCGACAACGCCGTGGCGCACGGGCAGACGACGCGGTCCATCGTGCTGGCGGCACGGCGGGAGCACGACGCGGTTGTCCTGCGCGTCACGGACGATGGGCTCGGGCCGGATCCCACGGCGCGGGCCCGTTTCTATGCTCCGTTCACGCCGCGCCGCGCCTCGCGCGGGCCGGGTCTCGGGCTCTACACCGTGCGCCATCTGCTGGACCGGCTCGGTGGCGAGATCCGAGCCGAACTGCTCCCCGATCGAGGGCTGAGCCAGGTGATCCGCATCCCCCACCGCAGCGCCGCGCCGCGCACAGACGAGATGCCCGACTTCAGCTGGATCGCGCAGTAGCCTGGGCGGCCGGCCCGTTCCATATTGGCGGACGGGGGCCTCGGGAGAACGGGTGGGCAGCCTGGGCGCCGTGCTGGGGCTCGCGGCCCTCTTCGCCTCCGGGGGAGAACCTCTGGCGGAGCAGGTCTACGCGCTCGAGGCTCCGGCCGGGCAAGCGGCCCGCTGGCGTTTGGAGATCCCGATCCCGGAGGGCACGGCGCGACTGGAGATCGAAGCCACGTGGGACGCAGCCCGTTCGCTCGCCTTCAAGCTCGAGGACGCCGCGGGCCATCTCCTGGCGCGGCGCTCGGGACTTCCGCCCCAAAGCTTCGCGGAGCCGGTGCCCGAGGACGCGGGGGGGCCATGGACGCTGCGCATCCGATCGCTTCCCGCAGGCAAACCCCTGCAGGGCAGCCTGGTGATCCGCTGGATCAGGCGCGCCAGGCCCGCAGCCGAGGCCGCGATTGCCGAAAGTCCCTTGCCAGAGGAGATCCCGGAGGCCACGCCTCCCGTCCTCGCGGCGACTTTCGCCCGCTGGCGGCGCCCTGATGGAGCCGAACGCCTCGACGGTTGCGGATGGCAAGCGGGTTTCGAGGAGGCGCTCGTGGGGTGGGCCCGGGCGCGGGAGGAAGGCGCGCGGCTCGAGCCGAAATTGCGCGGTTTTCTGGAGCGGCTGGCCCGGGGTGTCCGGGTGGTGCAGGCTCTTGCCGAGAGAACGGCGGAAACCGCAGCCTACGCCCACGAACCGCCCCCCGGCGAGCGGGAGCGCGCCGTGGAACGGGAACTCGACCGCCTGCTCGAGGAGACCCAACAGGCCCTGCCCGAGCCACTGGCCGGCGCGGATTGGCCACCACGCTTCGCGAGCTGCTTGATGGCCTGCCAGAGATTCTTCGCTGCGCGGTCGCGCGCCGGGGCGGAGCGCGTAGCCCACGAAGAGCTCGCGACCTCGCAGTGGGAGGGTTTCCGGCTCGCCGCCGATGCCCTCGAAACCCTGCTGGCCGCCGAGCCGGCGCTCGACCCCCCCGCGCCTTGACGGCCTGCCGCGCCTCCCGTACTTTGCGCGTGATGCGGAGCCGCGTAGCGGTACTCCGGGTCCGCCCGGAAAGGATCCTGGAAGACATCGAACGGCTGTGTGCTCTGGCGGGGCTGCCCCAGGCCCTGTCCGCCGGGGCGACCACGATCCTCAAGGACAACATCTCCTGGCACTTCCCCTTCCCCGCCGCCAACACCACGCCCTGGCAGCTCGAAGGCACGATCCGGGCCTTGCGCGCCGCGGGCTTTCGGGAACTCGTGTGCGTGCAGAACCAGACCGTCGTCACGAACGCCTTCAAGGGGGAGGACCTGAATCACTACCGGCCGATCCTCGCGCACTACGGCGTGCCGGTGCGCTACAACTTCAAACGAGACGACATGCAGTGGGTCGAATACCGGCCGCGGAGGCGCATGCGTGTGCTGGACCGCATCTTCCCCGAGGGCATCCGCGTCCCCGACTTTTTCTTCGGCAAGAACATCGTCCACCTGCCCACGATCAAGTGCCACATCTACACGACGACGACGGGAGCGATGAAGAACGCCTTCGGCGGCCTGCTCCACGACGACCGCCACTACACCCATTCCTGGATCCACGAGACGCTCGTGGATCTGCTGGCGATCCAGCGGGAGATCCACACCGGCATCTTCGCCGTGATGGATGGCACGACCGCGGGCAACGGCCCCGGCCCGCGCACGATGCGGCCCGAGGTGAAAAACGTCATGCTCGCAGCTGCCGACCAGGTGGCGGTGGATGCGGTCGCGGCGCGCATGATGGGCTTCGATCCGTTCTCCATCGCCTACATACGCCTGGCGCACGAGGACGGCCTGGGTGTGGGGGACCCGAGGGAGATCGAGATCGTCGGCGACGCGGACGCCGCCGCCGAGTCCTGGGGCTTCCACGTCGGGGACAACGCGGCTAGCCGGGTCGGGGATTTGCTCTGGTTCTCGCCGCTCAAGCGCTTCCAGAAGCTCTTTTTCCGCACGTTCCTCGTGCATCTTTTCATCTTCGGCTCGGAGGCCTACCACGACTATTACCGCTGGCCGCTGCGGGATCGGCGGATCTTCGAGCGCTGGCGGCGCGAGACGGCCTGGGGAGCTCTCTTCGACCGCTACGCCCAGGGACCGCTAGGGGCGCAGGCGGCGATGGCGACACCGGCGGCGGCTCCGCCGGGCGGCTGATCTTCCTGCCAGCTTCAGGCTGCGAGCTTCAGGCGACGCTGCAGGTTCCCTCTTCCAGCCGCGAAACCCGCGCCTCGTTGCGGTGCAGGTACAGTTCGATGGCGCGCCGGTCCTCGGGGCCGAAGCGCTCGAACTCGATTCCCATCCCCGCGATCCGCTCCTGCGCGGCGTCCGGCGGCACGGTGCGCACCACGCGACCTACGACGTGGACCTTCTGCGGGTGATCGGGCAGCGGGAACGTGAGCGCGCAACGCATTCCGGTCTCGATGGGCAGGGGCGTGCGCACGAACAGACCGCTCGGCGAGAGATCCCGGGTGAAGCCCACGAGCAGCTCCTCCGCGCCGTCGAAGTAGACCGGGACCTCCAGGGGCACGCGCGGCCGTCGCGTGTAGCACCAGACCCGGTTGCGCCCCAAGGCCCGGGCTTGCTCCAGGGCGTCCTGAGCCCGCCGCAGGAGATCCACCTCGCTGTCCGCGTCGGAGGGGTAGGACGCGGCGCCAATGCTGAGCGTCACGGTCCCGGCGGGAGGGCCCTCGAGGCCGAAGAAGCGGAAGCGCTCCACCGTGGAGCGCACGCGGGCCGCCACCTGGCGCGCCTCGCCCCGGCCGGCGCCCGGCAGCCACAGCGCGAACTCGTCCTCCCCCACCCGGGCGAGACCCCGTTCGTCCTCGACGCTGGCGCGCAGGATGCCGGCGATTCGCTTGAGCACCTGATCGCCTGCTTCGCGGCCGAAACGATCGTTCACGTGCCGCAGATGATCCACATCGAGAAGCAGTAGGGCCAGGGTGCGCCCGTGGGCACGCGCCTCGGCGAGACATTGGGCGAGGCTCTGCCGGAAGCGCTCCAGATCCGCCAGCCCCGTCAGGCCATCGCATCCGACTCCTCCGGCGGCCGCCGCCGGCTGGCTGTGGGCCAGCACGCGCACGACGCTCACCCAGAACCGCTTCCCCGAACCCTGGAGCGCGCGCACCGCGGCCTCCACCTCGAGGACGCTCCCGTCCCGGCAGTGAAGCCGCAGTTCGCGTACCTCGCCGTCGCGCGCCTCGGAGAGGCTCCCCTCGTAGAGCGGTTGCTCGCCCGCCTGAGCGGAGGAAGCCAGCTCGCGGGGGCGCAAGCAATCCTTGGAACGCCCCACGACCTCCAGCGCCGGCCAGCCGGTGAGCAGCTCCATGCGTTCATCGAAACCGAGCAGGGTGCCCCGAGCATCGACGAGAAAGCTCGCCCCGAGAATGGCCGCCTCCCGCCCGCTCCGCCCGGCGCGCCGCGTGGTTTGCGTGCATCGCCACATGCTCCGACCCTCCCGTCCCGAGCGCGAATCTAGGTCCCGTGCTCGGAGAGAGCAACCGACTTGCGGGCGCTCAGGGCCGCTCCAGCAGCCCTGCGGCTGCCCGATCGAGAAGCCAGAGCAACCGCCCCGCGTGAGGTCGCACCCGAGCGGCGGGCAGGTCGCCCGCCCCAGGCCGCTCCTGGAGCACCGCGCGCACCGCGGGTGCTTTGGCGGCCCCGGAAACGATGAACACCACGCGGGCGGCTGCGTTGAACACGGGGAGTGTCAGCGTCAGCCGGTGCTGGCCGAGCCGCTCGACCCACTCGGCGACGGCGACCCGCTCCTGCTCGCGCATCGCGGCCCCGGCGGGAAACAGCGAGGCGGTGTGACCGTCGGGACCCATGCCGAGCAGGACGAGGTCGAAGCGGGGCCAGCAACCCGCCGCCAGGCCGAAACGCCGGCGCAGGACCTGCTCGTAGCGCTCGGCCACGGTTTCGGGCGCGCCGCGCTCGGTCTCGAAACGCACGAACCGCTCCTCGGGGAAGCCGAGCGGCTCGAGCAGCGTGGCGCGCACCATGCGGTAGTTGCTCTCGGGATGATCCGGCGGCACGTAACGCTCGTCGCCCAGGTAGAGCTCCAGCGCGTCCCAGGGCACACGCCGCCCGTACGCCTCGGCCAACCGCGCGTAGAGGGCGCGCGGCGTGCGCCCTCCGCAGAGGGCCACCCGGCACGGGGAACCCTGGGCCAGCGAAGCCTGCACGAGATCGGCGAACACCTCGGCCCCCACGTGCGCGAGTGCGGCCTCGTCGCCGGCGATGCGGATCTCTGGCGCGGCGCTCATTCGGGAAGCGCCACCTCCAGGCGCTGCACGGGCTTCTCGCGCCGGTAGCGGCGCAGGGCCAGCGCGGCCTCGACGATCAACCAGAGGGCGATCGCGGAGATGCAGCCGCCCACCACGAGCAGGATCCCCTCGCCCTGGCGGGCGTAGTCGCGCAGCTTCAACAGCATCGCCGTCAAGGTGCTGGCCATCATGAACAGCATCGGGATCAGGCAGGCAAGCGCGGGACGGCGGCGCTGCACCAGGTACAGGGTCACCACGAGCAGCGTCAAGCCCGCGAGGAGTTGGTTCGTCGAACCGAACAGTTGCCACAGGGCGAGTCCCGCGGCACGCCCCTCGATCTTGTAGAAGGCGAAAAACGCGATCGCTCCCACGGCCAGGGTCGCAGCGCCGTAGCGGTGGATGCGCCAGCCCATGGTCTCGGCGATCTCCTCCAAGTTGAAGCGCAGCAGGCGCGTCGCGGAGTCGAGGGTGGTGAGAGCGAAACTCACGACCACCACCGCGATCAGGGCGCGAGCAAAAGCCTCCGCAACCCCCAGGGCCGCGATGAAGCGCGTGCTCCCCTCGATGAACGCGCCGATCGAGCTCTCCAGGCCCTGCACGCTGGCCCACGAGGCATAGTGGTGGCGCCAGGCGTCGGCGGACACGAAACCGGCGCTGCACGCCAGAACCGCGGCGAGCCCGAGGAGGGACTCGCCGATCATGCCCCCGTAGCCGATGGGCCGGGCGTCGGGCTCGCGGTCCAGCTGTTTCGCGGTCGTCCCCGAGGAGACGAGCGCATGGAAGCCCGAGGCGGCGCCGCAGGCGATGACGATGAACACGAAGGGGAACATCGGCGGCGCGCCCTCCGGGTGCGTCTCGAGAGCCGGCGCGGCGAAGTCGGGCCGGAGCACGAAGAAACCTGCGTAGACCAGCCCCAGGCCAAGATAGAGCACGAGCGAGTTCAGGAAATCCCGCGGTTGCAGAAGCGACCACACGGGCAGGACGGCGGCGAGCCACGCGTACCCCAGCAGGACCCACGTCCAGCCGCTCTGGCTGTTCCACGCCAGAACCCACTTGGGCGCGAGCACCAGCGCGGCGAGGACGACGGCGAAGGCGACGGTCGTGAGCCTCCACCGGTTCCATCCCCGGCGCTGGACGAGCCAACCCATCGACAGGGCGAGGCCCAGGATCACCGCGGAGGGCATCACCGATTCCGGGTAGGCGCCGGCGAAAAGCGCGGCGATCACGTAGACGAACACCCCCATCGCCAGCGCGATGCCGAAGAAGATGATCGCGTGCAAGAGCGACTTGGCCCGGGGGCCGACGATCCCTTGGGCGACGACCCCGATCGACTTGCCCCGGGAGCGGGCCGAAACGACGAGCGCGCCGAAGTCGTGCACGCAACCCACGAACAGCGCGCCCAGCACCACCCACAGCATCGCCGGCACCCAGCCCCAGATGACGGCGATCGCCGGACCGAGCATCGGCGAGAGGCCGGTGATCGAGGCATAGTGGTGCCCGAACAGCACGAAGCGGTGCGTCGGGACGTAGTCCACGCCGTCCTGCAGGAGGTGGGCCGGCGTCGGGCTGTCCGCCCGCAGGGCGAATACCCGCTGCGACAGGTAGCGGGAGTAGGCCAAGTAGCCGGCGGCGTAGAGCCCGAAGCACAACAGCGCAATACCCACGGCCATGCGGAGCGTCGCCCCCTTCCGTCGAGTCCGCGGAGGGGGATTATCGCCGATTCTCCTGCGGGTGCACAGCTCCCGCGGGCTGGGCGTTGCGAGCGCAAACCCGAGGCGGTATGTTGCGCGCCCTCGCGCGCGCGAGCGGAGGTTGCGGTGCCCGCCGATCCGGTGATCCGCGAGAAGCTCGACCAGGTGCCGGGGATCCTGCGCGAGCTGGACCTCGACGCGTGGCTGATCCTCGTGCGCGAGAGCCACACCGTTCACGACCCTTGCCTGGACCTGGTGCTGGGCACGAACGTCACCTGGCCCGCCGCCTTCATCCTCGGCGCGGCCGGGGAACGCCTGGCGATCGTGGGCCATCTGGACCGGACCAACATCGAGATGCAGGAGCTGTTCTCCACCATCGAGTCCTATGCGGGCGGGATCGCCCACAGTTTGCGGGCCGCGCTGGCGCGCCTCGATCCGCGCTGGATCGCGATCAACTACTCGGTGGACGATCCGCTGGCGGACGGGTTGACCCACGGCCTGTACCGGCTGCTGCAACGGGTGCTGGAGGGCACACCCTACGCGCAGCGACTCGTCTCGTCCGAGTCACTGGTGCGCGCGCTGCGGGGCCGCAAATCGGCTGCGGAACGCGAACGGATCCGCGCCGCGTGCCGCGCGACGCAGGAGATCTTCGCGCGGCTGACCCCCTGGCTGCGGCCGGGGCTCACGGAGCGGGAGATCGCCGCCCGCATCCGCGAGGAGATGGCTCGTACCGCAAGCCTCGCGCCCGCCTGGGATCCCGCGCACTGCCCGGCCGTTTTCACGGGCCCCGAGTCGGCAGGGGCGCACGCGGCACCCACGGACCGCCCGGTCGTGCCGGGGGACCTGATGAACGTGGACTTCGGCGTGCGCCTCGAGGGGTACTGCTCCGATCTGCAGCGCACCTGGTATTTCCTGCGCGAGGACGAGCGCGTCCCGCCCGAGCCCGTGCGGCGCGGCTTCGCCACGATCGTCGAGGCCATCCAGCAGGCAGCGGCGGCGATGCGCCCCGGCGTGAAGGGGGTCGAGGTGGACGCGGTGGCGCGGGAGTTGCTGAAATCGCGCGGCTACCCCGAGTTCCCCCACGGTTTGGGCCATCAGGTGGGCCGCGCCGTACACGACGGGGGCGCGGGCCTGCTCCCGCGCTGGGAACGCTACGGCGCGCTGCCCGAGCTGCCGCTCGAGGCGGGCCAGTGCTTCACGATCGAGCCGCGCCTTCCCGTGGAAGGTCACGGGATCGCCACGTGCGAGGAGATCGTGGTCGTCACGGACCGAGGATGCGAGTTCCTTTCCGATCCGCAACGCGAGCTCTACGTCGTTCCACCGCATCGCGCGACGCGCTGATCCCGGTTTGGGTCCGCTCCAGCGAGGCGCTGCTGCGCCTGCGCGGACGGCTGCGGGGGGTGGGATGGCATCCGAACCCCTGGAAGCACTTCGGCCCCGACGGGGTCGAGGGCGCGGAGGCCCGCTGCGCCGAGGCGAACCGCGACCTGTTGGGTTTCCTGCGCCAGGAGACGCGCCCGAGACCGGGCAGCGTGGCCTGCCTCGGTCACCAGGAAAAGCGCGCCTGGAGTGTGGAATCCCTCGCCTTTCCCTCCCCCGCGCCGTGCGGGCATCCCGTCAACCATACGGTGTACCTGCGCGTCTACCGGCCGCGGCGCCTCTCGGCCGGCGCGCGGAGCGTCCTGCTCTTCCATCACCCGATCTACCAGGAGCGATGGCTGCCCTGGGAATGGTTCCTGGCGGGCTTGCTGCGCCGCGTTCCCGTGGCGATGATGGCGGCACCCTTCCACTTTCGACGCACGCCCCCGGGAGAGTACCCCGGCGAGAGCGTGTGCAACCCCAACCCCTGGCGCCTCTTCGAAGCGATCCGGCAATGGTGCGCCGATCAGGGGGCCGTACTGCGCGTGCTGCCCGAGCGATCTCGCCTCGAGCCGGTCGCCGTGATCGGCTTTAGCCTCGGGGCCTTTCAAGCGCTGCTTTCCGGTGCGGCGGGTCTCCACGAGCTTCCCGTCGTCTCCATCGCCTCGACGAACCGCTACGCCTGGGGCGTGTTCCATGGCTCCATTGGCGAGGGCCTGCGCCGCGGCATGGAGGCGGTAGGGATCGACGAGCCGCGGCTGTGGCGCATGACGGAATCCGTGCAGTTGGAGCGCTATGCCCCGCGGCTGCGCGGCCGGGGCGTGCTCTACGTCGCGGGCGATTACGACCGCGTGGACCCGCCGCCCTCGCTCGCGCGGCTCGAGGCGGCCCTCGCGCCTTCCCACACCCTCCACTTGAGGGCCGGTCACGCCACCGTGCTCTTCTACCGGCGCGCGATCACGCGGGCCATCTGGAGCTTCCTCGCGGAGCTGGGACTGGGGACGTTCTGAGGGACGAGCGCGCCCTCCGGCGCGCCCCGCGAGCAGGGCTACGGCGGGCAGTCCCCGGAGGCGGGCACCCGGTCCAGCCCTCGAGACGAGCGGCCGTAGATGTCGTGGCTCGTGGCCCACCGAATGCGCATCACGTAGAAGAATGCTTGGCCCGCCGCGGGAGTCGCCGGATCCGCCACCGAAAGGGCGCCCGTGGCGGAGGCCAGGCATGTCGCGCTGCCGAGATCCACGCGATCTTCGAGCTCCACGACCGCGTCCAGCACGCCCCGGATGAGGTCGTAGGCTTCCGCGCCCTCCACCGCTTCCCAGGAGATCACGGCATCCGCGCCGCCGGCGACGCGCAGGCGGTTGAGCGGGGAAGGAAAGGTCGCGAGCGCCAGCGCCGCCCACATCGAGGGCGCGACTCCGGACGGAGGGTTCCCCTGCCAGAAATCCGCGGGCCAGGAACCGTCGGCCGACTGTCGGTCGAGCAGCCACGCCGTGCCCCGATCGACGGCCGGATCGCTCCGGTCGTAACCCGCCGCGCGCATCGCGAAGACGACCTGACCGGTCCCGTGGGCGTTGCCTCCGGCGGAAGCGTGGCTGAGCTTCCACGAACCGTCGGGCTGCTGCTCCGAGGCGAGCAAGTCGTGCATCCGAACGACGTCCCCGTCCGAGCTCGTCGCACCCGCTTGCGCGAGCCCCGCGAGGAGCATCGCCTTGTCCTGGGTCGTGAAGCTCGAGGGGGCGGCCTCGATCGTGGCGATCCTCCCGCGCAGCCAGGCCTCGGCCCGCGCGGCCGCGTCGGCGTAAGCCGGATCCCCCGTGAGCTCGGCCGCCCGGTTCCACACGAAGATCCCGTGCGCCGTCGTCACGAAGTCCCCCTGGGCCGGGGGCAGCTCCGTGTGATCCGAGGCGAGCCTGCCGTCAGCGGCCTGGAGGCCGAGCAGGCAGTCCGCGGCCCGCAGCAGGTTCGCCTGCCGCGCGTCGCCGAAGGCTCGGCTATAGGCTTCGAGCCCGCGGCCGCCCCAGGTCGTTCCGACCGTCGAGGAGTTCCCGCCGTTGAGAGGAAAACAACCATCCGCCTGCTGCCCGTTCGTACCCTCGACGAGCATCTCCGAGAGGGCGTCCACCGTGCCGGGTTTCATGTCTTCGTAGCCGCTGCGGCGAGCCGCCGCGGCTGCGGCGAGCGGCATGGCCTGCTTGTGGCATCCGCTGCAGTCGAAGCGGTTCTGCCAGTCGAGGGCGGCACGGGCGAGCCGATCGAGCGCTCGGCGGGTCTTGACCACGGGAGGATCGGAGCTTTGAGCGAACGCAACGAAAACGAGCACGCCCGAAAGCGCGCTCAGGAGAAGCGACGCCGCCACCTTCGCCAGACTGCGGCTCATCCACACGGCCGCTTGCATTCCACTCCGCCCCCCGCGTCCTGTCAACGCACCGAGCCGCTCCGCGGGAACGGTTCCGCTGCCCCGCCGCTGCCGTCCCCGCCTCCCGGCGCGCTAGAGCCGAGGACAGACGAGCAGCGCCACACCCCGCGCGACGCGCAAGCGCACCGTGCCGCGCGCCTCGTTGCTCAAGCCGCGCGAACCGGGGGCGAGACGGCGCCGCTCCAGGGCCCAGCGCGCGCCGCGCAGACTGAGCGTGGCGCTCGCCCCCGGGGCGAAAAGCGAAAAAAGGCGTCCCGGGGGTAAGCGCAGATCGCAGCCACGGGGCGTGAGCAACACCAGACCCCGAGCGGTCGGGGCCACGATCGCGCGGAAGCGCGGCGCGAAGGCGGCGAGTTCCAGGAGATTGGCCCACTCGTGGTCGAGCCGGCCTCCCGTCAGGCCCGCGACCACCACGGCCTGGTGGCCGCGGCCGTGCACGAGGGCGAGCGCCGCCGCGAGGTCGCTGAAGTTTTTATCCCGGGGATAGAAGGCGCAGGCCACGCCCCAATCGGGCCGCGGCGCCGAGTCGGCGTCGCCCACGAACAGGCGCGGGCGGATTCCCGCGCGCCGGCACACCCGCCATCCGCCGTCCACGGCGACGACGAAGGGGCGCGGCCCGAGCCGGCGCGCCCAGCGCAGGGCTTCTCGTGCCTGTGACGCCGGGGCCCCGTTCAAAACGAGCAGGGCGGGGGGGTGGCGGCGGGAGAGGAGGCCGGGGATGGACAACGCCCGCGGCCGCACCGTGGAGCTTGGCGCGTGCCGACGCCGTCGAGCTGCCACGAGGTCTCGCTCAGCGCTCGCGGCGGACAGCCAGCGCCGGCGAATCGCCGCTCGCCACCTCGGTCTCGACGACGGCCTCGCTCACTGCTGGAGACACCGGGGACTCGGGTCGTCTTTCCGCCTCGAGCTTGCGGGCCAAATTCTCCGCGCGCTTCTTCAGCGCGCTGCCGAAGACGAGCTCCATCACCTCGTCGATCTCGCTGACGAAGTAGAAGACGAGCGCGTGGCGCACCGACGCCGAGACGTCCTCGAGATCCTTCTCGTTCTTCTCCGGGAGAATCACCCGCTGGATGCCGGAGGACTTGGCGGCGATCACTTTCTCTTTGATCCCGCCCACGGGCAGAACCTTCCCGCGCAAAGTGATCTCCCCCGTCATCGCCAGATCCGCCGGCACGGGAAGCTCCGTCAGCAGCGAGACGAGCGAGACGGCGATCGCCACTCCCGCCGAGGGGCCATCCTTGGGAATGGCCCCTGCGGGGACGTGGATGTGGAAGTCCGATTCGGCGAACACCTTCGGATCGATGCCGAGACGCTGGGCGCTAGCCCGGATCCAGGACATGGCCGCCAGGGCCGATTCTTTCATCACGTCGCCCAGCCGCCCCGTGATCGTGACCTTACCCTTGCCGGGCATGCGCGTGGACTCCACGAACAGGATCTCGCCGCCGGTCTGCGTCCAGGCCAGGCCCACCGACACCCCGGGCCGGTCGGTGCGTTCCGCCAGCTCGCGCCAGAAACGCGCGGCCCCGAGGAACTCGCCGATCTTCTCCGGGGTGACGAGAGCCTTGCCCCGCTCGCCTTCCACGATCCGGCGCGCGATCTTGCGCACGATCGCCGCGATCTCGCGCTCCAGGTTGCGCACGCCCGCCTCGCGCGTGTACTCGTTGATGATCCGCCGCACAGCGTCCTCGGTGAACTCCACGTCCTCCGCCGTCAGACCGTGCTCCTCGAGCTGGCGCGGCACGAGATGCTTGCGGGCGATCTCGACCTTCTCCTCTTCGGTGTATCCCGGCAGCCGCAACACCTCCATCCGGTCGCGCAGGGCCGGGGGGATCGTGTCCAGGATGTTGGCGGTGGTGATGAAGAATACCTTGCTCAAATCGAAGGGCACCTCGAGATAGTGATCGGAAAAGGAGAAGTTCTGCTCCGGGTCGAGCACCTCGAGCAGCGCCGAAGAAGGATCGCCCCGGAAGTCCATGCCGATCTTGTCGATCTCGTCGAGCATGAAGACAGGGTTGCGGGTTCCCGCGCGCTTGATGCCCTGGACGATCCGCCCGGGAAGCGCCCCGATGTAGGTGCGCCGGTGTCCGCGGATCTCCGCCTCGTCGCGCACGCCTCCCAGAGAGATCCGCACGAACTTGCGTCCCATGGCGCGCGCGATGGAGCGGCCGAGCGACGTCTTGCCCACCCCCGGCGGCCCGACGAAGCAGAGAATCGGGCCTTTCATGTCTTTCTTCAGGGAGCGCACCGCGAGGTATTCCAGGATCCGGTCCTTGACCTTTTCCAGATCGTAGTGATCCTCGTCGAGCACCCGCTTGGCCTCGGCCACATCGAGCTTGTCCTCGGTCTCCTTGGACCACGGGAGCGAGACCAGCCAGTCGAGATACGTGCGCGACACTGTGTATTCCGCCGCCTGGGGCGGCATCTTCGACAAGCGATCGAGCTCCTTTTCCGCGACCTTGCGCACGTCCTCGGGCATGCCCGCCGCTTCGATCTTCTTGCGCAGTTCCTCGATCTCGGCCGTGCGCTCGTCTTCCTCTCCCAGCTCGCGCTGGATGGCTTTCATCTGCTCGCGCAGGTAGTACTGGCGCTGCATCTTGCTGACCTCGTCCGCCACCTGCGACTGGATACGGCTCGAGATCTCCTGCAGCTCCGCCTCCCGCGTGATGATCTCGACGAGCTTCTGCAACCGGTCCTGCACGTTGTTGCGCTCGAGCAGTCCGATTTTTTCCTCCACCGAAACGTTGAGCACCGAGGCCGCGAGGTCCGTCAGGCGCGCCGGATCGTCCGCGCCCACAGAGAGAACCATCTCCCCTAGCTCGTTGGAGATGTTCGGCGACAGTTGTACGAGCCGCTGGAACTGGTTGATCAGGCTGCGGATCAGTGCCTCTTGCTCCACGCCCCCCGGAATGATCTCCTCCAGCGAAGTCACGGCGGCCTTGAGAAAGGGCTCGGTCTGCGTGAAGCGATCCACGCGAATGCGCTTCAAACCCTGGATGATCAGGTTGACGTTGTCGCCGCTCAGCTTGACGACCTTCAAGATGCGGGCGGCCGTGCCGACGCGGTAGAGCCCCGAGGTGTCCGGATCTTCGTCCGTGGGATTCCGCTGCGAGACGACGGCGATCAGCTTATTGTCTCGGACCACGTCCTCGAGCAAATTGAGCGTTTTGCGGCGCCCGACCGAGATCGGCATGATCGCATGCGGGAAGAGCACGCTGTTGCGCAGCGGCAGCACGCCCAGCTCGGGGGGGATCACAGTCGGTTCCATCGTCGGCCCTCGCTCCCGCGGTTACGGTTCGTCCCGGACCTCGTCGCGTCGCCGGTCCTGCTCGTTCTCGACGATCGCGCACGCACTCGCGCTCGCTGCGGGTCCTCGAAGATCACAGCACCCCCAGTATAGACGCTCCCGGCCGCGCAAGCCACGACACGCGGACGCCCGCGGCCGCTGCCGCGGGCGTCGGCGTCGCGAAGCACCCATGCCTTCACACGACCCGAATCTCCACTTTCTTCGGCTTCGCCTCCTCGGACTTGGGGATCACGACTTCCAGCACGCCGTCCCGGTAGGTGGCTTGGATCTTGGCCGTGTCCACCGTCCGCGGCAGGGCGAAGCTGCGCGTGAAGGTCCCGTAGATGCGCTCCAGCCGGTACGCGTTGGCCTCGTCGATGTCCTCGTCCCGCCGCCGCTCGCCGCGCAAAACGAGGCTGCCGTTTTCGACGCGCACTTCGATGTCCTCGCGACGCAGTCCCGGCAACTCCGCGCGAATCACGAGATCGTCGCCGCGCTCGAAGATGTCCACCGGCGGCACCCACGCGCCGTAGCCCTCCTCACCGGTGAAGCGCGTGTCGGCCAGCACCCGGCTCAGACGGTCATGGATCTTCGCGATCTCGCGGAACGGATCCCACCGCACGAGCGTCATGGATATCACCTCCTGCCCTCTCGCGGCGGCCATCCTCGCCCGCCGTGCAACCGCCCGCGGGCCCGTGCCGCCCGGTTCGTCCTGCGTATAAGACCCGCGCCGCGAGGTGTCAAGCCGCGCCCGCCCTCAATCGAGCAGGCGCACGTGCTGCTGCGCCACGAGCGTCTCGGGCAGCGGCCGGTAGTCCAGGGGCTCGAGGGAAAAGCCGCCGCGGCCCTGGGTCTGGGAGCGCAGGGCCGTCAGATAGCCGAACATCTCCGCGATGGGGGCCACGCCCCGCACGACCACGCTCCCGCGCGCAAAGCGCGTCTCCTCCACGAGGGCCCGGCGCTGGTTGAGCGATTTCACCACAGCCCCGAGGAACTCCTCCGGGACCCGCACCTCGAGCCTGCCGTAGGGCTCGAGCACGAGCGCATCGCAGCCTCTCAGCGCTTCGCGGAACGCGAGACTCGCGGCGGCGTTGAGTGCCGCCTCGGGTTGACTGCAGGGTTCGAAGCTCGCCTCCCGTAGCACGATCCGCACTCCCGTCATCGGGTAACCGAACACCCCGCCGCCCTCGGCCGCGCTGCGCAGCGTCTCGAGCACGGAGTCCACGAGGTCGGCCGGGAGGGCGTCCGCCGGAAGCGCGGAGACTGCCACCGCGCGTGCCCCGCGATCCGCCAGGGGCTCGAGCTCCACCTGCGCGCGCGCTGCCACCCACTCGCCGGCGATCTGTCTGCGGTACTCGGCCGTGCCCGAGGCCGGCGCCCCGATCGTCTCGCGATAGGAGACGCGCGGTTGGCCGGCGCGGACCTTCAAGCCGAATTCCCGCTCCGCGCGTTGGAGCGTCACCTCGAGATGGAGTTCTCCCATGCCGGACAGGATCGTCTGCCCCGTCTCTGGATCCGTGGCGACGCGCAGTGTCGGATCCTCGCGCTCCAGACGCGCGAAGATCTCTCCCATCCGTTCGCGCTCCGCGACGGTCCTCGGCTCCACCGCGACCGAGACCACCGCGTCGGGGAAGCGGATCGGCTCGAGCAACACCGGTGCGTCCTTGTCGCACAGCGTGTCCCCCGTGACGGCCCGCAACCCCGTGACCGCCACGATATCCCCCGCCTCGATCGTCTCCACCGGCTCTCCGCGGTCCGCGTGCATGCGCAGCGGGCGGTGCAGGCGTTCGTCCCGCCCCGTCCGGGCATTGTGCACCCGATCGCCCGCCCGCCGCCGTCCGGAATAGACGCGCAGGTAGAACAGATCCGCCGAGGCGGTGGCGACGATCTTGAACACGAGCGCCGCGAACGGCGCCTCCGGATCGGGCCGCCGCGTGACACGCTCGCCCGTACGCGGGTCCTCTCCTGAAACCGGTGGCATCTCGCGGGGCGAGGGCAGGTAGGCGCACACCGCGTCGAGCAACGGCTGCACCCCGATATTGCGCAGTGCGGCCCCGCACAGCACGGGCACGCCGCGGTGCCCGAGCGTGACGGCGCGCAGGGCCTCGTGGATCTGCCCCGCTCCGATGGGCGCCTCCTCCACGTAACGCTCGGCGAGCGGATCGTGCAGTTCCGCCAGCCGCTCGATCAACAGCTCCCGGCGCCGGCGCGCCTCCCGCTCGAGCTCGGCGGGCACGGGATGCACGAGGATTTCGCGGCCCAGGCTCGCGGGGTCGAAGGTGAGCAGCCGCCATTGCACGAGGTCCACGATGCCGGCGAACGACTCGGCCTGACCCCACGGGAGCTGGATCGGCAGCGGGGTGGCGCGCAGCCGTTCGCGCATGGACTCCACGGCGGCGTCGAAATCCGCGCCGACGCGATCCATCTTGTTGACGAAGGCGATGCGCGGCACCCGGTAGCGGTCCGCCTGGTGCCAGACCGTCTCCGACTGGGGTTCCACACCCTCGGCGGCGTCGAACACCACGACAGCCCCGTCGAGGACTCGCAACGCGCGCTCCACCTCGGCCGTGAAGTCCACGTGTCCCGGCGTGTCGATGAGGTTGATCTCGTGGCCGTTCCAGTAAAACGTGGTCGCCGCGTCCGAGATCGTGATGCCGCGCTCCCGCTCGTCCGGGCGGAAGTCCATGACGGCCTGCCCCTCGTGGACCTCCCCGATGCGATGGCTCTTGCCCGCGTAGTAGAGGAAACGCTCCGTGGTGGTCGTTTTGCCCGCGTCGATGTGCGCGATGATACCCATGTTGCGCACGCGGTCCACAGCGACGGTGGGCATGGCGCGAGTCTCGGGTCAGCGCAGGTGGGCGCGGTAGTCCCCGCCGATGGGGCACCCGGCGCCACGCGGGCCGGCGTAGCGGTAGACCCACGCACGCACCCGGCGTCCGCCTTCGAGGCGCACGGGCCGGCATTCCCGCACAAAGGGGCTGCGCGGGTCGTCCCGACAGTAACCTTCGAGGCGATCGAGCCGCGGCAGGTCGCGCTCCGGATCGTTGAGGCGGTAGAGCTCGCCCCACACGCGACCCCCGCCTCGCACATCCGGGACCCAACCCGGGTAGCCGCCGAGCTCCAAGAGGCGCCCCACCAAGCTCGCACGGCCCAGGAACGCGGCGTCCCCCAGGTATCTGTGCAGCCGCAGGCCCCGCATCAACGTCCCGTAAGCGAACAGGTACGGGCTTCTCGCCATCGAGCCCACCGCGCGCCGCGAGCGCCTCACATCAGGTAGTCCCCGCCCTCGCGGTCGCCGCCGCCCTCGGTCTCCTCCGAGCCTTCCTGCGCCTGGCGGGCGCGCTCGCGCTCGATGGCCTCGAGGATGTCCTGCTCCTCGGGAATGCGCACGTTGTGGATCGCACCGAGCAGCAGCAGCCCCTGCCCCACCATCGCGGGATCCTCGTCCAGCCAGTCGCGCAGGGGCTCGATCAGTTCCTCCGTTCCGAACAGGCTCACCCACTCCGCTGTCGTTCCTGCGCCGACCTCTTCCATGAAGAAATCGAGGTGCGCGGTGACGGCTTCGTACGCCGCTTCGGTCCCGAGGTCGCAGAGCAGCACCAGCAGCGAGTGCGCGGCGTCGGAGTCCACGAGACCGGACTCGATCCGCGCCCGCGCCGGCGCGACAAGCGCCTCGCCCATTTTCGACAGGGCACGCTCCGCCGCCCCGTAGACGTAAGAGTTTTCGTCCGAGAGATACTCCATGATTTCGGGGATGAAGTGCACCGAGCGCAGCTCGCCCAGCGTTTCCAGAGCCACGACCTTGGGGAAAAACGGCCCCTGGGCCTCGAGCATGCGCAGGCACCAACTCTCGGCGCGGCGGGAACGCTCCGCATCGTTCCCGCACACCACCGCGATCGCCGCGGGCAGCTCGGGCAGGACGAAGGCCGTCTCCACCTCCGCCAGCCGCAGCAGGCGGTCCAGGTCGCCCCGCGCCCGACGCAGCTCCAGCGCCACGTTGCGGTAGCGGGCGACCGCCACGGCAGCGGACAGCTCGAAGCCGAGTACCCACTGCTCGAACTGATGGCCCAGCCGACGGATCTCCTCCAGGATCTCGGAACGGGCAAAGGCCTGCACGGCCCTGGCGATGCGCGGGGGCAGGTCGTCCTCGGGATCGCGCCGCAGCCGGGCTGTGGCCTGCGCGGTCCAGTCCGCCAGGGCCCGCACGACGTCGTCGAAGCTGCCGGCGCGGAAGCGCTGTGCGATCTGCCGGATCGTCGCCTCCCCCATCGCAGCCAGGATGTCGCAGTCGTAGCCCGACTCCACCGCCTTGATCGTCTTGCGGAGTTCGACCCGCCCCGAGGGTCCGGTGCGAAAGCACCACGACGCATCGTCGATTTGGAGCGAGTCCATGAGCGTGCGGAAGCCCTCGCTCGCGCGGTGCGTCCCCCGCCACTGGAGAGCCGTGAGGAACTTGGCCAGCAGATCCGGGATCTCGTCGGCCTCCGCCACGCGCAGGGCACCGCGCAGGGCCGCAGGTTCCGCCAGGAGCTCCACTTTGCGCTGGATCAGCTCCCGCGCGAGGTCGCGAGCCTCGGAGCTGCCCTGCTCCGCCAGACTCTCGGCGATGAGAGCCAGCGCCGGCTCGGTCAGGTCGCCGCGGCGCAGCGCCGACTGCGCGAGTTCGATCACTCCCGGGTAGCCCAGGCGCACGAGCGCCTGCATGCACTCGCCCGGCGTCAGCCCCCGCAGCAGACGGAACCCGCGCACGAGGATGCCGTAGTGCTTCGGGCCGCCCCGCTCGCCCAGGTGCCGGGCCACCATGCCGGGTGTCGCTTCGTGGTCGTCGAGCAGGAAGGGGGCGATCGCATCGCAGCACGCCTCCGGAAAATGGCGGATCAGACGGTCGATAGCCCAGTAACGGACCTCCGGGTCCTCCCACTTGGTGAAGTGCACGAGCTCTTTGAAGCCCCAGAGGAGCCTCGACATCGCGGCCTCCCTCCCTCGCTCGGTATCGCCCACCGGAGTGCCCTCGTCGCTGGTGAATTCTAGCACCCCCGACGGATGTGCGGAGGGGTCACCATGCAAATTTCAGGCCGAACTCCACGGTCCGTGGCGGGCCCGTCTGGCCGATGGCGCGGCCGAAATCGGCCGACGTCACCCGTCCCTCGATGGGACCGCCATTGAAGCGGTCAAGCAGGTTGAAGACCTGAACGAAAAGCTCCGCGCTCGCCCTCTCGATGCTGAAGGGCCGCCCCACGCGCAAGTCCAACTGCACGAGGGAGGGCTCGTGCAGCGCGCCCACGGGCGGCAACCCCTCTTCCTGGCGTATGCGGTTGACCGGTTCCAGAGGTGTCGCGCCCCCGCTGTTGCGGGGCACGCCGGGGGGTCGGTCGGTGGCGATGCCGTCGAGATTGTCGTCCCGGCCCGTCGTGACGTTGAAGGGCGCCCCGCTCGCCACCTGCAGGAGCCCCGAAGCCCGAAACCCCCCGCCGATCGAGGTGTCCCAACCGAGGGCCAGACGATGCCGCCGGTCGGAGTCCGCCCGCGCGCGCTCGCGCGCGAGGTTCGCGGAATCCGCCGGCAGGTACACCCCGCCCGTCAGAGGATCGGGACCGAGATCCTCCGCCCGCGAAAACGTGTAGCCCGCGGAGAACCATCCGTCGTCGCCGCGCCACTGGTAGGCCAGGTCCAGCCCCGTGTACCAAGACCGGCCCTCCGTGACGACCGCGGCGATCGAGCCCGTATTCGTGTCGAGGTGCACGGGAATGCGCCGCGGATCCTCGAGATCCTCCGGCGTGTCCGCCCGTGCGCAGGGGTCGAGCACGCTGTCCTTGCCCTGGTTGAGCACGCAGACCACCGGGTTGAGATCTCGCATCAGGGGCAGGTGATAGCCCTGGGCGCGCAGGAGGTTGACGCGCCAGGCGCCGCGCCGGCCCGCGGCGCGCTCGAAGGCGACGTTGGCCTGCACGGTGTAGGGCGTGTCGAGCCGGGTCCCGGTGGAAAAGCGCAGCACGAAGGCTTCGGGAAACACGAGCAACTCCTTGAGCGGCTCGATCCCGAGGGCTTCCACGAGATCCTCGGTCACTTCGAACCCGAAGCCCTGGGCCAGCAACAGCCCGATGCGCGTCTGGGAGGTCACGGCGGCCACGGCGGGGAAGGCCAGTACGAGCTTGTCGTAAAAGACTCCCGCCCCGCCGCGGACGAGCCAGCGCGCCTCGTTTGCCCTCCGATAGCTGAAGCTGAAACGGGGAGCCAGGTTATTCGTGTCGCGACCGGCACCCCCGTTGGGGATGAACGTGGCGACGCGCGCCTCGGGGGGAAGCCGGAACGTGCTCAGGTCGTAGCGCAGCCCGTAGTCCACAACCCAACGCGATGACGCCTGCCAACGATCCTGCACGAAAAACGAGAGGCGCGTATCCCGCAAGGTGGCCTGCGGGGCGCCTTCGATCAAGGTCATGACGAGCGGATAGGTCTCCCGCAGGGCGGGCTCGTCCACGAGTCCGTCGCCGTCGTCGTCCACGCCAGGCTCGCCGGGACAGGGCACGACGTCCTCGCTCGTGGCATCCACGCAATCCTCTCCCGCGAAGAGATCGAAGCCGTCGCCCGGTTCGAAGGGCGCATCGCTGGCGTAGAGGAAGTTGCCGTTGGGGTTGAAGCGTACGTCGAGGCGCGTCCGGGAGCGCGCAACGTCCAGACCGAGCTTCAGGGTGTGGGACCCGCGGCGCCAGGTGAAATTCTCCACGAGCTGCACCCGGTCCTCGTCGCGCCGCTGAAGGTTGAGATTGTTGCCCCCGAACACGCCCGAGGGGCGCGCCACACCGGGCCGGGACGAGTTGGCGAACTGGTCGAAGCGCGAGGCCCCCAGCAGGACGCGCAGCTCGTTCATGCGCCTCGGCGAGAGGATCGCGGTCCAGGCCGCGGCCCATTGGAAGTCGCGCTCCTCGAGTCGGAACCCCGCCTCGGGCGTGGTCACGCCCCCGACGTTCAACCCCTCCGTGGAGCGGTCGTCCGCGGAGATACGCACCATCAGCGTGTGGTTCGGTTTGAACTCGAAGTCCGTCCTGAAAAAGACGTTGTCGTCTCGCGCCGGAGCGACGAAAACCCCGCCCCGGGTGCGGTCGCGCTGCACGCCGGTGAAGGGAAGGACATCGTCCGAGCTTTGGTGTTCGAAGGCAAAGAAGTAGAAGGCCCGGTCCCGTCGCAGCGGCCCGTGCAGCCGCAGGCCTGTCTGCCAGCGCCCCAAGGCGGCCGTGACTCCCGGCGGCAGGGGCAACGACTCCGCGAGGGGCCCGCCGCTGTTCAGGTTCTTGAACGAGCCCTGCACGAACGCGCCGCCCCCCGGCGTGTTGCCGCCCCGCTGCGTGACGATGTTGACGACGGCGCCGCTGGCGCGGCCGAACTCGGGGGCATAGGCGCTGGTGAGGACGACGAACTCCTGGATCACCTGCTGGGAAAAAAAGGCGTTGAGCGTCGTCCCGCTCGTCTGATCGTTGTTGTCCAGCCCGTCGACGAGGAACGCGTTGGATCGACCCGACTGGCCGTGGACGACGAACACGGATCCGCGCTCGCCGTAGAAGTTCCCGGGTGGGGCGGGCCGCACGGCCGGGTCGAGCAGCGCCAGGTCGGTCGCCACCCGCCCGGCGAGGGGCAGCGCCTCGCTCTGCAACTGCCCGATGCGCAACTCCCCCCCCGTGCGCTGCGGGTCGAGCAGCGGCGGCTCCGCGGTGACGACGACGCGTTCCGCGACCTGCTCGCGCAGCACGAGCTCGACCCACACGGTCTGCTGCAGCCCGAGCTCCACCAGCCGCGCCTCGCTGCGGCGGCCCTGCTGGTCGGCGGCGACGACGATCCAAGTCCCCGGCTGCAGCAGCTCGATGCGGAACACTCCCTCGCCCTCGCTGATCGCGGACCGCACCGCGTTCGTGGCCCGAGAGGTAGCCCGCACGAGCACGCCCTCGCGCGGGCGCCCCTCGGCATCGCGCACCACGCCCGCCAGGGTGGACGTGGTGGTCTGCGCCCGGAGCGGAACGAGCCCGAGCGCGCCCAGGGTGGCGAAGATCGCCAGCGGTCGAAGCACGCGTTCAGCGCCCGAAATGGCCCCAGGGGCCGGTGCCGCCCGTCCCGCGCGTCGAGACGAGGTAGTAAGCCTCCGCGGGGTCTCCGGTCCAACACGTGCTGGACGTTTGCGCGACGGCCTGGAAATTCCCCTCCGCCTCCGGACTCGCCGCACCCAGAACCTCGTAGGTGTCCAGGCAAGGATCGCTCACCGCGTTCCAGCACAGGCGGATGCCCCCCTGCACCTTGTCCACGGTGAGCTGCGTCACCTCTTCTGTGGGGGCGCAGGCACCGCCGGTCGTCGTGGCCCGCACCTCGACGGGATAGACGAACCCCCCGCTTCCCTGCGCCTGCTTGGGGAAGCGCACGCTCTCGTAGGTCGTAGCCACGCCCGAGTCGGGGTCAATGTAAGTGGAACGCGCCGTCACGGTGAGGTAGTAGGTCGTGCCGGGTGCGAGCCCCGCGATCGTCGCCGAGGTCCCGGAGAAGCTGACCTGCCCCGCGTGGCTCACCGAGTCGAAGGCGTACTCGGAAGTCGCCCCGGAGTCGGTGTCCCAGTACACGCGCCAGCTGTCGACGCGGTGCGTGTCGTTGCCGGGGTCCCACCAGAGCGTGATGCTCGTGTCGGTCACCTCCCGCACGGCGATGGACTCCGGCGGGAACAGCCCGAACGTGATGTTCGATTCGTCCAGGGTGCCGAAGGAGGTCAGATCCGCGGGCACCTCTTGCGGGGACTGCAGCAGCGCCACCGTGCCCAAGTGCGGGACCTGCCAGAGGTAGACCACCGTGCGCACCTGGTCGAGGGGAAAGAAACAACTGCTTCCGGAATACACGCAGAAGTCCGCCACGGTGCGCACGAGCATCGCGTCCAGAACGTGACCCGAAGGCAACTTCACCGTGCCCGCCTTGAGGACCTCCCCCCGCTGGTTGCCCTGTTTGTCGCTGCAGTTCTTGACCCACATGCGAGCGGGCGTCAGGCAGATCGCGGGCGGATCGGCACCGCAGATCGTGTTGAAGATGTTCTGCTCGCACTGGAAGGTCCCCGACGACCACGCATCGCCCGGCTGGAGGTACCAGCCGCGGGCGTCCTGGTGCGCGAAGCGCCAGAGAGGAACTTCCTTGCGCTGCTTGCCTCCCGAGTCGGTCCCCGTGTAGCAGAAGCGGCTTTCGCCCTGACCGAAGCAGCCGGTGACGCCCTCCTTCTGGGCTCCGGCGCGCAGCCAGATCGTCACGTCCGTCGCCCGGTCCTGGCGCTCGCTCACCTGATTGTTGGTGACGCGGTTGGCCGGGTCGTCGAAGGCGCGATCCTGGCGCAGCAGGTCGGCCCCCGCGACGTACCCGCACTGGCCGAGGTTGCACGTCTCCTGGGCGTTGAGGATCACGGTCGTCTGCGCCACCTCCGTGCCGCTCGTGTTCACCGTGAAGTCCCAGTAGTCGAGGGCGATCAGATCCCCCATGTCGCTCACGCCCTCGTTGTTGGCGATGACGTCCGCGACGGACACGCCCGTCCCCCGGTCCCAACCATAGGTGATCCCCGCGAAGGGTGGGTCCTCCACCTCGTCCACGTAGAGCTTGGCGAGCGCTTCCTCGGCGGCCGCGACCTCGACGAGGGTGGCCTCGGCGATGGCCGCGCGCTCCGTGCCGCCGCCGGTCGCCGGCCCGACGAGCTCCAGCAGCAGGCCCGCCCGCGGATCGACGAAGCGGTGGACGAGCTCGACTCGCCCCGGTCGCTCGACGAGGGCGCGTTGCAGCACGACCTCCCGCACGCCCGCGGGAAGCACGAGCGTGCCGCTCCCCAGGGTTCGGAGCTGCACGCGCCAGGGTTGCTCCCCGCCTTCGCTCTGGACGCGGAGGCGAAACACGCCTCCCGTTCCCTGTCCCAGCTCGCTCCGGTGGGGCAGCCACCAGGCGAGGGCACCCGCGCGGCCCTCGGGATCGGTGAAAACCGCGCTGCCGTCCCGGGTGTGCACGACAACCTCGTCGTCCCCGCGCACCTCGAGCACCCGTTCCTCCCAAGGGCTCACGCGCGCGCTGGAAGCATCCCACCGCGCGCGGGTCTCGAGCGCCCGCGCCTCCAGAAGATCCACGCTGCCAGTCCACTGCGCGCGGGCCACGCGCTGTCGGACCAGTTCTGCAGCCCCGACCGGGCCGAGCGCTCCGGCCGCGGCCCACACACATGCGAGGACCGTCGCTTCTCGGAACATGAGGTGCTCCTCCTCGTTCGGTGCAGGCGCCGTCTCGACGCCGCTGCCCGCTTTTTACCTCTCCCGTCCCGGCGTGGCAACGGGCGGGTGGGACGCCCCGGATCCGGGATCGCCGAGCCCCCGGCGGGCTTCTTCGGCCCAGGTCGGAGCGTCCGGCTCACCGGAGTCGAGCGCCTGCTGGGCGAGCTCAAGCGCCCGGCGATAGGTCTCGCGGCTCGCGGCGTCCTCGCCCACCGCGCGCAGCGCCTCCGCGAGGGCGAGCTGATTCGGGGCGTAATCGGGCCGCTGAGCCACGGCCCGCCGGGCGTGCTCCAGCGCCCGGTCCGGGTCGCCGGGCCCGCTCGGCCAGCCGGGTGCGCGGGCGTAGAGGAGCGCGAGCGCCCGGTCCGGACCCGCTTGCTCCAGCCCGGGCGCGGCCTCGGCCGCCTGGAGGAAGAGCGCCTCGATGCGTGGCAGGGCATCGAGCGCCGTCGCGCGACGTTCCCGCGCCTGGACCCCGAGAGCCACGCCGAGCCAGTAGGCGCAGAGGGGGCTGCCCGGCTCGCGGGACTCGCACCACTGGGCCGTCTGCACCGCTTCCAGAGCAGACCGCCGGCGCCCCTCGGCATCCCCCTCGTGCTCCGCCAACCAGACCCGCGCCCGCACGGCCCCCACGAGCGCATCGAGATCGCTGGGATCGCGCTGGGCGGCGCGCGTCCAGAGCTCGGCGGCCTGGCGCACCGAGACGAGGGTTCGTTCGGCAAAGCGCGCCGCTGCTTCTTCGTGCAGCCTGTCCGGGCTCCACCCCTCCCCCGCTTGGCCCGCGAGATCCTCGAGAGGTGGGGGCTGCCGCAGGGCGGGGGCGCAGGCCGCCGCAGAGAGCAGGCACCCGGCGCAGGCGACGAGCGAGCCGAGGCGCCTCATGGACGGCCGGCGGCCCACCGCTCCAGAGACTTGCGCGTCGCGTCGTCGAGGGGCACGAAGCCGGAAAGACGCATCTCCTCGAGGACCGGGCGCGCGGCCTCGTCGCGATGCAACTGCAAGAGGGCCGCCGCCAGTTCGCTCCCCGCCTCCCCATCCAAGGCCGGCGCGACGCAGGCGAGGGAGACCGGCAGCGGCGCGGACCGGTGGAGCACCTGCAATCCATCCCGAAACGGGAGCGAGTCGAGCGCGGTGGCCTGCTCTCCGTCGAGCAGCACCGCGACCAGTTCTCCGGTACTCGCACGCCGCAGGACGCCCAGAATTCGATCCGTGAAGGCGACCTCCAGCGTTTTCCCGTCCCCGAGCCAGCCCTCGAGCGCGACCTCCCGCACGAACCGCGGCGCGTAGCCCGCCCTCGACCACAGCGTTCGCCCGGCCAGATCTCCCGGCGAGGCGGGCGCGCCCCGGCCGGCCACGAGGACCCATGGCGATCGCGCTCCGGCGACCGTCTCGGCCTGCGCGACCGGACGCAGGCCGAAGCGCGAGCCGAACTCCACGAAAAAGGGCAGCGGCGCGACGAGCATGCCGACCCCCCCGCCCTCGAGCATGCGCAGGGCGGGCTCGAGCGCCTCGTGGTACACGGCGCTCGCCCGCCCGGCAGGCCACCCCGCCGCGCGCTCCACAACGCGGGCGAAGGCGTCCATCGTCGGTTGGGCCTGCGCCGTACTCCCCGGATAGCCCGGAGCCGCCACCAGGATGACGACCTCCGCGGCGCGTGCGGGAGCCGCGACCGCGAGGGCTATGGCGGCCGCCACGCTCGCCCGGCCGGACCGCCTCGTGGGACAAAGAACTCGCATCGCCTGCGCCTCAGCGCCGCGCCCGCCCCAGGGCGACGAGCAGGTTCGGTAGGACGACCATCGCAGTTGTCAGGCACGAGCCTACACCGAGCAGCAAGACCACACCCAGGCTCCGCAGCCCGCGATGGGAGGCGAGGGCCAGGCTGCCGAAACCGATCATCGTCGTCAGCGACGCGATCAGGATCGCCCGACCCGTGTGGCGCAGCACCAGATCCATCCCCCCGGCTCCCTCGAGCCGCAACCGGTGGACCACATGCACGCCGTTGTCGATGCCCACACCGATCACGAGCGGCACGGCCACGAGGTTGGCGAAGTTGAAGGATACACCCCCCAGGCGCATCCACCCCGCCATCCAGACCAGGCCCACGAGCAGGGGCAGGAGAGCGAGGGCCGCGTCGCGGGCGTTGCGGAGGTCGAGGATCAGGATCAGCCACACGAGCAGCAGCCCTGCGCCGACGGAGCGGTAGAAGCCATCGGTGATGCGGCGGGCCACGCGATGGAAGGCGATGGGGAATCCCGTCGCGTCCGGGCCGATCCGCTGCGCTGCCGCCACGAAGGCATCCAGGGTCTTCGCTTCGAACACATCGCCCGCGGGTACGAGGTAAGCCACGAACCCCCCGTCGGGTGCGGTGTATCGCTGGAGAATCTCGGGAGGAAGCGTATCGAGGGTCGGGGGCGCCGCGCGCGCCGCCCGTTCGAGGTCCGCCCGCATGCGGGCTCCCCAGGCCAGCAGGCGCGCCCAGGCCGCCTCCCAGGAGCGCAGGCGCTGGGGCGGGGCTTGGGCGACGGCCTGGGCCAGCGCCTCCGCTCGCGCGCGCGCCCGCTCCAGCGACGAGGCCGCAGGCCCGAGGCCCGCCCCGAAGGCGACCTCCGCGGCCTGGGCCAGCGCCGATTCGAGCTCGCCGAGCGCCGACGCCAGCGCGGCCGGCT
>JBBIHH010000015.1:0-80358 GCA_037447115.1 Acidobacteriota bacterium
GGTGCGCCCCGAGGTGGGCCGCTTCGGCACGCTCGTCTTCCGCGCGCGCGACGTGGCGCCGCTCGTCGAGGCGGGGCGAGCGGCGGTCTCGCAGGCGCTGCTCGAGGCGCTGCGGGCGCGTCTCGAGCTTGCGCCTGCCCGCGGGGACGCCTCGGTCTCGGTGGCCCGCCCGGAAACCTAGCCCGCTCGAGCCTGCGCCCGCCGGCCGTCAGCGTCCCACGGGTTTTTGCGAGTCCTCGGCGGCCTCCGCCTTCGCCATCGTGGTGCGGATGCGCTCGGTGGTGACGCTCTTGGGCCGCTCGATAGGGAGCATCAGCGCCCGGTCCCACACGAGCGAGGCCAGCACGCCCTGCGCGCGCGAAACGCCGAAAAGCACGGTGAAAAAGTCGTGCTCCACGAGGCCGTAGTGGACGAACAGGCTGCCGCTGTAAGCGTCCACGTTGGGGTAGGGGCTCTTGGCCTTGCCGTGCTCTTTCAGGATGGGCGGCACGACCTCGAAGAGCATCTCCACGATGCGCACGTTCTCGTCGTCGGGACAGTGGCGCAGGGCGAACTCGCGCTGGGCGAGGAACCGGGGATCCGTCACCCGCAGCACCCCGTGCCCGTAACCGGGGATGACCTGCCCCTCGTGCAAGGTCTCCCACAGAAACTCCACGAGCTGCTCCTTCGTCGGCACCCCGCCGCCGAGCCGCTCCTTCACGCCCACGATCCAGCGCATGACCTCCTGGTTGGCGAGCCCGTGCAGCGGACCGGCGAGCCCGTTGATCCCGGCCGAGAGGGCGTAGTAGGGATCGGACAGCGCGGAGCCCACGAGATGCGTCGCGTGGGCGCTGACGTTGCCCCCTTCGTGATCCGCGAGGATCGTCAGATACAGCCGCAGCAGCTCCATGAACTCGGGGTTCTCGATGCCCAGCATGTGGGCCAGATTGGCCGCCCAGTCGAGATCCGCCGGGGCCGGCGGGATGTGCCGGCCATCCTTGTACGAGCGCCGGTAGACATAGGCCGCCACGAGGGGCAGCCGCGCCAGCAGCAGCAACACGTCCTCGAGCATCGCCTCCCACAGCTCCGTCTTGGCCAGCCCTTCCCGGTAGCGGCGCGCGAAGATCGAGTCGTGTTGCAGCGCCAGGATGCCGATCGAGAACTGCGTCATGGGGTGGGCATCGCGCGGGAGCCCGTCCAGGGTGCGGCCCACGTGCGGGGGGAGCGCCTCGTGCTGGCGCAAGAAGGCGCTCAGCTCGGCGACCTCGTCGGAGGTGGGCAGCTCGCCCGTCAACAGCAGGTGGAATACGCCCTCGGGCAGCGGTTCCCGACCCCCCGGGGCCTTGGGAAGCTTCTCGCGCAGCTGGGGGATCGAATAGCCGCGATAGCGGATCCCCTCGTAGGGATCCACCTCCGAGGTCTCGGTGACGAGGGCCCGCACGCCCCGCATGCCCCCGTAGGCCTGCGCCACGCTCACCGTGGAGAGCTGGCGCTCGCCGTAGCGCTCGAGCGTGTCCTGCACGCGTGCGCGCATTTCCGCGACGCTGCGACCCAGTTTGGCCTTGAGCGACAGCATGGCCGGTCTCCTTCTGGCACCCCGCACCGCGGCGGCCATCTCCCATTGGAGCGCATCTTGGGGCGTGGCGCCTGCGGTATGCGGACCGCCCGGGTCGCTTGCCGCAGCCCACCGGCGCCAGCGTCCGCGACGGCGCCGGCCGCGCCCGGCCGCCGACCGCCACGGGGTCCCTCGCGGTCGCGCGACAAGAACGCTTCCGGGTTAGACTAGGGGCGGCTTGCCGGGCTGTCAACTTGGCCCGCAGAGCCGGTTCCGGCGGGGGCGGGCGTCAGCCCGGCTCGCCCGCCCGCGCGGCTTCGAGCACCTGGCGCAGGTAACGCCCCGTCCAGGATCCTTCCGCCCCCGCGATCTCTTCCGGCGTGCCGCACGCCACGACGCGGCCGCCCGCCTCCCCGCCCTCCGGACCGAGATCCACCACCCAGTCGGCGCACTTGACGACCTCCAAGTTGTGCTCGATGACGATCACGGTGTGCCCCTGGTCCACGAGTCGCTCGAGCGCCGCGAGCAGCGTGCGCACGTCCTCGAAGTGGAGCCCCGTGGTCGGCTCGTCCAGGAGGTACACGGTGTGACCCGGCCCGCGCCGCGCCAGCTCCCTGGCGAGCTTGACCCGCTGCGCCTCCCCTCCGGAGAGCGTCGTCGCCGGCTGCCCGAGGCGCAGATACCCCAGGCCCACATCGCGCAACGCCTCGAGCTTCTCCCGCACCTGGGGCAGGGCGGAGAAAAACTCGAGGGCCTCCTCCACCCTCATTTCGAGCACCTCGTGGATGGTGCGACCCTTGTACACAATCTCGAGGGTTTCCCGGTTGTAACGCCTGCCGCCGCACGCATCGCACGGGACGAAAACATCGGGCAGGAAGTGCATGGCGATGCGCAACAGGCCTTCGCCGCGGCAGGTCTCACAGCGCCCTCCGGGCACGTTGAAGGAAAAGCGGCTCGGCTTGTAGCCGCGCGCCCGCGCTTCGGGCACGAGGGCGAAGCGCTCGCGCACCGCGGCGAACAGGCCCACGTAGGTGGCGGCATTCGAGCGCGGCGTGCGGCCGATGGGCGAGGGATCGATCCGGACGACGCGTTGCGCATGCTCGGCACCGAGGATCGCCTCGTACCCTCCGGGATCCCCTTCTGCGCCGTGGAGCGCCCGCGCCAGCGCCCGGTAGAGGATGTCGTGCACGAGGGTGCTCTTGCCCGAACCGCTGACGCCGGTGACGCACGTCAGGGTGCCCAGCGGAAAGCGCACCGTGATCCCCTTCAGGTTATGCTGGCGCGCGCCGACGACGGTGAGGTAGGCCCCGCTGCCGCGGCGGCGCCGCAGGGGAACCTCGATGCGCCGGCGCCCGGAGAGGTACGCCCCCGTGAGGGAGTCGGGCGCGGCGGCGATGGCTTCCGGGGGGCCCTGGGCCACGACCCTGCCCCCCGCCTCGCCCGCTCCAGGGCCGAGATCGACGACATGGTCCGCCGCGAGAATCGTCTGCGGGTCGTGCTCCACCACCAGAACCGTGTTGCCCTGATCCCGAATCGCGCGCAGCGAGTCGATCAGCTTGCCCTGGTCGCGCGGGTGCAGTCCCGCCGAGGGCTCGTCGAGGATGTAGAGCACGCCCGTGAGGTGCGCGCCGATCTGCGTGGCGAGGCGGATGCGCTGCGCCTCGCCTCCGGACAGTGTCGTCGTCGGACGGTCGAGCGCCATGTAACCCAGACCGACGTCTTCCAGAAACGCGAGCCGCGCCATGATCTCCCGCAGGATCGGCGCCGCCACGAACGCGTCGCGCGGCGCGAAATGGAGGCTCCCGTAGAACCTGCGCAGCTCGCTCACGGTCCGCGCGGCGTGTTGCGCGATGCTCTCCCCTCCCACCCTCACCGCCAGCGCCTCGCGACGCAGGCGCGCCCCGGAGCACGCGGCGCAGGGCTGGACGGCCATCAACCTTTCCAGCCGCTCGCGCCGGGCCTCCGACTCGCTGTCGCGGTAGCGACGCTCGAGCAGCGCCAGCAACCCTTCCCAGCGGCGCCGCCAGCGATGGCTCCCCCTGCGGGTGGTCCAGACGAACTCGAACTCGCGCTCCCCGCCGCCGGACCACAGCACGCGCTGCACGGCCTCGGGCAGCTCGGCATAGGGCGTGTCGGGCTCCACCCCGTAGGCCGGCAGCAGCGCCTGGGCCACCGCGCGCCACCAGCCGGCATCCCCCCAGGCCAGGGCTCCCCCGCCCAGGCTGCGCTGCGGGTCCGCGAGGATCAAGCGTGGCTCGAAACGCCGCCGCCATCCGAGGCCGTCGCACTCGGGGCACGCCCCCTGCGGGGTGTTGAAAGAAAATAGGCGCGGTTCGAGCGGCGGCAGCGCGCTGCCGCAGGCGGGGCACACGAGGCGACGCGAGAACACGTGGTCTTCCTCCTCCGCGTGCACGATGACGTCGCCTCCGCCCTCCGCGAGGGCGGTCTCCACCGAATCGGTCAAGCGCGCGCGCAGACCCGGCTGCACGCGCAACCGGTCCACGACCACCTCGATCGTGTGCGGCTGTTGCGGATCGAGCTCGAGCCCGTCGTCAAGCTCGCGCACCGCGCCGTCCACCCGCACGCGCACGAAGCCGCGGCGCGCCACCTCGCGCAGCTCGCGGCGATGCGTACCCTTGCGGTCCCGCACGCGGGGCGCGAGGACCTGGATGCGCGTGCCCTCGGGCAGCGCCAGCACGGTGTCCACGATTTGTTGTACCGTCTGCGCCGAGACGGGCCGGCGGCAGCCCGGGCAGTGGGGCTGGCCGACGCGCGCGAAGAGCAGCCTCAGAAAGTCGTAGATCTCGGTGACCGTGCCCACGGTGGAGCGCGGATGGCGCACGGTCGTGCGCTGCTCGATCGCGATCGCGGGGCTCAAGCCCTCGATGGAGTCCACCTCCGGCTTCGGCATGCGCTCGAGAAACTGGCGCGCGTCGGTGGACAGCGACTCCACGTAGCGTCGCTGCCCCTCGGCGTAGAGGGTATCGAAGGCCAGGGAGGATTTGCCGGAGCCGGAAACACCCGTGAGCACGATCAGGGCCTGACGCGGCAGTTCCAGATCGATGCGCCTGAGGTTGTGCTCCGCGGCCCCGCGGATGACGATCTTGTCCGCAGTCATAGCGACGCGCCCGGCGTCATTGTAACGGGAACGCGCCACTTTTTCTCTCCGCGTGTGCTATGCTGCCGGCGTGCGAGACGGTCGAGCGGTCCGCCGTGCCCACCGCCACGCGCTGCTCCTGTTGTCCATCCTCGGTGCTTGGAGCGGGAATTCCGGCGCGAACGCGGCGCCGCCCGCGGGTTACGAGCCGGCACCCGAGCGGGCGCGCGGCGCCCGCTGGCACGAGGGCGCATGGATCGTGGAGGGCCCGGCGCTGCGCGCGCGGGTCCGCGCGCTCGACCCGGCCGAGCGGCAACGTTACCTGAGCTCGCGGACGGGCCTCCGCGCGGATCCCTTTTCCGAGAGCACGGCAGCGGACAGCTTCTTCACGTTCCTCCTCGACATCGAGAACCCCGCAGCGGGGCCCCTCGTCTTCCAGTCCCAGGCCTGCCGGCTCGTGACCCCGCGCAAGGAGTTCCTCCATCCCCTGGACCTGCCGGCCATCGCCTCGGCGTACGGGCTACTGGACCGCCCGCTTCCCGCCGCTTTCGAGACGATCCGTCGCGCGCTCTTCGACGGAGAGACGATCCTGCCCGCGGGCGGGGGCGCGAGCGGGTTGCTCGTGTTCCCGAGACCCCACCCGCGTACGCGATGGTTCACGGTGGAGATCGCGTGGATGGGTCCCCAGGGCGAGCATGGAACCTTCGCCATCGCCTACGAGCGGTCCAAGCCACGGGCACGCTGACATGCCGGCGCGCATCCTCGACGGCCGGGCCGTGGCGCGGGAGATCCGCGCCGAGGTGACCTCGCGCTGCGAGCGGCTGCGGCGCGAGCGCGGCGTCGTGCCCGGGCTGACGGTCGTGCTCGTGGGGGACCACCCCGCTTCGCAGGTTTACGTGCGCAACAAGGAAACCGCTGCCCGCGAGGCGGGCCTGCGCTCGCAGACGCTGCGGCTCCCCGCCACGGTCGGCGAGGCGGAGATCCTCGAGCGCCTCGAGCAGCTCAACCGCGATGCGCGCGTCCATGGCATCCTGGTTCAGCTCCCCCTGCCGGCGGGGATCGACGCCCAGCGGGTCCTGCAGTGCATCGACCCGGAGAAGGACGTGGACGGGTTTCACCCCCTCAACGCGGGCCGCCTGGCGCTCGGCCTGCCTGGCTTCGTCCCCTGCACGCCGGCGGGGATCCTGGAGCTGCTGCGCCGCAACGGCATCGAGCTTGCCGGCCGGCGCGCGGTGGTCATCGGCCGCAGCAACATCGTGGGCAAGCCGGTGGCGGTCTTGCTGCTGCGCGAGCACTGTACGGTCACCATCTGCCACTCCCGGACGAAGGACCTGCCGGCGGTGGCTTCGGAAGCGGAGATCCTCGTCGTCGCCGCGGGCCAGCCGGGGATGGTCACCGGAGACTACATCCGGCCGGGAGCGGTCGTCGTGGACGTGGGTATCCATACGGTGCGGGACGAGGCCACCTGCCGGCGACTGTTCGGGGACGATCCGCAACGGCTCGCGTCGGTCCGCGAACGGGGCGGCACGCTCGTGGGGGATGTGCACCCGCTCCAGGCGCGCGAGCGCGCCGGCTGGCTCACCCCGGTTCCCGGCGGGGTGGGGCCGTTGACGATCGCGATGCTGCTGCGCAACGCCGTGCTCGCCGCGGAGCGGGCCGCCGGCATGGGAAGCTGGTGAGCGCCCCGCGGCCGATCCTGCGCGCGGGACTGACCGGCGGCACGGCCTCGGGCCAGAGCACGGTGGCGCGGATGTTCGCGGCCCTCGGAGCCTACGTCGTCGAGGCCGATGCGATCGTCCACGAGCTGCTGCGAGCCGGCCACCCGGTGCACGCCGCGGTGGTAGAGCGCTTCGGCCCCGGCATTCTCGATGCCGCGGGCCATGTGGACCGGCGCCGGTTGGGCTCGCTGGTCTTCAGCGACGCGGATGCGCGGGGCGCCCTGGAGGCGATCGTGCACCCGGCGGTGCTCGCGGAGGCGCAACGGCGATTCGCGGATTTTTCCCGGCGCGGCGAGGGCTTTCTCGCCATGCTCGAGGCGGCGTTGCTCGTCGAGACCGGCCGCTATCGCGACTTCGATCGGCTGATCGTCACGCGCTGCAGCCCCGAGACCCAGCTGCGGCGGCTGCGGGAGCGCGGGCTGAGCGACGCGGAAGCGCGCGCGCGGCTCGCGGCACAGGCGCCGCTCGAGGCCAAGCTGGCGGTGGCCGACTACGTCGTGGACACGGACGCTTCGCTCGAGCTCACCGCGCGCCAGGTCGCCGCCGTCTACCAAGCGCTGCGCCGCGACTGGGAAGGGCGGCGCGCCGGCGTCTCCGCCACCCGACCGGGCAGGTCCACGAGCGGCCCTGGCGAGCCGCAGGGGTGCTGAGGCCATGGCGCTCGCCCTCTCTCCCGACGGCGCGCGGCGCGTGCTCCTGGCTCTCGGCGCGCGCGGCGGCGAGTTCGCCGAGATCTTCCTCGAGCGGTCGGCCGGCACCGCGCTCCTGCTCGAGGGCGGCCGGATCGAAGAAGCGGCGACGGGTTGCGACCGCGGTGCGGGGCTGCGGCTCGTGCGCGAGGGGCGAACCCATTTCACCTCCGGCAACGACGTCACCGAGGAAGGGCTCTTGCGGCTGGCGGACAACCTGGTCGACGCTCTACCCGCGGGCACGCCGCTCGGCGTTCCGGAGCTCGTCCTGCAAGAGGTGGCGCGCGTCAGCCCCGTGCGCGTGGACCCGGCGCAGGTCCCCGTGGAACGCAAGATCGAGCTGCTCCACAAGGCGGAACGGGCCGCCCGGGAGCACGACGCCCTGATCGCCGAGGTGGCTGTGCGCTACCGGGATCAGGAGCGCCACATCCTCGTGGCGAACTCCGAAGGCCTGCTGACACTGGACCGACAGGTCTACACGTCGTTCTCCGTCAGCGCCGTCGCGCGCGAGGGCCGCGGGGTGCGCAGCGCCACGCGCGTCGCCTCGGGGACCTGCGGCTTCGAGCTGTTCGAGAGCGAGAACCCCGAGGCGCTGGCGCGCGAGGCCGCGCGGGTCGCCTGCGCGCAGCTGCGGGCCGCGCCGGCGCCGCCCGGGACGTTCACGGTCGTGCTCTCCTCCCGGGCCGGCGGCACGATGGTGCACGAGGCGTGCGGTCACGGACTCGAGGCGGATTTCGTGGAGAAGGGGTTCTCGGTCTACGCGGGCAAGCTGGGCCAGCGCGTGGCCTCGGAGCGGATCACCGTGGTGGACGACGCGACGCTGCCCGGCAAGCGCGGCTCCTACGGCATGGACGACGAGGGATTCCCCGGCCAGCGCACCGTGCTCGTCGAGCGCGGCATCCTCCGCGGGTTGCTCCACTCCCGGGAGACGGCGCGGCGGATGGGCCAGCGACCCACGGGCAACGGACGGCGCGAGTCCTACCGGCACCTGCCCCTGCCCCGCATGAGCAACACGCTGATCCTGCCAGGCGACGACGACCCGGAGGCCATCCTCGCCTCCGTGGAGGACGGGATCTTCGTGGCCGAGATGGGAGGCGGCGAGGTGGACATCGTCTCGGGCAACTTCGTGTTCCACTGCACGGAGGCCTACCGCATCCGCAACGGACGGATCGCGGAACCCGTGCGGGACGCCATCCTCACCGGCAACGGTCCCGAGGTGCTCTCGCGGATCGATCGCGTGGGCAGCGACCTGGGCTTCCAGGTGGGCACCTGCGGCAAGGAGGGCCAGGGCGTGCCGGTGGCGGACGCGCAGCCGACGCTGCGCATCCCGGGAATCGTCGTGGGCGGACGCCGGTCATGAACGCCCTGCTGGAACAGGCTCTGCTGGGGCTCCAGCGCGAGGGTGCGGCGGGAGAGGTCTACGTCGAGTCGAGCAGCCGCGTGCGCGTCGCGGTGCGCGAGGGGCAAGTGGAGCGCATCGAGCGCCACGAAGGACTGGGCCTCGCCGTGCGCGTCTTCGAGCGGGGCGGTGTCGGTTTCGCCTTCACCACCGAGACGCATCCCGAGGCTGTCCGCCGCACGATCGCCGACGCTCGCCGCATCGCCGTGCACGTCGAACCCGACGATGCGCGACGTCTCGTCGAAGCCGAGGAGCCCCCGCCCCTGCCTTTCCCCAACGAGAGCGCCGATCCGCTGGAAGCCGAGGCGTGCGTGCGCGCGGCCCAAGTTGCGGAGGCCGCCGCACGGGCCCTGGACCCGCGCATCGGGCCGGCGCGCGAAGCCGGCTGCCAGCACGCGGAAGTCCGGGTGGCGCTGGCGAACAGCCGGGGCCTGCGGGTGGGCTACCGCGTGAGCCGGGCCGCCGTGTGGCTCGACACCCTCGCCACCGAAAGCGGTCGCTCCCAGTACGGTTTCTACGCCGCGCACGCCCTCGCCCCTGCCGCGCTCGCAGCCGAAGAGGTCGGCCGCGAAGCGGCCCGGCGGGCGCTGGCCAAGCTCGGCGCGGAGCCCGCCCGCACCGGCCGCTACCGGACGGTGCTCCTGCGCGAAACGGTGGGGGGACTGCTCGAGGCGCTGGCGCCGGCTTTCTCCGCACGGCGGGTGCTGCACGGCCGATCGCTGCTCGCGGGCCGGCTGGGGGAGAGGGTGGCCGGCACGGAGGTGAGCCTCGCCGACGATCCGCGCCTGCCGGGCGGGGACGCGAGCGTGCCGGTGGACGGGGAGGGCGTGCCCACACGGCGGGTGGAACTCGTGAGCGAGGGCCGCCTCCGTGCCTACCTGCACGACAGCTTCACCGCACAGAAGCTCCGAGGGGCCCGGCCCGGCAACGCGCTGCGCGCGGGCTACATGCGCCCTCCGGAGATCGGGACGACGAATCTCGTCCTCGTGCCCGGCACGCTCGCCTTCGAGGCCCTGCTGGAACTGGCCGGCGAGGGGCTCCTGGTGACGGAGCTGATGGGCTTGCACACCGTGGATCCGGTGAGCGGCGACTTTTCGCTCGGCGCCTGCGGGCAGCGCATCCGGGCCGGCCGGCTGGCCGGCGCCGTGGACCGCATGGCCCTCTCGGGGAACCTGCTCCAGCTGTTGCAGGCGATCGAGGCCGTCGGGGCGGACCTGCGCGCCTTTCCCGGCGGCGGCGCGGCCCCGAGTCTGGTGCTCAAGCACCTCGACGTCGCCGGGACTTGAAACGGAGGTCCCCTGCGCTCAGCAGGCTTCCCGCGCCGCCTCGGCCTCCTTGACCTCGCGCACGCCGTTGCGCGCGTCCACCAGCACGATACGCGGCCGGTGGTCGGCGAGCCGTGCCGCCTCGACGAGCGCATACGCGCAGACGATCAACCGATTCCCCGGTGCCGCGAGGTGCGCTGCGGCGCCGTTGACGCAGCAGGTGCCGCTTCCCCGGCGTCCCTGGATGACGTAGGTGGCGAAGCGGTGGCCATTGTCCACGTTGTAGACCTCGACCCGCTCGTAGGGCACGAGGCCCGCGGCTTCGAGAAGCGCCGCGTCCAGGGTCAAGCTGCCCTCGTAGGCCAGGTTGGCCTCGGTGACACGAACCCTGTGGATTTTGGCGGACAAGATGTGACGGGTCATGGCCGTGCTCCCTCGAGGGGTCGCCCGCCCAGACGGGCTGGGCGCCCCGGGACGGCTCGCAGTGTAGCCCGCGGCGGTCGCGACGGGCAACGGGCATGCGGGTACCGCGAGCGCCAGCCGTCGCTGCCGCGGCGCGGGGGGAGCGCCTGCCCTGTGGCAAGGACCGCGGGCTAGGGGTGGGAGCCGCGGACTTCACGGTGTGCCCGACGCCGGATCCGAGGGCGCTCTCGCGGTGGCTCGCTCCCTCCCTGGCGACGGCACCGCGCGCTCGAGCGCCCGAGGGAACGCCTGCGCCCGCAGCTCAGAGCCGCAGGATCGCGTTGTCGATCAGCCGCGTCCGCCCGGCGTAGACCGCGAGGGCCAGGAGCATCTCGCCCTTCATTTCCCGGACGGGCTGGAGCGTCATGTCCACGAGAGCCACGTAGTCCACGCGCAGCAGGGGTTCGCCCTCGAGCACTTCCCGAACCCGGGCCACGAGGGCTTCCGCATCCCTTTCCCCCTGCGCGACGCGGCGCCCCGCCTCCTCGAGCGCCCGGGGGATGGCCCGCGCCGCCCGCCGCTCCTCCGGCGAAAGATAGACGTTGCGGCTCGACAGCGCGACGCCGTCCTCGTCGCGCACGGTGGGCAGGACGAGGATCTCGACGTCGAGCATCAGGTCGCGCACCATGCGCTGGACGATGATGGCCTGCTGGGCGTCCTTCTGGCCGAATGCGGCGACGTGCGGCTTGACGATCTCGAACAGCTTGAGGACGACCGTGGCCACGCCGCGGAAGTGTCCCGGCCGGCTCGCCCCCTCGAGCAACCGCGAGAGGCCCTCGACCTCGACGTAGGTGCACGCGCCGCGCGGGTACATTTCGGACGTCTCGGGCGCGAAGAGGTAGTCCACGCCTTCCGCGACGCACAGGTCGGCGTCGCGGGCCAGGTCGCGCGGGTAGCGGGCGAAGTCCTCGTGGGGCGCGAACTGCGTGGGGTTGACAAAGACGGAGACGACCGTCACGTCGGCGACGTCCTTGACGCGCCGGATCAGGCTGAGGTGCCCGTCGTGCAGGTAGCCCATCGTCGGCACGAAGCCGATCTTGTTCCCCTTGGTCCGCTCCCGGCGGGCGATCTCTTGCATCTGATGGACCCGGCGGACGAGCTCCATCGCGCCCTACCCGTAACACTCGTGCTCGCCTGGAAACAGTCCCCGCCGCACGTCCTCGCTCCACCGCCGCACCGCCTCCACCCCGGCCTCGTGCAAGCGCGCGTAGCGGCGCACGAACTTGGGCACCGGGCCCGGGAGCAACCCGAGCAGATCGTGGATCACGAGTACCTGGCCGTCGCAGTCGGGGCCCGCACCGATGCCGATCGTGGGCACGGGCACCTCGCGGCGAATGCGGCCCGCGAGCCCCGCCGGGATACCTTCGAGAACGATGGCGAACACGCCCGCCGCCGCCAGACAGCGCGCCTCCTCCACGAGCCGCTCCGCCTCCTCGGGCCGCTTGCCCTGCACGCGGTAGCCGCCCATGGCTAGCACCGACTGCGGCGTCAACCCCAGATGGCCCATCACCGGGATCTCCGCATCGAGCAGCGCGCGGATGACGGGCAGGCGTTTGCTGCCGCCCTCGATCTTCACCGCGTCCGCACCGGCCTCGCGCACGAAGCGCGCCGCGTTGCGGACGGCGTCGCGCACTCCGAGGTGGTAGGAAAGCCAGGGCATGTCGGCCACGAGCAGCGCCCGGCGGCGCACCCGGCCCACCGCCCGCGCATGGTGCAGCATCTCCTCCATGGTCACGCGCAGGGTGTTCGGGTGGCCCAGCAACACCATGGCCAGCGAATCGCCCACGAGCAGGGCGTCCGCCCCGCCATCCTCGGCGAGACGGGCCGTGGGCGCGTCGTAGGCCGTGAGCACGACGAGGGCCGGCCCCGTCTCGCGCTTGCGGGCCCGAAAAGCCGGGACGGTCATCGGCGTGTCGTGAAGCAGCGTGGTGGGCATCGCGTACCTCCGCTCCCCGCCGCCGGGGGCCCGCGCCGCCGGAACGGCGCCGGTTACCCGCGGGCCGGTCGCCGCGCTCGCGCGTCAGCGCCGCGCCCGCCCGCCGCGTTCCTCAAGCGCGCCCCGTGGCGGTCGGGGGATGGTCCCTTGCCCGATCAAGACAAGCTCGATCCCAAGGGACGATAGTACTGCACGCCGCGGTCCATCCGGCGAATCTGCGAGACGACCTCCTCCAGATGGCGCCTGTCGTGCACGAAATCGATCCCTGTCGTGTCGATCACGAGCAACGGCGTTTGCGTGTAGTGGAAGAAGTAGTAGTTGTAGGCCTTGTTCACCTCGTTGACATACGCCTCCGAGATCTGTTGCTCGTAGTCGCGGCGCCGGCGACGGATACGCTCCACGAGGGCCGCGGTTTCGGCCTGGAGAAAGATCACCAGGTCCGGCTTCGGCACCTGAGGCTCGAGCATGTCGTACAGCTTGTTGTAGATCAGCAGCTCGCTGTCGTCGAGATTGAGGTAGGCGAAGATCTTGTCCTTGGGAAAGATGTAGTCCACCAGCGTCACCTGGTGGAACAGATCGCGTTGCGCGAGCTCCTGCAATTGCCGAAACCGCGAAAGCACGAAGAACAGCTGTGCCTGGAACGCCGCGCCTGCACGATCCTCGTAGAAGGCCTTGAGGAAGGGATTGTCCACCTTCTCCAGCACCTTCGCGGCGCGGAGCTCCCGCGCCAGCAGCTCCACGAGCGACGTCTTCCCGACGCCGATCGGCCCTTCCACGGCGATCAGGCGGAACTTCATGGACCCTTCGACCCGCTCACCCGACGCGCCGCGGGAGACCAGGGCAGCCGGCCCGCCGGGCGGCGCGATTATAGGAGCGCGTCGGGCCGGCGGGCAACGGACCGAGAGGGTAGGCCCGCGGCCGGGGAGGAAGCGACGCCAGAATCTCCGCGACCGTGCGGCCCCCGCCGGGCTCGCGCAAGCCCGGCGAGAGCTCGGCCAGCGGCGCCAGCACGAAGCGGCGGTGCCACATGCGAGGGTGAGGCACGCACAGCTCGGGAGTCTCGAGCCTGACGCCCTCGAGCCAGAGGATGTCGAGGTCCACCTCCCGCGGCGCGCCCGGCCGCGAGCGCTGCCGGCCTGCCGCAAGCTCGATCGCCTGCAGGCGCCCGAGCAGCTCCAGGGGCGCAAGAGACGTACGCACGCGCACCACCATGTTCCAGAACCACGGCGGCTCGGCGCCGTCTGCGGGCTCCGTGAGCCAGACGGACGAGCAGGCCTCCAGGGCGACGCCGCTCCGCTCCAGCGCTCGCAGCGCCCGGCGCAGCTCCGACGCGCGCTCGCCCCGATTGCTCCCGAGCCCGAGATAACCCCGCATGGCGCCATTGTACGCCCCCAGGGCGCAGCCTTGTGGGAGCGGCGGCTGGGCTTTTGCTATAGTAGGGGTCGCTACGGGGCAAGACTCCAGTGACCCCGAGTCCGGACCGCGCCGGATGGTCCGACCGGCCCGTCTCGGGGATCCAAAAGAAACGAGGGAGGGATCGCAGATGGCGACACGCGCGTGCGTTCTAGGACTGCTCGTGGGCTTGCTCGCCGCTCCGGTCGTGGCGGCAGACGACGACGAGGGCTTCCACATCGGTGTTCAGGGCTCCTCGGTGACGTTGGGCAATGGGGACCTAATCCTGGGCGTGCCGGTGGATCCGGTCGAGTTCGGGCCCGGGGGCAATCTCGTGACGATCGACTTCGGGAGCGGCACCGCGGTGGGCGGGCACCTGGGCTGGAAGGGCTCGCAGGGGGATCTGACGCTCGCTTTCTGGAGTTACGACGAGGACGCCGCCACCACCGCGATCGACCCGACGAACGGTTTCCTGCCGGCGTTTCCCAACGCGGATTTCGGGGATGACTTCGCCGATCGGCTCGACGGGAGCTCCAACACCGAGACGACGATCGTGGACCTGATCTGGACCCGGCCGTTCGCGGAAGCCGACCATTCCCACTGGAGCTGGTCCATCGGGCTGCGCTCCTGGAGCTTGGAGCAGGATACGCTCATGACCACGGATCTCGATCCCGGCACGGACACCTTCGACGATCAAGTGAACCTCCATAGCGACGCGGACGGGATCGGCCTGGTCGCGGGGATTGGGGCGAGCCGCGAGCTGCACAAACGCCTGACCGGATCCGCGAACGTGCGCATGGCGTTTCTCACCGGATCCATCGATGCCAGCAACGTCGAAGACGCCTTCGGCAGCATCCTGACCACGGTGCTGGACGATGCGGACCGCAACTTTCTCCAGCTCGAGCTCGAGGCGCAACTGGCCATCCGGCTCGGTGCGGGGCTCGACCTGATCCTGGGCTACGAGTTCCGCCAGTTCGAGGACGCCACGACGGCGATGTTCTTCCGCGACGACGTCCAGGAAGGTGCGCTCGAAACAACGACCTCGGACCTCACGTTCGCGGGCTTCACCTACGGCCTGTCCTACCAGTTCTGAGCCGTTCGGAGCCTCGGGGCAAGCTCGCGCCTCGAGGCGTGGGGGGCGGCCGGCCCGCGAGAGCCAGCCGCCCTTTTTTTTTGTCGCCCGGCCGCCGTTGCCCGGGCGGGGCGGGCGTGTCTATCATGCGGGGCCCAGGATCCGTCTTCGATTCGTTTCCCGGAGGTTCATCATGGGAACCGCGAAAAAGAAGCTCCCCGCTCGCCGCCGCCCCACCGCAGGCCCGTCGGCCCACGCGGAGGCCTACCGCCAGGTGCTCCAGGACTACGAAAAGGCGCTGGAGCTCATGCGCAGAGGCGACTTCGCGCAAGCGCGCGAGCGCCTGCTCGCGCTCGCGGCGGCGGCCCAGGAGGAGCCGGAACTGGCCGACCGGGCTCGGACCTACGCCGCCGTCTGCGAGCGCAAGCTCGCCCCGCCCCCTGCCGAGCCGGAAAACCCGGAAGACTGCTACGTGGCCGGGGTCGTGGCCGCCAACGCCGGACGTCTCGACGAAGCCCATCGGCTGCTCGAGCGGGCCCTCGCTGCCGATCCGGAGGCGGCGAAGTATCTTTACGCGCGGGCCTCGGTCTTCGCCCTCGAGGGGCGCGCCGAGGAAGCGGTGGCCTACCTGCGGCGCGCGATCCGGCAGGATCCGCCCTTGCGCTTTCAGGCGGCCAACGACCCGGACTTCGAAGCGCTGCGGGACGACGCCGCGTTCATCGACGTGATCGAGAGCGCACCGGCAGGAGTCTGATCGTGAGCCCGCAAGGGCGCGCGCCTCTGGACGTGCTCGTGCTGGCAGCGGGCCGCGGCACGCGCATGCGCTCGCGCCGCGCCAAGGTGCTCCACGACATGGCGGGGCGCCCGCTGCTCCAGTACGTCCTCGAAGCCGCGCGCGCCCTGCGGCCGGAGCGCCTGACGGTCGTCGTGGGCCACCAGGCCCGAGCGGTGCGGGCGGCGGCGGACGGGCTGGCGGATCGCTTCGTGCTCCAGGACGAGCCGCGCGGGACGGGCCATGCGGTCCTGCGCGCGGCACGGGCTCTGCGGCGCGAGGCGGACGTGCTGATCCTGAGCGGCGATGTCCCGCTCGTCCGACCCCGGACCCTGCGCGCCCTCGTCGCCCATCATCGCCGACAAGGCGCGGCCCTGACCGTGCTGACGGCGGAGCTGGAGCGTCCCGCCGGCTACGGGCGCATCGTGCGTGACGGCGACGGCCGCGTGTGCACCATCGTCGAGGAGCGGGACGCAACCCCGGAGCAGCGCGCGATCCGCGAGGTGAACACCGGGATTTACGTGGCGCGGGTGGCGGCGCTGCTGGGCGCGCTACGCCGCCTGAAACCTGACAACCGGCAGGGCGAGTACTACCTCACGGATGCCCTGCACGAGCTGGCGCGCCAGGGCGCCCTCGTGTGTGCCGTGCGCCACGACGATCCCGAAGAGGTGCAGGGCGTGAACACGCGAGCCGAGCTCGCCCAGGCGGCGCGCCGTCTCTACGCCCGGAAGGCCGAGAGCCTCCAGAACGAGGGCGTCACCGTCCTCGACCCGGGACGCACGTGGGTGGACCCTCGAGCCCGCATCGGCCGCGACACGATCCTCTACCCCGGCGTGATCCTCGAGGGCGCGACCGTTCTGGGGGAAGGCTGCGTGATCTACCCTGGGGTACGCATCGTCGACAGCGTCCTCGGCAAGGGCGTCGTGGTCCGCGACCACACCTTGATCGCCCAGAGCCGCATCGCCGACGGCGCGCGCGTGGGCCCCTTCGCCCATTTGCGGCCCGGCTCGGAGCTCGGGCGCGAGGTCCATATCGGCAACTTCGTGGAGCTCAAGATGGCGCGGCTCGGGCGCGGCGCGAAAGCCAACCACCTCGCCTACCTGGGGGATGCCGAGGTCGGTGCGGGCAGCAACATCGGTGCCGGCACCATCACCTGCAACTACGACGGCAAGCGCAAGCACCGGACCGTCCTGGGCCGCAGGGTGTTCATCGGCAGCGACACCCAGCTCGTGGCGCCGGTGCGCGTGGGCGATGGCGCCTACGTGGGCGCCGGCAGCACGGTGACCCAGGATGTCCCGGCCGGGGCGCTGGCCCTGAGTCGCAGCCCGCAGGTCAACATCCGGGGATGGGTCGCCCGACGCAAGCGCAAGCGGGCCCGCAGGGCGGCATCCTCGAGGACCTCCCGCGCGGCGAAATCCAAGCCATGATCCGCCCGCGCCGCGAAACGGTTGCACGCCGGCGTCGGTCGCGGTCTATATTCTCCGGGGCGGGTCGTGGCCGGCACCGGTACCCCCGGCCGGAAGGCGAGGTTCCGGAAGGGGACCGCCGAGGGCAAGCTCCATGTGCGGCATCGTGGGCTATCTAGGGCCCCGCAACCCCGTCGAGGTACTCGTGGACGGGCTGCGCCGCCTCGAGTACCGCGGCTACGACTCGGCGGGGATCGCCGTCGTGGATCCCAACGGCTCGATCTCCATCCGGCGCGCGGCGGGTAAACTCAGGGATCTGGAGCGCGTGATCCAAGCCCAGCCCCTCAGCGGCTGCTACGGCATCGGCCACACGCGCTGGGCGACCCACGGCCGCCCGACGGAGGAAAACGCCCACCCGCACCGCGACTGCTCCGGCCGGCTCGTCGTGATCCACAACGGCATCATCGAGAACTATCTCGAGCTCAAGCACGAACTGCAGCGCGCCGGCCATCGCTTCACGACCGAAACGGACACCGAAATCGTGGCGCACCTGCTCGAGGCCATGCTGCGCAACGGCGCACCCAGTCTCGCCGAGGCATTCCGCGAAGCCCTGCCGCGTCTGCGGGGCATCTACGCCCTCGTCGCCCTTTCGGCGGACGAGCCCGAGGTCCTCGTGGGGGCCCGCAGCGGACCCCCGCTGATCGTAGGGATCGGAGCGGGAGAATACCTGCTCGCCTCCGACATCCCCGCGGTCCTCAACTACACCAAGGACGTCGTGTTCCTCGACGACGGCGAAATCGTGGTCGTGCGCCCCCAGGGAGTCGCCTACCTGCGGCTGGACGGCACGCGGGTGGAGCGCCAGCCCACGCGGGTTCCCTGGGACCCGATCATGGCGGAGAAGGGCGGCTACAAACATTTCATGCTCAAGGAGATTCACGAACAGCCGCGGGCCGTGCGCGACACCCTCGTCGGCCGGGTCTCGCTCGAGTCCTCCACGGTGTTCCTGGACGAGCTCGGCCTCGACGAGGACGAGCTTCGGCGCGTGACGCGCTGCTCCATCGTTGCCTGCGGTACCTCGTGGCACGCGGGGCTCGTCGGCAAGTTCCTCATCGAGCGCCTGGCGCGCCTGCCGGTGGAGGTGGACTACGCCTCGGAGTTCCGCTACCGCCACCCGGTCCTCGACCACCGCTGCCTGCCGATCTACATCAGCCAGTCGGGGGAAACCGCGGACACGCTCGCGGCGCAGCGGGAGGCGAAATCGCACGGCATCAAAACCGTCGCCATCTGCAACGTGCAGGGCTCGATGCTGACGCGCGAGGCGGCGGGCACGATCTACACCCACGCCGGCCCGGAAATCGGCGTCGCCTCCACCAAGGCCTTCACCAGCCAGCTCACCGCTCTCTCGCTGCTGGCCCTGCGGCTCGCGGAGGTACGCCGGACCCTACCGGAGGACGAGGCGCGCAGCCTCATCCGGCACCTCTACCAGATCCCGGCGCAGATGGAACGCTGCCTCGCGGACGACAGCCAGATCCAGGCGCTGGCCCGGACCTTCCAGCACTGCGAAGACTTTCTCTATCTCGGGCGCGGCGTCAACTACCCCATCGCCCTGGAAGGGGCCCTGAAACTCAAGGAGATTTCCTACATCCACGCCGAAGGCTACCCCGCGGGGGAGATGAAACACGGCCCGATCGCCCTCATCGACGACGCCATGCCCGTCGTGGCCCTCGCGCCCCACGATACGGTGTTCGAGAAGATGCTTTCCAACATCGAGGAGGTCAAAGCCCGCTCGGGCATCGTGATCGCCGTGACGGACGCGGAGGACGCGGAGCTCGCCGGGCGCGCCGACGCCGTGATTCTCGTGCCGCGGACCCACGAGCTGCTGTCGCCAATGCTGACCGTGCTGCCGCTGCAGCTGCTGGCCTACCACATCGCGCTGCTGCGCGGCTGCGACGTGGACCAGCCGCGCAATCTCGCCAAGAGCGTCACCGTCGAGTGAGGCCCGGCGCCTCGCGCTCGCGGATCACGATGCGGCTTCCCGCGGGGACGCCCTCTACCCGGGACCGCTTGCCCGAGGGCCAGCGGACCTCGATCGCCTCGGCGCGGGCGGCGCCTCCCAGGCCGAAGGTCAGAACTCGTTCCGACTGCGAGCAGTACGAGTGGCCCGCGCGAGCCCACGCCGTCTGGACGAGCCCGCCGGCACGGACGACCACGCGCGCGCCGTAACCGTCCCGATTGGAGCCGGCCCCGCCCTCGAGCACGAGCCGCAGCGCCCGCCCCCCCTGGGCGGTGTCGTTGCGGTAGAGGCGCGCGGGCCCCGCGACGGTGTTCACCAGCAGGTCCAGATCGCCATCGCCGTCGTAGTCCCCGTAGGCGGCGCCCCGCGCGACGATCGGTTCCGCGAGGGCTCCGGCCCGCGGGGCCACATCCTCGAAGCGCCCCCCGCCGAGGTTGCGGAAGAGATGGGGCGGCTGCGCGTAGCTCACGTCGGGCTGCACCCGCTGGATCTCCGGTTCGACGTGACCGTTGGCAACGAAGACGTCGAGGTAGCCGTCGAGGTCGGCGTCGAGGAACAACGTGCCGAACGCCAGCGTCAACAGCGACGCCCTCCCCACGCCCGACGGCGCAGCCGCATCGATGAACAGCCCCGTGCCCTCGTTGTGGTAGAGCGAGAGCGTCTCGTTGGAGAAATTCCCCACCACGATGTGCGGGCGCCCGCTGTGGTCGTAGTCGCCGATGTCCACGCCCATCGCGCCCGTGGCGGCGCCCGCTTCGTCGAAGGCCACCCCCGCCACCATCCCCTCCTCGCGGAAGGTCCCGTCGCCCTGGTTGCGGTACAGGAAGTTGGGCTGCGTATCGTTGGCCACGAACAGATCGAGCCAGCCGTCGTCGTCGTAGTCGAGCGCCACGACACCCAACCCCTTGCCCGACGGATCGTACAGGCCCGCTTCCCGCGTCACGTCGGTGAAGGCGCCGCCGTCGTTGCGGTAAAGAACTGGCGAGGCGCCGTCGTAGGACTCGGGCGTGCAGTAGGACTTGTTCGTGCCGTCCAGGGTGCAGAAGATGTCCGTCTGCGGCGACCACTGGACGTAGTTGAGGACGAACAGATCCAGGTCGCCGTCCCGGTCGTAGTCGAACCAGGTGGCGGAGGAGCCGAATCCTGGGTCGTCCACGCCCAGCCGAGGCGCCACGTTCACGAAGCGGCCCCCGTCGTTGCGGTACAGGCGGTTGGGTCCGAGCGCGGTGATGTAAAGGTCGGGGTCGCCGTCGTTGTCGTAGTCGCCGTAGGTGACCCCCATGGCGTAAACCGGTTCCTCGAGCCCCGCCTCGCGGGTCACCTCCACGAAGCGGCCGCCGTCGTTGCGGTAAAGCCCCATGGTCTGCCGGCCGGTGGGGGGGGACCCCGGCCAATTCTTGCCCGACAGGAGCAGGACATCCGGGTCGCCGTCGTTGTCGTAGTCCACGAAGGCGCAGCCCGATCCCATGGTCTCCGGCAACCATTTGCGCCCGGCGGCGCCGTCGTTGTGGACGAATTCGAGGCCGACCTCGCGTGCCACGTCCACGAACCGCACCTCCGCCTCCCCCGGGGGAAGCGGCGGTTGCGCCGGGCCGGCGGAGGGGCTCGGAGCGCAGCCGGCTGCGGGAACCACGAGGAGGGCCGCCGCGGCGCAGACCCGCGCTCTCACGGGCGATCTTCCCCGGCGCCCGGCGCCGCGGTGGCCTCGGCACGGAGCCGGGCGACATAGGCCCGCGCCTCGCCCGGGAGCACCGCGTGGCGCTCGCCGCGCTCCCGCAGCGCCGAGGCCTCGCGCAAGACGATCTCCGGCGGCGCGCCCGGATGCTCGTGGATGGGCTGCCGCTCGCGGTTGTCGAGGGGATGCGCCCTGAGGTAGGGGCCGGTGAGCATCTGCGCGTCCTCGTCCGCCTTGAAACGCTCGTAGAGACGCCGCTCGATCTCCGCTTCCTCTGTGCGGCCGAGGCCCCGGTAGCAAAGCATCAGGTTGTAGTGCGCCATCAGGTCCTCCGGATCCACCTCGAGCACGCGTTCGAACTCGGCGATCGCCTCCTCGAACCGCCGTTGCAAGAACAACACGCGCCCGATCGTGTTGCGCACGACCCGATCGCGCGGGTACTGCTCCGCCGCCCGCCGCAGATGCCCGAGGGCTTGCCCGTATTCCCCGAGTTCCTTGAAGGCGACCCCGAGGAAGAAGTGGGCTTTCGCCAACCCGGCTGCCCGCGCCAGCGCCGCCTCGAGCATCGCCCGCGCCCCCTGAAGATCCCCCTCCTGCAGGCGCGCCCGCGCGACGTTGACGTAACCCTCGGGGTTGTCCGGGGCGACCTCGATGACGCGGCGGAAGGACTCCTCCGCCGCGCGCAGGTCCCCTTGCAGCAGCAGCCCGATGCCGTAATCGTTCCAGCGCTGCCAGTCCTCCGCCGCCAGCACGGTCCGCGGCGGCTCGCGCGGGGTCTCGCGGTCCACCACAGGCACCGTGAGCACGCGCCGGTCGAGGACGACGATGGGCAGCCGCGGGATCTCGCGGCGGTCCGCCGAGACGTTCTCCGGGACCTCCCCCACGACGAACTTCCGGTCATCCCAGTGCGGGGTCACCCGCTCCACGCCAGGGCCCGGCCGCTCGGGCTCGCCGGGCGCCACCGTTCCCGCGAAGGAGAACACGGTGTTGGCATAGCTGAACTTTCGGTAGTTCAGGCGCGCCTCGAGCGCGAGGCGCTCGCCGCAGTCCTCCGGCACGCGCAGGCGAAAGCGCACGACGTCCGCCGCTCCGGGCGGGATGAGTCGCACGTAGACCACGGCCCGACTGGCCCAGGCGTTACGCTTGTCGATGGGGTTGCCGTGGCCGTCCACGAGCAGCGAGCGGTAAAAGTGCGCTCCCGGATCCACGGGCCCCTCGCCCCCCTCGTGCACCGGGCCGCTCCAGTAGACGACCCGGCCCGTCTCGTCGCTCGCCCGCAGCTCGACCCACACATCGAAGGCGTCCACGGTGCCGCCGGGGAAAAAGTGGCCCACGTCCCGGGTGCGCACGACGACGTCCACGCGCACCTCCTCGCCGCGCCGCAAGGCGATTTCGGTCCGCTCGAGCGGCGCCCATAGCGGCGGCGCCTCCGCCAGCACGGCGGCCCGGCGCCCGACGGGTGTTGCCGCCTCCTCGCCCACGGCGAAGGTGGAGGCCAGTTCGGGAAACTCCTCCCCCGCCGCCTCGGGCAGGGGGCTTTCGCGCGGGCGCGCCGGCGAGGCCGCGAAGAGATCGAGCGTGACGGCGCCGGACTGCAGGAACTCGATCGTGCGCTCCAGGTGCTCCCAGCGGCTGCGGGAGAGAGGCACGGCGGTGTTGGCGGCATAGAAGGAATGATCGTGAACGTAGCCGCCCCGCTGGCCTTTGTCGGCAGAGGGTACGCGCGGCATGTGGCAGTCGCCGCACACCTTGGGCTGCGGCGGGTAGTAGAAGGAGCGGGCCCCCTGGCCCGACACGCCCGAGGCCTGCCAGTTGTCGTACTCGTTGAAGCCGCGGATCCAGCGGTAGTGGTTCACCGGCGCGTCGAGATGGACCTTGTGGCACGCGGAGCAAAACTCCGCCTGCTGCTCGCGGTGGAAGGGCTTGAGAAAGACCTGCCGGTGCGGACCCGGATCCAGGTGCACGGCGAGGTCGTGCACGGCGCGGATCAGCGGCTGCTCGCTCGTAGCCAGGTCGTGCAGCGGCGGGTACTCGAGCACGAAGCCCCCGTTGCCCATGGTGTCCTTGACCTCCACGATGGCGTGGCAGGAGACGCAACCGAGACCCGTGTGGGCTTCGGGCCGCTCGAGATACCGCTCCAGGGGCTCGTCCATCGTGCCGTTGAACAGCACCGCGTGGTCATGGCAGCCGCCGCACCACTTCGAGGGCTGCACACCGACGACCTGCTGCATGTACTCGATCGACTTGCGGTACCACTGGTTGTTGAACGAGGAGAAGTGGTGGGCCGAGGCCTCCCACTGCGCGTAGATGTCGGGGTGGCAGCCGGAGCGGCCGCAGGTGTCGCTCTCCATGAAAAAGTCGGAGGGAATCGTTCCGCCCGAAGTCGTGGCCGCCGCGGAAGGGAAAAACGGCCCCGAGGCCCCGTGCATCGCTTCCCCGGCCATCGTCCACGGGGGCCGGAGGGGATTGAGGATGCGCTGCCGCGCGTCAGGTCCCCACGCCTGCGGCGCGGCTAGCCCCGTGGCGACGGCGAGCGCCGCGAGTGCCAACCCGCCGATCGTGTTCAGCGCGCGCCGGCACGCTCGGGCCGGCCCGCCGGAGGCCCTGCGGCCGGCCACGAGCGCCGCGAGTGCACTGGCGACCGCAGCCAGAGAGAGCGCGATGTGCGCCATCAGCAGCCAGCGCTGGGGCCGCAGGTTTCCGAACCAAGCCAGCGCGAGGCCGGAGAGCCAACCGCCCAGACCGAGCACCAGGGCCGCCGCGGCCCAGCGCGCCACGCCCTGGCTCCACGCGCGCCACGGCCCGAGACGGAGGCTCACCCATACGAACAAGGGCAGCCCCAGCAACGCCCCGCCGAAGACATGCACGAAGACTTGCGTGACGTAGAACAAGCTCGGCGACGCCGATGCGGCGAGATAGGCGGTCTGCAGCAAGAACAGACCGCCCGCGATGACCGCGACGCGCTGGCGACGGCTGGCGTGCACCCCCATCCCCGACGAAGCCTCGGAATAGTACGACCACCCTCAAGGCCGAGCAACGCGGCCGGCGATCCGTGGCAGCCTATTAGGCTCGACCTCACGAGCATGGAGATGCGAATAGGGGAGGGCCGGATTTTTTTTGGACGAAACGGAGGGCGCCGAGCTTCGGCCAGCGAAGCGGGGCTCCGGCAGAGGGGCGTGGGATCGGACTTGCGGCTCTGGCGGACGCGGTGCCGGACGTGGCGGGCCATCGGCTTCGACCCCGCGTCCCGGCGGCCCCGCGAATGACCCGCCCCGCCCTTGCTAGAATGAGCGCGGCGCGTAAGGTCCGCCTCCGGCGCCGCCGTGCACCGGGCGTGCCGGAGCGCGCCGCAGGGAGGCACCGTGACACCACCGGAGCCGCAGGGCGCACCTCGGGTGCGCGATCCGATCCTCGACCCTCTGAACGCGCCGCAACGGGAGGCGGTCACGCACACGGAAGGACCGGTCCTCGTCCTCGCCGGGGCGGGCTCCGGAAAAACCCGCGTCATCACCCACCGCATCGCCTATCTCGTGCTCCACTTGGGGCTGGATCCCCGCCGCATCGTCGCGGTCACCTTCACGAACAAAGCTGCCGGCGAGATGCGCCAGCGCGTGGAGCGGCTCCTCGGGGGGCCGCTCGAGGGAGCCTGGATCGGCACGTTTCACGGCCTGTGCCTGAGGCTCCTGCGACGCTACGGCGAGCGGATCGGCTTGCGGCCTGGCTTCCAGATCTACGACCGCGACGACCAGTTGGCGCTGCTGCGTCCCCTGTTGCAGGATCGCGCCGCGGGAGAAACGAACCTGGCCCGGGCGGTGCTCGGGCGGATCAGCCGGGCGAAGAACGGGCGGGCGCGGCCGGAGGAGCTGTGGGGGGCCCGGCCCGCCGCGGAGGACCTCCTGGCGGCAGAGCTCTTCGACCGCTACCAAGAAGCGCTGCGCCAGGCCAACGCGCTCGACTTCGACGATCTGCTCGTCGGGACCTTGGAGCTATTCGAAGGAGAACCCGCCGTCGCCCGGGCCTGCGCCGAAAACTGCGAGCAACTCCTGGTGGACGAATATCAGGACACCAACCGCCCGCAGTACGAGCTGGTGCGGGCGCTCTCGGCGGCGCACGGCAACGTTTGCGTGGTGGGCGACGAAGACCAGAGCATCTACCGCTTCCGCGGAGCCGACATCCGCAACATCCTGGAGTTCGAGCGCGACCACCCCGGCGCGCGCGTGATCAAGCTGGAGCAGAACTACCGCTCCACGAAGGTCATCCTCGACGCGGCGTGCGCCCTCATCGCCCACAACCGGCGCCGCAAGCACAAGCGGCTGTGGACGGAGCGCGCCGGAGGAGCCGAGATCGAGCTGTGCCACGCGGCCACGGACCGGGCGGAAGCCTCCTGGGTCGCCTCTCGCGTCCGGAGTCTGGCCGCGGAGATCCCGTACGAAGAGATGGCGGTGCTGTACCGGACGAACGCGCAATCGCGGCTGCTGGAAGAAATCTTCCGCAGCGAGCGCATCCCGCACCAGGTGGTGGGCACGGTGCCCTTCTACGAGCGGAAAGAAATCAAGGACGTGATGGCTTACCTCCGCCTGGCCGTCAATCCCGCGGACGATGTCTCCTTCCGCCGGATCTTCAACGTCCCGCCCCGCGGGATCGGCCAGGCGACGCAGCGGGCTCTCGAGGATATCGCCCGCGGGCTAGGGGTGCCCCTGCTCGCGGCTGCGCGCTACGCGGTCGAACAAGCGCTCGTGCCAGCCCGGGCGCGGAAGGCGATCGAGGCTTTCCTGGAACTGGTGGACGGGCTCGCGGCGCAGGCCCACGAGCAGCCCGTGGCGCTGCTTTTGCGGGGGCTCTTGGAGAGGATCGAGTACGTGGAGTATCTCCGCCGCGCCGATCCGGATCAAGCCACGGATCGCATCGAGAACGTGGACGCGCTAGTCTCGGCGGCCGCGGAATACCAGGAGCAGGACGAGGTCGCGAGCCTCCAGGGTTTTCTCGACCGTTCGGCTCTGGTAACCGAGGCCGATCAGGTAGGTTCCCGCCCCGGGGTGACGTTGACGACGGTCCACTGCGCCAAGGGGCTGGAGTTCGAGGCCGTGTTCCTGGTGGGACTGGAGGAACGGCTCTTCCCGCACTGGCTTTCCTTGGACTCCGAGGACGACCTCGAGGAGGAACGGCGGCTGTGCTACGTGGCCCTGACCCGGGCCAAGCGCTTCGTGTTCCTCGGCCGCGCGGAAGTGCGCCGCGTCCAAGGCGTGGCCCTGCCCAACCCGCCCTCCCGGTTTCTCTTGGAAATCCCGGCCCATCTGGTGCGCGAGAGCCGGGCGGGCTGGCACGAAGCCTGGGAAGAGCCCGGTGGCGCCTACGGCAGCGGCTCCTCCGCGGCGCGGGCCGCGCAGCGCAAGGATCCACCGCCGCCGCATCCCTGGAGCGGCCAGCCTCCCGCCGACGGGTTCGTGCCGGGGCGTCGGGTGCTCCACCCGAGCTTCGGCGCCGGCCGGATCCTCCGCCGCGAGGGCTCGGGCAAGAACCTGAAGCTGACCATCGACTTCGGTCGAGAAGGGGTGCGGAAGATCCTTCCGGGATACACCCGGCTCGAGGTGGAGGGCGCTCCCTGACGGAGCCGAGGATCGATCCATGGAACGAGAGGAGGTCGCGCCAGCATGAAAGCCACGAACATCCGCAAGGGCATGATCCTGCGCGTGAACGGCGTGCTCTATCGCGTGCTCCAGATGGAACATGTCACGCCCGGCAACTGGCGGGCCATGGTGCAGACCAAGCTGCGCAGCTTGCACGACGGCACGCAGACCGAAATCCGCTTCCGCGCTGAAGACGACGTGGAGAAGGTCGCCCTCGAGGTTCGGGAGATGCAGTACTTGTACGACGACGATACGGGATACCACTTCATGGATACCGAGAGCTACGAGCAGGTGGTTCTCAGCCACGAGATGCTCGGCGATGCCGTCCACTATCTCGTCCCCAATGCCCTGATCCAGGTGCAGTGGTTCGAGGGCAACCCCGTCGGCGTGGAGCTTCCGGCCGCTGTAGATCTCAAGGTGGTGGAAACCGCCCCGGGGATCAAGGACGCCACCGCCTCGGCGCAGCGCAAGCCTGCCAAGCTGGAAACGGGCTTGGTGGTGCAGGTGCCGGCCTTCGTCGAAGAAGGCGAGACGATCCGCGTCAGCACGCTCGACGGGAGCTACCTCGGCCGCGCCACCTGAGCCCGCCCCTCGCTCGCCGAACGGCGGCGGTGGTTCGCACTCCGGACCCCAACGATCGGCACCGGGCGGCGCCGCGCACGGTGCGAGCGACTCCCCCGCCTCGTCCACGCAGGGTGCGCCTTCCCGCGCACCCGACGCTGCCCTTGGACCGCCGTTGCGGCCTCCCGCAGCCCCCTACAGCTCGTAGCTGCCGCCGGGCTCGACGATGACCACCCGGGCTCCGGCCGCCTCCGCGCCCCGGCGGAACTCCTGCGGGTCGGCCGCGATGACGTCGAAGGTGTTGTAGTGCATCGGGATCGCCACGCGCGGCCGCAGGAACTCCACGGCCTTGATCGCATCGGCGGTGCCCATGGTGAAGTTGTCCCCGATAGGCAGCAGCGCCACGTCGAGGGGGCCGTAGAGCTCGCCGATCAGCTTCATGTCCGAGAACAGCGCCGTGTCTCCGGCATGGTAGACGCGCTTGCCGGCCATCGTCAGCACGACGCCCATGGGGTTGCCGAGAGGCTCTCCCTCGGGCCCGGTCGAACCATGGTGGGCGAGGGTGAACTTGACGTGCCCGAAGGGGAACTGCCGGCCCCCGCCGATGTGCATCGGATGGCCGGAGCAGCCCTTCTGCGTCACGTAGTTGACGATCTCGAAGTTGGACACCACGAGGGCGCCGGTCCGTCTGGCGAGCGTCACGGTGTCGCCCAGGTGGTCGGCGTGACCGTGGGTGACGATGATCGCGTCCAGCTTGGTGAACGATTCGGGCCCCACGTCCGCCTGGGGATTGCCGTTGAGGAACGGATCCACCAGGACCCGCCGGGACCCGTCATCGAACTCCCAGCAAGCATGACCGTGAAAGCGCAGGCGCAGCATCGTGGCTCCCTCCTCTCCATGGCGCGATGATCCTGCTCTTTTCCGAACCCCCCGCCCGCGGATCAGGCCAGCGCCGCCAGAGCCCGCTCCGCAGCGGCCAGCGTGGCTGCGATCTCTTCCTCGCCGTGCGCGGTCGAAACGAACGCCGCTTCGAACTGCGACGGCGGCAGGTATACCCCCTGCTCCAGCATGGCGTGGAAGAACTGTGCGAAACGCCGGACGTCGCAGCGTGCCGCCGAGGCATAGTCGGTGACCGGGGCCTCGCTGAAGAACGCCGTCCACATGGAACCCACCCGCTGCAGCACCGCGGGAACGCCCGCCCGCGCGAAGCGCTCCTGCAGCCCCTCGGCCAACCGCCGCGCGCTCCGCTCCAGCTTGTCGTAGACGCCCTCGCGGGCGAGCACGTCGAGCGTGGCGATACCGGCGCGCATGGCGAGAGGATTCCCGGACAGCGTCCCCGCCTGGTAGACGGGTCCGTCGGGTGCCAGCCGGTCCATGATCTCCGCCGGGCCCCCGAACGCCCCCACGGGGAGGCCCCCGCCTAGAACTTTGCCCAGGCAGGTGAGGTCCGGCTGCACCCCGTAGAGCGCCTGGGCCCCGCCCGGGTGCACCCGGAATCCCGTGATCACCTCGTCGAAGACGAGCAGGGCGCCGTGACGGCGCGTGAGCGCGCGCGCCGTCTCCAGGTAGCCCTCTACCGGAGGCACGACGCCCATGTTGCCGGCGATGGGCTCCACGATGAAGCAGGCGATCTCCCGTCCCTCGCGGTCGAAGAGTTCCTCCAGCGCCGCGGCGTCGTTGTAGGGCACGACCCGCGTCCTCGCCGCCACGGCCTCCGGCACTCCGGGGCTGCCCGGGATGGCGAGCGTCATCACTCCGGAGCCTGCCTTGACCAGCAGCCCGTCCGCGTGCCCGTGGTAGCAGCCTTCCGCCTTGACGATCAGCTCCCGCCCCGTTACCGCCCGCGCCAGCCGGAGCGCGGACATCGTCGCCTCGGTTCCCGAGGAGACGAACCGCACTTTCTCGCACGAGGGGATCCGCTCGCACACCCGGTGCGCCAGCTCGGTCTCCAGCACCGTGGGTGCGCCGAAGCTCGTCCCGCGGCGCGCCTGGTCGCGCACCGCCTCCACCACCTCGGGATGCGCGTGCCCCAGGATCAGCGGCCCCCAGGAGCCCACGTAGTCCACGTAGCGCCGCCCCTCGGCGTCCCACACCGCCGCTCCCTCGCCGCGTTCCAGGAAGCGAGGCGTGCCGCCCACCGCGCGGAAGGCGCGCACCGGGCTGTTCACCCCGCCCGGCAGATACCGGCGCGCCTGCGCGTAGAGTCGCTCCATCGGGTACCCGCTCACGCGAGCCATCGCGCCACCTCCGGCGCCCAGTAGGTCACGATCAGGTCGGCCCCGGCGCGCCGGATGGCCGTGAGAACCTCGAGGATCGCCCGCCGCCGCTCGAGCCAGCCCCGCGCGGCGGCGGCCTCCAGCATCGAGTACTCGCCGCTGACGTTGTAGGCCGCCACGGGCACCCCGAAGACCTCCTTCACGCGGTGGATGACGTCGAGGTAGGCCAGGGCCGGTTTGACCATGACGATGTCCGCGCCCTCCTCGAGATCGAGCGCCACCTCGCGCAACGCTTCCGCGGCGTTGGCCGGATCCATCTGATAGGAAGTCCGGTCGCCGAACTGGGGCGCGGAATCGGCGGCTTCGCGGAAGGGGCCGTAGAAGGCCGAGGCGTACTTGGCTGCGTAGGAGAGAATGCCCACGTCCTGGAAGCCCTCCTCGTCCAGGCGCCGCCGGATCGCTCCCACCCGGCCGTCCATCATGTCCGAGGGGGCCACGAGGTCGGCCCCGGCCCGCGCGTGAGACAGCGCCGCGCGCGCCAGGCGCTCCAGCGTGGGGTCGTTGAGCACGCGGCCGCCCTCGACGATCCCGCAATGGCCGTGGTCGGTGTAGGCGCACAGGCAGACGTCCGTGACGACGACGAGCTCGGGCAGCGCCGCTTTGATCGCCCGCACGCTCTGCTGCACGGCCCCTTCGTCGTCCCACGCCTCCGCGCCCTCGGCGTCCTTGCGCTGGGGCAAGCCGAAGAGCAGCACCGCCGGCACGCCCGCCTCGCGGGCGCGCGCCGCCTCCTGCGCCACCAGGTCCGGGCTCACGCGGTGCAAGCCGGGCATGGCCTCGATGGGCTCCCGCAGCGCTCGCCCGGCCCGGACAAACAAGGGGTAGATCAGGTCGTCCGGCCGCAGCTCCGTCTCGCGCACCATGCGGCGCAGCACCGCATCGCGCCGCAGGCGCCGGAGTCGCCGCAAGGGGAACCCGCTAGGGGGCATCGGTGTCTTCCTCGTCGCCGAAGAAGAACATGTCCGCGCAGTAGGGCCTGCAGAAACGCCGGCCGCTGCGCAGGTGGGCGTGCTCGTCGCAGAAGTAGCGGTGGCAGTACGGGCAGCGGTGGATGGCCACGCCTTCGGCGGGAGGCCCGTCGCAGGCGTGGCACACAGGCTCGGTCCCCTCCCGATTCAAGGGCCGCCTCCTCCGGGCCCCGGGCGCCCGCGCGAACGCCGTGCCCGGCCGATTATAGCGGAGCGCGCCGGCGCGTGGCTTGACGGTTGTGGACCTCGCTGGGTACAGTAGACTCGCAGCTCCGGATGGCGGCGTAGCTCAGTGGTTAGAGCGAGGGTCTCATAATCCCTAGGTCCGTGGTTCGAATCCACGCGCCGCTACCCGCCCCGAATGCCCCGCCGTGTGCTATAGTGCGATTCCTTCGATCTCGAGCATCCTGAGGGAGGGCTTCCGCGTTCAATTTCGACCTTTCGGCGGGCGGCGCCAGCTCGCCCGATGGAGGGGTGTGAAGTTGAAGACGACGGGACAGCACCTGCTCGTGGAGTACCGGGGCTGCGACCCGGCCGTGTTGAACGACCAGTCCCGCATCGAGGCTCTGATGCGGGAGGCCGCCCAGGCGGCCCGGGCCACCATCGTCGGCACCCTGTTCCGGAGGTTCTCGCCCCACGGGGTCAGCGGGGTCGTGGTGGTGGAGGAGTCGCACCTTTCCATTCACACCTGGCCGGAGCACGGCTACGCCGCGGTGGACTTCTACACCTGCGGCGACTGCCTGCCCCGGGAGGCGTACGAGGTCCTGCGCGAGGGGCTCGCCGCGAGGACGGCCGAGATCATGACCCTCGAGCGCGGGCAGAGTGCCTGGCCGGGCATCCGCGTGCGCGAGCACGTCTGCGATCGGGCGCGCCCCCGCGCCGGGCGGCTGAGCGCCGCGGCCAGGACCGCAGCGTTGCAAACGGTCTGAAAGCGTGAGCCGCTCCGACGAGCGCGGGCCGAAACGTACCGAGAACCCGTCGCACCGCTGGTTCGACGAGGTTTTTCCCGAAACCGTGCGCTGCGGCTTGTGGGGTCGGTGCGTCCACGAAGAGCAGACGCCCTACCAGAAGATCCAGATCATCGAGAACGAGATCTTCGGCCGCACGCTGTTGCTCGACGGGCTCTACATGTCGAGCGAGGCGGACGACTTCTATTACCACGAGATGCTCGTGCACCCTGCGCTGGTCACCGCACCCCGCATCCGGCGCGTTCTCGTCATCGGCGGGGGCGACGGGGGCGCGATCCGGGAGGTGCTGCGCTACCCCGAGGTGGATGAGGTCGTGATGGTGGAGATCGACGCGCGCGTCGTCGAGGCCTGCCGCCGGTACATGCCTGCCGTGGGCGGTCCAGCGTGGGAGGACCCGCGGCTTCGATTGATTTTCGCCGACGCCGTGGAGTGGGTCCGGCAGAAGGATCCCGAACCCTTCGACGTGATCTTCCTCGACGGGAGCGACCCCGTCGGGCCGGCGAAGGGGCTGTTCGGCGCCGCCTTTTACCGGGATTGCGCTCGGCTCCTGGCTCCGGACGGGGTCCTCACGGCTCAGAGCGAGGCACCCTTTTTCATGCGCGCCGTCTTTTCCGAGATCGTGCGCACGCTCCGGCAGGTTTTCGGGCGGGCTCACCCCTATCTCGGCGGCGTCCCCCTCTACGGGACCGTCTGGAGCTGGACCTACGCCTCGCGCCGCGTGGATCCGATGGCGATCGACGATGCCCGCATGGCGCACGCGGAGCGCTTCACCCGCTGTTACGACCGCGAGGTTCACCGGGCGGCGTTCGTGCTCCCTGCGGAGCTGCGGCGCGAGCTCGCCTGACACCGGCTCGGCGCGAGCCCCCTGGGGCAACGCGCGACAGCCTGCGCGGCTCGTGTAGTCTCGCCTTTCCCTTTTGTACCTCCGCTTTCCTCTTGCCACAGCCCGCGCGGCCGGCGCGTTCCTCGACGAGGCGCGATGGCGCGCCATCCCGCGCGCGAGCACCGCCTCGGCCGAGCTGGCACGAAACACGCTATCCGCGTCGCTCCCCGCGGAGGAGAACGACTCTCCCGAGCGGTTGGAGCTTCCTGGAACGCGAGAGGTGCACGGCATGGGTGCACGAACGGCGTGGCTCGCTTCTCTCCTCCGGCTCGGCTGCCTGGTGCTGCTTGTCGCCACGAGCTGGGAGACCGCGCGGGCGGGCACGATCGCGCTCGCCTGGGATCCGGTGACCGAGGAGGATCTCGCGGGCTACCGTGTGTTCTACGGAACGGCACCGGGTACCTACACGCAACAGCGCGACGCAGGCGACACGACGCAGACAACTCTGGACCGTCTCGACGACTGCACGACCTGGTATCTGGCGGTGAAGGCCTACGACGCTGGCGGAAACGAAAGCGAGCAGTACTCCAACGAGGTTTCGGGCTGGCCGCGGCCCGACGTTTCGGCGGTCATCCCCGATACAGCAGAGGCCGGCTCCCAGTGGACGCTCACCCTGGAAGGTACGAACTTCCGCGACGGCTCGACCGTTGAGTTCTTCAACCCCGGGATCTCCGTGCTCTCCGTCACCGTGCTGTCCTGCTCGCAGCTGCGCGTGGAGATCGCCATCGCCGACGACGCCCCCCGCGGCCCCGTGGACATCGACGTGCTGCACCCCGATCGGGTCTACGGACGGGGCACGGGGCTGTTCCGAGTGACAGAACCCGCGATACCGCCGACGATCACCGAGCAACCGCAAGACCAGACCGTCGAGCGCGGCCAGGCGGCCACCTTCCGGCTGACCGCGGCAGGCACCGAGCCGCTCCAGTACCAGTGGTACCGGGACGGGGCGCCGATCCCCGGAGCCATCTCGGCGACCTACACCACGCCTCCTACCACGGCGCAGGACGACGGAGCGACGTTCCATGCCGTGGTCCGCAACTCGGCGGGCAGCGACACGAGCGAGACCGCGAGGCTGACCGTCGTGGACTCGACGCCTCCTCAGATCGCCAATCTCGAGGCCGTGGACGTCGCGGCCACGACCGCCACCATTCGCTGGACGACGGACGAACCCGCGGACAGCCTCGTCCGCTACCGCGTGCAGGGAGGCTCCGAGTACCTCGAGACGGAGCTCGATCCCGCCCAGGTGACGGAACACGCCGTCGTGCTGCACGGTCTGGCCCCCGAGACGACGTACGCTTTCCACGTCGTCAGCCGGGACGGCGCGGGAAACGCGTCGCGGTCCGAGCCCGACGAGACCCTCACCACGACGGCGAGCCCCTACCATTTCCTGCGCTTCGAGGCCGAGCACGCAGACACGCAGGCCCCGCTTGCGGTCTTGGAAGACGGCGACGCCTTCGGCGGCCAAGCCCTCGAACTCCCCGCGGATGCGGCACCGGGCTCGATCGACTCGCCCTCGGGACGGGCGCGCTTCGGCGTGCACATCCCCGCTGCGGGTACTTGGCGCCTGTGGCTGCGGGTGCGCGCGAGCGCGGCGGGCATGGCGGTGTGGAGCGAAGCGCTCGACGGCGGCAGGCCAGCCGCCGTACGGACCGCGCGGGCCGAGCGCTGGCACTGGGTCGAGAGCCGCAGCTACCCGCTCGATCCGGGACTGCACGAACTGGAAGTCGGAGGTCTCGCCCCGGGGGCTGCGGTCGATCGGATCCTCTTCAGCGACGACCCGGAGTTCGTCCCTGCGGAGGCTCCCGTAGACGACCGCGTGCCGCCGGCGCCCGTTTCGGCCTTCACCGCGACACCGGGCCCTGGCAAGAACACGCTGGACTGGACGAACCCGGAGGATCCGGACTACGCGCGCACGGTGATTCGGTTCCGCACCGACGGCCTCTATCCCACGAGCCCCGTGGACGGCTTCCCCGTGACCGAGGACCCGGCGAGCCCCGCCACCACCCGAAGCTACGTGCACTCCGGGCTGGAGAATGGCGTGACCTATGTCTACAGCGCCTTCGCCGTGGATCGCCAGGGCAACGTGGCTCGAGCCGCCCACGCCGCCGGCACCCCTCCCGGGGACCGGCGCCCAGGCCCGGTGCGCAACCTTCGGCGTCGGGACAAGCAATCGGGGGCACCTTGACGGGGCGCACGGCGGGCGGCGCGCAGGCCGGGCTTACGCCGTCGGCCGCGAGTCCTCGCGACGGGCCGCCCGCCCCTGCCGCTCCACCCACAAGGAGAGCGCGACGGTGACGCCCAGGACGAGGGCAATGACCCCCAGGAAAACTCCCACCGGGACCTTGTAGAAGTCCGAGAGCAGCATTTTGAGGCCCACGAGTCCCAGGAGCACCGCCAGACCCTGGTCCAGGTAGCGGAAGCGCTGCAGCGTACCGATCACGAGGAAGTAGAGCGCCCGCAGGCCCAGCACCGCCATGGCGTTGGAGGAAAAGGCGATGAACGGGTCGCGGGTCACGCCGAAGACGGCCGGCACGGAGTCTACCGCGAAAACCACATCCGTGAGCTCGATGGCGACGAGCACCACGAACAGCGGCGTGGCGTGCCAGCGCTTGCCTACGCGCACCCACAGCCGCGCGCCGTGGTAGCCTTCGCTCACGGGCAGCCGCCGCCGCACCCAGCGCAGCACCGGGTTGCGCGCCGGGTCCACCGCGGCTTTTTCCCGCCATCCGATCTTCCACGCGCTGTAGAGCAGGATCGCTCCGAAAACGTAGATCGTGAAGTGGAACCGCTGGAGCAGGGCGGCGCCGGCGAGCACGAAGCTCAGGCGCATCACGATGGCGCCGAAGATGCCCCAGAACAGGACCCGGTGCCGGTAGGCGCCCGGCACCGCGAAATAGGAGAACAACAGAGCGAAGACGAAGACGTTGTCCACGGAGAGACTCAGCTCCAGCAGGTAGCCGGCGAGATACTCCGTCCCCGCCTGTCGCCCCCAGCGGAAGCCGACGAGCGCGGCTCCCAGCAGGCCGAGGCCGATCCAGACGGTGCTCCAGGCCGCGGCCTCCCGCAGGGATGGCTCGTGCGCCCGCCGATGAAAGACGAAGAGATCGAGGACGAGCAGGACCACGAGCAGGCCGAGAAACACGAGCCAGGTCCACAACATCGGCGACCCCTCAGGGCTCGGGATGCGGCCTGCCACCGAGCTCGCGCAGGATGAATTCCAGCATCGCTCGCCGCAAGTGCGGGCTGTCGATCCGGTGCCGCGCCTGGGGATAGAGCATCAGCGCGAAGCTCTTGCCCGCCTCTTGCAGCGCGCGCACCAGCCGCCACGTGTGCTGGGCGTGCACGTTGTCGTCCAGCGTGCCGTGGACGAGTAGCAGGCGCCCGCGGAGGTTCGCGGCGGCGCCGACCACGGAGCTGCGCGCATAGCCCTCCGGGTTGGCCTGCGGCGTATCCATGTAACGCTCGGTGTAGATCGAGTCGTAGTCCCGCCAGTCGGTCACGGGGGCGATGGCGATACCCGCAGCGAAGAGCTCGCTGTGGGTCATGGCGTAGGCGGTCATGAAGCCGCCGTAGCTCGCGCCGCTCATGCCGATGCGTTCCGAATCCACCCAGGGAAAGCGGCGCAACCACCCGACGGCGGCCCGGATGTCCTCGAGCTCCGCCACGCCGAGGCGGCGGTACGCTCGCCAGGCCGAGCGGGCGCCTTTGCCGCTGGCGCTGCGCGGGTCGGCGTGGAAGACGACGATGCCATGCGCCGCGAGCAGCTGATCCCACGGGAAACCGCGAAACCACTGCTCCGCCACGCGCGGGGCGTGCGGACCTCCGTAGGTCTGGAACCAGACCGGGTAGCGCTGCCGAGGATCGAAGTCCGGCGGGCGCAGCACCATCCCCTCCAGCCATCCCCCGTCCTCGAGGGGGATGGCCACCCGCTCGTAGGGGCTCGTGCGGTAGACCTCGAGCGCGCGGACGGGGTTCGTGTCGAGCCAGCGCCGCGTGCCGTCGGCCACCGACCGTAGCGCGAGTCGCGGGGGGGTCGAGAGGTTGGACCAGCTGTCCAGGAACAGCGCGCCGCGGGGCGCGAGGGCCACGCGGTGCGTGCCCGCCTCCCAGGTCAGGCGCTCCAGCGCCGAGCCGTCGAGGCGCACGCGGTACAGGTGCTCCTCCAGGGGGCCGTCGCGGGTGGCGCGGAAGTAAACCCACCCGCCTTCTTCGTCCACGTGCTCCACGCCCCGCACTTCCCAGGGGCCTTCCGTCGGCCGCCGGCGGAGCCGGCCCGCGGCATCGAAGAGATAGAGATGCCGCCAGCCGTCGCGTTCGCTGGCCAGCAGCACGGATCCTCCCCGGAGCAGGTGCAGATCCAGGTCGTTCGAGACCCAGGCGGGCGTGGTCTCCCGCAGCAGCCGCCGTGGCTTGCGCGCATCGGCCCCCCAGCACAGTAGATCGAGCCAGGTTTGCACGCGGTCCTGCACGGCAAAACAGAGTCCGGCCCCGTCGTCCCTCCAGCGCACCGCCGTCAGCAGCCGCTCCTGCGCCGGGTAGTCGTCGAGATCCGCCCATGCGATCCGAGCCGATTCGACCTCCACCGTCCCGAGCCGCACCCCAGGGTTGTTCTGGCCGGGCTTGGGGAAGGCGGCCTCCTCGGTGCGCTGCGCCTCCGGGACATCGTCCACGAGGGTGAATCGGGGCACGGCGGCGTCGTCGAACTCGAGAAAGGCGATGCGCCGTCCGTCCGGGCTCCACCAGTACGCCTTCCAGTGGCGCCCGAAAACCTCTTCGAAGTACACCCAGGTGGCCTTCCCGCGCCGCAGCCGGTCGTGCCCGCCCTGCGTCAGGCGGCGCGGCGTGCCCGTTTCGAGTTCCGCCACCCACAGGTCGTGGTCCCGCACGAAAGCGATCCAGCGCCCCGAGGGGTCGACTTCGGCCAGCTCGGCCCGAGGTGGATCGGAGACGAGGACCCGCGCTTGCGGGTGGCGAAGGCGCACGACGACGAGCCTGCCGTCGTCGACGAAGTGCGCCCAGCCGAACGCGCGGTCGAACTGGAGCGCCTCGGAACGCGCCCAGCGGGCAGCCGCCTCTTCCTCCAGGCCCGCCTGCTCCGCCAGGACTCGCCGAACGGCGTCTGCATCGTAGAGCGGTGCGGCACGCCCGGTGAGGGCCTCGACCTGCCACCAAGCTTCGTCTCGATGGAGAACGTAGTGCCGGCCATCGGGCATCCAGCGCGGCAGAGCCATCGGCGGTCCCTCGAAGCTCTCCTCCTCCAGAGCCTGGAGCGACACGGGCCGGCCCCGCGGGCGATCCTCCGGCAAGGGCACCAAAGCGCGGGAGAGCAGCGGGGCCGGATCGGGCAGGCGCACCACGGGGAACTCGCCCCCGGGCTCCAGCGCGGTGTCGAAAAAGTTCCACGTCGCGAGCCCGTCCTCGGAACCGGGCTCGAGCAACAACACCGCGAGCGTGCCCAGCGGCTGCGCCGTGCGCACGACGTACGTTCCGGCCCTCAGCCTGCGCGTCTGGCGCACCGTTTCGGCTTCGAGCCGAACCGTGCGGTGCCCCTGATAGGGCTCCGGCGCCCGCTCGACGATCCCGAGATTGTAGACCTCGACGGGGAGCTCCAGATCCTCGCGCAGCTCCTCGACCGCGATGCCGTGGCGCTGGAGGTTTTCGGTCACGGCGCTCCACACGGGGTCGTAGGCGTAGGCGTAAGGGCGCAGGACCGCTTGCGCCGCCTCGAAGCGCCCGTAGTGGGCGACCTCGTAGACCCGCGGACGATCCGTGGGCACACGCCGCCCCTCTTGCTCCACCTCGTGCCAGCCGAGGATTCGCACGGGCTTCTCGAACGCCACGAGCCGAGTGCGCGTCGCTACCGCATCGTCGGCCCGCGGACTCCGGCCCGCTTCCACCGTTTTCTCGTCGGCCCGCGCCACGAGCGCCCGCACCTCCTCCCGTTTCTCGACGAGCAGCTCCAACAGCACCCTCGCGAAGACTTCGGTGGCACGCACCCGATCCTGGAAGGGGGCGTAGGCGTAGGCCTCGGACAGCACGGCCACGCGATTGCGAAGACCCCGGTAGGGCGTCCCGTAGCGCGGAAGCGCCGGGTAATCCTCCCACCGGGTGCGGGCTTCGTCGAAGTTTCCGTAGAAGAACGCACGATACCCCGTGCGGCGCTCGAGGCGCTCGCCGGCTTCCGGCAGCAAAGATTCGCGGACAAACCGCGCGATCTCGGGATCTCCGGCGGGATGCTTGGGCCCGGCATAGGTGATCGTGTAGCGATGGTAGGAACCGTTCGTCGTGTGGGTGTCCACGATCGCATGGGGATCCCACCGCCGCATCAGGCGCGCCAGCGCCCGCGTCTCCGGGGCCTCGAGCTTGACGAAATCGCGGTTGAGATCCAGACCTTGGGCGTCGGCGCGCTGGCCGACGCCTGCTTCGGGTCCGCGCTGCTGGGGGCGGTTCTCGCGAGCGATGCGCTCGGCGCCGTCGGGATCGAGCAGCGGAACCACGGCGAGTGCCAGATGCCGCAGCAGCCCCTCGTCGCCCGCCACGTCCCTCACGAGCGCAAGAAGCGCTTCCTTCCCGCACACCTCGCCGCCGTGAATCGTGCCCAGCAACAACACCCGCAGGCGCTCGTCCTCTTCGTCCCGGGTGAGATCGGGCAGAGGGGTCCCCACCCAGAGCAAGGGAATGGCGCGCCCTTCCGCCGAGCGGCCCAGCGTGTCGAGCCTGACTTGCTCGAATCGAGCGTCGAGCTCTTGGGCGATCCCCACGACGTCCGCATAGCGCGCCGTCTCGCGAAAGCCCGTGCGCTCCGCCACGGTGAGCGGCCCGCGCTCCGCCGAAGCCGCCGCGCACAGCCCCCCTGCGAGGGACAGCAGCCCCAGCCCGACCCGCAGCCTGCCCGCGAACCTCACGCTCGCGCCCCCCGCGACCCGGCGCAACGAGCGCGGAGTATATCGCGCCCGGGTGCGCGCGCCGCCGCGCTCGCTCAGGACGCAGCCGAAGGCACGTCCGCCGCCTCGAGGAATGCCGCGATGCGACTCCAGTCGCGGCGGACGTCGTTGCGGCCGAGCTCCAGCAGCCGCTCGATGTAGGGGCGCTCGAAGAGAAGGTAACTCAGCAGATCGGGACTGCGCAGCCGGCCGGCACCGAGGCCGCGCACGAGCAGCCGCAGGGAACCGGGCAGCAGGTCCAAGAGGTCCGCCGCCAGCTCCCCCAGATCGCGGGACGGGCGCACGGTAAGCTGGCGCACGGGCCGCAGCCCTTCCGGCCAGGGCACGCCGGGCGGCCAGCGCTCGAGCAACCGGTTGATCCGCTCCAGCCGCTCCGTATCCGCCTCGAGGGCGTCGAGAAAAACGGCATTGAAGAGCATGCCCAGAACCTGGGCCGGGGGCGGAGGGCCCGCCGAAGGCTCGGCGGCATGCTCCCCCTCGGCGCGCACAGCCACGGCGAGCACGGAGCCTGCGCCCATGTGGATCGCCGGGGCGAGAGGGGCGGTCAGCCGCAGGCTCCCGTCGCCGTAGAACTCGCCCGCGATCTCGACCGCGGGAAACAGCAGCGGCAGCGCGCAGGATGCGAGCAGATGGTCCACTCCGATGCGCGCGCGACGCGCGACGCGCCCCACCCGCCGCCACAGGGGAACGTCCTCGGCACCGTGGACAAAAGTCACGGTCTCGCCGGTCGCGTAGTTGGTCGCCGACAAGGCGACCGCTCGCAAGCGGCCCGCGGCGATGTTGGCGTCGATGCCCGCCGTGTCCACGGCCCGGGCGAGGGTCTGGCGCAGCGGGCGCGTGTCGAGCAGCGCACGCGGCTCGATCCACCCCCGCCCGCTGAGCGTCAAGGAAGCGAGCCACCGGAGGAGGCTCGCCACCAGGCGCGGCGATCCCGTGTGGAACACGTGACCGACGGACATCCCGAGCCACATGCGCTCCAGCACCCCGGCCGTGCGGCGCAGGCCCCCGCGGTGGCTGGCGAGGAAGGCCGCGTTGATCGCTCCCGCGGACACCCCCGTGACGATCGGAAAGGACAGATCCCCGCCGCACTCGGCCAGGCCGGCGAGGACCCCGACTTGGTACGCCGTCCGCACCCCGCCGCCCGAGAGCACGAGCGCGCAGGGGCCGTGGTGCGCGTTGCGCTCCAGTGCCGTGCGGTGGCTCATCTCCCTCGGCTCGCCGCCCGGGGCTTCAATCTGCCGCCCGAGAAAGCCCAGGGCAAGGCCCCGCGGGACCTCTCAGAACTGTCCGCCGAGCACGACTGACAGGTTGCGCCCCGGCGCGTCGACCGCGTCCTCGTCGGCGCTCGAAGGATAGACGGCGTCGAGCGCGTTCGACACGACGAGGCGCAGCTCCATCCGCTCCCCGAGGGCTACGCCTGCCGCCAGATCCACGACCCCGTAAGGGGGAGTCGGCCTCTCGCTCGGTCCCGGCGCGTCGTCCCACGAAGCCAGACCGACCCCCGCGCGCCACCACCAGCTTTGTCCAGGCCGATGCAGCAGGCTCGCGCGGGCCTGCACGGGAGGGATGTCGTCCGCCGGCGTGCCGTCGTCCCGAATCCAGCCGCGCGCAGCGCCCAGGGCGAAGCGGGCCAAGAACGCTCCAGCTCGCACGTCGGATTCGATCTCCATGCCGCGGATGAGCGCCTCGCCCCGGTTGCGAAAGCTGAAGGTGGTCTCGTCCAGCCGGAAGCGCTCCACGAGACCCCGTATCCGGTAGTCGTAGGCGTAGATCGCCAGATGCGCCACGGCACCGTGATGCCGCAGCGCCACGTCGAGCTGACGGCTCTTTTCGGGCTCCAGATCCGGGTTGCCCAGGACGGAGCCCCGGCCCGTCACACCCGAGAAATAGCGGTCGGAGAGCGTGGGCTCCCGGAACGCTCGGGAGAGCTGTACGGTCGCGCTCCACGCACGGGGGGCGCGGAATGTCGCGGCCACGTAGCCGGTAAGAGTCGCGTCGCTCCGGGAACGATCCCCGGCCCCGCCGCCGCGGTTGCGGCTAGAGACGCGCTGCACGCGCAGCCCGCCCGCGAGGGAGCGGTCGCCTCCGGCGAACATGCGCTCGGCCTCGAAAAACAGCCCGCTATCGAGCCGGCGCGCCGAGGCGACGGCGCGCTCCGTCGTCTCCGCGACGAGCTGCCCCGCATCGTCGTACTCCCGCGCGATCGCATCCGCCCTCAAGCCGAACCGGCCACGGCTCTCGAAACCCACGCGCAGCACGCCGCGGGGAATGGGCCGCGTTCCGATCGCCCGCACGAGGGCGTCGGTGGCCTCCACGTCGGAGCGCTCCAGGCTGCGCGCGCCGACACGGTCGGTCACCAGGTGGTAGCGGCCCACGAACAGCCGCAGCTCGACGTCGTGGAACCCGAGGCCCGCTGGCGCATCGAGGGCGAAGCTGAAACGGTCCGAGCGTTCCAAGGGATACACGGTCTCCCCCCCGGGCGGCTGGGCCCAGGGCTTGCCCACATCGAAAGCGCGATCGCTCTGCAAACCGAAGAGGAGCCTCGACCGCCCCGCCGGCCACAGGGCCTTGAAGAGAAAGCCGCGATCGCGGGCCTGGGAGTTCTGGACCGTCGTGCCGCCGGCGCGATAGTCGCCGAAGCTGCGGGCGTGCGCGGCCACGAGCCACGCCCCGTACCCCAGAGGCACGTTCGCCTCCAGGCCCACCGCACCGGAGGGCCGGCCGACACCGCCAGCCACCTCGTAGCGCACGCTGCGGCGCGAGGGATCGGGAGTTCGCGTGCGCATGTGGATCACCCCGCCCATCGCATCGGCCCCGTAGGCCACCGACCCCGGCCCGCGCACAACCTCGATGCGCTCCAGGACGAAGGGATCGAGATACGTGGCGGAAGGTCCGACGCGGCGCTCGGCCAGCACCGGGCCGTCGTCGAGCAACAGCAGCGTTCGCCCGCGAGCCAGGCCCCGGATGGCGGGCACCGCGGGCTGGCCGGGGCCGAGGGTCGTCGCGCTGGGAATCTCCTCCAGAGCCTCGACGAGCCTTGCAGGGCGGCGCCGACGGTTCTCCGCGTCGGCGATGATCGTGGCAGCCGCCCCGGGCGGGGCGTGCGTGGAAGGCGCCACTCCGCCCTGGACACTCACCTCCACGCGCTCCACGGGCGGAAGCCGCAGCTCCCGCAGTCCTTCCCGGGGGAGCTGTTCGATGCGCACGAGACCCAGCCACCGCCCGCCCTCGGCGACGACCGCGATCTCGAAGGGCGGGGGGGGCTCGGGGTCGAGGCGAAAGAAACCCGCGGCGTCCGTGATCACGGCGCCGCCCCGGCCCATCACGATCACCGCCGCGTGCGCCACGGGAACCCCTCCCGCGTCGAGCAGGCGGAAACGGGCACCCTCCGGCGCCGAGTCCTGGGCCCACGAGGGCACCACGAGGGCGGCCACCAGCGCCGCGCGCCTCAGGAAGCGGCGCGCCGGGACTTCACGCCACGGCATCGAGGAGGCGGCGCAGCCGAGGGAACGCAGCGTCGATCTCGGCGACGGACACGGCGCCCACGGACAGGCGGAACCAACCGGTGTCCTCCGCCAGACCGAAGGCTTGGAACGGCACGACGGCCACGCCGGCTTCCTCGAGAAGCAGCTCCCGGATGGCCTCGTTGCTCTCGAGCCGCTCGCCGCGGAAACGCCTGCCGATGAGCTTGAGGTGCAACGAGAGGTAGATGGCGCCCTGCGGGTAGACGCATTCGACGGGATAGCCCTCCCGGCGCAGGGCCTCGAAGCCCTCGTAGAGGCGCTCGAGCCGTTCGAGGACGCGACGGGCCATGGCGCCGCGGAAGGCTTCCACGGCGGCGGCGTCGCGCAGGAAGCGCGCCACCGCGACCTGCTCCGGCCGTGGCGCCCAGGCGCCGATGTGCCCGATCAGGTCCGCCATGCGCGCGATCACCGGCGGAGCGGCGAGGGCCCACCCGACCCGCAGGCCCGTAGCGGCGAAGGCCTTGGACACCGCATCCAGCGAGATGACCCACGGGGCTGCCTGGGGGACGAGGGCCACCGGATGGGCATGCCGGGCTTCACCGAAGGTCAAGGCGGCGTAGACCTGATCGTGCAGCAAGAACAGCTCCCGCTGCCCTTCGCGGCGGCGGCGCTCGTTTTCCTCCACCACGGCCTCGGCAACGGCGCGCACCTGCGCGGGCTCCATCACGGTGCCCGCGGGATTGAGCGGGCTGTTCAGGCACAGCAGGCGGGCGCGGCGCAGGCCGGGCCGCAACTGCTCCAGCTGCGGCATGAAGCCGTCCTCGGGACGCGTCGGAACCTCGATCGGCTCCGAGCCCGCGAGCCAGGCGTAGTGGTTGTTGTTCCACGAGGGCACCGGATAAAGGACCCTTTCGCCCGGGTCGAGGACCGCGAGATAGCTCGCGTAGAGCAAGGGCCGCGCTCCGCTCGCGATGAGCACCGAAGCGACCGGATAGCGCACGCCCCATGTCCGCGCGACGTATTCCGCCACGGCCTCGCGCAGCTCGCGCACCCCGTCCGAAGGCGGGTAGTGCGTCTCGCCCCGCTCCAGAGCTGCCACGATCTCCGCGCGCAACGCCTCCGGGATGGGAAACTGGGCGCTGTCGAAATCGCCCACGGTGAGATTGCAGACGGGCTGGCCGTGGCGCACTCGTTCGCGAATCTCCGCGGCGATCTTGAGGATCTCGGAGCCGACGAGGCCCCGCACGCGGACGGAAAGGGAGCGATCGAGCGCCTCCCCATCCCCGAAGTCGAGCCCCTGCAGGATCTCCCGTTGCATGGCACGGGATTGTATACGCTGAGCCGGGCGCCGGGATAGGCACGATTCGGCCCGCACGGGGGGCCCGGGCGGCGGCCTCAGGGGATTGCGCGCCGCCCCGGGCGGGGTGCCCGCAGGCCCGCGGATTCCTTCCCCGGTGCGGCATCGAGGAGCACGGCGACCCATCTCAGGTCCGGCGTGTTCTCCAGCAGAATCTTCACCACCATCGTCAGCGGCACCGAGAGCAGCATCCCCACGGGTCCCCAGACCCACCCCCAGAAGACGAGGGAGAGGAACACGACGAGGGTGGACAGGCCCAGCCTCCGGCCCATGAGATAGGGCTCGATGAAGTTCCCCAGAGCGACGTTGACCGCCACGAAAATCGCCACGACACCCAAGGCATGTCCGGGTCCGAGCTGCACCAGGGCGAGCACGGTGGGCGGCACGCCGGCGAGGATCGACCCCAGGGTGGGCACGTAGTTGAGCAAGAAGGCCAGCACGCCCCACAGGAGCGCGAAATCCACGCGCAGCAGCGCCAGGCCCACCGCCACGAGCGAACCCGTGGCGAGGCTGACGACGGACTTGATCGCCAGGTAGCGCTGTATTTCCCGGCGGATGCGCTCGAAACGCGCCGTGGCCGTCTCGGCTCCGAACGCGGCGCGCAGCTTCGCCGGAAAGCCCGCGACCTCGGTGAGAATGAACAGCACGGTCAGGATGACGAGGAACGCGTTCGACAGCACCGAGGCCAGCGCGCCGAGCGTGCGCCCTACGAGATCCATCACCTGCGCGGCCTGCAGGAGCTCCGGACGCACGACCCCTCTCAAGCCCAAGCCCCGCCGCTCCAACCAGCCCAGCCAGCCCGCCGACAGCGCCTCGAGGCGGGCCTGGTACTTCGGGACCCGCTCGGCGAAGTCCCGGATCGAGCCCCCCACGAGCCACACCAGGACCGCCAGGACGAGCAGGGCGAAGAGGATCGTGAGCAGCACGGCGAGGGGCGTGGGCACGCGCAGGCGTTGCAGGCCGTCCAGCAGCGGGAGGGCCACCATGGCCAGAAAGAGAGCCAAAAGCAGCGGCAGCAGGAGGGTCGCCGCCGCCTTCAGCCCGGCGACGACGACCATCAGGGCAGCCACCGCGAGCAGCGCGCGGACGCCGCTCGCCGCGGTGGACGCGGTGGCGGTCATGGACCCGATCCCGCCGCCCCGTCCCCGGGGCGAACGGCACGACAAAGCGCCACCGAATCCCTCCCCGGCGCGACAGGCGATTCTATCGCGGGGCGCGAAACCGACCAACCCCCTTCGGGGTACATAGAGGCATGAGACAGCGCCTCGCTTGGGCCGTGATGCTCGGAGCCCTGGGCGGCGCTTGTGCGCGGTCGGAGCCGGACGTGCACGAGACGCAAGCCGCACTCGACGCGCTCGCCGAGCGCTACGTGAAGCTGGTCCTCGCCGTGGGACGGCACGACCCGGGCTACGTCGACGCCTACTACGGTCCCGCCCCGTGGCGCGAGTCCGCGGAAACCGAGCCTCCGCTCCCGCTGGAACGGCTGGGCGGCGAGGCCGAGAGGTTGCTCGAGGCGATCCGGGCTGCGCCGCCCTCGCCCCGGCGCGATTTCCTGGAGCGCCAGCTCGTCGCGGTCGCGGCTTATATCCGACGGCTCGAGGGTGCCGGCATGCCGCTCGAGGAGGAAGCGCGCCTGCTGTTCGACATCGCACCTCCCCGCCGCGACCTCGACAGCCTGGAGCGAGCCCGCGAGGCCCTGGACGGGCTACTCGCAGGCGCGGGAGATCTGACGAGCCGCGTGGAGCGCTTCCGCGAACAGTTCTACGTCCCGCAGGATCGGCTGCCTCCGGTGATCGAGGCGGTGCTGGAGCAGACGCGGCGGTGGACCCTGCGCCACGTGTCGCTTCCCCCGGGGGAGCGTTTCCGCTACGCCCTCGTCCAGGGCAAGCCCTGGAGCGCCTACCACTGGTACCAGGGTCAGCTCCAGAGCTTGATCGAGATCAACACCGACCTTCCCATCGAGCTCGCGCCGATCCTGCAGACGCTGGCCCACGAAGGCTACCCGGGCCACCACACCTTCAACGTCCTGCTCGAGGACCGTCTCGTACGCGGGCGCGGCTGGCTCGAGTACACGGTCTACCCGCTGTACTCGCCCCAGTCGCTCCTGGCTGAGGGCACGGCCGATGCGGGCCTCGATCTCGTCGCGTCGCGCGACGAGCAGTGGCGCTTCATCGAGGAGCAGCTCGCGCCGCTGGCCGGGCTCGAGGGACGCGACTTTTCCCGCTACCGGGCAGTGCTCGAGGCCTTGCGTCCGCTGCGCTACGCGCGCGAGATCGCCGCGCACCAGCTCCTGGACGGGGGAAGACCGGAGGAGGAGGTCGTGGGCTTCCTCCAGCGTTACGCCCTCGTGAGCGAGGCTCGGGCGCGCAAGCACGTGGACTTCATCCGCGCCTACCGCGCTTACGTCTTCAACTACACGGTCGGGGAGGATCTCGTGCGGGCCTGGCTCGGGCAGGGATCCGAGCGGGTGGAGCGCTTTTTCGATCTTCTCGCCGCCCCGCGCGTGCCGTCGCAACTCGCTCCCTAGTCCGCCGGGGACGGGGGCGTCGGTCGAGGTCGTAGGCCCCGGAAATCCGCGGCTCGCTGGCGGGACGCGGGCGCATCGTCCACGAGACCCCTTCCTGTCGGCGCCAGTCGTGGGGAGATGCCCGAAGGGCGCGTCCTCCTCGGAGGGCTCGCCGACAGCTCGCCACCTCCGGCAGCCGTCGAGCGAATCTGGCGTGCCGTCCCGAGGTTGACGCGCCCTCGCGGAAGCAGTACGCTCAGCCCGCCCAGCGGAGGGATCATGCGTCGCCTGGTGGCGCTCGCGGTCGCCTCGGCCCTGCTCGCGCTGCTCGTCGGCGCGACGCATCAGCACGCCGAGGCCGCCGCCTCGTGCCCCGATCCAGGGTTGCGGGTTCCCCCGAGTGGGGGTGCTGGAAACTGCCTGGCCTGCCGCCTGGCGCACCCGCAGCTCTCCGAACCCGCCTCGCCCACGCAAGAGCCCGTCCTCGGGGCCGCGTTTCGCCTCTCCCCTGCGCCCGAGAGCCTCCTCCTGCCGTCCCACGCCGCGGCACCCCTACGCCCTCGCGCACCCCCGACAGCCTGAGGGTTTCCTGGTCGTACGGGAGGGCGCGGGGCGCTCTTGTGCCCCGCGGTGTCTCAGTTCCGCAACGCACATGGAGGCGAGCTTGATCGGTTTCGGAGAAGAACGACGGAAGCACTGCCCTGGGCGAGGTGCGGCGACCTCGCTCCTGCTCTCGTGGGCCCTAGCGGCGACTTCCGTGCTCGGCCCGCTTTTTCCGGCAGCGGCAGCGGAAGAGCGCGCGGAAGACGGGGTCGCAGCCCCCGCGACACCCGAGGAAACTGCCGGGGCGGCCGAGGAGACCCCCCAGGCTCCGCCGACCGCCCCCCAACCCCCGCCCGGCGCGCTCGGCACCGGGCGCAACTGGATCAACATCTCCCTGGACGCCCTCGTCGCGGCCGGGGGGTCGTCGGAACCGGACGTGACCTCGCTCCAGCTCGGCTCGCACGACCCGAGTCGGCGCGGCTTCACGCTGCAAAACCTGGAGCTCGTCATCGACGGAGCCGTGGATCCCTACTTCAGGGCCCAGGGGAACATCATCTTCGTGGAGACCCCTGAGGGCGAGACCGAGATCGAGGTGGAGGAGATCTACGCCACCACGACCCACCTCCCCCACGACTTGCAGGTCAAGGCCGGCCATTTCTTCACCGAGTTCGGCCGGCTCAACCCGCAACACCCGCATTTCTGGGACTTCGTGGACCAACCCCTCGTCCACGCCCGCATGTTCGGCCCGGACAACCTGCGGGCGAGCGGGGTGCGGGTCTCGTGGCTCGCGCCGCTGCCCTTCTACTCCGAGCTCTATCTGGCGATCCTCAACGCAGGCGGCGAGACGCTGCGCAGCTTCGGCTTCGTGGAGGGGGAAACGCTTTTCGGGCGGGACCTCCGGGCGCTCGAGGTCCGCTCGCTGCAGGACTTGCTCTACGTGCCGCGCTGGAGCGTCTCGTTCGACCTCACGGGCAACCAGACCCTGCTCGGCGGAGTCTCCGCCGCCCTCGGCCCCAACGCGACGGGACCGGAGGGGAACACCGCGATCTGGGGCGTGGACCTCTTCTGGAAATGGAAGTCCCCGCGTGCGGTCCAGGGCTTCCCCTTCCTGAAGGCGCAGCTCGAGACGATGCGCCGCCGCTACCGCGCCGACCAGCCGCGCGAAGTCTTCGAGGACCATGGCACCTACGTCCAGCTCGTCTGGGGCTTCCAGCGCGGCTGGACCGTAGGCGCCCGCTACGGCCGGGTGGGCGGCGACGAGGGAACCGCGGCGGACGATCCGTTCTTCGAGGACCGCTGGCGGGCGTCGCTGGCGGTGAGCTGGTTCCCCACCGAGTATTCGAAGTTGCGGTTGCAGTACAACCGAGACGAGCGGACGTCGTTGCGCGCGGCCAACTCCTTGTGGCTGCAGCTCGAGTTCATCCTCGGCGCCCACGCAGCGCACAAATTCTGAGATGAAGGAGCAAGAGCATGCGAGCCACTCTGCAAACGATGATCCTCGCTGCGGGGCTGGTTGCTCCCGCCGCGCCGATCGGAGCGGCGCTGCGCGTCGTGGCCACCACGCCCGACTACGGCGCCCTCGCCCAGGCGATCGGCGGCGAGCACGTGAAGGTCACGATCCTAGCCAAGTCCACCGAGGACCCGCACTTCGTGGACCCGAGGCCGAGCCACATCGTCGCGCTCAACCGGGCCGACGTCCTGATCGAGAGCGGTGCCGAGCTCGAGATCGGGTGGCTGCCCCCGCTCGTCGAGGGGGCGCGCAATCCCCGCCTCCTCCACGGGGCTCCCGGACGCGTCTACGGCGCGGACGGCATCGAGATGCTGGACGTACCGGCGATCCTCGACCGCTCCCAGGGAGACGTCCACGCCCGCGGCAACCCGCACTTCCTGATGGACCCGCGCAACGCGGAGATCGTCGCGCGCCGGCTGGCGGAACGCTTGTGTTCCCTCGATCCGGACTCCTGCCCGGCCTTCCGGGCCAACCTGGATAGGTTCCTCCACGCGCTCCAGCGCAAACTCGAGGAATGGAGCCGCCTGCTCGAACCCTTCCGCGGCACCGCCGTCGTCACCTACCACAACACCTGGCGCTACTTCGCGCGCCGCTTCGGCCTCGACGCCGACCTGTTCCTGGAGCCCAAACCGGGCATCCCGCCTTCGCCACCGCACCTCGCCCGGGTCATCGAAACGATGCAGCGCCAGGGCATCCGCGTGATCCTCGTCGAGCCGTTCCAGTCGCGGCGCACGGCCGAGGCCGTCGCCGAACGCGCCGGCGCCATCGTGGTGGAGGTGTGCCAGTTCCCGGGGGGACTGCCCGGCACCGAGGGCGACTACCTGGCGCTGATGGACGCCAACGTGCGCGCCATCGTTGCCGGCTTGACCGCGGGCGCAGGAGGACGGTGAGGTGGCCCTGTTCGAACTCTGGCTGTGGCCCTTGCTCGCCTTGCTCGTGCTGCCCGGACTTCTCGTCTACTTCGGCCTGCACATCGTGCAGCGGGGCGTGATCTTCGTGGACCTGGCCCTGGCGCAGATCGCTGCCCTCGGGGTCTGCGTCGGCATCGCCCTCGGCTACCACCCGGCCGAGGACCCCGAGACCTACGCCATGTCGCTGCTGTTCACCATCGTCGGCGCGGCGCTCTTCTCCTGGACCCGCTTCCGCCACCCCCGCGTTCCCCAGGAAGCGATCATCGGCATCATCTACGTCGTGGCGGCAGCGGCCAGCACGCTCGCGCTCAGCCACACCGCCGAAGGGGACGAGGCGATCAAGAACCTGCTGCTCGGCAACGTGTTGCTCGTGACGCGCGCTCAGGTTTTGCGCACCTGCGGGCTGTTCGCCGCCATCGCCCTCGTTCACTTCGTGCTGCGCCAGCGTTTCTTGATGCATTCGTTCCGCGAGGAAGAGGCCCAGCGGCTGGGCGTGCGGCTGCGCGGGTGGGATTTTTTGTTCTACGCCACCTTCGGCTTGACCGTCATGAGCTTCGTGCAGATCGCCGGCGTCTACCTCGTGTTTTCCTACCTGATCGTCCCCGCGGTCTGCGGCGCGCTGCTGAGCGAGCACATCGGCACCCGCCTGGCGATCGGCTGGGGCGTGGCGCTCGTGGGCGGGGTCTCCGGCCTCGTCGTCTCGGTCGAGGCGCAGGCGTGGGACCTGCCCACGGGACCGACGATCGTCTGCGCCTTCGGCCTGTTGTTGCTGGCGAGCGCGGCCCTGGCGGGTTTGCGGAGCCGATCCGCGGCACCGGCGGCGTATACTAGAAACGGCGATGGGTGAATGGCTTGGCGAGCACCCGGCAACGGCGATGGGTCTTGCGGCCGGCGCCGCCGCCCTCGTCGCCCTGGGAGCGGTGGCGCTGCTGTTGAGCATCGGCCGGCGCCTGCGCCAGCGGCCGCTGCTGTGGCTGCCCTTCCTGGCGACGATTCCGGTGTGCCTGCTGGCCGGGGCGGTCGCGACCGTCCTCGGACTCCAGGCCGCGGCGCTCTTCCCCATCCAGCGCGAGTTCGCGCCCCTCGCCGACCGACCCGCCCCCGACATTCGTTTCCTCGATCTCGAAACCGGCGAGCCCCGAAGCCTGGCCGCCCATCGCGGCCGGGTGGTTCTGGTCAACCGCTGGGCCACGTGGTGCGCTCCGTGCAGGGAAGAGATCCCCGAACTCGAACGCCTCTATGCGGACTACCGCGCACGGGGTCTCGTGGTCCTGCTGCTGTCGGACGAACCGCCGGAGACCCAGCGGGCGTTCTTCGAGGGCTCCCGCGCTACGGTCGAGCGGGGCTACGCCGACGATTTTCCCGGTCTACCTTGCCCCGCCTACCCCACGACCTACGTCATCGACCGCGAAGGCGTCATCCGGCACGCGTTCCTGGGGGCGCGCCCGTACCGCGCCTTCGCGCGAGCCGTCGAGCCCTACCTGTGAGGCGCCTCACTCGTACCAGTAGACCACGAGGCTCTTGGACCAGCTGCCGTTGATGCCCACGATCTCGTAGCCCACCTCGTAGGTCCCCCCCGGAGGCAGCCAGCCGGTCGCCTCCAGGTCCTGATCGCAGGGATCGTCGTCGTGGCAGGCCACCAATCCCGGACACCATCCGGAGCGATCGAACGTGCACGAGGGGAACCCGCAGGCGTTGTAATCGGTGCAGCCCCGGCAGAACGGATCCCCGGGGAACAAGGGGAAGCAGCACTCGCGCCAGGGGATGTCCTCCCACACCGGCGAGCCATCCACGAGGATGCGGTTCGTCTTCTGGCAGAACTCGTCGCAGTTGCTGGGCGGGTTCGCCCCGTGTCCCGTGGTGAATAGCCGCATCTTCACCGAGGTCGCGCTGGCGGGAACCGAGACGGGGCGCGTGGAACCGATATTGCCCCCGTCGTGGTAGAAGACAGGCTGGATGCCGGCGGCGGGCGGCTCGGGCGAAGCCTCCGCGGGATCCTCGCTGAAGTGGAGCTGCACGTCCACCCACCATCCCGTCGAGACCCAGGTCGAAATGTGAACGCCGATGTAGCGGCGCCCGACGAGCAGCGACGCGAAGGGGGTGACGTCGAACGTCCAGGTCCGCGGTCCCGTGTCGGCATCGGTGCCGAAGGGAGTGATCGTGCGCAGAAGCTCGAGGTTGTCGTTGCGGAACGAGCAGGCCACGCCCTGCTCCACGCAGTCGTCGAGCACGAGGAAGACCGTCGCCGTCCGATCCCAAGGATCCCCGCAGGGACCGCTGCCATCGCACTGGTTCGAGGCGCCGCACAGGCGCGAGTCCACCGTGAACGCGAGCGTGACGCTCTTCCAGTCGCCCTCGGGCAGCTCCGCGAGAAGCAGCTTCTCGTGACCGTTGCGCCGGACGATCTCGTCACCCTGGGCGGTGCAGCCGTTGCAAACCTGCACGTCGTCCATGACGAGCCGATCGATCTTGCCCCCCACGGCGTCCACATGCTCGTTCGAGGGCGCGGATTCGTTGCCCTGCCAATCCACCGCGACGACCACAGCGTACCAGTTCACGTTGGGCTCGAGCCCGCTCAGCGAGTGGTGCGTCGCCGATCCTACGTCGTCCACGAACTCGTACTGGCCCGAAGCCCGCCCGTAGTACACGAGGTAGGTGGCCACCTCCGACGCGGGTTGGGCCTCGGTCCAGTCGAGCTCGATCGTGGTGGCGGTCCACCAGCCACCGAGCACGGGCGGCGTGACCACCGTGGAGGGTTTCGTGTTGCCCTCGTTGCCGGCCGGGTCCACGGCGCTCACGAGGTAGTAGTGGTCGAGACCATCGTCCAGCGCGCCCGGGTCGAGGAAGCTCGTGGCGGTGGCGGTACCCACGCGGTTGGTCTTTCCCTCGCGGTCGGGCACGAAATCGGGGCTCGTGCCGCGGTAGATCTCGTAACGGTCCACGGTTTCCGGATTGCCGAAGCGGTCGCGCGTCACCGCATCCCACGACAGCCGCACGTCGGGAGCCGCTTTGTCCGCGCGGAGCCGTTCCACGTCGGCGGGCTTGCGCACGTCGGCTGCAGGGGCCACCGCGGCCGCCCCGAGCAGCAGCGCCGCGCCAAGACCCCCGCACGGCACTCGAGCCCCCCGCGCGCCCATCTCACCCCCCGCCTTGCTGCCCGGCCGCCAGCGCTCGGCGCACTCTTACCGCGACCCACGCGGAATGTCAACGCAGCCGCCGAGGCGCCACGTGCCGTCCGCTGCGCGCTCGGCGCGACCCTCGCGCCGCAGCTTCTCGAGATGGGCCAGCGTCTGCCGCTCGGCGAGCGCGCGGGGCACGGGTTCCCCCGCGTACGCTCGGGCGGCGACGGCCGCGGCAGGATAGCCCCCGCCGCCGCCGAGGGCTTCCAGCACCCGCCGCTCGCGTTCCAGCCGGTGGGCGTGCAGGCGGGAGAGCGCCGCCGGCGGCAGCGGGGGGCCGTGGGCGGGCAGCACGCGCGCGAGCGGCAGCGCCGCCACCCGCTCCAGCGATCGAAGATAGGCGGCGAGGTCTCCGTCGCCGGGCTCGATCAGGATGGTCGAAAGCCCGCTGACAAGATCGCCCGCGAGGAGCAGCCGCCGCTCGGGCTCGTAGAGGGCGAGATGGCCGGGGGCGTGACCGGGCGTGTGCACTACCCGCCACGTCTCCTCCCCGAGCTGGAGCTGCTCGCCGTCTTCGAGCCGGCGCACGCCGACCGACCCCTCCACCGCCCTGGCATCGAGGCGAGCGAGCGTCTCGCCGTGAGCCCAGAGGGGGACGCGCAGCGCGCGCGCCACGGCCTGCGCCCCGGCCGCGTGATCGGGATGGTGGTGCGTCAGGAGCACCGCCCGCGGGCCTCCCCCGGCTTCCCGGCAACGCCGCTCGACGACCTGGAGGAGCCGCGCGCACTCCGCCTCCTCTCCGCTTCCCGGATCCACCACGAGAAAGTCGGGCCAGCCCGGAAGCCAGACGTTCGTGTGCGTCGCCGGCGGAAGCGTGCGCGAGGAGACGGGCAGCATCCACAGCTTGGGAACGAACTCGATCCGCGGAACCCGCTCTTCTCGCACGCTCGCCGCGCGCAGCGCCGAGGCGACCTCCGGCAGCGGCGCTCTGCTCGGCACCCCCGCCAGCGCTCGCAGCACGGGCAACACCGGGGGCGCGACGGAGGCCGCGCCGCCCTCGAAGGCCGCCAGAGCGTCGGCGGGATCGTGGAAGGCGAGGGTCTCGTTTTCCTCGGGCCGCGGCGGCGGATCGGGGGGCCACCAGCCGTCCGGCGCCTCCGCCACGAACAGCAGCGCCCGGAAGCGCAAGGGAAAGATGGGCGGGGTGGTGCGCTCGCCCGCCTCGTACCAGCGCTCGGGCTCGAGGGCCAAGCCCGTCTCCTCCCGGACCTCCCGCGACACGCAGCGCGCGAAGGCACCGGGCCTTTCGGGGCCATCGACCTCTTCCAGCGCACCCCCCGGAAAGGCGAGCTGACCCGCCATGAAGCGGGCGCGCCGGGCGCGCCGGCCCAGGAGGCACTTCCAGCCCGTCGCCTCCCGGCGCAGCACCACGCCCAGGGCGCTCGGACGGGGCGCGGGCGGCGCGGCCGGTTCGACCCCCTCGGGAAGCGCGCTCATCCCGCCCACCCCGAGGGCCGGCGCCCGAGCCGGGCCTGCTCGATCATCAGGTACTCGGCGACGTTGTCCGCTGTCAGCAGCCCCACCAACCGGTCGCCGAAGAGGACCGGCATCGACCGGCACGCGCAGCGCTGCAGCCGCTCGAGCGCTCGTTCCAGCATCTCCGCCGGCTCGGCGGTGAGGAAATCCGTATGCATCGCCTCGCCCACACGCACGCCGCGGCCCCCTTCGGCCATGGCCCGCAGCAGGCCCTCCCGGGTCAACACGCCCACGAGCCGGCCCCCCTCGAGGACGGGGAAGTCCTGCTGAAAACCTCCGAGAATGTGCTCCACCGCGCGCTCGATAGGATCGGCAGGCGCGAGCGTGCGGAACTCGGTGATCATCGCCCGCGAGACAGGGATGCCACCCAGGGCCGTGCGCAGTTGCACCACGCTCGCCTCGGCGGCGGCGCCCATCCAGACGAACAGCGCGATGAACAGCAGAAAGGGATTCGTGAACAGCCCGAGAAAACCGAAGACCACCGCCATGGCCTGGCCGATGTTGGAGGCGATCTCCGTGGCGCGAACGTAGTCGATGCGCATCGCCAGCAGCGCGCGCAGCACGCGGCCCCCGTCCATGGGAAACGCCGGCAACATGTTGAACGCTGCCAGCAAGACGTTGACCCACACCAGCCGCGAGAGGAACGGACCGCCCACGAGGTCGAACCCGTCCGCAAGAAGGGAGCCCGCGTGCCAGGTGGCGAGAAAGCCGAAGAAGAACACCACCGCAAGCACGACGTTGACTGCGGGTCCGGCAATGGCCACCAGCAGTTCCTGCCAGGGCTCGTCGGGCATGCGCTCCAGCCGCGCCACCCCTCCGATGGGCAGCAGCGTGATGTCGCGCGTGCGGATGCCGAAGCGCCGTGCCGTCAGCGCGTGGCCGAGCTCGTGGAGCACGATGATCGCGAACAGCGTCCCCACGAACAGCAGCCCGGCGAGGGCATCGCGCACCGCGCGCCGCTGCAGGTAATAGCTCAGGCCGATCCAGGCCAGAAAAATCAAGAAGGTGACGTGGAAGTAGACGTCGATTCCGGCAATCCGCCCGGCGCGCCAGGACCACTTCATCCGCTGCCTCGCCCCGGGGATATTATCCCGCAGGCCCGCCGGCCGCCGCGAGCGGCGGGCGCCGCAGGTGAAACTCCGTGGCTTCCTGGTAGGCCCGCGCCACGGCCAGCAGCGCTTCCTCCCCGTGCAGCCGTCCCAGGAAGCTGATGCTCGTGGGCGTGCCGTCGCCTGCCCGGAACCCGTTGGGCACCACCACGCACGGATGCCCGGTCAAATTCGTCCTCAGCAGCACGTCGCCACCGAAGCTCGGTGCCACCACCACATCCACCTCCGCCCACGCGCGCTCCAGCTCCTGCATCACGAGGGTGCGGATGCGGTTGGCGCGCAGGTACTCCACCGCTGGCACGAGCTGCGCCTGCCGGAAAACATTGGGCCAAGCGTCTTTTTCCTGGCGCACGAGCAGGTCGTCGCGGCCGGTGCGCGTGAGCTCGTCGAACGCCGCGGCTGCTTCCACCGTCAGGATCCAGGACAGGGCCCCGACGGGATAGGTTTCGGGAAGCGCGACCGGGACGAGCTCGAACCCCAGGTCGCGCAAGATCTCCAGTGTCGCGCGATCGAAACTCTGGCTCTCGCGCACCCGATCGCGCTGTCGCGGGTCCTGGATCCCCGCCGCCCGGTCTTCTTCGAACAGCGCGGCCAGGTAGCCCACGCGCAGCGTGCGCGGATCGACGGCCGGCGGCCAGGCGAAGGGGTGCGACACAGCGTCGAGATCGAGCCCGTCCGCACCGTGGATCGCAGCGAAGACGAGCGCGCAGTCCTCGACGCTGCGGGCGATGGGCCCGATCTTGTCCATGCTCCAGGCAAGAGCCATCGTACCGTAGCGGCTGACGCGGCCGAAGGTGGGCCGCAGCCCCGTCGCGCCGCAGCGCGTGCAGGGCGAGACGATGCTGCCCCAGGTCTCGGTGCCGATGGCGAAGCCCACGAGACCCGCCGCGACCGCCGCGGCCGAGCCGGCGGAGGAGCCGCTCGAGCCCTCCTGGGGGTTCCAGGGGTTGCGCGTCTTGCCGCCGAACCACACGTCGCCCCAAGCCAGGGCACCCACGGAGAGCTTGGCCACGAGCACCGCCCCGGCCTCTTCCAGGCGCGCCACGACCGTCGCTTTTTCGGGACGCTGTTGCGCCTCGAAGGGCTTCGCGCCCCAGGTCGTGCGGTACCCGGGCACGGCGAGCAGATCCTTGGCGCCCCATGGAATGCCGTGCAGCGGCCCGCGGTAGCGCCCCGCGGCGAGCTCGCGATCCGCCCGCTCGGCCTGGGCATAGGCGAGATCCTCGGTGAAGCTGATCACGCAATGGAGCACGGGATCGTAGCGGCGCAGGCGCTCCAGATAGAGCCCGGTGAGCTCGCGCGAGGAAACCTGGCGCGAGCGCAGCAGTGCCGCCAGCTCGCCGAGCGGAAGGAACGCCAACGCCTCGTCGCTCGCCGGCCGCGCGGGGGCTGCAGTCTCGAAGGGCGCCGCCCCACGCGGGGTCGGGAAGTGAGAGCCGCCGGGCTGCGGCGTGCCGCGAGGACGGAAATGAAGCGCCGGAGGGACGCCGTTGTCGAGCGGCACGCCCCGGAGCTTTTCGAGATCGGCGAGCAGCTCCTCCACGCCCTCGAGCATCAGGGCGATCTCGTCGTCGGTGAACTCCAAGCCGCTGAGCCATCCGCACCGGCGGATGCGCTCCTGCAGGGTCTCCCTGCCCCCGCGCTCGCGGGCGGCGATCGCTGGAAACAGCGCGGCGGCGCCACCCGCCGCCGCGAGGATGCGGGCGAGCGCCTGCCTGCGGTCGAGCGTGGCTGCCATCAGCTTTCCTCCACTTTCGCCCTGCGGCCCCCGCCTCGGGGCGAGGGCCGACATCGCGAAACAGGAGTCTCTCGTGAGCGTTCGCGCTTGACAAGGTGTCCCCGGCGGGCGAGAATGCCCCCAAGTTCGAGGCCGCATCGACACCGATTCCCTTACAGGACGAGGTTGGGCGTGCCGCGAACGAGGTCGAGTTCAGGCACGCCGCCGGCAACAGGTCGCTCGCGGGAGGTGCCTGGTCGGAGGCTCCCGAGAGGGAGAGCAGGAGTCTGAGGCATGGGTACGAGGCTCTACGTCGGCAACCTTCCCTACTCCGCCACGGAGCAGGACGTGCGCGAGCTGTTCGAGCAGAACGGACGCACGGTCGAGGAGGTGCGGCTGATCTCGGACCGGGATACGGGTCGGCCGCGCGGCTTCGGGTTCGTGGAGATGGGCAGCCCGGAGGACGCCGACGACGCGATTCGCCAGCTGAACGGCTTCAACTTCGGCGGCCGTCCGCTCACGGTCAACGAGGCGCGCGAGCGGGCCCCGCTGCGGGGCGGAGGCGGAGGCTCTCGCCGCGGGCGCTACTAGGCGGTCGCGAGATCTTATCGATTTCCATAGGCGCTTCCCGGGAAGCGCCTTTTTTGTTGGCTCGGGCTGGCGGTCGCGCGCATCCGGCTCGGGCCCCGCCCTCGCGCGATCATGGGCTGCGGAAGGCGAGAAGCGCGGAGAGGCCAGTCGAGCGCCCGAGGGGGATCGGCGTTCTCGCCCTCGCGTGCGCGATGAAACCGGCGAGGGGACGTCACGCTTCGCGCGAAGGTGCGGGATCTCCTCCGGGGCGAACGGTGGCTCGTGTTCGATGTCTCGGGGTTGCCGCGGCTCGAGCGCGACGGTCTCCGGGAAATCGTCTCGTGCCGCGAGCGTATCCGGCAGCGGGCAAGGAGTTCGCGATCCGAGGACGCACTCGCGATCGCCTGCTCACGACCCGGGCTTGCCCGCACCTTCGGGATCTACGAAGGCGTGGCCGCGGCCCGTGCGGCGTCCGGCGAAAGCCGGAAGGCGCTCTAGGGCAGCCTCAAGCCCGGGCTTCGACGCGGGCTTCGGCAAGGCCTGGCCCCACGGCCGCCCCGTGCGGTTCTTCCACCGGACCCTGCTCGAACCACAGGTGCTCGCCGCGGAGCACGCGCTGCGCGAAGCGGTACTTGGCCACGTCGTCGTTGCGCCAGAGAGCCCTGAGCGACGCGTGCACGCGCCGGCGCGAGCCCCGGCAGAACAGTTCCGCCATGCGCACCGCCGAAGCGGCGTGGGGTTCGCCCCGCTCCAGCATCGTTTGGGCGCGGCTGAGCGAAGCCGTCATGGCGAACAGTTCCATCGCCACGTCCACCGCACGGAAGAGGAACGCCTGCTTGCGCTGAAGTCGCGAGCCGTACACCAGCATGCCGTGGAACAGCGCCCGCGCCAGCCGTCTCGACGTGCGGTGCACGAAGCGCACGTGGGTCGCGAGCGAGCCGAAGCGTCGGTAGCGTGGCCAGCGGCCCCAGCCGATCCAGCGGCTCGGATACCACACGAGATAGAAGGCGGCGATCCGGGGCAGCGCGGCGAGCTTCTGCGCGCGACCCGCGCCGGGATCCGCGAAGGCGCCCAGCACGTCCAGGTGGCGGTCCACGGCCTCGCGGGCCATGAACAGGTGCATGATCTCGCTCGAGCCCTCGAAGATCAGGTTGATGCGCGTATCGCGCATGGCCCGCTCGACACCGGCCGGCCGCTCGCCGCGGGCGGTGAGGGAGTGCTCCGTTTCGTAGCCGCGGCCGCCGCGGACCTGCATCGCGGCGTCCACGATGTGCCACGCCATGGCGGTGTTCCACTCCTTGGCCGCCGCAGCCTCGAGCCGGATGTCGTAGCCCCCGCGGTCCGCCATCTGATTGGCGAGCTCGGCGATGGACTCCATGGCGAAGGCCGTGGCAGCCATGTCGGCGATCTTGTGCGCGATCGCCTCGTGCTTGCCGATCGGCACGCCCCATTGCACGCGCTCGTTCGCCCACTCGCGGCAGATGGTGAGCATGCGCTTGGCCACGCCGACCACGCCCGCCGGTAGCGAGAGACGGCCCGTATTGAGCGTCACGAGCGCGATCTTGAGGCCCTCCCCCTCCTCGCCGATCAGGTTCTCGCGGGGCACCTTCACGTTCTCGAACCGGATCACCGCGTTCGCCAGGGCCCTCAGCCCCATGAAGCGGCAGCGGTGCGTCACCCGCACGCCCGGCCAGGAGGTCTCCACCACGAAGGCGGAGATCCGTTTGGTCTGCGGATCGCGAGCCATCACCACGAGCAGCTCGGCGATCGTGCCGTTGGTGCACCACAGCTTCTCGCCGTTGAGGATGTAGTAGCGGCCGTCGGCACTGCGCTCGGCGGTCGTGGTCAGCCGGGCCGGATCGGAGCCCACGGCGGGCTCGGTCAAGGCGAAGGCGGAGATGGCCCCGGCGGCGCAGCGCGGCAGATACTTGGCCTTGAGCGCGTGCGTGCCGAACAGTTTCAACGGTTGCGGTACGCCGATGGATTGGTGGGCCGAGAGCAACGCCACGATGTTGCCGTCGTAGCTGCCGACGAGCTGCATGATCTTGCCGTACTCCGATTGCGTGAGCCCGAGCCCGCCGTACTCGCGGGGGATCTTCATGCCGAAGGCCCCGAGCCGCTTGAGCCCATCGATGACCTCGGGCGGATACTCCCCCGCGGCGTCGATGGCCGCGGGATCCACACTCTCTCTGAGAAACCGCTTCAGCCGGTCGTAGAACTCCTGGAACTCGGGGCGCGGCTTCTCCAGCACGGGAAACGGATAGACGAGGCCCAGGCGCAGGCGACCGAGAAAAAGCTCTCGCAGAAAGCTCGGCTGGCGCCACTCGGTCTCGCGCGCCGCCTCGGCCACTTGGCGGGATTCCCGCTCCTGTTCGGTCTCGATGTGGTCCGGATCGCGACGCAGGCCCATGGGAGATCCTTATCGACAGCCGCGGCTACGAGGATTCGCCGTCATTCTAAGTTCCAAACCCCCCGCACGCCACCGCCATTCCGGACCGCGCACCTCCCGGCGCGCGATGGGGGAGGCCGCACGGCCCTCACACTCCCCTGGGGCGCAGCCGGGCCTCGGCGAAGGCGAGGGCGCGGTCCACGACGAGGGCCAGCAGCGCCGCAGGCAGCGCGCCCGAGAGAATGCGCGCCGGGTCGGCCATCTGCAGGCCGGAGACGATCGGCACACCGAGCCCTCCGGCACCGATGAAAGCTGCGAGCGTGGCCGTACCCACGAGCAGCACCGCCGAGGTGCGCACGCCAGCCAGGATCACCGGCACGGCCAGCGGCAGCCGCACGTGGCGCAAGAGCTGGGCGGGCGTCATGCCCATGGCGAGCCCTGCCTCCAGGACGTCGCTGGGAACAGCCGTCAGGCCCGTGTAGGTGTTGCGCAGCATGGGGAAGACGCTGTAGATCCACAACGCCACGAGCGCGGGACGGGTACCCACGCCGAGCCACGGCACCATGAAGGCCAGAAGCGCGATGGAGGGGATGGTCTGCGTCACGCCGACGAGCCGGATCCAGGGCTCGGCCAGGCGCGGATGCCCGAGGAGCCACATGGCGAGCGGGACGGCAACCAGGGCCCCCAGCGCGAGAGCGGCCAAGGCGAGGGCCAGATGCTCCGCCGTCCTGTGCAGGAGTTCCGCCCGCTCGATCCAGAGGTAGCTCCACAGGCCCGCCCGAGGCGCCGGCGCGGGGCCAGGACTGCGCGAGGCTGCCCACCCGAGCTCCTGCACGGCTTCGCGGGCGACCCGCTCCACGGGCTCCCGCTCCTGCTGGAGCCGCAGATTGAGCCGCTGCATGGTGGCCTCGTCGAACGCTCCCGCGAGCAGCCCCAGGGTGGCCGCCAGACCGGGCAGCCGGCGCAGGGCTTCGCCGCGCACGAGCAGCGCCGCCTCGTAGGGCGGGAACGCTCCCCGGTCGTCCTCCAGGACGGCGAGGTCCAAGACCCGCAGGCGCCCGTCGGTGGTGTAGACATCGATGCAGTCCACCCGGCGCGCCGCGATGGCGTCGTACTTGAGCGTCTGCTGCAGCGTACGCACCTCGCCGAAATGCAGGCCGTAGCGCTGGGCGAGCCCGGGCAAGCCGTCCGGGCGCTCGACGAACTCGTAGCCGAAAGCGGCGACGAGCCGGGGGGCGAGGGGCACGAGGTCGCTGATCGTGCGCAAGCCGTGGCGCTGCGCGAGCTCGCGCGGCACGCCCAAGGCGTAGGCGTTCTCGAAGCCGAGCGGCGCGAGCCACCACAGATCCCAGCGCTCCAGAAACACCTGCCGCACCCGGCGCAAGGTGTCGGCACGGCTCGGCTGGGCCGACTCGCCGAGGATACTCATCAAGCCGGTGCCGGTGTACTCCGGATAGAGGTCGATCGCTCCGTGGCGCAACGCTTCGAAGCAAACCTGCGTGCCTGCGAGGTTGAAGCGACGCGCGACGGCCACGCCGAGCTTCGCTTCCACGAGCTGCGCGGCGATTTCCGCCAGCAGGCGGTTCTCCTCGAAGTTCTTGGAGCCCACCACCAGCGATGCCGCCACGGCCGGCGTCGCGGCGCACACGAGCGCAACGCCCAGGGCCACGCCTGCCGCCCTCACCGCTCGAGCCTCCCGATCAGGCGCGCCACGTAGCCGGGGGCAGGCTCGCGCCGCAAGAGCTCGGGCGGGCCTTGCTGGAGGATCCGGCCGTCCTTCATGACGGCGATGCGGTCACCGAGGCGGAATGCCTCGCGGAGATCGTGCGTGACGAGCAGCATCGTCTTCCCCAGGCGCCGTTTGAGATCGAGGAACAGCTCCTGCACCTCGAGCCGCGTCAGGGCGTCGAGGGCGCCGAAGGGTTCGTCGAGCAGGATCACATGGGGCTCGGCCGCGAGCGCGCGGGCCAGGGCCACGCGCTGGCGCTCCCCGCCGGAGAGCTGGCGCGGGTAGCGCCCGGCATAGCGGGCGGGATCGAGCCCCACGAGCGCGAGAAGCTCGCGCACTCGCGCCGCACACCAGGAAGCGTCGCGCCCGAGCAGGCGCGGCACGAGGGCCACGTTGCGAGCCACGGTCCAGTGGGGCAGCAAACCGCCGGTCTGGGCCACGTAGCCCGTGGCGCGGCGCAGCTCGACGGCGTCGAAGGCCGGCGCTGCTCGGCCCCGGATGCGGATCTCCCCGGCCGTGGGCTCCTCCAAACGGTTGAACATCCGCAGGAGGGTCGTTTTCCCGGAGCCGCTCTCGCCGACGAGGACGACGGTTTCGCCCTCGCGGACCTCGAGGTTCACGCTCTCCAGGGCGCGCGTACCGTCGGGGAACACCTTGGAGACCTCGACCGCCTCGAGCACCGCCACCGCGGCGCGCAGCATACCAGAGCCGAGCAGATTGCAGGCCCCCGCCGCCTCGTCCTCAGGCATGGGCTCCGGCACCCTCGTTCGGCCACCCCCGGCGCCGCTCGAGCATCCCGGCCCGTCTCCGCACAGCGCCCACGCTCGACGCCCGGGCGACTCGTGGTCGAGGCACCCGCAGCCCAGTCCTTGCCGGGATGTCGGCTGCCGCAAGCGCGGGCTGCCGAGCGCGCCTCGCACCAGGGGTTTGCGGGCCCATGCGACCTGCCCGAGGGACCCCTTGTCGGGCCGCTGGGGCTTGGCGATAATCCTCACCGCGGCGTCGGAGAGCCAGCGATGAACGATCTGACCCAGAAGCACTGCAAGCCCTGCGAAGGGGGCGTCGCGCCCCTCTCCCCCGACGACGCCCGGAAGATGCTCGCGCAGCTTGAGGGCTGGCAGCTCCGCCAGGATGGGCGGGAGATCTTCAAGGTTTTCGAGTTCAAGAACTACCACCGCACGATGGCCTTCGTGAACGCCGTGGCGTGGATCGCCCATCGGGAGAACCACCACCCGGATCTGGAGGTCGGCTACAGCCGCTGCGTGGTGCGCTACTCGACCCACGCCATTGGCGGCCTCTCCGAGAACGATTTCATCTGCGCCGCCAAGGTGGACGCGCTCCTGCGCGACTGAGCGAGCGGGGCGGCTGCGGCCTTGTCAGGAGACCCGCGGCGCCGTAGAGTAGGCGGCCATCTCGCACCCGAGAACCCGGCAGCCGGACGCAAGCCACGGAGGTCCGAGCCCATGCGCGCTGAAGCCATCGCCCCCCCGCGCGAGTTCCTGGGGCACCCCCTGGGCCTGCCCATCCTCTTCTTCGCGGAGATGTGGGAGCGCTTCTGTTTCTACGGCATGCGCACCTTGCTCGTGCTGTACATGACCAAGGAGTTCCTGTACGGGGACGACCGCGCCTACGGCGTGTACGGGGCCTACCTCTCGCTCGTCTATCTGTCGCCCATCGTCGGCGGCTACCTCGCGGACCGCTGGATCGGCTATCGCTGGGCCATCACCCTGGGAGGGGTGATCATCGCTTGCGGCGAATTCAGCTTGCTCGTGGTGAACGAGCTCTTCTTCTATGGCGGGCTGGCGATGATCATCGTGGGCAACGGCTTCTTCAAACCGAACATCTCCACGATCGTGGGCAAGCTTTACAAGGAAGGCGACCCACGCCGGGACTCCGGCTTCACGATCTTCTACATGGGGATCAACATCGGCGCCTTCACCTCGACCCTCGTCTGCGGCTACATCGGCGAGAGGTACGGCTGGACGAAAGGCTTCCTTCTGGCGGGCATCGGCATGCTGGCGGGGCTGCTCACGTTCTGGCTGGGCCAGAAGCTGCTCGAGGGCCACGGCCAGCCGCCTTCGCCCGAGCGCTTCCGCCGCGCCTTCCCCATCGTCGTCGTCGCCTCCTTCGCCAGCCTCCCGTGCATGTACTTTCTCCTCGCCCACCAGCAGGTCTACGACATCCCGCTGCTCGGGGCCTTCATTCCGGCCCAACCCATCGTGGGCTGGGCGCTGCTGTTCACGGTGATCGGGGTTCTGGGCTACCTGCTGCTCGTGGCCGCGAGGGAAGAACCGGTGCAGCGGGATCGGATGTTCGTGATCCTCCTACTGTGGTTTTTCCACGCCCTGTTCTGGGCGTTCTTCGAGCAGGCGGGAAGCTCCCTGACGCTGTTCACCGAACGCAACGTGGACCGCATGATCGGGAACTGGGAATTTCCCGTCACCTGGGGCCAGACCTTCAACCCCCTGTTCATCATGATCCTCGCGCTACCCTTCGCCGCGCTGTGGCCCGCCCTGGACCGCCGGCGCCTCAACCCCTCGATCCCCAACAAGTTCGCCTGGGGGCTGCTGCAGGTGGGGCTCGGCTTCGGCGTGCTCGTCCTCGCCGCGGCCTTCGCCCGCAACGGGCTCACCTCTCTGAGCTTTCTCGTGCTCTGCTACCTGCTCCACACGACCGGGGAACTCTGTCTGTCGCCGGTGGGTCTTTCGATGGTGACCAAACTCGCGCCGCCACGGATGACCGGGATGGTGATGGGGGCGTGGTTTCTCTCGATCGCCTCGGCGCAGTACCTCGCGGCGATCCTGGCCCAGCTCACGGGGGAGGCCGGCGGCGAGGGCGGCCGAGCCTTGCCCCCGCCGGAATCGCTTCCGATCTACACGGAGGTTTTCTCGCTCATCACTTGGATGGCCCTCGGCGCGGCGGCGGTACTGTTCGTGCTCTCGCCTCGGGTCAAGCGCTGGTTGCACGGTGTGGCATGAGAGCGCCGGGGCCTGGGCCAGGCGCAGGATCCCGCAGGCGGGTTCGGCTAGCATGGGTTCGTGAGACGACGCTGGTTGCGCCGCGCGCTCTACGCCGCGCTCGTCCTGGGGGCGGCTGTGGCGCTGCGGCAGACGGTGTTCCGCCAGGACCCGATCCCGGTCCACGTGTACCGCGTGGCCCGCGGCCGCGTGGAAGAGACCGTGACCAACAGCCGCGCGGGTACGGTGCGCACCCGCCGGCGCGCCGCGCTCAGCCCCGAGATCGGCGGCCGCATCGCCGAGGTGCTCGTGCGCGCCGGGGAGCCCGTCCGCGCGGGTCAGGTGCTGCTGCGCCTGGGACAGGAGAGCCTGCGGGCGGAAGTAGTCCTGCGGGAACGCGCCCTCGAGGCCGCACGGGCAACCGCGCGGCAGGCCTGCCTCGCAGCGGAGCAGGCGGCGCGCGACTACGAGCGCTACGCCGAGCTCGGGCGGGCAGCCATCCTCTCGCAAGAGCTCCTGGAGCAGTCGCGCTCCAGCCGCGACACGACCCGGGCCGCGTGCGAGGCTGCGGGCGCCGGCGTGGCGGAGGCGGAGGCCGCGCTGGACCGCGCCCGGGTGGAGCTGTCGAAGACCGTGATCCGGGCGCCCTTCGCCGGGACGGTCACCGAGGTCCGCGCCGAGGTGGGCGAGTGGATCACGCCCTCCCCGCCGGGGATCCCCATGCCGGCGGTGATCGAGGTCATCGACCCTGAGGCCATCTACGTCGAGGTCCCACTGGACGAGGTGGACGTGGGCAGGGTGCGCGAGGGCATGCCCGCGCGCGTCACGTTCGACGCCTATCCCGATCGTGCGTGGGCAGGCCGGGTCACGCGCGTCGCGCCTTTCGTCAGGGAAGTGCTCGAGCAGAACCGCACCTTCGACATCGAGGTCGAGCTCGAAGACCGCGAGTTCTCGCGCACGCTCAAGCCCGGCACCTCGGCCGACGTGGAGGTGATCCTGCGCGCCCGCGACGACGTCCTGCGCATCCCGAGCTACGCGCTCCTCGAAGGCGACCGCGTGCTCGTGCTGCGGGAAGGGCGCCTCCTCGAGACGGAGCTGGAGACCGGCCTGCGGAACTGGGAATACACGGAGATCGTGCGGGGCCTCGACGAGGGGGCGCTCGTCGTCGCGTCGCTCGACCGGGCGGAGGTGCGTGCCGGCGTGCGCGCCCGGGTCGCGGAAGAGCTGCCGCCGTGATCCGTCTCGAGGGCGTGTCCCGGCGGTACGAGGTGGGCGGGCGCGCCGTCCACGCGCTGCGCGACATCAACCTCGAGATCGGACGGGGCGAATACCTGAGCGTCATGGGTCCGTCGGGCAGCGGCAAGTCCACGCTGCTGCACGTCATCGGCTGCCTCGACCGGCCCACGGCCGGGCGTTACTACCTCGAGGGCCGGGACGTGGGCCGCCTCGACGACGAGCAGCTCGCCCGCGTACGGCGCTACAAGATCGGCTTCGTCTTCCAGGCCTTCCATCTCGTGCCGCGGCTGACTGCCGCGGAGAACGTGGAGCTGCCGATGATCTTCGCCGGGATCGCCCGGCCCGAGCGGCGCCAGCGCACCGAGACGGCGCTGCGGGCGGTGGGGTTGCTGGAACGGGCCCATCACCGGCCCGACCAGCTTTCCGGCGGCGAGCAACAGCGGGTCGCCATCGCGCGCGCGACGGTGATGCGTCCCGCGATCCTGCTGGCCGACGAGCCGACGGGGAATCTGGACAGCAGTTCGGGGGCGGAGGTCCTCGCGCTGCTGGAGGGAATGCACCGCGAGGGTCTGACGCTCGTGCTCGTGACGCACGACCCGCAGATCGGCCGGCGCGCCTCCCGGCGCATCCGGCTCGCCGACGGACAACTCGTGCGCGACACCCGCGCCGCCGAAGCCTTTCCGGCCCGCGAGTGAGCCGATGACGCCTGGCGATCTCGCCCGCTTCGCGATCCGTGCCCTGCGCGGCCACCGCCTGCGCACCGCCCTCTCCGTCCTGGGCGTGACGATCGGCGTGGCCTCCGTGATCCTCCTGACCTCGCTCGGCGAGGGAGCGCGCCGCTACGTGGTGGAGGAGTTCAGCACCCTCGGCACCAACCTGATCATCGTGCTGCGGGGCAAGACGGAGACCACGGGCATGGCGCCGCTGTTCGGGGGCGCGCCGCGCGATCTCACGCTCCAGGACGTCGAGGCGCTCGAGCGGCGGATTCCCGAAATCCGCGACCTTGCACCCTTGACCATCGGCGAGGCACGCGTCCGCTTCGGCGAGCGCAGCCGCAGGATCACGGTGGCCGGCACGACCGCGCGGTTCCAATCGGTGCGCAAGATCCAGATGCTCAGCGGAAGTTACCTGCCCGCGGGACACCCGGATCAGGCCCCCCGGGTGTGCGTCATCGGTGCCAAGGTATACCGCGAGCTGTTTTCCGAGTTGAACCCGCTGGGAAAGTTCCTCCGCATCGGTCCCGAGCGCTACCGCGTCATCGGCGTCATGGCCCCGCGCGGCCTTTCCCTCGGGCTCGATCTCGACGACATGGTGCACGTACCGGTACGGCACGCGATGCGCATGTTCGATCAGACGAGCCTCTTCCGCATCCTGATCGAGGTTCGCTCCCACGAGGCCATCGACGGCGTGCGCCAACGGGTGCGGGCGGTCCTGACCGAGCGGCACGGCGCCGAGGACGTCACGGTCTGGACGCAGGACTCCGTCCTGGCCAGTTTCGGGCGCATCCTCGCCACCCTCACCATGGCCCTGGGCGGGATCGCGGGTATTTCGCTGGCCGTGGCCGGCATCGGGATCATGAACGTGATGCTCGTCTCGGTGAGCGAGCGCGTGGGCGAGATCGGGCTGCTCAAAGCCCTCGGGGCCTCGCCCGGGCAAATCCTGTGGGCGTTCCTCGTGGAGGCCTCGGTGCTGTCCGCGGCCGGGGGGGCCTGCGGCCTCGCGCTGGGCTTCGCGGGGGGCGCGCTCTTGCGCACGTTCTATCCCGTCTTTCCCGCGCAGTCTCCGACGTGGGCGGTGGCCGCCGCGGCGGCGCTGTCGCTCGTATGGGGGCTGCTGTTCGGGGCGCTGCCGGCACGCCGTGCCGCACGGCTCGACCCGGTACAGGCGCTCTCCCGCAGGTGACGGCGATGCCCCTCGGCGAGGCACTGCGGTTGGCTTGGCGCGCCATCGCCACCCAGCGCCTGCGTTCCTCGCTGACGATGCTCGGCATCGTGGTGGGCATCGCGTCGGTGATCCTCTTGACCTCGATCGGCGAGGGAACGCGCCGCTACATCCTCGCGGAGTTCACGCAGTTCGGGACCAACCTCCTCTCCATCACCCCCGGACGGGTAGTGACGACGGGACAGCCCGGCGCTCTCGCGGGGACGATCCGCAAGCTCACGCTCGACGACGCCGACGCGGTGCGCCGCATCCCGGGGGTTCTCGAAGTCGTGCCCCTGGCGTTCGGCACGGCGGAGGTGGAGCACCGCAACCGCTCGCGCAGCGTGTTCGTCTTCGGCGTCAACGAAGCCGTCCCCGAGGTCTGGAAATTCCGGATCGGGCAGGGCCGCTTCCTGCCGCCCGGCGACCCGCGCCGGCCCGCCCCCCTCCTCGTGCTCGGACCGACCCTCAAGCGCGAGCTCTTCGGTGCGGACAACCCTCTGGGCCGGCACGTGCGCGCCGGGGGACGCCGCTTCAAGGTCATCGGCGTGATGGCGCCCAAGGGCCAGTTCCTGGGCATGGATATCGACGACGCGGCCTACATCCCCGTGGCCGCGGCCCAGGAACTGTTCAACCGGGATGGCCTCGTCGAAATCGACGTGCTGTTCGCCCCGCGCCTGGAAGACACCGTGGTGGAGCGGATCCGCCAGCTGATGATCCGCCGCCACGGCGGCGAGGAAGATTTCACCATCACCACGCAGAGCGAAGCCCTGGACGTGCTCGACCGGGTGCTGGGAATCGTGAGCCTCGCCGTGGGTGGAATCGGCGGCATCTCTCTCGTCGTGGGCGCCATCGGCATCCTGACGATGATGTGGATCTCGGTCCACGAGCGCCGCGCGGAGATCGGCGTGTCCAAGGCACTGGGAGCCACACCAGGTCAGATCCTCGGGCTCTATCTCGTGGAGGCGGCGCTGCTCGCCACGGGCGGCGGGGCGGTGGGCGTGGCCGCGGGGGTGGCTCTCGGCGCGCTGCTCGAGGCGCTGCTGCCGGGCCTGCAGCTCGAGACGCCGCCCCGCTTCGTGCTCGCGGCTCTGCTCGTGAGCTTCGTCGTCGGGTTGGCGAGCGGCGCGGCGCCGGCGGCGCGGGCCGCCCGGCTCGATCCCCTCGAAGCGCTGCGTGCCGAATGAACGCCGGAGCCTTGACGCGCGGCGCCGCCGATCTTATTCGAAGGAACGGCGAGATCGAAGCAACGGCGAGGGTCCGGCCACGAGCCCGGATTCCCCCGCAGGCCAAAGAAGGAGGTGAGGAGCCATGCTGCGCGGTAGGACGATCTTCGACGACTTCTCGAACATCTTCCGCAGCTTCGACAGCCTGATGCGGCAGATGTTCGAAACGACCTCGTGGCCGGCGGCGCGGCTCTTGCCCGCACCGGCGGAGGTCCCGGCCCTGACGAGCTGGACCGGCACCGCGTTCCCGGCAGTCGAGGTTTACTCCCGGGACGATAGCCTGGTCTTCCGAGCGGAGCTTCCGGGTGTGAACCCCAACGAAGTCGAAGTCCAGGTGGCGGACGGCCGCCTCGTCATCCGGGGCGAGAAGAAGGAGCACCGGCGCACGGAGGAGGACACGGTCCTGGTGGAGGAGGTCTTCCGCGGGCGCTTCGAACGCTCCTTCGCGCTGCCCGAGGGCGTGAAGGCGGACCGGGTGCAGGCCACCTACGAGGACGGGGTCCTCGAGATCCGCGTGCCCGTGGAGAACCTGCAGAAGCTGACGGGTCGCAAGGTCCCCATCCAGATCGGCGCCGGGAAAGCCCAGCGGGCGGCGTGAGCCGCGTCGCGGGCCTCGGGCCCGCCACGGCCTGCCGGTTCCTCGCGGCCGTTTGCAGTCGCATCCCCGCATGGGGATCGCCCCGAGCCGGGTAGACGGCAGCGGGCCGCGAGGGCCGGCGGCTTTGTTTTGCCCCCCCGCCCTCCGAAACGCCTATCATGAACGCCCCGGGTCGCGAGGCCCGGCCGCAGCGGAGGTCTGCCGTGCGCTTCGTGTGGAGGGTTGCCAGCGCCAGCCTCTCGTGGAGCCTCGTGCTCGCGGCGGAGAGCCCGCTGCAGCTCCGCAGCCCGGCCTGGAACCCGGAGGACATCCTCCTCGCCGAGGAGGCCTCCGACTTTCAGTTCGCCCCGGACGCGACGCGCGTCGTGTGGGTCCAGTCGCGCATGAGCGAGGAGAGCGGCGAGCGGATCGCTCACCTCTACCTGGCGGCCCTCGCCGGCCAGCCTTCGCCGGTGCAGCTCACCCGGGGCGAGCACCGCAACGAGGGTCCGCGGTGGTCGCCCGACGGGCGCCGCATCGTCTTTCGCAGCACCCGGCCGCTGCCCAAGCAGGAAGAAGCCACGGCCGAAGGGCAGGGCGCGAAATCCCAGCTGTGGGTCCTCGACACCGCGGGAGGCGAACCCTGGCCGCTGACGCGCCTCGAGCGGGAGGTCGTGGGTTACGGCTGGCAGGACGCGACCCGCGTGGTGTTCGCGGCGGCCGAGGATCCCTCCCTCTACGAACGCATGCGCAAGGAACGCAAGGACGACTCGATCGTGGTCGAAGACGAAGCGCACGCGCCCCCCGTGCGCTTGTTCCGGGTCGAGGTGACGAAGGGCGACATCGAGCGGCTCACGCACAACGACGACTGGATCGACCGCCTGTGGGTCTCGCCCGACGGTCGGTGGGCGGTGACGCGGCACCAGCGCAGCCTGCGCTACGAGTTCGACCAGGCCGTGCCGCCGCGGACCTTCCTCACCGACCTGCGCGCGGGCACGACGCGCGAGCTCTTTGCCGGGATGGACCTGCTTCCCGAAGAGATCGTCTGGGAGCCCGACGCGGCAGGCTTCTACATCGCCGCTCCCCACACGCGTCACCCGCGCTACAAGGTCGCGACCATTTCTCTCCTCTATCACTACGCGCTCGCGACCGAGGCGCTGCAACCGGTGCCGCTCGGCTGGGAGCGGGGTCTGGCGATGCACAGCGCGCTCCAGGCACTGGAGGACGGCGTGGCGGCGTTACTCGCCGACGGGGTGCGGGTGCGGCCGGCCGTGGTACGCCGCACGCGCTCGGGATGGCGGCGCGAGTGGATCGAGGGGCGGGACACCGCCCATATCTTCGACTGGGCGGTGTACCGGGATGGACGGCTGGCGGTGCTCGAGCGCTCCAGTGCGAACCGGCTTCCGGAATGGTCGCTGGCGCGCCTGGCGGGAGGCGCGCTCGTGGAGGAGCGCGCCTTCTTCGCGCTGAACGCGCCGCTCGCGCAGAAGCCGATGCCCCGCACCGAGGTCGTTCGCTTCCGTGGCGCCCGGGACGAGGAGGTGGAGGGCATCCTCTCCTACCCCCTGGGCTACGAAGAGGGCCGGCGCTACCCGCTGATCCTGGCCATCCACGGCGGCCCGGCCGCGGCCGACCTGGACGCGTGGAGTCAGCGCTGGGCGTACCCCAAGATGCTGCTGAACCAGCGGGGTGCTTTCGTGCTCGAGGTCAACTACCACGGCAGCGCGCACTACGGCCTCGATTGGGTGGAGTCGATCGGCGAGGGGCGGTACTACGAGCTCGAAATACCCGACCTGCTGGCCGGGGTGGCCTACACGATCGAACGGGGCCTCGTGGACCCCGAGCGGCTCGCCACGCTCGGCTGGTCCAACGGGGCGATCCTTTCCATCGAGCTCACCGCGCGCGACCCGCGCTTCCGCGCGGCCTCGGCGGGAGCGGGCGACGTGGAGTGGATCAGCGATTGGGGCAACGTGGACTTCGGTGCCGCCTTCGATAACTATTATTTCGGTGCCTCGCCCCTCGAGGACCCGCAGCGCTACCTCGAAAAATCGCCCTTCTTCCGCCTCGACCGTGTCGTCACGCCGACGCTGATCTTCTTCGGCACCGAGGACCGCAACGTGCCACCGAGCCAGGGCTGGTCTCACTTCCGCGCGCTGCAGCAGCTCGGCAAAACCGAGGTGCGCTTCGTGCTTTTCCCCGGCGAGCCGCATGGCCTGCAGCGCCTGGCCCACCAGCGGCGCAAGGTGGAAGAGGATCTGGCTTGGTTCGAGCGGCATCTGTTCCGGGAGGCCACGCCCGCCAACGAAGCCCTGCGCCCGGGCTCGCCCCTGGCGCTTCTGCTTTCCAAGCGGGACTACCCTCGCCTCGGCGAGGCCCTGGGAGTCGTGCACGAAGGGATCCCCGTACCCGAGACGGTTCGCTTCGAAGGAATCGAGGTCGGCCGCTTCGAGGTCACGCGCGCGCAATTCGCCGCGTTCGATCCTTCCTACGCGGTGCCGCCCGGCACGGGGAACTACCCCGCCAACGCCATTGCCTTCGAGCAGGCCCGCGCTTACTGCCGCTGGTTGAGCGAGCGCACCGGACGCCGTTTCCGCCTGCCCACCGCCGCCGAGGCTGCGATCCTGTTCAAGCCCGACAGCACGGCTCGAGAAAACACGCTCGATCGCTGGGCGGGCTATCCGGTGAACCCGGAAGACTTCGCGCGGCTCCGAGGAGAGCTGGCGCGGCTGGAGGCGGGGGCGCTGCTCGAAGAGGTAGCCTCCCACCCCGGACGGGGCGACCCGCCGGTATTCGACCTGGGGGGGAACGTGGCGGAGTGGATCGTGGCCGCGGACGGCTCGCCGCAGCTCGCCGGCGGCAGCGCCGACCGGCCTGCCGACCCCAAGGGCATGCCCGGCGAGGCAGCCCCCGCCTACCGGGGCTTCCGGGTCGTCGTCGAGGCCGCAGTCTCCCGCTGAGGGCGGGCCGGCCCGCTCAGGGGCGCGCGAGCCGGCGCACGAGCTGTAGTAGGGTTTCGAGCTGCGGAGCGCAGCGCACCGGACGGTTGACGTCGCGCGCTTCGAGGCCCTCGAGTTGGAGTTCCCCGCCGTGGTAGCGGACGACGGTCTCGGGATCCTTGAGCAGGTGCCCGGTGAGGATCACGCACACGTGCTCCCGGCGGCCGATGATCCCCGCAGCCACGAGCTTCTTCACGCCGGCCAGCGCCGCGCCCGAGGCGGGTTCGGCGCCAATGCCTGCGGCGTCGAGCTTGGCTTTGGCCTCCAGGATCTGCGCGTCGGAAACCTGTTCCACCACTCCCTGAGTGGCTTCGATCCCGCGCAGGCACTTCTTCCACGACACGGGATTGCCGATGCGGATCGCCGTGGCCAGCGTTTCGGGCGCGACGACAGGACGCAGCGGCGTCCCGCTCTTGAAGGCCCGGTAGAGCGGGTTCGCCCCTTCGGCCTGGATCACCGCCAGACGGGGTAGCCGCGGGACGAAACCGAGCGCCTTGAGTTCCTGCAGCCCCTTGAAGATCGCCGAGCTGTTGCCGAGGTTGCCACCCGGGACGACGATCCAGTCCGGCGCTTTCCAACCGAGATCGTGGAGCAGCTCGAAGGCGATGGCCTTCTGGCCCTCGATGCGAAAGGGGTTGACCGAGTTGAGCAAGTACAGATCCTCGCGCCGCGCCACCTCCTCCACGAGCGCCATGGCCCGATCGAAGTCGGCCTCGATCTCGATCGTCTTGGCCCCGTAGGCGAGCGCCTGCGCCAGCTTGCCCGAGGCCACCTTGCCGGCCGGGACGAACACGAAGGCGGTCATGCCCGCCACGGCCGCGTAGGCGGCCATCGAGGCCGAGGTGTTCCCCGTCGAGGCGCACGCTACACGTTCCATCCCGAGGCGCCGGGCGACGGTGACCCCGACGGTCATCCCCCGGTCTTTGAACGAGCCCGTGGGGTTTTCCCCTTCGTGCTTGAGCTGCAGGGCCTCGACGCCCGTGTACGCGGCGAGGGCGGGCGAGGCATAGAGGTTCGTGTTGCCTTCGGGGCGGGTGACGATCTCGTCCGTGCGCACCGGCAGCACGAGCTCCCGATAACGCCACACGCCGGAGCGGTCCACGGCCAGCCGCGAGGCCAACCGGCGATCGAACGTCTCGGGCTTGACCGCCCGCGCGGCCCCCTGGTCGTGGACCACGTCGAGGGTCCCGCCGCACGCGCAGCGGTAGCGCAGCTCGAGCCCCGCGTACCGCTGCCCGCAGTCCACGCAGGCCAGGCTCCACGACACGCGGCTCATAGGCAACGCGCCCCTTCCGCGCCCGCCTCGGCGATGCGCACCTCCGCTTCGAGGCCGCCCGCTTCGCGGAAGGCCTGGCGCATGGCCTCGCCCGCGGCGCGGGCCGTGCTCTCCCCCTCGCACAGGGCGAACAGCGACGGCCCCGCGCCGCTGATGCCGGCGCCGATCGCCCCCGCGCGCCGGGCAGCCTCGAGCACCGCCGCGCATCCCGGCACGAGCGGGGCCCGGGCGGGGGTCGCGAGCCGGTCCTCGAGTGCGCGGCCGAGCAGCGCCGTATCGCCCGCGTGAGCGGCGGCCACCAGAGCCGCGAGGTTCGCGGCGTTGCGGACGGCGTCCGCGAGCGGCACGCAGGCGGGCAGGATCTCTCGCGCGCGACGCGTGGGAAGCTCGAAGCGGGGCGTCACGACCGCGGCCAGAATGCCCCGGGGGAACGGCACGCGCAGCACCTCGAGGGGATCCACCGAGCGCACGATGACGAAACCACCGAGGATGGCCGCGGCGACGTTGTCCGCGTGCCGGCCCGAAACCGCGGTCTCGGCCTCGAGGCAGGCTTCGATCAACGTTCGTGCGTCGAGCCCGGCTCCCAGCAGCGCGTCCACCGCGCGCGCCGCGGCGGCCGCGCTGGCGGCAGAGCTCCCGAGGCCCGAGCCCAAGGGCAACCCCTTGTGAAGCTCGAGCTCGACGCCCGCGCGCGGGTCCACATGGCGCAAGACGCGCGCCGCCGCGATGCCCGCCGTGTTGCGCTCCGGATCCGTCGGCAAGCGCCCTCCGTCGCCCCGAACGCCCGCCAGCCGCACCCCCGGCCCGCCGGCGAACCGCGCCGTCACCCGATCCCCCGGTGCCGCGAGGGCCAGGCCGAGCACGTCGAAACCGGGCCCCACGTTGGCGATGGTCGCAGGGGCGAAGGCCGTCACCTCTCGCATACCCGCTAGCGTAGCAGCCGGACTCATGCCGTGTGCGCGGGCGCCGCGGCAGGCTCGATGGCGATCCGCCGGTGGCATGCGGGACAGCGCAACCGCGAGGCCTCGCAGGCCGGGCTGAGCTGAAGCGCCTTGCCGCAGGCGCAGCGAAACGCCTCCCAGCCCTCGCTGCGGCGCCGGTAGCGCAGGGCTGCCCGTGCGGCCGCAGTGGTGGTCGCGCCGGCCGCGGCGGGTCGTGCGGCGGCGAGCCACTGCACCCGCCCGCAGCGCGGGCAGCGCACGCTTTCGCGCTCCAGGTTCCTCGGGATCCGCACGCGCAGCCCGCAGAGGCAGGGCCTGAGCACGATCCAGTCCGCGCGCGCTCCCAGCATCCCCTCGACCTCGCGCACCCGGGCCACCCACTCCGCCTGTGGCTCCGCGGCGGGGGCCTGGACCGGCACGGTCGGCCCCGACCGCCAGGGCCCGGGAGGCAACGCGCCGTCAGGTTGGACTTCCCGGTAGGCGCGCTCGTAGTCCGCGTACGCGGCCCCCGCCATCTTCCGCAGGATCCGCACGCGCGCCTCCAGCGGCGGATGGGTCGCGAACCCACCGTTTCCGAACGAAACCTGAAGCGGATTGACGATATAGAGCGGTGCGAGCGCCCGCGGGACGGCGCGGGCCGGCGTGCGCACCCCCGCGATTTTCTCCAGCGCACGGGCCAGGCTTTCCGGGTGGCGCGTCAGCCTGGCGGCGGTGGCGTCCGCCAGATACTCGCGGTCTTGCGAGCAGGCGAGATAGAGCAGTCGCGCGGCGAGCGGCGCGAGCAGGGCGAGCAGCGCCGCAAGCGCGAACCAGGCCCAGGCCGGCCCCGGCCGCACCCGGCGCAGACGACCCACCCGGCCGCCAAGACCGAAGCTACGCCAGAAAAGATCCGAGAAAAGCGTCGTGCTCGCGACGGCGACCGCCGCCAGCGTCAGGAAGCGCACGTCCTGGTTGAGGATGTGGGCGACTTCGTGGGCCACCACCGCTTGGAGCTCGTCGCGGCGCAGCCGCTTGACGAGCCCCGAGGTGACGACGATCGCGGCCCGCTCGGGATCGGGACCGACGGCGAAGGCGTTGGGCTGCGGGAGCGGGAGCAGGTAGACCGCCGGCACGCGCGGCAGGCCCGCGGCGATGGCCATCTCTTCCACGACGTTCCGCAGGCGCGGGCAGTCCCGCGCGCGGACAGGCTGGGCGCCGAGGCCCGCGAGAAGCAGCCGGTCGCCCGCGCGCAGGGCGAGCACGGCCAGCAGGGTCGCGTACGCCACCCCCGCGAGCCCGCCCGCGAGCGCTCCCGCGCTCCCGCCCACGAGCGCCCCCATGGCGCCGCCGGCAAGAAGCAGCGTGCCCGCGAGGCTCGCGAGCAGGACCACGGAGCGTCGCCGGTTGCGGCGGATGGCTTCCCACATCCCCTTCGAGCGAGATCCCTGCGCGGGGCGCCCCGGGCCCGGGCGGCCGGTCTCAGAAGACGACTTGCGGGACTTCGCGGTCGGCCACCTCCTCCAGCTCGAAGAACTCCGCTTCCCGGAACTCGAACGCGGAGGCGATCAGGTGGGCCGGAAAGCTCTGCACGCGCGTGTTGAAGCTCATGACGGAGTCATTGTAGTGCTGGCGCGCGAAGCCGATGCGGTTCTCCGTGGAGGTGAGTTCTTCCTGAAGTGCCAGGAAGTTCTCGTTGGCCCGCAACTGCGGGTACTGCTCGACGACCAGCATCAGGCGTCCCAGAGCGCGCGAGAGCTCTCCCTCGGCCTGCGCCTGTTCGCCCACACTCCGGGCTTCCACGGCGCGGCCCCGGGCGCGGATGACCTGGTCCAGGGTCTCCCGCTCGTGGGCGGCGTAGGCGCGCACCGTCTCCACCAGGTTCGGGATCAGGTCATGGCGCCGCTTGAGCTGGACGTGGATCTGCGACCACGCGTTGCGCACCTGGTTGCGCAGGCGGACGAGGGCGTTGTACTGGACCACGACCCACACCACCAGCGCGGCGCTGAGCGCCAGGACGAACCATTCCATCCCCATGGCCTATCCTCCGACCTCGCAGGCCGCGAGTTCCGCCCGGTAGAGCTCCCGCAGGAACCTCGCCAGAGCCTCCGCTTCCCCGCCCCCGGAATGCACCAGGGCTTCGAGCTCGCCCCGGTCGCACCACAAGCCGTGTCCCCGAGGACAACGGTCGAGCTCGACGCCGAACAGGCTCGCCGCGCGCAGCCGTTTCCGGCAGCGCGGGCAGCGCCGGCGCGTGCGCGCGCCACCGCGCGCCAGCGCGCCTCGCACGGCGGCGGCATCGCCCCCCGCTTGCTCCACGATCCATTCCAGCTCCCCCGCCTCGAGCCAGCTCCCTCCGCAACAGGGACAGGCTTCGACCTCGATGCCGTCGAGGTCGTAACCGAGCAGGAACCCGCCACACGCAGGACACATGGGCTTCACCCGCAGGCGAATCTAGGCGCGGACGTGCGGCACGCAAGGAAGCCGCACCCCCGAGTCGCGCCGGCCCGATTACGGATCCGTAACGCGCGAGCGCGGAGCCCCGCGGGTAGCGAGGGACACGACCTGGCCGTCCCGCGCCGTGGTATAGCATCCCCCGCCCCAGGCGAAGCGCAGGGGAGCGAAAGCGCGCAGCCACAGCACGGCGGCGAGCGCGTCGGAGACGACGAGCCAGGGAAGCTCTCGCGCCCAGGGAAGGCCGAGGTAGCGGCGGTAGATCCACGCGCAAGCCGCGGCGCGCCACAAGATCCAGCCGCCGAGCACAGCCCAGCCTCGCGCGGCCCCCCCGGCGAGCACGAGATAGAGCAGCGCCCACAACAGCCCGTGGAACAACCCCATGACAAGTGCGCCCCAAGGGCGGTAGACGCGGGGGATGTGCCACCAGCGCAGCAGCCGATGGCGCACCTCGGTCCAGGTCGCGGCACCGCACACCTGGTCGGGGAGCATGCCGCTCACGTGCACCGCTTGCCCGCAGGCGCTCACGCTACGGCCCAGCGCGTAGTCGTCCGCCAGGTGATCCTCGACAGCGCGGAGTCCCCCGATGCGCGCGAGCGTCGTGCGCCGCAGCAGCATCGTGGGGCCGAAGGCGTAGGTCGGGGACTCGAAGCAGCTCGCGAGCAGGACGAGCGGGAGGAAGTGCGTGTTGAGCGCCAGGGCCTCGAAGCGGCTCGGCAGGCCGCCGGCGGCCACGCCGCGGGTGAAACAGGTGACCAGGCCCACCCGCGGCAGGTGGAGCTCGGCGACCAGCTGCCCGAGGAGTTGCGGAGGCCAGCGCACGTCGCTGTCCACGAGCGCCAGCAGGGGATGGCGGGCCCGGGCCAGGGCGTTGTGCAGATTCGCGATCTTCGGATTGTGGCCCGTGGAGGGTGCCGCGACGACGAAGGAAAAGCGCGAGGCCCAGCGCCGGCGCAGCGCTTCGAGGATGGGAAGCGCGGCGTCGTCGGGGTCGGTCACGGAAACGACAACCTCGAAGTCCGGATAGTCCTGCCGGCAGAGGCTCTCGAGGTTGTCTTCCAGCCCGGCGCGCGCTCCGCGGACGGGGACGAGGACGCTCACCGCCGGGGCGGGAGAGCCGGGAGCGCGGGGCTCGCGACGCAAGAGCTGCTCGACCCGCACGAGCGCCAGCAGGAGAAACAGCGCCGCCACGCCCAGAGCGGCGAGAGCGACGGATTCGAGGCCCATCAGGCGCGCCCCGGCGAGGGCAGCGTCCGCGCCGGCCGCCGCGGGCATCGCGACGCCCGGCGTGCCGATCGTCCCGCGCCGCGGGTCGTCACGAGTCTCCGGCCCTCGCGGGTTCGATCACCACCGCGGTCCCGTAAGCCACGATCTCGGCCGCGGCGCCCATCACGTAGGCGCTCGTGAACCGAACGTCGATCACGGCGTTCGCCCCGCGCTCGCGGGCCTCGGCCACCATACGGTCGAGGGCCTGCTCGCGCGCCTCGGCGAGCATCTTCGTGTACTCCTCGATCTCGCCTCCCACGAGATTCTTGAGCAACGCCAGAATATCCTTGCCCACGTGACGGGCGCGGATCGTGTTGCCCCGGACCAGCCCCAGCGTTTTCACCACCCGGTAGCCCGCGACCGCGCTGCTGGTCGTGAGGATCATCGCTCCACCCCCCGGTAGGGGTCGCGCCGCCCGAGCACCCATTTCTCCCGCACCACCGAAACCAACAGGACCACGAGCCCCAACAGCAGCGAGAACAGCGCCAGCTTGACCCACATCGGCAGCGCCGCCTCGCTCCAGATCTCGCGCAGCAGGCGCCACAACCCCCAGCCGGCGAGGACGAGGGTGCCGAGCGAGACCAGCACCCAACCCGTCGCGCGCTCCAGCCTCGCGTAGACCGAGCCCCAGTACTCCTGCCACACCTCCGGTGGCGGTTCCCGCCAGGTCATCTCCCGCGTCACTTGCCTCACCTCCCGCATGCGCTCGAGTTCGGCGCGCAGGTCCGGATCCCGCTCGAGCGCTTCCTCCAGCTGCGCGCGCTCCCCGTCCTCGAGCTCGCCGTCCAGGGCGGCCATCATCAGCCGGCGCAGGCGCTCGCGCTCCTCGGAGCTGTTCACGACGTCTCCTTCCGGCCTCCCTGCTCCTCGATCACGCGCGCCAGCCGGCGCCGCGCCGCGTAGAGCCGCGACATGACCGTACCGATGGGGATGCCGAGCAGATCGGCGATTTCCCGGTAGCGCAGGCCCTCGAACTCCCGCAACACGAGCGCCTCCCGCTCGAAGTCGGGCAACTGCTCGATGGCGCGCCGGACGCGCTCCCGCAGGCGCTCGCGCTCGAGCGTGCGGGCCGGGTCGCCGTCGGCGTAGCTCGCGCGGCGCTGGGCCACGAGCCAGGGCTGCGCCTCTTCGAGCTTGCGGCGGTGCAGGGCCCGGTCGCGGTTGAAGTTGAAGCACAGCCGCCGCACGATCTGGTACAGCCATGCGTAGAAGGGCCGCCCGGGATCGAGGCCGCGCCGGGCACGGAAGGCACGGGCGAAGGCTTCCTGGGAGAGCTCGAGCGCGTCGTCGTGGGTGCCCACCAGACCGAGCGCCGCGTAATATGCCCGCTGCTTGTAGCGCTCCACGAGTGCCGCGAAGGCGGCGAGATCCCCGCCGCGGGCGCGCTCGACGAGGCTCTGCTCATCGGCTTCCACCGCCGCCCCCTGGTCTCGGGCCCGTTGCCGCGGCCCGACCCCCCGGCCCTCCATGCTTGTTTACCCGCCAGAGGGCGGATCTATTCTGGCTTTCGCGCCGCGCTCCCGCAGGAGCGCGGGCAGCCCGCGCACGTCCGCCCGCCATTCCCGCAACAGCAGGATCAGCGCGATATCCTCGACGCACGCCAGGGCATAGAGCCCGGCGGCGAGGTAGAAGAGCCACCACTGGAGCCCGTGGAAGAAGAGCCACAGCACGAACGCGCCCCCCACGACGGCGGCCAGTTTGCTCCGCCACGTGTGGAAGCTCGCCAGTCTGCCATAGCGGGCGTAGGCAAGGACCAGCTCGAGCAGGTCCAGGGCGAGCGTGCCGGCCCACACCCACGCCGCCTGCAGGTAAAGCTCGGGTTCGAAGGCATAGATCCCCACCAGGACGACCCCGAAGAGAACCGCATCGGCGAGGCTGTCCAGGCGAGCCCCGCGCGACGAGGCCACGCCGAGTCGGCGCGCGAGCGCCCCATCCAGCGCATCGCTCGCCAGCGCCAAAAGCAGCCCCCAGGCAAAGGCGGTGCGCCACTGCAGGAGGGCGAACAGCAACCGCAGGCTCCCCATGACCAGGCGAAACCAGCAGAGCAGATCCGGGAGCCTCACCCGCCACACCTCCCGGTGCCGCACAGGAGCATACACGCGCGCGCGTGCTAGACTCCCGGCTCGTGGCCGGCAGCTTTCGACACTTCGCCACTCTGCGGATGCCGGCCAAGGGCTTGCGGTATCTCGGTTCCCTGCTTTTGGTGAGCTGCACTGGGGCGCTGCGTTGCGGCAGCGGCATAGAAGAGGCGGCTGCCCCTGCTGCGGGGCCCCGCGAGGCCGCGCCGAGGTTCGTGGACGTGGCGCGCGAGGCTGGCCTCGAGATCGTCACCGTCTGCGGCAACCGCGACAAGCGCCACCTGCTCGAGGCCACCGGCGGAGGGGTGGCCGTGGGCGACTACGACAACGACGGCGA
>JBBIHH010000016.1:0-77527 GCA_037447115.1 Acidobacteriota bacterium
CGCCGCACCGCCTCCACGCTCCCGAAGGCCCGCAGCAGCTTGCGCGCCGTCGCGGGTCCCACGCCCGGCACCGCCGTCAGCTCCGTGCGCAGCGTGCGGCGCTCGCGCTTGCGCCGGTGGCGCGCGAGGGCGAAACGGTGCGCCTCGTCGCGGATGCGCTGGATCAGATGCAGCACGGGCGAGTGCCGGTCGAGAAGCACCGGCTGCCTGGCGTCCTCGAGGTAGAGCGCTTCCTCGCGCTTGGCGATGGCCACCACGGGCAGCATCGGCAGGCCCACCGCCGCCAGCGCGCGCACCGCCGCGCCGCGCTGCCCCGCCCCGCCGTCGATGAGCACGAGATCCGGCAGGCGCCGCCGCTCCTCCAGCAACCGCCGGTAGCGGCGCGTGACGACCTCGGCCATCGCCGCGTAATCGTCGGGGGCGCGGACGGTCTTCACGTTGTAGGTGCGGTAGTCCGATGGGCGCGGGCGCCCTCCTTCCCACACGACCAGCGAGGCCACCGCGTCGGCTCCCTGGATGTTGGAGACATCGAAGCACTCGATACGATAAGGCGGCTCGTCCAGACTCAGAAGCTCCGCCAGCGCTTGCAGGACTTCGACACCGTGGGTGTGCGCCGCGCGGAAGCGGGTCTCGAAGGCGAGCCGCGCGTTGCGCGCCACGAGCTCGAGCAGCCGCCGCTTCTCGCCGCGCTGGGGAACCTTGAGCGCGACGCGCCCGCCCCGCCGCTCGGCGAGCCAGGCTTCGAGCAGGACCTGTTCCGCAGGCCGCAGGGGCAGATAGATTTCGGGAGGCGGCACGGTGTCGGCGTAGTACTGGGCCAGCACCGCGGCGTAGAACTCCTCGGGCGGGCCGTCGAGTTCGTCGAAGGTGAACTCGCGGCGGCCCTGCACGCGCCCCTCGCGCACCTGGAACAACTCCAGCGCCCCCTGGGGCCCTTCCTGGTAGTGCGCGAGGTAGTCCTGCTCTTCCATGCCCACGGAAGCCATGCGCTGGCGCTCGGCCAGGCGGCGGACGGTGCGCAGCGTGTCGCGGTAGCGGGCGGCGCGCTCGAACTCCTGCTGCCCGGCGGCCTCGCGCATCCGAGCCTCGAGCTCCGCCTCGAGTTCCCGGTGGCGGCCTTCGAGGAAGAGGCGCGCGTGCGCTACCGCGCGGCCGTATTCCTCGGGGGTCGTCTTGCCCGCGCAGGGGGCGAGGCACTGGTCGAGGTGGTAGTAAAGGCAGGGCCGCCGCTTGCCGTCGAAGACCTCGTGGCACGTCGCGACCTGGAAGAAGCGCGGGACGAGCTTCAGCGTGCGCCGCGCGAGCGAGGCGGGAAGGAACGGGCCGAAGTAGAGGTTGCCGTCGAGACGCGCGCGCCGCACGAGCGAGACCCGCGGGTACGGGTCGCGCACGGAGAGCTTGAGGTAGGGGAAGTTCTTGTCGTCCCGCAGGACGACGTTGTAGCGGGGGTGCTCGCGCTTGATCAGGTTCGCCTCGAGGATCAGCGCCTCCGTCTCCGTGTCCACGACGATGCACTCGAGGTCCGCCGCTTCCGCCACCAGGCGCTCCGTTTTCGGCGTGTGCTGGGCGGAGGCCTGGAAGTAGGAGCGCACGCGAGCCCGCAGCGACTTGGCCTTGCCCACGTAGAGGGGGCGGCCTTCGGCGTCGCGGAAGAGGTACACGCCGGGGCGCTCGGGCAGCGTCTCGAGCTTGTCGCGCAACGTCTCGTGCATCCGGCCGGGATCCTTGGGGAAAGCGCCGCAGGCCGCGCTTTCGCTTCCATGGTAGGATCGCCGGGATGGCCCTTCAAGCTGGAGCGGGCCGGGGTGCGGTCGCGGCAGCCGGAACGCGCCGGCGGTGGCTTCTCGCCGGGGTGGTGGCGCTCGCCGCGGCGGTGTCCGGCCCGTCGCTCGCCGCCGCGGCCCCGGAGCGAGCCGAGCCGCGCACGCCGGGCGCACTGCTCGAAGGCAGCCTCAAGCCCATCCTGGCCCACGTGCGGAACATCCAGATCAAGATCGAGCACGGTGTCGGCAGCGTCGGGACGGGCGACGAGGCGCAGGCGGCGAGCATCGAGGGCTGGGCCGCGGGTTGCTGCGCGCGCAACGTCGTGCTGCTGCGCGAGAAACTCGATGCCCTGGAGAAGCAGGCGCTCTCGCTGGTGGAACTCTACCGCAAGCACGAGCGGCAGGACGGCGTGCGGCTCGCAGGCTTGCTCGTGAACGAGGCGCGCCGCATGCGCCAGCGGCTCGAAGCCTTCGCCAAAGCGAAGGACGCCCAGAGCGCCCGCGAAGCTTTCGAGCAGATGCGCGCCTCGACCTTCGCCCTGCAGGCGGACCGCAAGGACCTCGTCGCCTGCTGCGACGATCTGCCGCTCGGGAGCGGCTCACTCGAACGCCGCCAGTAGGTCCACGAACGAAGCGTCCGGGGCGAAGCGCAGCCGGCGCGCGGGAAGCGAGGCCAGGCGTTGCAGGAGCCGGGCGAGCGTCTCGTCGCGGCCCAGGCGCCTTTCGAGGAAGGGAAGATTCGCCACGAGGCGCGCCTGGACTTCGAGTTCGGCGATGGGCTCGAGTGCCGCGGGCGCGCCGCGGCTAGGAAAGAGCAGGCAGGCGATCGGCCAGCGACCGGGAGCGGGGGGCCCCAGCGACTGCGGGCGGAGTGGGGCGGCCAGGGCATGCGGAGGGTTCGGCCCTGGGGTGTCCACCAGCACGAGATCGTCCCCCAGCACGAGGGCGCCTCCCGCAGCGGCGCGCTGCGCGAAGGTCGTCTTGCCGCTGCCCTCGCCCCCGACCAGGAGGAACGCGCGCGCCTCGACGACGACGCCCGCCGCATGGAGCAGCGCGCCGCCGCGCGCCGGAAGCCAGGCCGCGAAGACCGCACGACAGAGATTGAGAAAGCCGTAGAAGTGGCGCGGGTCGCCCCCCTCGGTCACCTCGACCTGTACCTCGTCCGGTCCGATCGGTTCGGCGAAACCCTCGGGCAGCGTGAAGCGCGTGCCGAGCGGATGCCCCGTGGCGATGATGGCCTTGGGATCGAAGGGAGACTCCGGTAGCGGGCCCCGGCGCAGGATCACCCGCACGCCCAGGGTGCGCGGCGGCAAAGGGCCCTCGGAAGCGAAGCCGCGCCACAGCGCCAGGAGCCTGCGGCGCCAGCTCGGCGGCAAGCCCTCGAGGCGCAGGCCGAAGCCGGAGAAATCGAAGCCGAGGGTGGCGGCGCCCCTCACGGCCCGTAACCTGCGGCCGCGATGGCGTCCCAGTAGCCGTCGTCGCCCCGGTGGAAGCACAGCCGCGCCAGGGGTACCTCCCGGAACAGATGCTCCAGGCGCGCGAGCAGGGTGCCGCGCGCCGGCAAGGCATCCGCCACGAAGGGCAGGTTGCCCACGAGCTGGGCAAAAGCGACGACGCGCGGCACCGCCTCCACGGCGTGCCGCGGGGCCTGGACCAGGCGGAAGCCGGCGCGGAGAGGGAAACGCCCGACCACGGGTGGCCCGCCCTCGTAGGTCCCGCGGAACGGGGTGCCCACGAGCTCCGGCCGCCCGTCGCGAGCGGGAAGCACGAGGGAAAGGTCGTCGCTCACGACCCGGGCGCGGCGGTCGAGCGCGGCGAGCGTGGACTTCCCTGCCCCCGAAGCGCCGTAGAAGAGATAGCCCGCACCCTCCCACACCGCGCTCGCCGCGTGCACGAGAGCCCCGCCCCGCTCCGCGGCGAGAAACGCCACAGCCGCGCGCAGGTAGTTCTCCAGCGCCCGCTCCGCGGGCTCGTAGTCGCCCCGAGCCAGGACCACGCCCCCTTCGCCCGAAGCCGTGTCGAACCATCCCGCCAGGCGGTAGCCCATGACGCGCACGAGCGTTGCCTCGCAGGCGAGATGCAGGGGATTGAGTTCGGGCCTCGCGGGCGGCTCGATGAAATAGCTCCGGCCCTCGCAAGCCACCCTCACGCGCAGGTCGCAGGGTGCCCGCGCATCCCCCTCCCCCGCGAACAGCCCGAACCTCCGCCGCAGGGCTTGCGCGAGCGAAAGATCGAGCTGCTCCACGACCACGCGCACTCCCGCCTCGAGCGCCAGGCACCCATCGCCCGAGGCAGGCCGGGGCTGGCGCAGGAATTCGATCGCGGGAATCTCGACGCTGTGTCCCATCAGTCCACGTACCCCAGCGCGCGCAGCCGCTCCTGAACTTCCGGTGCGGGCACGGTCTCCACCGGCCCGAGCCGCTCGCGGATCGCGGCGCTGTCTTCCTGGAAGCGGCCCCAGAGCTGGCGTAGCGCCTCCAGTTCGCCCGGATGCCGCGGCGCGAGGTCCGACCGCTCGTCAGGGTCGCGGGCGAGGTCGTAGAACGACTCGCGAACCTCCGAGCCGCGGCGGACGACGTACTTGCGAGGCCCCAGCCACACCGCCCCCAGGCGCGCACCCCCGGGGGCCCAGGCTTCCGCGAAGACCGCGCGCGGGATCTCGCCTTGGCGCTTCTCCCGCGCCGCGAGCGCCAGCAGGTCCTCCCCCTGCAGCGGAGGCTCCGGCTCGCCTCCCGCCAGCCGCAGCAGGGTCGGCACCAGATCCACGAGGGAGACGTGGGTCTCGACGACCTGCCCCTGGGGAATCCACCGCGGCCCCCACACGATCAGCGGCACGCGCATCGCCTCCTCGTGGAGCGTCTCGCCGTGGCCGAGGCCCCCGTGCTCGAAGAGTTCCTCGCCGTGATCGCCCGTGACGATCAGGACCGTGCGCTGCGCGAGACCGCGGCGTTCGAGAACCTCCACCAGAGCCCCCACGAAATCGTCCACGTACCGCACCTCGCCGTCGTACAGGGCGCGGAAGGCCTCGACCTCCGCGCGCATGGGGGGAAAGGTACGGTCGGCGAACAGTTCCAGGAACCGCACGGGGACCGACACCCCGGGCAGCAAGATGCCCGCGTGGCGCGGATCGAGGAACATGCCCGCGTAGGGCTCGGGGGCGTCGTAGGGCATGTGGGGCTGGAACGTATGGAGGAACAGAAAAAACCGCGCCTCGCCGTGGGCCTCGAGCCATGCGAGGGCTCGCGCGCGGGTCGAGGCGAGCGAACCGTAGGTATCGGCTACGTAGCTCGCGAAGCCCTGGTCGAAACCGAAGCGAGGGTACATCCAGCCGTCCTCGGTGATGGCCGCGGTCAGGTAGCCGAGTTCCGCCAGCCGCTCCGCGAGCATCCTCTCGGCGCCCGAGCCGCGCATCTGGAGCTTCTCGCTCGGATGCCGGTAGCCCGCGACGCGGTGGAAATCGGGATCCACGCCATGGGCCGCAGGGTAGAGGCCGCTGAGCATCGAGTAGTGCGAGGGCAGCGTCCAGTTGGAGGGCGCGTAGGCGTTCGCGAACCGCAGGCCCGCCCGGGCGAGCCGGTCGAGGTTGGGGCTCGTGGGCCGCGCATTGCCGTAGCAGCCGAGCCGATCGGCCCGCAGCGTGTCCACGGAGAGCAGGATCAGATTCGGCGGTCCTTCGGCTCCGCCCGCGGCCTCGACGAGAACGGGGCGCGCGAGGAAAGCGCTTCCCCCTGGGGCCTCGGCCCGGAGTTCCAGGCGCACGCGCTGGCCGACCAGCGCGTCCGGTACGGGAACCTGCCGCTCCAGCCAGCCTTCCGGGCCTCCGGGCGAGGCCACGGATTCTTTCAGCAGCACGCGGGGCTCGCCCGTGCCCCCGCTCGCCCGGACCTCGAGCCTCAAGGTGCGAGGCGTCCCGCTCCAGCCGAAGCCCACGACGAGCCGGCGGCGGTCGAGTTCGAGTTCGACGTCGGCCCGCGCGCGCGCCCCCTGCGCGAGCGTCCCTCGCGTCTCGAAGGCCAGGGTCGCGCTCGCCTCGCCCGCCTCGTCGCGGGCAACGGCAGCAGGACGGCTTCCCTGCGCGCAACCGGCGGCGGCGAGCTGGGCAGCGAGGCACGCCGCAGCGATCGCTTGCCCGTTCACGGCGTCGCCTCCGCGCGGGCCAGCGCGCCTCGGTAGAGGCGCTCGAACGTTCGGAGGGCCTCGTCGCGAGCGGAGGCGTCTCCGAGCCGGTCGCAGGCGTTGGCCAACTGGTACCAGGCGCGCCAGTGGTCGGATTCGCGCGCCACGACGCGCTCCAGGGCGCTCCGGGCCTCGTCCCAGCGTCCCTCGTGCAGCGCGATCAGACCCGCCCAGTAAAGAAGGGGCGCCGTCTCCTGCAGGGGGGCGGGCAGGGCTCGCAGGTGCGATTGGGCTTCCTGCCAGCGGCGAAGTTTGGCCAGGGCTTCGATCAAGTCCGCGTGCGCCGCGGGTTCTTCGGGGAAACGCGCGGCCGCGCGCCGGAGAAGCTCGAGCCCGGCGGCCTCCTCGCCCCGCGCGAAGGACACCGCCGCGAGCTTGGCGTAGGCCGGCCGGAAATCGGGGTCGAGCCGCAGCGCCTCGGCATACTGCTCGGCCGCCTCCAGGCGGCGGTCCGCCGCGTCGTACAAAAGTCCCAAGAAGAAGCGAATCGCCTCGCGCCCTTGCGCGACCTTCGCGAGCCCGGCTTCGAGGGTCGGGATGGCCTCGTCCGGTCGGCCTCGATCGAGAGCCATCTGCGCCAGATAGAGATAGGGGGCGCGCAGCTCGGGCTCGCGCCGCTGGAGGCGCTCGAAGCGCGCCCGCGCCTCCTCCCGCTGCCCCTGGGCGTAGAGGCGCTTCGCTTCGGCCAGCTCGGTCTCGATGGCCGGCGCGCCGCACCCGAACCCGAGCCCCAGCAACCCGCCCACAACCCCGATCGCCACCGCCCGCCGCGCGCCCATCGGCTCCATGCTAGCCCAGCGCCTGCCGGCGCTGCCCTGGCGTTCCCCTGGAGTCCACCCCGGAGCCCGCGGCCCCTCAGGCGGTGAGGACCGCTCGCTCGCGCAGGTAGCGGATGCGGTCGCGGTAGTGGGCCGCTTCCTCGAACTCGAGGCGCTCGGCGGCCTCCTTCATCCGGCGCTCGAGTTCGCCGATCTCCCGCTCCAGGGCCTCCAGGTTCTCGAACAGCTCTTCTTCGGGCGCCTCCCCGAGGGGCACGGTCGAGTAGTCGGCCTCGATGGGGGATCCCATCCATTCGTCCAGCGCCCGGCGGACGCTCTCCGGGGTGATGCCGTGTCGCTCGTTGTACGCCTGCTGGACCGCGCGGCGCCGGCGCGTCTCCTGGGTGGCCTGCTCCAGCGCGGCCGTCATGCGCTCGGCGTACAGGATCGCCGTGCCGTGGACGTGCCGGGCCGCGCGCCCGATGGTCTGGATCAGGGCGCCTGCGGAACGCAGGTACCCCTCCTTGTCCGCGTCGAGGACCGCGACGAGCGAGACCTCGGGCAGATCGAGCCCTTCCCGCAACAGGTTCACGCCCACGAGCACGTCGAACGCCCCGCGGCGCAGATCCCGCAGGATGCGCACCCGATCGAGCGTCTCGATGTCCGAGTGCAGGTACTCCACGCGCACGCCGAGATCCCGGTAGTAATCCGTGAGTTGCTCCGCCATGCGCTTGGTCAAGGTCGTCACCAGCACGCGTTCGCCGCGGGCCACGCGGCGGCGAATCTCCCCCAGCAGGTCGTCCACCTGGTTCTCGATGGGCCGCACGTGCACCTCGGGATCGAGCAACCCCGTGGGGCGCACGAGTTGCTCCACCACCTCGCCGCCCGTGCGCGACAGCTCGTAGGGGCCGGGGGTGGCGGAGACGTAGATCGCCTGGCCCCGCCGGGCCTCGAATTCCTCGAACGTCAAGGGCCGGTTGTCGAGCGCCGAGGGCAGGCGGAAGCCGTAGGCGACGAGGGTCAGCTTGCGCGAGCGGTCGCCCTCGTACATGCCCCGCAGTTGGGGGACCGTCGCGTGGCTCTCGTCGACGACCACGAGGGCGTCGGCGGGAAGGTAATCCATGAGCGTGGGCGGCGGCTCGCCCGGCGCGCGGCCCGTCAGGTGCCGCGAGTAGTTCTCGATCCCGTGGCAGTAGCCCACCTCCCGCAGCATCTCCAGGTCGAACAGCGTCCGCTGCTCCAGTCGCCGCGCCTCGAGGAGCTTGCCCTGGCCCTCGAGTTCGCGCACCCGTTCGTCGAGCTCCTGCCGGATCGACTCGAGGGCTCGCTCCAGCCGTTCCCGCGGCGTCACGTAGTGCGAGCTCGGGTAGATCGGCTGCCGCTCGAGCCGCTCCAGCACCTTCCCGCGCAGGGGGTCCACGCGGGCGAGTGTCTCCACCTCGTCTCCCCAGAACTCGACGCGCACGGCCTCTTCCGCGTAGGCCGGCCAGATCTCCACCGTGTCCCCGCGCACGCGGAAGCTCCCCCGGCGCAGCTCGCCCGGCGTGCGCGGGTACTGGATCTCGACGAGCTTGCGCAGCAGGGCCTCGCGCTCGATCCGCATGCCGCGCTCGAGCAGCAGCATCATCCCGTGGTACGCCTCCGGGGAACCCAACCCGTAGATGCACGAGACGCTGGCCACGATGATCACGTCGCGCCGCTCGAAGAGGGCCTGCGTGGCCGAGTGGCGCAGGCGGTCGATCTCTTCGTTGATCGTCGCCTCCTTTTCGATGTAGGTGTCCGTCTGCGGCACGTAGGCTTCGGGCTGGTAGTAGTCGTAGTAGGAAACGAAGTACTCCACCGCGTTGCGCGGGAAGAGGCGCCGGAATTCCTGGTAGAGCTGGGCCGCGAGCGTCTTGTTGTGGCAGAGGACCAGGGTCGGGCGCTGGACTCGGGCGATCACGTTGGCGATGGTGAAGGTCTTGCCCGAGCCCGTCACCCCCAGCAGGACCTGGTCGCGCCGGCCCGCCTCGAGACCCCGCACGAGGGCCTCGATCGCCCGGGGCTGATCGCCCGTGGGGCGGAACTCCGACACCAGCTCGAAGGACGGCATGCTGCGTATCCCGCGCCCGGATGATAGCCCGTGACGGCCCCCCGCGCCGCGCCGCCGCCCTGTGCTACCTTGCGCCGCGGTGCTGCGCGTGACCCTGCGCCTGCCGCGGCTTGCGCCCTGGCGCCTGTGGGGGATGCTCGTCGTCCTCTCCGCCCTGGCCGGCGGCGGGTTCGGCTATTTCCTGCGGCTCGATCTCCCGCGCGTCGAAGCGCTCGAGGACTACACCCCGCCGCTCGCGACGCGCCTCTACGCCCGCGACGGGAGCCTGCTCGCGAGCTTCGCCGAAGAGCAGCGCGTCTACCTGCCCTACGAGCAGATCCCGGAGGTGTTCCGCAAGGCGGTCGTGGCCGCCGAGGACGCGCGCTTCTTCCAGCACGCGGGCCTGGACTTGCGCGGGATCGCCCGCGCCCTCTGGCGCGACGTGCGCGAAATGCGCCTCGCCGAGGGGGCGAGCACGATCACCCAGCAGCTCGCGCGCGGGCTGTTCCTCCACCCGCGCAAGCTCTGGCGCCGCAAGCTGCAGGAAATCTTCCTGGCGATCGAGATCGAGCGCCGCTACAGCAAAGAAGAGATCCTCGCCCTCTACTGCAACCAGGTGTACACGGGCCACGGACGCTACGGCGTGGAGGCGGCCGCGCGCTTCTACTTCGGCAAGCCGGCGAGAGAACTCACGCTCCCCGAGGCCGCACTGCTCGCGGGCGTGCTGCGCCGGCCCGAGAGCTACAGCCCCCTGCGCGACCCGGAGCGCTCGCTCGCCCGGCGCAACTACGTCCTCTCCCGCATGGAAGAACTGGGCTTCGTCACCCGCGAGCAGGCGGAGGCGGCGCGGCGCCAGCCTCTCCAGCTCGCGGCGCGCCAGCCGGGCCGCCAGCTCGCGCCCTACTTCGTGGAAGAGGTACGCCGAATGTTGCAGGCGCGGCTGGGCGAGGCGAGCGTGTACCGGGCGGGTCTCGAGGTGCGCACGACCCTCGATCCTCAGCTCCAGACCGCAGCGGAGCGCGCCATCGAGTGGGGCCTGAGGCGCCTCGACAAGCGGCGAGGCTGGCGAGGCGTGCAGGCGCGCGTGCCCCAAGGGGCGGATCCGGAAACGTGGGAGGCGCCGCGCTGGCAGCACGGGATCGCGGCGGGACTCGTCCTGCCCGCCGTGGTCCTCGGCTCCCTCGAGGGCGGGGCGGTGGAGGTTCGGCTGGGGCCCTACCGCGGGCGCCTCGAGGCGGAGGACGTCCGCTGGACGGGCAAGGGACGTCCGGCGTCCTTCCTCGAACGAGGCGATGTGGTGGAAGTCCTCGTGGAGCAGGTGGAAGCTGCCGGGGGTGTGGAACTCGAACTCGACCAGGAACCTGCCGTGGAGGGGGCGCTCCTAGCGCTCGATCCCCGGACGGGCGAGGTGCTCGCGCTCGTGGGCGGGTTGGATTTCGCCCGGAGCGAGTTCGACCGGGCCATCCAGGCCCGCCGGCAGGCGGGCTCGGCCTTCAAACCGCTCGTCTACGCCGCGGCGCTCGCCGCGGGGTGGACGCCGTCGGACCGGCTGCTCGACGAGCCCACGGTGTTCCTCGACCCGCTCACCCTCGACCGCTACCAGCCGGAGAACTTCGACGACCACTACCACGGCCTGGTGACGCTGCGCACGGCTCTCGAGAAGTCCCTGAACATCGCCACCGTGAAGCTCCTGGGCGAGATCGGCTACGAGGGCGTGATCGGCATGGCGCGCCGCCTCGGGATCGCGAGCCCCCTGCGGGCCTACCCGTCGCTCGCTCTGGGAGCCTTCGAGGTTTCCCTGCTCGAGCTCGCCTCCGCGTTCGCGACGTTCGCCAATCAGGGGGTGCGCGTCGCGCCTCATCTCGTCCAGGAGGTGCGCCGCCCCGACGGCTCCCTGATGGAGCGCACGCAAGCAGAGGTGCGCGACGCCCTGGCGCCCGAGATCGCCTACCTGATGACGCGCCTGCTGCAGGGCGTGATCGCCGAGGGCACCGGGCGCGCCGCCGCGGATCTCGGCCTGCCCCTGGCCGGGAAGACCGGGACCACGGACCAGTACACGGACGCCTGGTTCCTGGGCTACGGACCCGACCTCGTGGTGGGGGTGTGGGTCGGGCTGGACATGAAGCAGACCCTGGGAGCGCGGGAGACAGGCGCCTCCGCCGCCCTGCCCATCTGGCGCCAAGTGATGGAAAGCTACTACGGCGAGCACGCGATGCCCGAGTTCCCCCGCCCTCCCGGGATCGTCGAGGTCGCCGTCGATCGCGAGACGGGCTTGCGCGCGGACCCGGCTGCCGGCTGCCGGCGCGTGTTCGTCGAGGTCTTCCTCGCTGGAACGGAGCCGACGGCTTTCTGCACCGCCGCCGAGCACGCGCGCCTCCAATTGCCGTATCCGTTCCACCGCTACCCGCTCGACGAGGAAGGCAGGCTCGTCGCACCTGCGCGGGTCCTGACGGCGCTCGCGAAGCGAGAGCCCCTCGTGGAGTACGACGCGGCGCGGAGTGTCCTGGTGACCTCGGGGCCGGCAGGCCGCGTGGAGCTTCCGCTGCACCTGGAAGCGGAGGACCCGCCGCCCGTGCTATCGGGGCGGCTGCTGGAGCGACTCGCCCAGCGGCAGATCTTCCCCGAGGCCTGGGTGGGCCGGGACGGGCGGCCCGCCGCGATCCAGCTCTGGCAGAACCCTCGCTAGCGGGAGCCCGGCCAGACGGCCTTCGTACGTCCAGCGCGAGTCCAGGTACTTCCAGGCCCGCAACCGCGTAGCGCCCACGGCCTCGTTCGGCGAGAGGGGCGACTCCTCCAGGGCGACGCCGATCCGGGAGGCCAGCGCCGCAGCCAAGGCTCGCTCCAGCTCTTCGGCGCCGACCGGGCACCCGAGAACGCGGCGCAGGCCGACGATGGGCTCCGGGCCTTCTAGCTCGAGCAGGCGCGCGTAGGGAGGATGGGGATCCTCGAGGGGAACGGTCGCCTGATACAGCATCGCCCTCGCTCGGCGCAACTGCGCCGAACCCACCAGCTTGCTTGGCCCGCGCACGACCTCCCACGCCCCGGCGCTCCCGAAACACGAGACGCGCTCGGTCCGGCCCGGCTCGCCCCGGGCGAGCTCCGCACCCTCGACGCCGAGCCCTCGCAGCGCCTCCATCCAGACCGACGCCAGGAGGCGGTAGGCGGCGCTCACGCCCCCGGCGAACGGCGGCTGGTCCAGGCGGGCGATCACCGCGCAAGTGAAGTCGGTGCCGTGCACCACCGCCGCACCGCCCGTCGGTCGGCGCACGAGATCCACACCCTCCTCGAGCAGGGCGTCGAGCTTGACTTTCGAGACGTCCTGATGACGCCCGAGAGAAAGGGTGGGGCGGGCCCACCCATACGTGCGCCACACGGCGGTGGCTTCCGGACCGCGGCGCGCGCAGCACTCGAGCAAAGCCTCGTCCGCGGCCATGTGCCAGGCCCCGTCCGCGACACCCCCCCGAAGCCAGCGCCAGGTGTTCGCCCGCTTCACGGCGCCCATTATCCAGTTTCCAGGGCATCGCTCGCGAGGCCCCGCGAGACAAGGGCGCGCTTCGGGCGAGAAGGGGCACCGCCGGGCGAGCCGCTATGGATCCAGCGTCCTGAGCGGCGGCGGGACATGCACCGCATAAGGGAGGGATCGTTGCCTCGTCGAACTCGCGACCCGCGGCGGTGCCCCGCGACGGTCCTTGGCGAACCGGCGCCGTGCGGAGCCGAGCAAATCTCGCGCCGCGCTTCTATTCCTGCGGGGGCCGCTCCGCGACGTGGAGGCGCTCGCGAGGCCGACGAAAATCTGCCGAGCGCATGTGGTGTTTACGCAGTAATCTTTGCAGCGCCGAGCGCAACATACCTGCCTCGCGCGCCGCCGCGGTGACGTTGCCCCGGTGGCGCGCCATCAACCGCTCCAGGTACCGGAGTTCGAAGTGCGCGATCACTTCGCGCTTCGCCTCCCGGAACCGCTGCGCCTCGGCTCGCGGGGCTTCCCGAGGCCGCACCGGCGAGGGAAGATCCTCCGGGCGCAGCTCCGGCCCTCCTGCGACGAGCAGCGCCTGCTCCACCGCGTGGCGCAGTTCGCGGACGTTGCCGGGCCAGGGGTAGTGCAGCATGCAGTCGATCGTCTCGCGCGCAAAACGCGGCAGCGGCCACGCGTTCAAAAGACACAGCTCTTCCGTGAAGGCGTACGCCAGGAGCGGCACGTCCTCCAACCGCTCCCGCAACGGCGGCAGGTAGATGCTCGTGCCCGCCAGCAGCTCCAGGAGCCGGGGATCCAAGCGCCCGCGCTCCGCCAGACGCCGAGGCTCCTCGAGCGTCGTGAGGATCCAGCGCACCGCACGATGGCGATGGCGCGGCACCTCTTCGGCGAGGCGCTCCTGGAGCCCGTGGGGAAGCGACTCGACGTGGTGCAGGAGCAGGGTGCGGCCCGCCTCCACTGCCTGGAGGAGTCCCCGCTCCAGCGGCTGCTTCGCGAGTTCCTCCGCCGCGAGTCGGACCCACGGCGCCTCGGCCCGCCCCCAGCTCTCGTGGAGCACGCGACCCACGAGCGTCTTGCCCGTGCCAGGCTCGCCGAAGATCCAGACGGGCTCGGTGGAGAGCGCGAGGCGCTCCACGGTTTCGCGCACGCCCTCCATGGCGGCGCTCTTCCCCACGATTCCCTCGAGTCCGACGCGGCGTCGTTCCAGGCGCCGCAGCTCTTGGAGGCTTCCGCGCTCCTGCGCCACACGGGCCGCCGCCGCCACGGCACAGCGGCGCAAATTCTCTTCGGCGCTACGGGGAAGCACCAGTACCGCCCCCGCCTCGGAGAGAAGCCGGGTCGCGTTTTCCTGCTCTTCCTCGAGGACGGCCAAGCTCGCCGCCGCCGGTGCCGCGCGAGCCGTTCGCTCCAGCAGTTCCGCGAGCGCGGGGGGCGTGTCGGGGAGGTCGAACACGATCACGCGCGGCTTTCTCGTCCGCGCCAGGTCCAGCAGCTCTGCCGGGTTGGCGGCCGCGGCCGGGGCGAACCCCTCCGATTGCAGCAAGTTGCTCCATCGTTCGCGGTCGGTGGCGTCGCGGCAAAAGATCACCGCTTCCGGTCGCGCCATGCCTCCTCCCCCTGCGGCCGTGCCTCCGAGTCGACGCTGCACTGGATCCTGATACGTGCAGGAGTATACGGGGGGAGTCCGCCGATGAGAAGCATTTATCGGGAAGAGCCGGAGGGACAAGCGCGGCGGGGGCGGCCGGCTCAGCCAGGGGTCGTCAGCCTTCGAACGCGCTCGCGCACGTCCCGGTACGCGGGATCCGCCTGCATGAGGTTTTTGAATTCCTCGAGGGCTGCGTCCCGGTTTCCTTGCTCCAGAAGCGCCTCGGCCAGGTCGTAGCGCAATTCTTTGGTTGCACCCCGGAGTTCGATGGCGCGCCGGTAGTGCCTGACGGCTTGCGCCATGTTGCCGCGCTCGCGCTCGCATACCGCCATCATGCAGTGCGCGTCGGGAGCGAGTTCCGGCGAACGAGCCGCGACCGAGAAGGCCTCGAGCGCTTCCTTGACGAGGCCCATCTCTTTGTAGGCGATGCCGAGGTCGTAGTGCGTCCGGTGGTCGTCGGCGCTGACCTCTCGCTCCACATGACGCTTGAAGGTGGCCAGGACCTCCTCGAGGGTTTCCTCGCCCTGGGCCCCGGGGCCGACCTCCGGCTCGAGGTCCGCCTGGATCTGCGCTTCCAGGCTGCGCGCGATGGCCTCCAGGGTGCTCTCGTCGAGCTTGTCCGAAGCGCGGCCTCCGTTGCCTGCCGCGGTGCTCGCCTCTTCGACCAGGATCTCGATCTCTTCCTGGTCGGGCCCCGAGTCCTGGCCGGTCTCGCCTGCACTCCAAGCCGCCTCCGCCCCCACCGGCTCCCGCGCCTGCCCCCGCGCGGGAGCAGCCGCGGCCGCGGCTGGCCTGCCAGGGGTCGGGCTTTCCTCCAGCAGACCGAGCGCGGAGAGCCGCGCGCGCATCTCCTGTGGCAGCGGCGCCGCCCGTACCGCCTCCCGGGCGCTCTGCCGTGCGGCTTCGTGCTGGCCCGCAGCGCGCTGCGCGACCGCGAGACCCAGGAGCGCATCCCGCAGCGCGGCCCGATCGCCCTTCCCGCGCAGGAGTTCCGCCAGCTTGGCCTGGGCATCGAGATGCCCGGGGAACCGGGAGACCGCGGCCCGCAGCCGTTCCAGCGCTTCGTCGAGCAGCCCGTACTTGCTCAGTACCTCCGCCTCGGTGAGCTGGCCCGCCACGTACTCGTGGTCCTCGGTAGAGAGGGGAACCGCAGGAGCCTCCAACGGATCCGCCTCCGGAGCGGGATGCGGAGCCTCCGGGCCCAGGCCGGTCGCGGTCGTTTCGGCCGAGCCACTGGCTTCGAAGCTCGAGGGCTCGCTCTGGAGTACCTGCACCCTCGCCCCGAGCCGCGCGGCCGCCTCCTGGTTTCCCCTGGCCTCGTGGTGGCGGATCATCCTCCGCAGGGCGCTCAGCTCCGCTGCCGTATCGCCCTGCTCGCGCGCGAGTGCGGCCATGCGCTCCAGGGCGGGCAGGTGCCCGTCGGCCTCGACGTCGGCGAGAGCTTCGAGGGCCGCGCGCCGCGCTCTGGGGTCCCACGACCGCATCGTGCGGTCCACCCGAGACCAGGCGCGCTCCAGGCGCGCCCGCAACGTGGGGTGCTCTACGACTGCACGGAGGTAAGCCACCAGGCGCTCCGGGTCGGCCCCCGCCTCCAGCCGCAGCCCAGCTTCCTCCTCGCGGCCGGCGATCTCCAGGACGAGTGCCTCCATCGCCCGCGCCGCGGGTGTGGCGAGGTGCCGCAGCCGCTCCAGGGCCGCCTCGTGCCGGCCCTGGGCGGCGAGCGCGAGCGCCTGCCCGCACCACCCCGGCTCGGGATCGGCCGCGAGTTCGGCGGCACGGGCGAAGGCGCGCTCCGCATCGGCCCCCCGGCCGGCCTCGAGCAACGCCCGCCCCAGCTGGAGCAGCTCCGCTGCGGCGGTATCCCTGTCGCCTACGGCGGCGCGCGCTTCCGCGAGACGCACGCGGTGCAGCGGGTTGTCCGGCTCGGCTGCGACCAGCGCCTCGCAAGCACGAAGTGCCGAGGGGAACGCCCCCTCGCCGAGCCATCCCTCTACAGCGCGCAGCAGGTAGGCCCGTGCCTCCCCGAACAGCTTCTGCTCGGTGTTGAGCCTGCCGATGCGGTACCAGGCCTCCCAGCGCCGCGGGTCGAGCTTGAGGACTTTCTTGTAGAGCGCGATCGCCTTGGGGGCGAAACCGGATTCTTCGAAGCGGGTGCCGATGGCCTCGTAGCAACGTATCGCCTCGGCTGCACGGCCCGCGCGGGCGAGCAGATCGCCGATACGGTTCAGGAGGAGCAGGTCCCGCGCTTCGACGGCATCGAGGTCGGCTTTGTCGAGCGCCAGGACGGCCGGCGCCGTCTTTCCCTGGCGCAGCAGCGTCTCGATCTCCCGCAGGTTGGGCGTCTGCTGGCCCATCCGCACCGCCCTCACCGGCTGCGTCGTTCTCGGATCCGCGCCTTCTTCCCCCGCAGCTGGCGGAGGTAGTCAAGCTTGGCCCGCCGGACGCGACCGCGTCGGACGACTTCGATGTTCTCCACCACGGGGGAGTGCAGGGGGAAGATGCGCTCCACCCCTACCCCTCCGGAGGTCTTCCGGACCGTGAACGTCGCACGAGGGCTCGTCCCCCCGCGGCGCGCGATCACGTCCCCCTCGAAAATCTGTATCCGGGACTTGTCGCCTTCAACCACCCGGACATGAACCCGCACGCGGTCGCCGGGCTTGAAGTCCGTCATGGAGGCCTTTTTCTGCTGTTCCTCGATTGTCCGCATCGGGTCCATCGTCCTCTCCTCCCCCGGGCAAGCCCGTCCGTACTAGTAACTCCTTTCACGACTACGAGTTCGATGAGTTGGAGCCGCGCTCGCCCCGGCCCAGCAGCTCCGGGCGCCGGACCCTGGTGCGCTCGATCGCCCGCTGCCTCCGCCAGCGGGCGATCGCCTCGTGGTCGCCCGAGCGTAGCACGTCGGGAACCTCCAGTCCCCTGTAGCTCGGCGGACGCGTGTACTGGGGGTAGCGCAGGATGCCACCCTCGAAGGAGTCTTCCGCCACGCACTCGCCGCGCCCCACGACCCCGGGGACGAACCTCGCCACGGCGTCCACGACGACCAGCGCGGGCAGCTCGCCGCCCGTGAGCACCGCGTCCCCCACAGCCAGTTCCTCGTCCGCCAGCGCCTCGGCCACGCGCTCGTCCACCCCTTCGTAGCGCCCGCAGAGCAGGATGATCCGCCTGGACTGCGCCAGCGCGCGCGCGCAGCGGTGATCGAACCTCCGCCCCTGGGGCGAGAGCAACACGACCCGATCTCCCTCGGCGGGATAGCGCTCGCGGATCCAGGCCACCGCCTCGAAGAAGGGCTCCGGCCGCAGCACCATACCCCCGCCTCCGCCGTAGGGTTCGTCGTCCACTTGGCGGTGCGGGCCCAACCCCCAACGGCGCAAGTCGTGGACGCGCACGGCCACGAGGTCCCGCTTGCGGGCCCGCGCGAGCGCGCCCTCGTGCAGCACGCCCAGCACCATGGCCGGGAAAAGGGTGACGATATCGAAGACCAGCTGGGTCACCGTTCGCCCCGGCGGTTGAGCTCCCGCAGGCCCTCGGGCAGATCCACCCGGATCTCCCCCGCGTCCTCGTCCACCTCCGGGACGAGCGCGCGCACCAGCGGCACGAGCAGCGGCTCGTCCTCCGCGGTCTCGATCACCAGCCGGTGCTGCCCGCCGGAGGTCTCCACGTCCACCACGTGCCCCAGCGCGGCGCCCTCGCGGTCGCGCACGCTCAGGCCCACGAGCCACGCCGTGTAATGCTCGCCCTCCGGCAGCGGGGGAATCTGCGCCTCGTCCACCCCCACCCACCGTCCCCTGAGCGACGCGGCGGCTCCGGGCTCGTCCACGCCGCGCAGCTTCAACACCAACCGATCCCGGTAAGCGCGGCATCGCTCGACCTCGCAGGGCCGACCCGCGGCGAGCGGCGCGCCGGGCTCTGGCAGCAGCCACACGCGGCGGAGGTGGAGCCAGCGCTCGGCCCGGCCCGAAAGGACCCGGACGGTCACCTCCCCCGCCCGGGCGCGGGGAGCGCGGATGCGACCCAACAGGAGGCTGCGAGGGCCCCGGTTATTCGAGGATTTCGAGGACAACGCGCTTGCGCACCTTCATCCCCGCCGCGGCGAGGATGGTGCGAACCGCGCGCGCCGTCCGTCCCTGCTTGCCGATCACCTTGCCCAGATCCTCGCGCGCGACGCGAAGCTCCAGCACGGTCGTCTGCTCACCCTCGATCTCCCTCACCTCGACCTGCTCCGGTTGGTCCACGAGCGACTTCGCGATCAGCTCCAGCAGTTCCCTCATGCGCCTCCCCGCTCGCCCTGCTGCGGTGGACACTGCGCGCGCCCGGGCGCCGCCGCCCGACCGACCGGCTCAGGACCGGCCCGACCGGACCTGTTGCAGCAGGCGTCGCACCGTCGGCGAGGGCCGCGCGCCCTTGCGCATCCACGCCTCGGCCCGCTCGACATCGATGCGCACCGTTGCGGGGTTCGGCCGCGGGTCGTAGTAACCCAGGACCTCGACGAAGCGACCCCGCGGCCGCTCCCGCGCGTCGGAGACGACGACGCGGTAGGTGGGCTCGTTCCGGGCGCCTGCGCGCCGCAGTCGTATCTTGAGCACCGTCCTTTCCTCCTGGCCCACCAATATAGCCTATCGGCGGCCGAAGGGCAGACCCCGGCCCCGCCGCCCCGGCAGGGCCTTCCACACGCGCTGCAGCTGCGCGAACTGCTTGAGCAGGCGATTGATTTCCTGGACGCTGCGGCCCGAGCCGCGCGCGATGCGGCGCTTGCGGCTGCCGTCGAGCAGCCGCGGGTTGGCGCGCTCCTCGGCGGTCATGGAGTCGAGGATAGCCATGACGGCGGTCAGCGCCTGCGGATCCAGGTCCGCCTCGCGCACGGCGCCCATGCCGGGAAGGAGCGAGACCAGGCTCGATAGCGAGCCCATGCGCCGCACGAGCTGGAGTTGCTGCCGGAAATCTTCGAGGGTGAAGCGATCGCGCCGCAGCTTGCGCTCCAGCTGCCGGGCCTGCTCGCGGTCCAGGGCCGCCTCGGCCTTTTCGATCAGCGTCAGGACGTCGCCCATGCCCAGGATGCGGCCTACGAGCCGGTCCGCATGGAAGGGTTCCAGGTCCTCGATCCGTTCGCCCACGCCGGCGAAGAGAATGGGCACGCCCGTGACGTGACGGATCGACAGCGCCGCGCCTCCGCGGGCGTCGCCGTCGAGCTTGGTGAGCACGGCCCCCGTGACCGCCACCTCGCGCTGGAACTCCGCCGCCGAGCGCACCGCATCCTGCCCCGTCATCGCATCCGCCACGAACAGCACCTCCTGGGGCTCCAGGGCCGCGCGCAGCGCCCGCAGCTCGCCCATCAGCCCCGCGTCCACGTGGAGTCGCCCCGCGGTGTCCACGACGAGGGTGTCGAAGCCCGAACGACGCGCCGCGGCCACGGCCTCGAGGGCGACCTCGAGGGCTGTGGCCGCGCGCTCGCGCTCGTGCACGCGCAGTCCTGCGCCGGCGGCCACGCGCCGCAATTGTTCCTCCGCGGCCGGGCGCTGGAGATCCGCGGGCACGAGCAACGGGTAGCGCCCCCGGCGGCGCAGCCACGCACCGAGCTTGGCGGCCGTCGTGGTCTTGCCCGAACCCTGCAGACCCACGAGCAGGAACACGGTGGGGGGGCGCGGCGCGAAACGCAGCTCCCGCGCCTCGCCAGCGCCGAGCAGCGCGGCCAGCTCGTCGCGCACGATGCGGATCACCTGCTGCGCGGGGGTGAGGCTCCGGAGCACGGCTTCCCCGAGCGCCTTCTCGCGCACTCGCTCCAGCAGGTCTTTCGCGACGCGCACATGCACGTCGGCTTCGAGCAGGGCCAGGCGCACCTCCCGCAGCGTGGCCTCCAGCACCGCTTCGTCCACGCGACCGCGAGCTTGGAGCTTGCGGAAGACTTGCTGCAGGCGTTCGGTCAGCGACTCGAACACGGCCCCGGCGCTCAGCTTTCCGACGGTGCCGCCGCGGCGGCGTCCACCTGGACCGCCACACCGCACGCGGCCACGAGGTCCGCTTCGGTGGGGTCGGCTTCGTGCAGCCGCACGCGCGCGAGGCCCAAAGCGCGCAAAACCTGGGCCGCCACGCCGAGCGGCAGCGGGTCGGCAGCCGCCCGGGCGCCGCCCGCCACGTCCTCGTGCACGAAGGCCGCAGGCCCCCCCGCGGCGAGGACGACCACCACACCCACCCCCTCCGCCACGATCCGCGCCCGCGCTCGCTCCAGGTGCCGGACGCAGTCGCAGCCGCCCAGGACCTCGCCCGCCAGGCACGGCCGGTACAGATGGACCAGCGGAGCCGCGGCCTTGTGGGGCTCGCCGAAAACCAGCGCGAGCACGTCCTCGTCCCGCGGCTCGAAGCGGTAGCGCAGCGCGCGCCACGATCCCCCAGGACCGCCGACCTCCCTCGCGGAGGCCAGGCGCACGAGTCGTTCGCGGCACAGGCGGGCCCGCACGAGCGCGGCGATGGTGACGATCTCCAAATCGTGCCGACGGGCGAAGGCCACGAGATCGTCACGGCGGGCCATCGTCCCGTCGGGATTCATGATCTCGCAGATCACCGCTGCGGGTCGCAGGCCGGCCATCCGGCACAGGTCCACGGAGGCCTCCGTATGCCCCGCCCGCTCCAGCACCCCTCCCGGGCTCGCGCGCAACGGGAGCACGTGACCCGGGCGCACGAGATCCTCGGGGCCCGCCGCGGGGTCGATGGCGGTGCGAATCGTGTGCGCCCGGTCGGCGGCCGAGATCCCGGTGGAGACGCGCTCGCGCGCCTCGATGGAAACGCAGAACGCCGTGCCGCGCCGGCTCGTGTTCTCCGCGGTCATGAGCGGGATCTGCAGCGCCCGCAACCGCTCGGCGGTGAGGGCCAGACAGATCAGCCCGCGGGCGTGCGTGGCCATGAAGTTGATGGTTTCGGGCGTGACGTGCTCGGCGGCGCAGACAAGGTCACCCTCGTTCTCGCGGTCCTCGTCGTCCACGACGACGATCATGCGGCCCTGTCGCAGCGCCTCCAGGGCGCGCTCCACGGCCGACTGCCCGTCGAGTCGCCGGTCGGTCATCGCTGGGTCCCGCCTTCGAGCAAGCGCTCAAGATACCGCGCGACGATGTCCACCTCCAGATTGAGCCGCCCGCCGGGCCGCGCGCCGGCCAGCGTCGTCCGCCGGCAGGTCTCGGGGATCAGCGCCACCTCGAACGCCGCCTCGCGCAAGCCGCAGACGGTGAGCGACACACCCTGCAGCGCCACGCAGCCCTTGAGGGCCACGTAACGCGCCAGCGAGGGCGGCAGCCCGAGCCACAGCCGCACGTCGTCTCCCCGCTCCAGCCGCTCCAGCACCTCGACCACGCCGTCCACGTGACCGAGAACCCAGTGCCCGTCCAGGGGCTGGCCCAGGCGGCGCGACCGCTCCAGGTTCACGGAATCCCCCGGGCGCAACTGCCCGAGCGTGGTGCGGGCGAGGGTCTCGGGAATGACGTCCGCGAAGAACTCCCGATCCGTCCGTCGCGCGACCGTCAGGCAGGCGCCGTCCACGGCGACGCTCGCGCCGGGCTCGAGCTCGGCGGCGGGAAAAGGCGGCGCCACCGCGAGCTGCACCCCGCCCTCGCGCCGCGTCCGGACGGCCGCTACGGTCCCGATGCCTTCGACGATCCCGGTGAACACGGCCGTCCCCTCGCCCTACCCGGCAGGGCTCACTCCGGAACGCAGCTTCCCCACCAGACCACGTCGCGCCCCAGGGCGAAGACCCCGCGGCCGCGAAAGCGCAACCCGCGCGCAGGATCGTCCACGGCCGGCCCTGCGACCAGCGGCGTCCCGCCCTCGGCTCCCACGAGGCACGGAGCGCCGAAGAGCACCACCTCTCGCACGAAGCCCCCGAGGGCGAAGGCGGCGCAGGTCTTGCCGCCTCCTTCCACGAGGAGCGACTGCACGCCCGCGGCACCGAGGTCCTCGAGCAGCGCGCCGAGGTCGAGCCCCGAGCCATCCGAGGCCACCGCTCGCACCTCGGCCCCTGCCGCCTCCAGCGCCCGGCGCCGGCTCTGCGGCGCATCGAGCCCGGTGTAGACCCGCACCGGCCCTTGCTCGCGGAACACCCGCGCGCGCGGGTCGAGTTCGAGGCTTCGCGAAAGGACGACCCGCAGCGGCGTCCGCGCGGCTCCCGGCAGCCGGACGGTCAGCTGGGGATCGTCGCGCCGGATGGTCCCCGCACCTACGAGCACGGCGTCGTGACGCAAGCGCAGCCTGTGCGCCCAGCGGCGGGCGGGCTCGCCCGTGATCCAGCGCGAAGCTCCCTGCCGAGCCGCGAGCATCCCGTCGAGCGAGACCGCCGCCTTGAGCGTGACCCACGGCCGCCGCGTCGCCTGCCAGTGGAAGAAGTCGCGGTTGAGCCAGCGCGCCGCCTCTTGCAGGGTTCCCACGCAAAGCTCGACCCCGGCCTCGCGCAGCGCCGCGAAACCGCGGCCGTTGACGCGGGGGTCGGGGTCCTGGACCGCCGCCACCACTCGCCGGATGCCCGCGGCGAGGATCTCCCCCACGCACGGTGGGGTGCGCCCGCGGTGCGCGCAGGGTTCCAGGCTGACGTAGAGCGTGGCGCCCCGCGCGGCCTCCCCCGCTCGGGTCAGAGCCGCGACCTCGGCGTGCTCCGCTCCCGCGGCCCGGTGCCAGCCCCAGCCCACGGGTACCCCCTCGCGGACGACGAGAGCGCCCACGCGGGGGTTCGGGGCGGTCGTCCCCTCTCCCAGCCGGGCCAGCGCCAGAGCCTGGCGCATCCAGGCACGATCGACCGCGTCGCCCCCCGCTGCCCTCACGCGGCCTCTCCTTCTCCTTCCCCTTCCCCGAGCAGCGCCCCGACGAACGTCTGCGCGTCGAAGGGCACGAGATCCTCCTCCGCCTCGCCCACGCCCACGTAACGGATGGGCAGGCCCAGCTCCTCGCGGATGGCCAGGGCCGCACCTCCCTTCGCGGTGCCGTCGAGCTTGGCCAGGACGAGACCCGTCAGGGGCGCGATCCTGGAGAACTCCCGCGCCTGCGCCAGCGCGTTCTGCCCCGTCGTGGCATCGAGCACGAGCAGGACTTCGTGCGGCGCCCCCGGGACTTCGCGGCCCGCCACGCGCACGAGCTTCTCGAGCTCGGCCATGAGGTGCCGCTTCGTGTGCAGCCGTCCGGCCGTGTCCGCCAGGACCGTGTCCGCGCCGCGCGCCTTTGCCGCCCGCAGGGCATCGAAAATCACGGCCGCGGCGTCCGCTCCCTCGCGGTGCTTGACGAGCTGCGCTCCCGCCCGCTCCGCCCAGCGCTGGAGCTGCTCGATGGCCGCGGCGCGGAAGGTGTCCGCCGCCGCCACGACGACGCGCCGGCCCTCCGCACGCTCCCGTGCCGCGAGCTTGCCCACCGTGGTCGTCTTGCCGCTGCCGTTGACCCCGACGACGAACACCACATGCGGCCGCCCGCGCGCAGGCTCGTGGGGGCTGTCCCCGACGAGGGCGCACAGCTCGCAGCGCAGCGCCGCGCGCAGTCCCGCCGCATCGAGCCCCTCGCGGCGAGCGCGCTCGCGCAGCAGCTCCACCAGACGGTCCACCCTCGCGGGTCCCACATCCGCCGCCAGCAGGGCCTCGCTCAGCCGCTCCAGCCATTCCTCCGGCGGCGCCGCGCCGCTGCCCGCAACGACGGCGGCGAGGCCCGCGCGCGTGCGCGCCAGACCTTGCAGGAGCCGGCGCCAGCCGCGGCGGATCAACGCGAGCCCTCCAGCGTCGCCAGGATCTCGCCCGCCCGCGCGGCGGCGTGGCTGCCGGGCATGAGTTCCAGGACGCGGCGCAGGTGAAGCGCCGCCTGCTCCCGGCGGCCCAGCCGAAAGCACAACAGCCCCACGCGGTAGTGGTACTCGCCGTGCTGCTCGTAGCCCGGCCGGGCCACCTCGTACTCGCGCAACGCTTCCTCGGGGCGCCCGACCTGCTCGAGCAGGCCCGCAAGCTCGTAATGCGCCAGCAGGTACTGCGGATCGAGTTCCACCGCGAGCCGCAGCTCGCCCAACGCCTCCTCGAGCCGGCCCTGCGCGGCGTAGAGCTTGCCCAGGTTGAGGCGGACCTTGTGCGGCGTGGGATAGGCCGGATCGGCCAGGGCGCGCCGGTACTCGCGCTCCGCCTCCGCCTCGCGCCCGGTCTCGGCGTAGAGGATGCCCAGGTTGTTGTGGACGTCGGTGAGGCTCGGGTCGAGGCGCAGCGCTTCCCGGAAGGCTCGCTCGGCCTCGCCGTGACGCTGCAGGATCATCAAGACCTGGCCGTAGAAGTTTCGCACCGCCGCATCCTCGGGGGTCAGGCGCAACGCCGCTTCCAGCTCGCCCAACGCGTCGAGGGTGCGCCCGGCGCTGAGCAGGCTCTGCGCCAGGCGCACCTTCGTGGCCACCTCGAGCCGCGGATCGCGCGGCGGCGCCTTGGCTGGCCCGGCACAGCCGAGCAGCGCGAGCGCGAACCCCAGCGCCGCCGCGCCCCGGCACCCCATGCACCCTCGCTTCATCGTTCTCCCCTCCGCCCGAACCACCGCGTCCACACCGACGCGCGGCGCGGCTGCGGTTGGGGCTCCTCCTCCTCCAGGGCCTCGCCCCGCAACAGCGCCGCGGGGTAGTCCGTGACGAGCCGTCGCGCTTCGGCCTCGCCGATCCAGGACGCCACGCGCGCGAGCGCACTGCCGAGCCTCGGCGGGCGCCCGCGCACGTTGTGGGCGTCCGAGGCGAGCACATGCACCCAACGCTTGCGCACCAGCTCCTCCGAGAACTCCTGGATCTCCTCCCCGAACTGCCCGAGGATGCTCCCGGTGGTGATCTGCCCGTAGGCCCCCAGGCGCAGCACCGCAGCGTAGCGCTGCGGATCGTCGAGAAAGTAGCGCACGCGCTCGGGGTGCGCGAAGACCGTGAGGATCCCCCCGACCCGGAGCTGGAACACGAGCTCCTCGAGCCCCACGGGGTATTGCGTGAGCGAAAGCTCGAGCAAAAGCGTCCGGCCGTTGTCGGCGAGGGTCGGCGCGCGCCCGTCGCGCACGCGCTCCACGAGATCGGGGCTCAGGTGCACCTCGGCTCCCGGAAGCAGGGTCATCCCTGGCAACTCGCGCGCGATGCGGGGCCGCAGTTGCGCGAGCGCTTCGAGGACCGCTCGCCGGTCATTGAAGTAGAAGCCTTCCTTGCAGTGCGGCGTGGCCACGATCGTCCGCACCCCGTCCTCCCAGGCGACGCGCGCGAAAGCCACCGCCTCGTCTTCGCTCTTCACGCCGTCGTCCACGCCCGGCAGGATATGCGTGTGCAGATCGATCACGCTCGCGCCCTCCATGGCCCTCAGGAGTCTTCGGCCTTCAGCGGGCGTTGCAGCAGCGCTTGCACGGCCTCGGTCGGCGTCGCACCCTCGTAGAGAATACGGCACATCTGCTCCACGATCGGCGCCTCGACCCCGCGCGCGCGAGCGAGATCCCGCAGGGCCCGTGCCGTGTACACCCCTTCGGGCACCGCCCGCATCGACGCCAGAACCGCTTCGAGCCGCGCCCCCCGGCCCAGAGCGAGGCCCACGCGCCGGTTGCGCGACAGCTCTCCCGTGCACGTCGCCACGAGATCGCCGATGCCCGCGAGGCCGGCGAAGGTTTCCGGCTGCGCCCCCAGCGCCACCCCGATCCGCCGTATCTCGCCGAGCCCGCGGGTGACGAAACCCGCGAGGGCGCTTCTCCCCAGCTCCAGGCCGTCGAGGATCCCGGCCCCCAGGGCCACGACGTTCTTGGCCGCCCCCGCGAATTGCACGCCGAAGACGTCGCGATTCGTGTACAGCCGCAACGCGCCGCCCGCGAAACAGCGCTGCACCTCCTCGGCGACCTCGGGTGGCTCGGCCGCGACAACCGCCGCGGCGGGCAGACCCCGCGCCACCTCGGCGGCGAAGCTCGGGCCGGAGAGCACGCACAGCGGCACGCCCGCACCGAGCTCCTCCCCGGCCACCTCGAGCGGCAGCCGCCCTGTGTCGGACTCGAGGCCTTTCGTCGTCACGACGACGGTAGCGGCGATTCGCAGCGGCGCGAGGCGGCGGTACACGCGCCGTGCATAGGGCGAGGGCACGGCACACACGACAAGCGACGCCCCCGCGACCGCGTCCGCAAGTTCGTCCACCACCCCGACCGCTTCGGGAAGCGCTACGCCGGGGAGATAGACCGGGTTTTGGCGCTGCGCCCTGAGCTTCGCGCGCAGATCCGGGTCGCGGGCCCACAGTCGCAAGCCGTGGCCGAGCTCCCCCAGATGGACCGCGAGCGCCGTCCCCCAGGCCCCGGCGCCGATGACGCCGATTGCGAGGCCGCTCATCCTTCTCCGCGCGCACCCCGCAGGGGAAAGTGCGCGAGAGGAGTGTAGCGCGCGCCCGCCGGGCTCAGGTGGCTCTCGAAGAGCGTCACGCGCGTGGCCTCGACGACGCCGAGTTCGCACGCTGTCCCTGGCCGCGGCGCCTGCGGGCGCGCGCCGCGCCTGGCCCGCGCGAGCGTCAGGTGCGGATGAAAGGGCCGCGTTTCCGGCGCGAAGCCGAGCTCGCGGGCCGTCGCCTCGAGTTCCCGCGCCAGGGCCGAGAACGCGCCCTCCGGTTCCACCTCCCGTACCCCGGCCCACAGAACCCGCGGGCGCGAGGCGTCGGGAAAAACGCCAAGACCTCCGATCCTGAAGCGGAAGGGCTGCGCCCGCTCCACCGCGGCGCGCCAGCGAGGCCGATGCGCGTCGAGAATCTCGCCGGCGACTTCTCCCAGAAAGCGCAGCGTGAGATGGCCCGAGCCCGCCTCCACCCACCGCCAGCCACGCAGCTCGGGCCGGAGGCTCTCGAGGAGCCTGACCATGGCCTCCTTCACACCATCGGGCAGCTCCAGGGCGAGGAACACTCTCACGGCGAGCGTTGCATCCGCCGGCGAAGGCCATCGAGCGCGGCGTGCACGGCGCGCTCCCGCACCGCGGCGCGATCGCCGCTGAAGCGGTGCTCGTGGGTCTCGATGCCCGCCGCGTCGGCCACCGCGACGTAGACGAGACCCACCGGTTTGGCGGGGCTGCCCCCGGTGGGTCCGGCGATGCCGGTGATGCCCACCCCCACATCGGCCTCGAGCCGGGCGCGGGCTTCGCAGGCCAGGCATTCGGCCACGGGGGCGCTGACGGCGCCGGCCTCCCGCAGCAGGTTGGCGTCCACGCCAGCGAGGCGCTCCTTCAGCTCGTCGGCGTAGAGCACCCAGCCTCCCCGATACCACCTGGAAGCCCCGGGAACCTCGGTGAGGACTGCCCCGAGAAGCCCTCCCGTGCACGACTCCGCCGTCGCGAGCCTCCAGCTCCGTTCGGAGAGCAGACGCCCCACGGCGCGGGCCAGGGTCTCCTCGTCCACGCCATAGAGGTGCTCGCCGAACGCCGCGGCCAGCTTTTCGCCGAGGGCGGCCAGGCGCTGGCGGGCTCGAGCCGGCTCTCCCTCGCGGACGAGCAGCAGCACGTCCACGAGGCCCGCGCCTGCGAGCACCGTGACGCCGACATCGGAAGGCAGCGAGAGCTCCTGCAGGCGCGAGTCCACGACGGACTCCGACAGGCCCGCCATGCGGAACCGGCGCCTCAGGAGCACCTGCGGCCCCGCAGCCTCGCCCAGGGCCGGCGCCACGTGCGCGGTGTACATGGCCTGCAGCTCGGCCGGCACTCCCGGCAGCGCCACGAGCCAGCGCCTCCGATCGCGCCACACGATTCCCGGCGCCCCGCCGATCGGGTTGTCGAGCCATCCCGCCCCGGCGGGCCTTTCGGCCATCCGCGCGTGGGTCTCCGAGAAGCGCCAGCCTTTGGCCGCGAATCGCCCGCGCAGCTCCCGGAGCATCGCCCGATCCCGCTCGAGCTCGACCTCGAGGGCGCGGGCGAGGCCCTCGCGCGTCCGGTCGTCCTCGGTGGGCCCCAGGCCCCCGCTCACGATCACGAGACCGCCGCGGCCGAGCGCCTCGCGCACCACGGCCCCGATGGCGTCCGGATCGTCTTCCACCAGGTGTCGCCCGCGCAAGGGCACGCCGGCCCGCAGGAGCTGTTCCGCGAGCCAATCGCCGTTGCGGTCGGGCCGGCCGTACCACAAGAGTTCGCTACCGACTGCGATCAGCTCCGCCTGCACCCTCGCCCCCCGGAACGTCCACCGCCCCCGCCCCTTCGCTCCAGGGCCGCATGCGGCCGCGCAAGTCCTCCGGGCCCACGATCCCGCCCGAGACGATGAGCTTCACGGCCTCCTCGATCGGCAGATCCAGGATCCACAGATCCTCGGGAGCCACCAAGATCAGCCACCCGGAGGTGGGATTGGGCGTGGTGGGAAGAAACACAGGCACCGAGCGCTCGCGGCCCAAGACGCCCCCGCTGTCGTAGGGGCGCTCCCGCGTGACGAAGCCCACGGTCCACACGCCCCGGCGCGGGTACTCCACGAGCACCACTTGCGAGAAGGCGCGGCTGCCGGTCGCACGGAACGCATCGAGCAACTGGCGCGCCGCTCCGTAGATCGCCTTCACCACCGGCACGCGCAGGATCCCGCTCTCCACGAGCGCCAGCAGGCGCCGGCCCACGAGGTTTCCGGCCAGCAGGCCGATCGCGTAGACCACGGCGGCGGTGAGCACCACGCCCACGACGGGCGCCGCGATTTGCGCCACCGCGTGGTCCCAACCCGGCACGCGCAGCAACCTGAGCAGGGCCAAGACCACGGGCGTGAGGTTCTGCTGCACGATGTTGAACAGGATCGCGAGCAACCACAGGGTGATCAGCAGCGGCAGGACGATCAGCAGGCCCCGCCCGATCCGGTTGCGGATGTGGGCGACGATCCGGTGCCTCATCGCGCGGGCCCCAGATCGACGGACCGCACGAACTTCACGAAGTAATCCCCGGCGGAGACGACGGCCAGCACGAGCACGAGCCACAGCGCCGTGTAGCCGAGGAAGCCCAGCGAGGCCCACTGCTCGAGCCTGCTCGTGAGGATCAGCAGCGTGATCGCCACGACCTGGCTCGCGGTCTTGAACTTCCCCCACGAGGAAGCCGCGATGATCACGCCGCGGCTGGCCGCCACGCTGCGCAACCCGCTCACGGCGAACTCCCGTCCCACGATCACCACGATCATCCAGGCCGGGGCGAGCTTCAGCTCCACGAGCGCAATGAAGGCCGAGCTCGTGAGCAGCTTGTCCGCGATCGGATCGAGCAGTTGGCCGAGGGTGGTCACCTGGTTGCGGCGGCGGGCGAGGAAACCGTCGAGCCAGTCGGTGGAGGCGGCGAGCAGAAAGATCCCCACCGCCACGAGTTCCCGCCACACGGACAGCCACACCACCACCGGCGACAACCCGGCCAGTGCGGGCCATTCGAGCAGCCGATCCCGCATCCAGGCTGTCGCCCAGGGCGGGGTCAGCAGGACCACGACCAGCAAGGGGACGAGGAAGATGCGCAGCAGCGTGAGCGAGGTGGGCAGGTTCACACGCATCGGGCGCCTCACGCTACCATGGGGTGCCCCGCGCGACCACGCGGCAGCCTCACGATCCCGCGGGCCGGCCGCGAGCGAGGCGGTCTTCGAGCTCCAGGATCTCCGCCAGGCGCACGCGCGCCGCCTGCAAGCGGCCTTCCCGGATCGCCACGCGCGCCAGCATCAGCCGCGCCAGGACGCTGCCAGGGCGCGCCCGCAGCACCTCCTCGAACGCGCCCCGGGCGGCGTCGAGCCGCCCGAGGTCGAGGTAGACGCGGCCAAGTTCGAGCCAGCCTTCCGCGTCGGCCGGCCGCTCGCGCACGAGCGCCTCGAGCAGCGGCAGCGCTTCCGCGGAGCGTCCCCCGGCTCGCAGGGCCTGCGCCAAGCCTCGCACCGGCTCGGGTGCCTCGGGGAAACGCGCCCGTGCCTCCCGGTACACCCGCTCCGCCTCGACGATCCAGCCGAGCGAGAGCAGGAGCTTGCCCAGCCGGTCGTAGCGCCCGGAAGTCGGCTCCCGGGCGATGGCCTGCCGGTAGGCTTCGAGCGCTACCCGCTCGTCTCGCGCCTCTTCGTGGAGCATGCCGAGCCGCTCCCAAAGCTCCGCCTCAAGCTCGGGGAAGCGCTTCCTGAGGGATTCGAGGAACAGGATGCCCCGTTCGGGCTCGCCGCTCATGACCCATGCCACGGTGAGCGGCTCCAGCGCCTCGCGGCAGGACGCTGCCGCCGAGCACGCGATCTCGAGCAAGGCAGCGGCTCGGTCGGGCCGACCCTCCCGCAAGCTGGCCTGACCGGCGAGGAGCGCCGCCCGTGGATCCTGCGCGCCATGCGGGGCGACCGCGGTACAGGCGCACAATCCCGTCACGAGCGAAAGCGCCGCCTTCCGGCCGCGCGCCATCCCGAGCATCGCCAGCGCGCAGGCCACGATCAGGCACCCCTTGGCGAAGCCGTCGCGACTGCGCGCGTAGAGCGTGGGCCCCGTGCCGGCATGGAGGGGGACCTGCGCCAGCAGGACGCCCGCGTCGGCGTTCAGGCGTCCTTCGTCCCCCACGAGCAGGCGCTGGACCCGGCCGCTGGGGTCCACCACGCCCGAGATCCCCGTGTTGCCCACGCGGACGTACGCGGTGCGGTTTTCCACGGCGCGCAACTGGCACAAGCGCATGAGCTGCACCTGCACGGAGCCCCCGAGCTCGCCCTCGCTCGTGATGTTCACGAAGAGGCGTGCGCCGAGCCGTGCCGCCTCGGCGGGAAGGGCAGGATAGATGTTCTCCACGCAGAGCAGTACGGCGAAGGGCAAGCGTTGCCCCTCCCACTCGAGCTCCAGCAGGCGCATCCCGTCGCCGGGGATCGCGGTGGGAAAGAACCCCCACGCGCGGCGCGTCAGTTTGCGCACGAACCGCTGGAGCGGCGGCGCCAGGCGCCCGAGCCAACCGTCGAGGGGCAGGTACTCGCCGCCGGGAAAGAGCATCAGCTTGTCGTAGCGGCCCCCGATCGAGCCGTCGGGCCGGACGAGAAACGCGGTGTTCGTGTTGCGCCCGGGGAGGGGCTTGTCCATCGCGCCCGCGAGTAGCCAGGCGCGCTTGCGCGAGGCGATCCAGCTCAGGTCGGCCAGGTAGTCCGGTTCGCGCAAGAGATTGGCCATGATCGCGTTTTCCGGCCAGACGATCAGGTCCGCCGCCCCCGCCTCCACGCGCGTCTCGGTCATCCAGAGCTGGGTGAGCTGCACCCCGGCGGCGTTCGTGCCCTTGTGGCGCACGTTGGGTTGCACGAGCGCCACGCGAGGTCCCGCGACCGTCTCCACCCGGCCCAGCTTCCAGCTCCCGTATCCGAGGGCGCCCCCCCACGCCATGCCCACGGCGAGAGCGCACAGCGCCGTCCGGCGCGAGCGACTCAAGGCCCGCACCCCGGCCGGCCAGCCTCCGTCGCGAGCGCCCTCCCGCCAGGAGAAGAGGGCATCGGCCAGCAGGCCGTTGCTCGCCGCCACGAGGCACGACACGCCGTAGACGCCGGTGAGATCGGCGATCTGGATCGCGGGCAGCAGCGGGGCCTGCGACGCACCCAAGGGAAACAGGTCCAGATGCGAGAGGCTCCATTCCGCGCGCAGCCACTCCACGCCGGTCCAGACGAGTGGCACCGACAGGGTCCGCGGCAGCGGCCAGCGACGATGGATGGCGCGCCAGAGGGGCGCGCACGGGATCCAGGGCCAGAAGTTGAGCGTCGCCAGCACGCCCGGAACGAACCAGCCGAAACGCTCGGCCTGGGGATAGAGGAACACCTGGGCCAGCCAGACCGCCCCCAGCCACGAGAGCCAGCCAAGACGCGCGCGCGCCGGATCCGTGTAGAGAAGCGCCCAGGGGACGAGCGCCACGTACGCCAGGCCCCAGTTGCCGGGCCAGCGGGCGTAGGCGCCCAGGATCAGCGGCGGCAGCAACGCCAGCACGAACTCGCGCACGCGCCGCCGCATCCGCGAGCGGGCGAGATGCTCCTCGCTCAAGCAGGACTCCCGGTCACGATGGGTCGAGCCTCATCCGCTCGGTTGGGATTCGGTGGCGCGCCCACCCGACTCGTCGGCCCGGGCTCGCCCGGGGGGCGCAGCTCAATGTACCCCGCGCCGCCCCCGCAGACCAGCAGCGCCCGCGCTCAGGCGGGCCGCACCGCGCGGCGCGCCTCAGCGGCGCTGGAGTTCGTCCTGGCGCGCGCCGTCCTGGTGGAAGGTGTTGTCCCCGAAGGGGTCGAGGTTATCGGTGATCGAGTCCGGACGGGAGAAAACGACCCAGCGCGTGACGGGACCGTCCGGTGTGAGGTAGTCGACGCGGATGCGGTTGTCGCTCTCGAGGGTGATCTTCGGGTAACGGCTGTCCTGGCCCGCATCGGACACGGGCCAAGCGGTCATCCAGCGGGTTTCGAGGAACAACGTCAGGTACACGCGCCCGCCGGCCTCCTCGTCGCGCCACCAGACCATGAAGGGGCGACCCGTGGAATCGAACACGACGTCCGGATCCAGGTCGTCCCCGACGCCAGCGCTCTGCGGGAGCACCCACTCCGTGGGGGTCCAGGCGCGCGCCTGCCAGCGCGACCAGGCGAGATCGTACTCCTCCCCGTCGAAGCGGCTCCACACGACCCAAGGGTGATTGCGGTCGCGGGGGTTCTCCTCGATCTCGGGCCACAGGTCGCCGTTGAGATCGCCCAGCGGGTTGAGGGGAACACGATCCGACGCCAGGCGCTGCACGCTCCAGATCCGGAGATTCTTCGCCGACCCGTTCGTCTGGAGCACCATCCTCAGGTAGTTGCCCTCCCAATCCACCTGGGCCGAGACTTCGGCCCGCGCCGCAGGCCACGGTGCCGTCAGGCAGACCAGGAGCATCATGAAGAAGCCGGCAAGGATACACGATGCCTTACGCATGCTCCCTCCTGTGCCGCTCCACGTAGCGATCGAAGGCCTCGACTTCCGGGAACCGGCGCTCCACGAGCGGCCGCAGATGGCGCAGGCGGCCGAAGGCGATCCGCTCCCGCGTCGTGTTGCCCGCGCGCCGCGCCAGCTGCCAGCGCACGTAGGCATTCATGAACAGGATGTCGTGGTAGCTGCCCTCGCGCCGGGAGGCCAGCGCATCGGATTCCGCGAGCGCCTCCTGCGCGCGCCGCGAGTCCCCGTGGCGCGCGTAGGCTTCCGCCAGCCGGTTCATGGCCAGCGCGGCAACACGGCGCAGCCCCTGCCGCGACGCCTCCGCATAGGCGGCGCGGAGGCGGCGCACGCCCTCGTCGAATCGCCCCGAGGCCACGAGGCACCCGGCGAGGTTCGTCTCCACGGTGAGCCGCATCCCGGGCTCGACCGAGCCTCGCTCCAGCACCTCGGCCGTGCGGGTGTAGTACGCCAGGGCCCGCTCGAAGTCCCCGCCGTCGTAACTGATGTTGGCCAGCGTGTTGAGCATCCGTGCCTGGGTCAGAAGGTCTTCCTGCTCGATCGCCAGGTCCAGGCACTCCCGCGCGATCACCGAAGCCAGATAGCGGTCGCCCCGCTCGTGGTAGACATAGCCCAGGAGCATCAGCGTCCGCACGCGCAGCCTCGGACTCAAGCTCGGCTCGCGCAAAAGCTGCCGGAGCTCGCTCTCCGCCAGGGACAGCTTCCCCAGCGCCCAAAGCGAGCCCACCATGCGCCAGCGCGCCTCCAGGATCCGCTCCGTGGTCTCGGGTCCGCCCCCCTCGGCCTCGACGACTTCCAGCGCCCGCTCGAAGGTGACGAAGGCCGGACCGTGGTCGCCCCGGCTCGCGAGCTGACGTCCCTGGCGCAGCAGCGCTTCGAAGTCGCTCTCCTGCGGCTTGTGCGGCGCGAAGGCCTCGAGGTCCAGAATGTCGGCGAAGTTCTGCACCGGAACGTTGAAGATCCGCGCCAGGGCGCGCAGCTTCTCGAACGACGGGGTGGCCTTGCCCTTTTCGAAACGGCTGAGCTGGGAGTTGTCGATGGGCTCGCCGAGCGCGAGCGCCTGCTCTTCCACTTTCCGCAACGTGTAGCCGTAGCCCTCGCGCAGGCGCCTCAGGTAGGCTCCGAGCCGCGTGGCACTGCCCTGCCGCAGCGGCACGCTGGATGGCAGCCCCCCCGACCGCGACGGCCCGGCCTCGGGATTTTCCATGGGGCCCCCCTTTCCCACTCCGTCCCTCCTGGTCGGGCATCTACCCCACCCCCTGGGCCTTGTCAAGCCCGGCCGGGGGCCGGCCGCGGATTGTGCGGACCGACTGTCCGCAGTTGCCGGGGGCGTACTTTGCCCGTACACTCCAGGCCGTCCCGACCGATCCTGGGCTCCCCGCGCCCGGGGGTCGGAGCGCGGCGAACGGCGAGGAGGGCGTCGTGTCGCAGGCCGAAAGGCTGCCGCCCCATACCGTCCCGGCCCCGCTCTATCGCCGCATCGGTTTCGACCCCGCGCTGGAGCAGCGCGCGTTGCGCTGCCTGGCCGATCTGGACCTCGCCGGCTGCGAGGCGGCCTACGCGGAACTCGCCTCGCGCCTGCACCTCCCCCCCGGTCCCGCCGGGCGGGCAGGGGTGGTGCTGCTGCTCGATGTCCTCCAGCGGGCGGAGCAGTTCCTCCATCCCGACCAGGGGAACGCCTCCGCCTACCATACCCGCCGCGCGGCCCTGTGCGAGCAATTCGCCAGCTACGAAGACCCCGAGGAGGCGCGGCGGGCCTTCGGCGCCGCGATCGGCGCCCTCCTCGACCCGCTGCGGCACGCGACCGGCTCGGCGCGAGGCTTGGTCGCGCGAGCGCGCGCGTACATCGAGGGCCACTACCAGGAACGGCTCTCGCTCTCCAAGGTGGCGGCGCACCTGCACGTGTCGGCCAACTACCTCTCCCGCGTCTTCAGGCGCGTGACCGGCGAGACGCTGACGCGCTACGTCCACCGCGTGCGCCTGGAGCGCGCGCTGCCTTTGCTGGCCAGCGGCGAGCGGACGATCTCCGAAGTGGCCTACCTCGTCGGCTACCAGAACTACCGGGACTTCTACCGCAACTTCGTCAAGCAGAAGCAAAAGTCCCCGCGGCAGCTGCGACGTCAACTGACCCGGCAAGCCCGGCCCCAGCCCGCGGGCTAGAATCCCGGAGCCGTGATGATCCCTCCGAAAAGAACCCCTCGTGCCGGCACCCCGGTTCTCTGCGCCTGCGCGCTCGGCCTGGTGCTCGGCACGGCTCAGGCTCAGGATCCCGCGGCTCGGGTCGCGGAGCTGCGGCGACTGAGCGACGCGGGAAGCGCGGAAGCGGTGGCGGAGCTCAAGCGATCGCTCGCCGACCCGGAGCCCGACGTCCGGGCTGCGGCGCTCCAGCTCCTGGCGAAGACCTCCGGCCGCGACGCCATCCCCGCCATCGCGCCGCTCGTGGAGGACGAGTCGGAGAACGTGGCCGTCTCCGCCGTGGCGACGCTCCTGCGGCTGGGAGGCGAGGCGATCGCGGAGCCGGTGCGCAAAGCCCTGCGCTCTTCCTCGCCCAGGTTGCGCAGCCAGACGGCGTCCTACATCGGCGACCATCGCGACGCGCGTTTCGTCGAGGATCTCGGGCGCCTGCTGGGCGACCCCAACCCGGGGGTGCGCCGGACGGCGGCCGAGGCCTTGCGGGCCATCGGCACCCCGCAGACGGCGCGCTATCTGCTCGCCGCCACGGCGGACCAGGATCGGGGCGTGATCCGATCCGCGATCCAGGGCCTCGCGGCGCTGGGCGACGCGAGCGCCCTCCCGAGGCTCGTCGTTTTGTGCGGCAGCGAGGACGCCTGGGTGCGGCGCGAGGCGGCGGAGGCGTTCGCCCGGCTCGGAGGGGTGGAGCGACACGGCGAGGTCGCGGCGCGCCTGGCGGGAGACAAGGACGAAACCGTGGTTCTGGCGCTGCTGGAGGGCGTCCGCGCGCGTCCGTCGCGCGACGCCCTGCCCGCGCTCCGGGAGCTCGCCGGGCACAGCACGGCGAGGGTTCGCGCTCAGGTGGCTGCGGCGGCGAAGGGAATCCCCGGTGCGGGCGTGCTGGAACTGCTCCGCCCGCTGGCGTCCGACCGGGACGCCACGGTACGGCGCGCGGCGGTGGTCGCCGCGGGTCAGCGCGAGGAGGCGGGCGCGTGGGAGCTTTTGCGCGCCGCGGCGAGCGACACCGACGCCCTCGTGCGGGCGGCGGTGGCCGGGGCGCTGGGCGAGAGGGGCAGCGCGCAGGCCCTGCCCACGCTGAAGACGCTGGCCAAGGATCCCGACGACCTCGTGCGCGCGACGGCTCTGGCCGCCGCCGGGCGGGCCGGCGGAAGCGCCGCGCTTCCGCTCGTGGAGGAAGCGCTCCAGGACGCCAACGCCAACGTACGCCTGGAAGCGGTGCGGGCCCTCCGGGAGATCGGGACGCCGGAGGCCCTCGCGCGCGTGCGCACGGTGGCCCGCGAGACCCAGGAACTCGCACTGCGCCTGACGGCGATCCGGGCTCTGGGCGAGCGCCGCGACCGCGAGGCGATCCCGCTGCTGCGGGAGCTGTCGCAACACCCGGCCGAGGTGGTCCGCAAGGCGGCCCGCGAGGCCCTCGACGCCATCGGCCGCTGAGCGCCCGAGCTCGCGGCCTCAGGGGCAGGGGCTGGCGTTGGGCCGCTCCAGCCCTTGGCCGTCCGTCCCCAGGCTCCCCTCCCCGAAGCAGTTCTCCCCGCTCACCAGATACGTGAACCCCGCCCCCACCGCCGGCACCGTCCCATCCGTCGCCGAGAGATCGGCCGAGCCGTCCTCGTAGCACGTCTGATCGTAGCCCGTGAACGGCAGCGTCCCCCGGTACACGTTGTAGACCCTCGCCTGCGCAATCGAACCCCACGTCAGCGTCTGCTTGTCCGAACCCCACACCAGCGTCGCCCCCACCGCCCCCGGAAGCTCGCTCTGCGACCCGTCGAACGGCGCGCAGTCCGCCGTGTCCGGTGTCCCGTCGTTGTCGTCGTCCGCGTCGCACGCATCCCCGGCGCCGTCCCCCTCGAAGTCCGCCTGGCTCTCGTTCGCCGCCAACGGACAGTTGTCGCACGCATCCCCCAAACTGTCCGCATCCGAATTCGCCTGCGAGGCGTTCGATGTCGTCGGGCAGTTGTCGCACCCATCCCCCACCCCGTCGCCGTCCTGATCCGCCTGCCCCGGATTGACCACCACCCGGCAGTTGTCGTCGCAACCCGTCGTCGCCCCCCCCGTGCAGGGACGATCGCCGATGCTGCCGCTCCCGTCGCCGTCGTCCAGGACCCCGTCGTTGTCGTCGTCCGGATCGCAGGCGTCGCCCAGCTGCTGCGCGTCGCCGTCGGTGTCCGTCTGCGAAGGATTGGGTGTGGTGGGGCAGTTGTCGCACAAATTGCCCACCCCATCGCCGTCGCTGTCCGCCTGGGTCGGGTTGGCCACCGCCGGGCAGTTGTCGCAGGCATCGCCAAAGCTGTCCCCGTCCGCGTTGCTCTGGCTCTCGTTCGCCACGAAATCGCAGTTGTCGTTGACGTCGGGCACGAGATCGTCGTCGTCGTCCGGATCGCAGGCGTCGCCCGCAAGGTCGCCGTCGTTGTCGGCCTGGGTCGGATTCGCCACCGTCGGGCAGTTGTCGCAGGCATCGCCCAGACCGTCGAGGTCCTGATCCACCTGGTTCGGGTTGGTCAGACCGAGGCAGTTGTCGCAGGCATCGCCCACGCCGTCGGCGTCGCCGTCCTGCTGGCCCGGGTTGGAGGTCAGCCGGCAGTTGTCGTCGCAACCCGTCGTCGCCCCGCCCGTGCAGGGACGGTCGCCGATCGTCCCGCTCAGATCCCCGTCGTCCAGGATCCCGTCCGCGTCGTCGTCCGCGTCGCACGCATCGCCCGCACCGTCCCCGTCCCTGTCCTCCTGCAGCGGATCCGGATCCGCCGGGCAGCGATCGCACCCATCCCCCACCCCGTCCGCGTCCGCGTCGGCCTGGGAGGCGTTGGCCAAGAACGGGCAGTTGTCGCAGACATCCCCCACCCCGTCGGCGTCGCTGTCCGCCTGGCCGCTGTTGGCCACGGTGGGACAGTTGTCCGAGCCATCGAGCACCCCGTCGTTGTCGTCGTCCGTGTCGCACGCATCCCCGAGGCTGTCGCCGTCCGCGTTGGCCTGATCCGGGTTGGCCACGCCGCTGCAGTTGTCGCAGGCCTTGCCCACCCCATCCGAATCGTCGTCCTGCTGGCCGGGGTTGGCGGTGAACGGGCAGTTGTCGTCGCAGTTCGCGGTGGCCCCGCCGGTGCAGGGGTGGTCGCCCGGCACGCCGCTCCCGTCGCCGTCGTCGAGGCGCCCGTCGTTGTCGTCGTCCGGGTCGCACACGTCGCCCGCGCCGTCCCCGTCGTTGTTCGCCTGATCGGGGTTGGGCACGAGCTTGCAGTTGTCGTCGCACAGCACGCGCTGATTGGTCAAGCAGGGCTTGTCGCCCTCGATGCCGCTCGCGTCGCCGTCGTCGAAGATGCCGTCGTCGTCGTCGTCGGAATCGCAGACATCGCCCCGCCCATCGCCCTCGTTGTCCTGCTGGCCGGGGTTGGCCACGGCCGGACAGTTGTCGCAGGAATCCCCCAGGCCGTCCGCATCGGTGTCCGCCTGGCCGAAGTTGGGCTCGGCATCGCAGTTGTCGCAGGCGTCGCCCACGCCGTCGGCGTCGGTGTCCGTCTGGCCGGCATTGGCGTTGCTCGGGCAGTTGTCGCAGCGGTCCCCGAAGCCGTCGCCGTCCGCGTCTTCCTGGTTGGGGTTGGCTTCGAGCGCGCAGTTGTCGTCGCAGCTTGCCGTGGCGCCGCCCGTGCAGCGGTTGTCGCCCGGCACCCCGCTCGCGTCGCCGTCGTCGAGGATCCCGTCGTTGTCGTCGTCGCCGTCGCAGATATTGCCCTGGCCGTCGCCGTCCGTGTCCGTCTGGTCCGGGTTCGAAATCGCATCGCAGTTGTCGCACGCGTCGCCCAGGCCGTCGAGATCCGTGTCCGTCTGGTCCGAGTTCTGCACCAGCGGACAGTTGTCGAGGAGGTCGTCCACGCCGTCGTTGTCGTCGTCCGCGTCGCAGACGTCCCCTTGACCATCGAGGTCCGCGTCTTCCTGGAAGACGTTGGGGGCGTTGGGGCAGTTGTCGCACAGATCCCCGCGCGAGTCGGCGTCCGCGTCGGCCTGGGCCGGGTTGGGGATGTCGGGGCAGACGTCCGCCAGGTTGCGCACGCCGTCGCCGTCCGTGTCGAGGGGCGAGACGAGATAGACGGCGCCGGCGAACTCGCGCGTGCCGTCGGGCCCGTCGAGGCCGAGGGCGGAGGCGAGCAGGTCCGCGAAATCGTCCCGGTTCACGTCGCCCGCGGCGAGCCGGAAGGAAAAGTTGGCTCCCTCCTCCGAGCCCCAGACCTCGATGCTCGGCGGATCCGTGGCCATGTCTCGCGTCAGGGGCCAGCCGGCATCGCCGTAGAAAACGAAGGCCCGCCCGGCCACCGGGCGCCCGGGAACGTCGAGCACGGTCGCGCTGGCGGCGAGATCGGCGGTGCCGTCGCCGCTCCAGTCGGCCACCGCCACCTGCTCGCCCATGCGCGCCTCGTCCTCGGATCCGTAGATGCGGGTGATGCGGATCGTCTCGTCCGAAAGGGACCAAACGCCTGTCAGATCCGCATCACCGCGGACGATGAACACCTCGCCCGTTTCGGGGCGGAAGTCGAGCGGTGTAGGCCCGTCGCCCCCGGGCACCCCGATGACGAGATCGCGGCAGCTGGCGCAGGGACTAGCCGGGTCGTCCCCGAACTCGCCCGCCGCGAGGCTCCAGCCCGCCGTGTCCTGTGGGTCCGGGCCGTTGAAGGCCGCCTTGAAATCGCCCGCCGCCATGTCCAGCCGGCGGTTGGGGCCCCCGATTCCCGCGCCCCCCTGAATCAGGTAGACCCGGCCCTGGTTCGTGGATCCTTCGTTGGGATCGGTGAAGTTCCTCGCGGAGGCCGCGATATCCTCGATGCCGTCTCCGTCGAAATCGAGCACGGCCACGGCGAAGCCGAACATGTCGTCGGTAGCCTCCCCGTAGATCTCCACGTCCGACACCCCCTGCTTCGCGAGATCGTAGGCTGGGGCGGGGTCGCTCTCGCCGAAGACGACGTAGACGTCGCCGCAGCGGGCGCAGTTGTTGTTCGAGCCGTCACCCCCCGTGGCGCCCATCACCAGGTCGTCGCGCCCATCGGCGTTGACGTCGCCGATGGCCACGGAGCGGCCGAGCTCGTCGTTCGCGTCCGCACCGAACACGGTGACGTCGGCGGCCGTTCGGGTCTCGTCCTCGCCTTTGAGGTCGATCACGGCGGGCCAGTTCGCCCGACCGAGGAGGACGTACACCTCCCCGCAGCTCTGCCGCGCGTTGAGGGGCCCGTCGCCGAAGCGCGAGGTCAAAACCAGGTCGTCCAGGCCGTCGCCGTTGAAATCCCCCACCGCCGCCGCGTGCGCCAGCTGGTCCTGGGGGTCGGCGCCGTAGATCGTCACGTCGGGGGCGTGGACGGCGAGATCGAAGGGCACGAACCAGGTCTCGCGTCCGAAGACGATGTAGACCTCGCCCGCATTCTGGCGCGCATCGGAGGGCCCATCGCCCCCGCCCGACCCCAAGATCGCGTCCGGCACCCCGTCCCCGTTCACGTCCCCCACGGCGACGAGGCGCCCGAGCTGGTCCTCGCTCTGGATCCCGTGCACGGGTACGTCGCCCGCATCCACGGCGAGATCGATCCTCGTGAAGTCGCAGCTATCGCCCACGCCGTCGCCGTCCACGTCCTCCTGGCCGGGGTTGGCGGCGAAGGGGCAGTTGTCCACCGGATCGAGGATCCCGTCGCCGTCGTCGTCCTCGTCGCAGAGATCCCCCAGGCCGTCGGCGTCGTTGTCCCGCTGGCGCGGGTTGACGGTCGCCACGCAGTTGTCGCAGGCATCCCCCACGCCGTCGCCGTCCGTGTCGGCCTGATCCGCGTTGGCGGTGTCGGGGCAGTTGTCGCAGGCGCTGCCGCGCCCGTCGGCGTCGGGGTCGGCTTGGGTGGGGTTGGAGAGTCCGAGGCAGTTGTCGACGCCGTCGCCGATCGTGTCCCCGTCGGCGTCCTGGTCGCACGCGTCCCCCACCCCGTCCGCGTCGAGGTCCTCCTGACCGGGATTGGCGGCGCTGGGGCAGTTGTCGCAGGCATTGCCCACGCCATCGAGATCCGTGTCGCCCTGCGGGTTCGGGTTGGAGTTGTTCGCGATGTCGGGACAGTTGTCGCACGCATCCCCCACCCCGTCGAGGTCCCGGTCGGTTTGATCCGCGTTGGCCGCGTTGAGGCAGTTGTCGCAGGCATCCCCCACCCCGTCCGCGTCGGCGTCGGCCTGGGTGGCGTTGGCGGTGGCGCGACAGTTGTCGCACAAATCGCCGACCCCGTCGCCGTCGTCGTCCGACTGGGACTCGTTGGGCACGGTCGCGCAGTTGTCGCAGGCATCCCCCACCCCGTCCGCGTCGGCGTCCTGTTGGGCGGCATTGCTCGCGGAGCGGCAGTTGTCGCACGCGTTGCCCACGCCGTCCGCGTCGGTGTCCTCCTGACCCGCGTTCGGCGCGAGCGGGCAGTTGTCCGAGGCGTCGCCCACGCCGTCGTTGTCGTCGTCGCTGTCGCAGGCGTCCCCGGCGCCATCCCCGTCGGCGTCGCTCTGGGAGGGGTTCGCTGCCGAGGGGCAGTTGTCGCAGGCGTCGCCCAAGGGATCGCCGTCGGCGTTGGTCTGGCTCCCGTTCGGCGCGAGCGGGCAGTTGTCCGAGGCGTCGCCCACGCCGTCGTTGTCGTCGTCGCTGTCGCAGGCGTCCCCCAGGCCGTCGCTGTCGTGGTCCTCCTGCCCGGAGTTGGGGGTGGTCAGGCAGTTGTCGCAGTCGTTGCCCACGTCGTCGGCGTCGCTGTCGAACTGGTTCGGGTTCGCGAGACCCAGGCAGTTGTCGCCCAGATCGCGCACGCCGTCGAAGTCGAAATCGTGACCCGCCACGAGCCAGGCCTCGCCGGCCTCGGCGCGCTGGTTCTCGCTTCCAGGCGTGCGGTCGGGCCCGTCCGCCCCCGGCGCACCGGCGAAGAGCTCGTCCACGCCGTCGCCGTTGGCGTCGCCACCCGCCAGGGTGAAGCCGAAGCCGTCGTCGGCCTCCCGGCCGTAGAAGAGGTAGCCCTCGTTGAAGTACGTCTTGAGATCGATCGTCGGTGGCAGCGCGTCGAAGCGCGCGTCTTCCCCCAGGATCGCGTAGATCTCGCCGGCACCGGGGCGGTCGTTCGCCACCGGATCCGGCCCGTCCGCCCCGGGGGCGCCGATGAGGAGGTCCGCGACCTCCACCTGGACGAAATCCCCGATGCCGGGATCGAAGTACTCGTCGAGGCCGTTGACGCTGGCCACCGCCAGGGAGGTTCCGAGGCTGTCGCCGGCCTGAGCCCCGTGAATCGTGACGTCCGCCTCGTCGAGCGCCATGTCGAGCGTGGCGGGCGGGGTCGCGGTCCCGTAAACGATGTACACCTCGCCCGCTCCGGGCCGGAAATCCCCGGGCGGACCGTCCGCGAAGTCCGCGGCCACGATCAGGTCGGCTCGGGAGTCGGCCGTGATGTCGGCGAGGGCGAGGGCCGCGCCGAAATCGTCGGCGCTCGTGGCGCCCCAGACATTGAGGTTGGCGTTCGCGAGATCCACGTTGCCCGATAGCGTCGCGCTGCCGAAGACGACCCGCACCTCGCCCGCGTCGGGCCGGTTGTTGGCGGGACCGTCGCCGCCGGGAATTCCCACGGCCACATCGTCGAAGCCGTCGCCGTTGAAATCCCCCACACCGAGGCTGCGGCCGCTGAGGTCGTCCGTATCCACACCCAGCAGGCGCACGTTGGCGGTGGAGGCCTCGATGCGCTCGGCGAAGCTCGGCCCATAGAAGATGTAGACCTTGCCGGCGTCGACGAACGTGTTGCCGCCCTTGCCCACGTTGCGGCTCGGAGCCGAGGCGACGATGTCGAGGTTGCCGTCGCCGTTCACGTCGCCCAGGGCCACTTGACGCCCGAACTGGTCCCCCGCCGCCTCGCCGAAGATGGTCACGTCGGCGTTGGTGGCGTCGGGGTCGGGGTTGCGCAGGTCGAGTGTCGCCGGCCAGCTCTGCCGGCCGTAGAGCACGTAGACCTCGCCCCCGGCGGTGCGGCTGTCGCTCGGTCCGTCCGCGAACGGCACTCCCAGCACCAGGTCGGCGATCCCGTCGCTGTCGAGATCCCCCGCAGCGAGAGCGCTGGCCAGGGCGTCCGCGACACCGACCCCGTAGATCACCACGTCCGCGGGCGTGCTCCCGAGATCCTGGGTCGTGGGATAGATCGCGCCGCCGAAACGGATCCAGACCTCGCCGGTGTTCGTGCCCCGCTCGTCGAGCGGCCCTTTGCCGCCCCGAGCCACGAAGACCAGATCTTCCGTCCCGTCACCGTCGAGGTCCGCGACGAGAACCGCGGAGCCCCCCTCGTCCTCGCTGTCGGGCGCCCACAGGGTGTAGTCCTCGCCATCGAAGAGGAGATCCACCTCGGTGAGCGCCTGCTGGGCGAGCGCACCTCCGGCGAGGCAGATGCAAAGTGCGGCTGCCACGATCCCGCGGATTCGGCGTGTCATCCTCGGAACCTCCCCTCGATCGCGCACCCGTCCGTTCGGGACCACCCTTCCCTCCGGTGCTCCGCACGGACACACCCCCGCTGTCGCGCACTTTCCCCCGGCCGGCTTCATATACGCCGAGAGCCGAGCGGCGGCCACGTAGAGCCCGGCGAGGGCAGGCAGCGTCGGCGTCGCTGGCCGCGGCTTTTCGGAGGTCGTACTATGCGCGCCCCTGTGGCCGTCGGCAAGCAACTCGCCGTGCTCGCGGCAGCACTGGGCCTGTGCCTCGTGGGCGCCTGCGCGCGAAAAGCGCCTACGTCTCCCGCGCGGGGCGCCGACCCCCTGACAGCCAAGCTGGAGCCGCGTGTGCGCGAGGCCCTCTCCCGAGCGAAACCGGGCGATCGCATGCGCGCCCTGCTCGACCTGAGCGAACAGGTGGACCTCTTCCAGCTCCGCCACCGGCTCGACCGCCGGAGCCGACACGAGCGCTACCAGGAAGTCGTCGCGAGGCTCGAAGCCGTCGCGGCGCGGCAGCAATCCCGGCTCGCGCCGCGGATCGAGGCCGCCCTCGCGCGGGGCGATCTCGACTATGTGAAGCCTGTGGCCATCGTGAACCGCCTGCTGCTCGAGGGCCGGGCCGAGGCGATCGTCGAACTCGCCCGCTCGGAGGAGGCCGCCTATCTCTGGGCGGACTGGAGTTCGGTCCAGCCGCCCGAGGCGGGAGTCGCCGGCGCCAGGACGAGCCGGAGCGCCGAGGACTGGCTGCCCCAGGCGCTGGGGCTCGAGGAGCTCTGGTCCTCCGGCATCACGGGACGAGGTGTCGTCGTCGGGATCCTCGACAGCGGGGTTTACGGCGCCCACGAACAGTTGCGGGGCCGGCGGCTACCGGGAGCGCGCGGGTGGTTCGATCCCGTCGAGGGGAGTCCGGAGCCCTACGACAGCGACACGCACGGGACGCTCGTCCTCTCCATCGCTGTCGGGGGTGTCCCCGGAGGCCGCCGCACCGGGGTGGCGCCCGAGGCCTGGTGGACCGCGGGTCTCGCCAACTGGCGCAACCATTACTCCCGCTGGCGCATGACGGAGGCGGCCGACTGGATGCTTCGCGTGGCGCGCCCCGACGTCCTGATCAATGCCTGGTCGCACGACGAGGGACCCTGCACCGCGTTCGACCTGCCCTTCATCAACGCCTGGAAGGCCGCCGGTATCGTCGTCGTCTTCGCCGCGGGTAACCGGGGTCCCCAACCCGGCAGCGGCGAAGCACCGGCCCAGCTCGCCGGAGCCTACCCCGAGGCAGGTCCGGTCCTCTCGGTCGCGGCCCTCGATCGGAGAGGCTTCGTGATCCCGGAATCCTCCCGGGGTCCGAGCGCTTGCAACTCGCCGCTTTTCCCTGCCCTCGCCGCTCCCGGAGCAGACCTCCCCCATGCTTCGCCCGGAGGCCCGGACCGCTACGCCGTCGCGAGCGGGACCTCCGTCGCCGCCGCCGTGGTGGGAGGGGTGGCCGCGTTGCTCCTGCAAGCCGTACCGGAGGCATCCCCCGAGGCCGTGGAGCGGGCGCTGCTCCAGACGGCTCGCGACCTGCCCCCCGCCGGGGCGGATCCTGTCTCCGGTCGCGGGGCCATCGAGCCGCGGGCAGCCCTCGATTACCTGCGGCGCCACCCCCGCTGAGGACGGCTCCGTCAGTAGCCGAGCGCCGAGGCGATCAGCCGCGGGCTGCGGATGATCTTGGCGAAGTTCTCGCCCTCGAACAGCTCGATGCCGTTGTAGATCACCGAGGCGCTGATCACGTCGCCCTTGTCCACGATCCGATCGAGATCCGTGAACACGTGCAGCATCGTCGGGTTCGAGATGTCGACGAGCGCCTTCCCGTTGCGCGGGCTCCAGAAGATGTTGATGGGAACGAGGCGCAGCACCTCGCCGTTCACCAGCACCGTCGTGTTGTTCTGGTCCATGCGATAGAAGAGGCCGCTCATCCCGAACGCCTGGCCGTACTGGCCCATGTTCAGGAGTTCGATCTCGCCCGGCAGGTCCGTGAAGCTCACGGCCCGGCCGCACTCACCGGGGAAGCGTTTGCCGTTCCAGAGCAACCCGGGAGTGCCGCTCAGGGTGCAGTGGACGTTCTGCGTCCCGTCGAAGGGGCTCGTGTCGCCCACCTCGGGGTCCGGTGCCGTCCACGCCGCGCAGCCGTTCCAGTCGGGGTTGCAGTACAGGTCGTCGTGGAAGATCGGCCCAGCCGGAGGCGAGCTGTTGCCGTAGGACGTCAGGGTGCGGTCGCCGCTCGCGTCCTGGTCCACGAAGGTCAGCCACTCTTCGGTCGAGCCATCGCCGAAGATGAACGCGGCTTGAATCGACTCGATGATGTGCGCTTTACCGTTCGTGTTGACCACGCCCTGGCCCCGACCGTTGGGCACCTGCTCGTTGTCCGTGATCAGCGCGTAGTCGGTGATGGCGCAGCCGAGACCGAAGGCCACGGCGGCGCAAACCGCCAGGTTCCATGCTCCCTGGACGAAGCTCGAGATGTCTCTCTTTCTCTTCCCCACCATGGTAGGTCTCCTCTCCCGCCCCGCGGCGGCGTGCTTGCCCGAAGCATACGCCCGCATGGCTCGGCCGACAAAAGCCCGTCGGCACTCAGGCACCCCGGAACGACGAGACAGCCCGCCCGGCAGGAGAAGTCGAAAAAGGCAAGCGAGGAGCTACACGAAAAAAAAAGCGGGGCCCGCGGGCCCCGCTTCCCGTGGGCCGGAGCCCACGGTCTGGTCAGGTTCCGGCGATCAGTAGCCGAGCGCCGAGGCGATCAACCGCGGGCTGCGGATGATCTTGGCGAAGTTCTCGCCCTCGAACAGCTCGATGCCGTTGTAGATCACCGAGGCGCTGATCACGTCGCCCTTGTCCACGATCCGATCGAGATCCGTGAACACGTGCAGCATCGTCGGGTTCGAGATGTCGACGAGCGCCTTCCCGTTGCGCGGGCTCCAGAAGATGTTGATGGGAACGAGGCGCAGCACCTCGCCGTTCACCAGCACCGTCGTGTTGTTCTGGTCCATGCGATAGAAGAGGCCGCTCATCCCGAACGCCTGGCCGTACTGGCCCATGTTCAGGAGTTCGATCTCGCCCGGCAGGTCCGTGAAGCTCACGGCCCGGCCGCACTCACCGGGGAAGCGTTTGCCGTTCCAGAGCAACCCGGGAGTGCCGCTCAGGGTGCAGTGGACGTTCTGCGTCCCGTCGAAGGGGCTCGTGTCGCCCACCTCGGGGTCCGGTGCCGTCCACGCCGCGCAGCCGTTCCAGTCGGGGTTGCAGTACAGGTCGTCGTGGAAGATCGGCCCAGCCGGAGGCGAGCTGTTGCCGTAGGACGTCAGGGTGCGGTCGCCGCTCGCGTCCTGGTCCACGAAGGTCAGCCACTCTTCGGTCGAGCCATCGCCGAAGATGAACGCGGCTTGAATCGACTCGATGATGTGCGCTTTACCGTTCGTGTTGACCACGCCCTGGCCCCGACCGTTGGGCACCTGCTCGTTGTCCGTGATCAGCGCGTAGTCGGTGATGGCGCAGCCGGCACCGATCGCGAGCACGGCACAGAAGGCCAAATAGACTAGCTTCCTCATCTCTTGTGGCTCCTTTCCTCAGGTTCCTCGACCCAACTCTGACCGACACTCCTCCGGGGCCAGGCCCCGAAGTCATGTCGTCCCGCTATGCTTCAGGCTATCCCCCCCTTTCCCCGTGGAGGTTTCCGCCCAGGAGCCCCACAGCCTCGGCGACCTCCCCCGGTCGTTTTCCGCTTTGCGCGTATTCCTATACTGTGGCGGCTGGCCGGCGGCAAAGCGAAACAGATGTTTTCTCTTGCCTTTTTGATGTCCGTTTTCGACCGGGAAGGCATCCCCTGCGGACCGGATTTCCGCCGTCTCCGCAGCGGAACCGGTCCGTCCCGCGAGGGGGACGTTCGCCCGTCCGCGCTGGTGATCGTCACCATCCTCGCGCTCGCCTGGCTGGCCCTCTTTCCCCTGACGAGTGTCGACCTCCACTACCACCTCGCCGTGGGCCGGTGGATCCTGGAGCATCGGGCGCTACCGGACAGGGGCATCTTCTCCGCCACCTTTGGCCACGCGCCATGGCACGATCAGGAATGGGGTTTTCAGGTTCTCGTGGCTTTCCTGGGCGGCATGGAAACGGATCCGAGCGGTGTGCGGGTCATCCCGCAGGCAGGGATCGTCCGCCTGGTCGTTTTTCGCGCCACTTGCCTCGCCCTGACGCTGGCGGTGCTTGCGGCCCACATGGCGCGGCTCGGGCTGGATCCGGTGAGCCGAGCGCTGGGGACGGTGTGGGTCGCCTTCTTGACTTTCGGCAATCTGTTCTGGACGGTGCGACCGCAGAGCCTTTCCTACCTCGCCCTGGCGGCAACACTTTACTTGCTGGAGCGCACGCGAGGAGGCGACCGATGGCCGAGTTTCGCCCTGGTCGCCCTGATGGCGCTCTGGGCCAACGTTCATGGCGCCTTCGTGGTGGGCCTGGCGATGATCGCCGCCGAAGCCGCGGGAGCGTGGATCGAGAGGATGGGCCAGGGCGGGAGCGCCGCGAAGGCGAGGGGGGCGAGCTGGAGGCTCGCGGCGAGCCTGGGGGCCGCCTGCCTCAACCCTTACGGGTACCGGCAGCTACTTCATCCGTGGCGCTACGTGCTGGAGCCCGAGATCCACCGGGGCAACGTGGAGTGGACGCGCCCCGACGTGCTGCACCTTCCTCTACTCGATCTCACTTTGGTCTTGCTCGTGCTCGCCGTCGCCGCGGGCGGGAGGTTGCGCTGGGGCGAGGGGCTGCGCATCGCCTCCCTGACGGGCCTCTTCCTTTCCGCGATCCGCCACCTGCCTCTCGTGGCCATCGGGGTCGTCCCGCTGTTGCTGGGATGCCTGAGCCGGGTCGCGGCCCGCGGCGGCTGGCGCCGCCACCTGCTGCCCACGGCGCCCGGGTGGGGATCGCCGCGCGCACGGCTCCTCGCGGGAACATGCCTCGCGGCGGCGATCGTGAGCCTTTCGGGCGCCAAATTCGTCACGCTCGCGCCGCGCTTCGAGGAGCGGCCCGTCCGGCCCATGCCCGAGGCGAGTGTCCGGTTCCTGGCGCGGGCCGGGATCCATGGGCCCGGGTTCCACAGCTACCGCTTCGGGGGCTTTCTGATGTACCGTCTGTACCCTCACGCGAAGGTCTTCATGGACGGGCGAAACGATCTCTACGGCAGCTTTCGCAACGAAGTCTACAACCCGATCCTGACCACGGCACCCGGCTGGCGCTCCCTGTGGCGGGACGCCGTGGAACGCTACGGCTTGGCGTGGGTGTTGCTGGATGCCGACGCCCCGCTCTCCGAGGCCCTGCGGAGGGAACCTGGCTGGCTGCCGGTCGAGTCTTCGGCGCTCGAGCCCGGTATGGCGCTCTTCCTGAGCGACCGGCCCGAACACCGCGCGGCCCTGAGCCGCTTGACGCCCGGGCAGCCTTGACGGACTCGCGCGCTCGGAGCGCACGCTTCGCCCTCGCCCGCGGCGCGCCGCTGGCGCTGGCGCTCGCGATGGCGGCGGGACTTCCCGGCTGCCGACCCCCCGTACGCGGTGCGGGCTGGAACGTCCTGCTCGTGACCTACGAGACGACGCGAGCCGACCACCTTTCGGCCTACGCCTATTGCCGGGCCACGAGTCCTCATCTCGAGGCCCTCGCGCGGCGCGGGGTCCTCTTCGAGCGCTTCTATGCCGTGTCGCCCCGCACCAACCCCTCGCTGGCCTCCCTCTTCACTTCGCGCTACCCGCACGAGCACGGCGTGCGCAACCTGCTGCTGCCCCTGGAGCCCGACAACGCCACGCTCGCCGAGATCCTGCGCGAGCACGGCTACGTCACGGAAGCGGTGCAAACCCATCCCCGCCTGATCGCCTCGAGCGGCCTCGCCCAAGGCTTCGACGACTACGACGACCGCTACGCGGAGCATCCCCTGGCCGACCAAGCCGCGCGCAACGCGGCGGCGCGCCTCCGCCGTCTCGCGCGCGGCGCGCGGCCCTGGTTTCTGTGGGTGCACCTGATGGACCCGCACTGGACCTACGACCCACCGCCTCCGTGGCGCACCGCGTTCGGCCCCGAGGACCTGCGCCCGAGGGGGCTCTACGCCGAGATCGCCGCCCGCCGGCGCCGGATGGGCGAGATCATCTTCCGCAATCGGATGGCCCAGGACGAGGTCCAGGCCTTCGTCGATCTCTACGACGCCGAGATCCGCTTCGCCGACGAGGCCCTCGGCACGCTCTGGCGTACCCTGGAGGAACTCGAGATCGCCGGGCGCACGATCGTCATCGTCAGCGCCGACCACGGCGAGTCCCTGGGGGAGCACGACTACTTCTTCGAGCACGGGGATTTTGGCTTCGAGCCGGAGATCCGCATCCCCCTGGTCCTCGTCGCGCCCTCGGGGCTTCCTGCAGGCGTGCGCGTCTCGGCGACGGCGTCCAACATCGATGTCGCGCCCACCGTACTGGAGCTGCTCGACCTGCCGCCGCATCCCGCCTTCCGCGGCCGCTCCCTCCTGCCCCTCGTGCGCGGGGAGGAGAGCGACAGGCTCTGCTTCGGCGAAAGCGGCAAGCGCTTCCACGAGGAGAACACGCGCCGCGAGATCGAAGGGCCCGAAGGCAAATGGCGCTGGCTGGTGCACGGAAAGCACAAGCTCATGTACGCGCCCCGGGCCTCGGGCGATCCCGCATGGCGGCTCTACGATCTCGATGCGGATCCGGGGGAGGCGGTGGACCTGGCGGCCGAGCGACCCGACCTCGCCGGCCGCATGCGCCAGGCCCTCGCGGCGTGGCTCCGGGAAGACCCCGGAGAGCCCCGCGATTACCACATCGCCCCGGAAACCCGAGAGGTGCTGCGCAGCCTGGGTTACGTGGACTGAGCTTCGTGCCGACAGGCGAAAAATCCGGCGAAAAGGCTCCCCTTTGGTAGTATCTTCCATTCGTGCCCACGCGCGCCCGGGGCTCCAGGCACCCGTGGGGGGGCGTGGCGCTGGGCTCGATGGGTGTCCTCCTCACGGGTTGCGTGGCCGCTCCCCCGAGGGGGGGCGGCGCTTCGACCGTCTCTCCCGATGTCGAATCCCCATGGTTCCGGGAGGCCACGGCGGAGGTCGGGCTGGCATCCGAGGCGGAGCCCTGGACAGCCGAGGGGGAATACTTCCTCCCGGAAGTTACCGGACCGGGGCTGGCTCTGGCGGACCTGGATGGCGACGGCGATCTGGACCTCATCCAGGTACGCTTCCCCCCACCCGGAGCGCGGGACAGACCCGCGCCGAACCGCGTCTATGTCTGGAGCGAAGGACGCTTTCACCGCCTTCCGGGGGACGCAGGTCTCGCCGATCCGGGCTACGGCCAGGGAGTGGCGGTGGCGGATACGGACAACGACGGCGATCTCGATGTCTTTTTCGCCAACTACGGGCGCGACAGCTTCTACCGCAACCGCGGCGACGGGAGCTTCGAACCCTTCACGGATGCGGCCGTGGTCGGGGGACCCGACGTCTGGTCGAGCGCGGGGGTCTTCTGCGACTACGACCGCGACGGAGATCTGGATCTCTACGTGGTCCGCTACCTGCGCTACGCCTATGCCGGCCACTGCATCCAGGGCGGGACGATCCGCGACTACTGCGGCCCGTCCGGCTTCGACGGCGTGCCGGACAGTCTCTATCGCAACGAGGGAGGCACCTTTCGCGAGGTCAACGCCGAGGCGGGGCTCGCACCTCCGGGAGGGTGGCGCTACGGCAAGGGGCTCGGCGCCGTCTGCCTGGACCTGACCGGCGACGGTTGGCCGGACATCTTCGTCGCGAACGACGGCGAGCCGAACTACCTTTGGGTCAACCAGCGCGACGGCACCTTCCGCGAGGAGGGCAGCCTGCGCGGCGTGGCCGTCAATCGCCACGGCGCACCCGAGGCCAGCATGGGCGTCACCGTCGCCGATCTCAACGACGACGGCTCGCCCGACCTCTATGTCACCCACCTGAGCCAGGAAAACAACCGCCTCTACCTCAGCCAGCCGGGAGGTTTTTTCGCCGACGCGAGCATCGAGTGGGGGCTGGCGCGCTACGACCTGCCCTTCACCGGCTTCGGTTGCCTTTTTTTCGACGCCGACCTCGACGGCGACCAGGACCTCGCCGTCGCCAACGGCCGGGTCTACCGGGGACCGGTGCTGCCGGGGGCGGGGCTGTCGCCCTTCTGGAACCTTTACGCGGAGCCCGATCTTCTCTTGGAGAACAACGGCCAGAAGACTTTCGCGCCGGCCCGCCTGGCGGGCGATTTCACCGTACCCGCGACGATCACCCGCGGGTTGGCGTGGGGCGATGTGGACGACGACGGCGACCTCGATCTCGTCGCGAGCACGACGGATCACCGGCTGCGCTTCTACCGCAACGAAGCCGCACCTGCCCGCCGCCACTGGCTGCGCGTGCGCGCGCTTGCCGGAGGGCGCGATGCGATCGGGGCCCGGGTACAGGTCTTCGCGGGCGAGCGCCGCTGGACGGGCTGGGTCGTGCCGCAACAGAGCTACCAGACGAGCGGCGATCCCCGGCTGCACTTCGGCCTTGGCGAAATCGACCGGGTGGGGAAGGTGGAGGTCCTCTGGCCGGACGGCACCACGGAGCGCTTTCCGGGAGGAGCGGCGAATCGCGAGATCGTCTGCCGGAGGGGGGAGGGCGCATGAGCAAGCGAGATGCAGGCTTGCGCGCAATCCTCCTGTGGGCGCTCGTCTGCTGCGCGCCAGCCGTGCCGGTCCCCGAGCCGGATCTGGAGCAGGCCGAGGAGGAGGTGCGGCAGGCGGTGGAGCAGGCGCAGCGGAAGGTCCGCGAGGAGCCTCGGTCGGCGTCCGCCTGGGGCGCGCTCGGCGACCGCTACCGCGCGCACCTCTGGCTGCGCGAGGCGGCCGCTTGCTACGCCGAAGCCCAGCGGCTCGAGCCCGAGAAGTTCGACTGGCCCTACCGCAGAGGCAAGGCCCTGCGCGTGGAAGATCCCCAGGAGGCGGCAAGAGCCTTCGAGCGCGCGCTCGCTCTCGCGCCCGGGGAGCCGATGGCGCACTACTACCTGGCGGATGCGCTGGTACGCATCGGCGAGCCTTCCCGCGCCCGGGAGCATTACACGCGCGCTCTGGAGCTCGACCCGGCGCTCGCCGATGCGCTGGTGGGCTTGGGGCAGCTGGCGCTGAGCGAGAACCGTCTCGAGGAGGCGGAGGGGCTGCTGCGGCGAGCTCTGGTCCTCGAGAACGACCACCCGGCGGCCCACCTCGCCCTGGCCCAGGTCCTGGCGCGCACGGGGCGGCAGAGCGAGGCCCGCGGGCACGCCGACGCGGGCCGGCGTTCCCTGCGGCGAGGCGCGAGTCCCGACCCCCGAGATCCGATGCAGCTCGAGCCCGCCGGCTCCGTGGTTCGCTCCGGCCTCGCCCGGCGCTTGCTGCGCGAGGGCCGCACGGAGCAGGCGCTCCAGGAACTCGACCGCATCGTGGCGCTCCACCCCGAACTCGCGACCCCCCACTACCTGCGGGGCGTGGCCCTGGTGCGGTTGTCCCGCGCGGCGGAGGCCGAGAGGGAGTTCCGGCGGGCCCTGGAACTCGATCCCCTGATGGCCGAGGCTCACCTCGCTCTGGGGCAGCTCTACCTCGCCCAGCCGCAAGAGGCCGCACGGGCGTACGCGCACTTCACCGCGGCCGCGGCCTTGCGCCCCGACGAGGCCCCAGCCCACCTCGGACGCGCCGAGGCGGCGCTGGGGTTGCAGCGTCTGGAGGAGGCTCGCGCCGCACTGGAGGCGGCCCTGCGCCTCGACCCCGACCTGCCCCTCGCCCATTACCGGCTCGGCTTGCTCGCCGCGATGCGCGGCGACACTCGAGCGGCGCGCGCGAGCCTGGAGCGCGCCGAGCGGCTTCTGTTGCAAGAGGCCACGGAGGCGAGTCTGCCGGACGCTCCGGGGGAGGCTCTGCTCCCGCGGGTGCGCCGGGCCCTCCTCGCCCTCGGAGAAGATTCCGCACCCAGGCGGTCGAGCCGCGAGTGAACGAAGCTAATCGATGTAACCCAGGGCGCGCAGGCGCTCGAGGACCGCCTCGTCGTAGGGCGAGGGCACGGCCCCTTCCGGCGAAGCGGGGGCCGCGCCGGTCTCGTAGGTCGGAATGCGGCGCACGGGATGGCCCTCCAGAAACTCGGGAACGAGCGCTTCCTCCCACACGCGCCCGGGCATCTCCTCGGAAACAGGCAACCCCAGCAGTGCGAGGACGGTCGGCGCGACATCCAGAATCCCCGCGCCCTCCAGGCGCACCCCGGCACGCACGGGTGCCCCGGCCAGCGCCACGACACCGTCGAGGGTGTGCCAGTGCGGGGGGCGGATCCACTCGTCGTAGCCCCGCAGAACAGGACGCCGGCCTGGATTGTCGCCGTAGCCATGGTCCGAAATCACGATCACCACGCCCCGCGACCCCGCGCGCGCCATCAGCTCCCCCAACACCGCATCGAGCCGTTCGAGATGCCGATCGAGCGCCCCACCGAGGGCCCGGACTCGCGGATCGAGCCGCTCGAGCTCGCTCGCGCCCTCGCGCCGCGCGCGCATGTAGTCGCGGTAGGCTGGCCAGAAGATGTGGCAGAACGCGTCGAGGCCGTCGAAGTAGACGGCGAACAACGAGGGTCGGACCCGCTCCAGCAGGAACGGAACCATGCGGCCGAAGGAAATGTCCTTCAGCATCATGTCCCGTACCGCGTAGCCTTCCATGTTCGGGATGGCATCGAGGCCGAGCGCTCGGAGCTCCTCGGCCGTCATTCGGCTCTCGACGAGATTGAAAGGCTCGAGCTCCTGCATCAGCTCCGGCGGGTAGGTGCGGGCGGGCCGCTCGAGATCGGGATCCGTTCCCGTGGCGAAGCCTTCGGCGTCCTTCTTCAGGGGCCACGTGTAGTCCGAGGCGATGAACCCTCGCACGGGCTCCGCGGGCCAGCTCACCCACCAGCCCAGAAAACCGACGGTGATTCCCGCCTCGCTGGCGATGTTCCACAGCGCCCGCACGCGCCTGAGGTTGCTGGTCACCGGGACCCGGCGCCCCTCCGGACGCTCCACGACGAAGCCCCGGATCCCGTGGGCGTCCGGCGTGCGCCCGGTGACGATGGTCGTCCAGAGGATGGCGGAGGCGGTCGGCTCCATCGAGTGCAGGATGCCGTGCGCCCCTTGCTGGAGCATGCGGCTCAGATTCGGCATCCGCCCGGCGTCCATCGCCGGAGCGAGCACGCGCCAGCTCGCCCCGTCGATCCCGACGAGATAGACCGGTGCGGCGACCTCCCGCTCGGGCTGCACCTCGGGAGCCTGCGCCTCGCCGCCGCAGCCCCACCAGGCGAGGCCTGCGGCGAGCGGGAGCCACGCCCACGCGCGCGCCATCACTCGGAGCCCCGCGGTGCCACGAGCCGCTCCAGGGCGTCGCGTGCCGCTTCCCATTCGGGGCGCAGAACCAGGGCGCGCTCGTAGTGGGCGCGCGCGCGCGCGGCATCGCCGAGGGCCTCGTGCGTCGCGCCGAGCGCCAGGTGCGTCCACGGGTTTTTCGGTTCGAGTTCCGCCGCGCGCTGGAGCGCGTCGAGCGCTTCGGCGGGGCGGCCGAGCTGCAACAGCGCCCGCCCGCGATGCAGGTGCGCCTGCGCGAGCCGCGGCTCGAGGGCTGCGGAGCGCTCGAGCGGCGCGAGCGCCTCGGCGGCGCGACCCATCTCGAGCAGCGCCGCCCCGTAGTTCGCCAGCGCGTGAGGATCCTCCGGGCGGCCTCGCAGGCCCGCCTCGTAGTGCGCCGCCGCTTCGGCCGGGCGCCCCAGGCGCAGCAACAGGGCCCCGACGTTGAAGTGAGCGTTGGGGTCCTGAGGATTGGCGCGCAGCGCCAGCCGCCAGTGCTCCACAGCCTCTTCGTGCCGCCCGAGCTTCAGCAGCGCCAGCGCGAGGTTGTTGTGAGCCACGGGGTCGCGGGGCGCCCATCGCAGCGCCCGCTCGTACTCCTGCGCCGCCAGGCTCCAGGCCCCGGCCTCGCTGTACGCGGCGCCGCGCGTGAGATGCCACTGCTCGGGGCGCGGGGCGTAGCCCGCCCAGTTCACGGAGGCCGCCGCGCCCAGCGCGCCCGCAGCCACTACCGTCCCGATCAGCGGCCACCAGGCCCGCTCGCGCAGCAGGCGCAGCACCCGCGCCACCGCATAGGCCGCGAAGCCGAGCAGAACCACGACCACCGGGATGCGATAGCGCGCGGCGACGAAGAACGGCAGGAACGAGGCGAAGTAGCTCGAGGCGAAGCCGGCGAACAGCCACAGCCGCTCCGCCTGCGCTCGCGGGTGCGCGCACGCGCCTTCGCCCGCAGGCGCCTGTCCCCGCCGCACGTCCCGGACGGCCCACACCAGCCCCACGAGGGCGAGGGCCAGCAAGACGGGAAACGGATAGGGCAGCCAGCGCAGCACGCGCGACTCCAAGCGCGCGAAATGAAGGTCGCGGTTGTTGCCCACTTCGGCGGGCCCCCAGAAGAGCGCGGCCCGCTTGAGCGTGAGTTCCAGGAAGCGCTCAGGATGCTCGCGGATGAAGGCCAGGGCGCGGCCGATCCAGTAGCGCTCCGCCTCGCCGTAGGTGAGAGGCCGGCCTACCGCCGTCCCGAGCGCCCGGACGACCTCCGGGTAGTCGAAACAGGTCCAGCCCGTCCGTCCGGTCAACTCGGGCAGGTCGGGAATCGCCGGCGTCGCGCCGTCGGCCTGCGGATGATTGCCGATGTAGAAATTGATCCCCGCGTTGGCGGTCACGAGGAACACTTCGCCCGAAACGCGATAGTTGCGCAGCGCCACCGGCACGAGCACCGCCAGGCACGCCCCCACGAGCGCCGCCGCAGGGCCCACGGCGCGCGCTCCTCGCCGCCGCCCGACCCAGGCGAGCCACGCCGCAGCCACGGGGAGAAACGCGAGCGCATTGGGCCGCGTCACGGCGAACAGCCCGAGCGCTGCACCGCTCGCCGCCGCGCGCGGCAGCGAGAGCCCGCCCGCGGCACCCTCCAATGCGAGCAACACCCCCAGCAGGCAGAGCACCTCGAGCGGGGGCGCCAGCAGCTCGCCTTCGAAGAACACGACGGCCCAGTGGAGCGCGACTCCCGCCGCCCACAGCAATCCCACCGCCGCCCCGAACACGCGCCGGCCCAGGCGGTAGGCGAGCCAGACCGCCAGCAGCCCCATGGACGCCTGCACCACCCGGGGGGCCCACGGGCGGTGGCCGGCCACGGCGTAGACGGCCGCGAGCAGATACGGATAGGCTGGTGGCCGCAGGTAGGGCGTCTCCAGGATCTTGGGATCGGCGAGACCCTGCGGCCGCGACCAGTCGCCGCTCACGAGGCCCCAGGCCCAGTAGTCGTGGTAGGCCGCGTCGAACGCGGGATGCTCCCACGTGGGGTCCTGGGAACGCTCCACGATATAGGCGGCGCGGATCCCCGCGCCCAGGAGCAGGATCGCCAGCAGGATCCACCGCTCCCGGGCGGCGACGGGGGCAGGCTGTCGAGGCGGAGGTTGCATGGCGGGTCGGCGGCGGAATCTATCATCCCGCATCGCCCGCGGGCAAACCGACACGCCCCCTGCCCGCGGGCAGCCGAGAAATCCGGGATAATGCGCGGCCATGGCTCGAAGGACGGTCGGGGAGCTGTGGCGCGAGACGCGCGCCGGTTGGCTCGAGGGAGTCGCATTCGCGAGCCTGACCGCCGTCGTGATGTTCGCCGGGGGTGCCACGGTTCGGGCCTCCTACCATGGGCTTCTGCATGTGACGGTGGGCGAGGCGGTCTGGCGCGAGGGGTTGCAGCCCGAGAATCCCTACCATGCAGGAACTCCCCTGCGCTATTACACGCTCTACCCCTGGCTAGGCGTCGCTCTCGGCCGGGTGCTGGGAGGCCCGCTCCGGGGCTTCGCGGTGCTGAACGTGCTGGCGGCGCTCTTCTTTCCGCTCTGTCTCGATAGCTTCGGCCGCGCCCTGGGCCTCGCGGTCCGCGCGCGCCGTGCGGCGCTCGTCGCCGCCCTCGCGGGCTTCAATCTATGGGGTACCCTCGGGCTCGCCTTCGGCGAGACGGTCCCCTGGGGGCGGACGCCGCTGGAGGTGCTGGGGCGCGCGACGTGGGCCGACCGCGCCTGGGGGTGGGATCCGAGGCTCGAAAGCTTCGTCACCAAGTGGTGGAACGCCACCTCCTTTCCCCTCTCCCTGCCCCCCGCCTTGTGGGCGCTCGCGTGTGCGGCGCGCCTCCCCGCGCAATCCTGGGGTGCGTCGCTCGGGCTGGCGGCCGCCGCGGCGCTCAACCCTGCGACGGGGCTTTGGGTCGCGGTGACGCTTCTCGTCTGGCATGTCCCTGCTCTGGCTCGCGAGCAGGGCTGGCGCCGGTGGCGCGGGCCGGCGGTGGTCGCGGGGGGCTTCGTCCTCGCCTCCCCCGCTCTTCTCGCGCTCGCGGCGCCGGCGGTCGAGGGACCTTCGCTGCTCCCGATCCGCCTGCGGGGCACGCTGGCGGCCAACATCGCGGGGCCCCTCCTGCCGCTCGGCCTCGCGGCAGGGGCGGCCCTTCCTAGCCTGCGGCGGCGGGCGGCCGGCTTGGCGTGGAGCGCCGCGGGGGCGGCGCTCGTGCTGTTCCTCGCGGGACACGGGCGGCTGCCGTTCGGCAACGAGTACAAGTTCGTGCGCCTCGCCGCCCTACCCCTCGCCCTCGGCGCAGGCGTGTGGCTCGCTCGGCCCCGGCGCGGCCTCGGCGCTGTCGCGGCCTGGACGCTGGCGCTCGCAGGCCTCGCCGCAGGAGTCGGCACCGCCGCGGCAGCGTATCTCGCGTGGGGGGCTCGAGCCGCTCCCCTGCCCTTCGTGGAGCAGGGCGGGCACCTGGCACTGCCTGCCGCTCTCGCCCGAGAGGTCTTCCCCCCCGCCCTCGCGCGGGCCGAGGCCCGCGCGAGCGCCGACGCGGTGCTCCTCACGCATCCGTCCCACCCGCGCTCGCGCCTCGAGGACGGGCGCATCCAGGGCAGCCTGCTCGCGCCGCTCGTGCGGCACCCGCTGCTCGTGGACCGGCCGCAGATTCACAACGCCCGCCTCGCGGACTTGCCGGAGCGCCTGGAGGCGTGGGAGCGCTTCTGGCGCGAGCCCGGGCTCGACGCCAAGCGCGAGGCGCTCGAACGGCTGCGGGCCTTCTGTCCCGCTCGCCCCCTGCTGGTGCTGAGCCACGAGCGGCTGCAGGCGGTGGAGGCGCTCCTCGCCGCCGTACCGGGCGCCCGGTGCCTGGCCCGCGAGGCGGGCTTCGCTTTGTGGCAGCTCCAGCCGCTCGGAAAATGAAGGCCCCGGTCAGTTCGAGACGCGGATGGTGCCGTCGGCTTCGACCTCGATCTGGAGCGAACGAGCCTTCGGCGGCCCGGCGGCGAACGTCTTTCTGCCCGCGCCCAGCCGCGATGCGATCCGTTCCAGGTAGGCCCGCGTCTCTGGATAGTCGGGAACGCCGCCGTGCCGCTGCACCGCTCCCGCGCCGGCGTTGTACGCGGCGAGGGCGAGCGTCATGTCGCCGTCGAAGGCATCCAGCAGGTCGCGCAGCAACGCCGTGCCGGCCCTGAGGCTCTCGTAGGGATCGAAGGGCTGGCGGACGCCGTACCGGCGCGCGGTCTCGGGCATGAGCTGCATCAGCCCCATCGCCCCCTTGGCGGAGACCGCCTGCGGGTCGTAGCCCGACTCGACCCATGCCACGGCCTGGATCAGGTCGGAGGGGACGCCGTAGCGCGCGCCGAGGATCGCGATTTCGCGATCCCAGGGGCTCGCGGGAACGCGCGAGCGCGCGGACTGCACGCGCGCGGCGAAGCCCGGAACGACCCGCGCGTCGGCACGGCTCGGCACGTTCGTGAACACCACGCGCCCCTCCTCGAGGTAGAAGTACAGCTCCTGCGCCGGCACGGAAGCCGGCGCCAGCAGCACCATGGCCGCCATCCACACCGGCCTCACGCCGAAGCCTCCGCGCTTCGGGCCACGACCTCCACCGCAGCGCGCAACGCCTCGTCCAGGCGCTCCGGCCGACGGCCCCCCGCCTCGGCCAGGTCGTCCCGACCGCCGCCCCCGCCCCCGATGATCCGTCCGAGCTCCCGCGCCAGCCGCACCGCCGGGAGCTGCGCCTTGAGATCGTCCGTCACCGCCACGAGCAGGGCCGCTTTCTCGCCCTCCGCCCGGCCGAGCACCACCACCCCCGAGCCGAGCTGCTGGCGGAGCGCGTCGGCGAGCTCGCGCGCCTGCGCGGCGCTCACGCCGTCCACCCGCTCCGCGAGCACCTTGATGCGCCCCGCCTCCGCCGGGCGCCGGGCGCGCTCGAGCAGGCGCTGCCGCACCGACCCCAGCCGCAGGCGCTCCAGCTCGCGCTGGAGCTGTCGCAGCTGCTCCATGCGGCGCTCGACTTCGCGCAGGACCTCCCCGCGCGGGACCGCCAGCGCCTGCTCCAGTGCCCGGAGCACGGCTTCCTCTTCTTGAAAGGCTCGGAGCGAGCCCGTGCCGGTCAGCGCCTCGAGGCGTCGCGTCCCCGAAGCGACGCTGCGTTCCTCGGTGAGCTTGAACAGGCCGATCTCGCCCAGGTGACGCGTGTGCGTCCCACCGCACAGCTCCCTGGAGAACTCCCCGATCGAGATCACCCGCACCTCGTCGCCGTACTTCTCGCCGAACAGCGCGATCGCCCCCTGCCGCAGCGCTTCCTCGAGGCTCATCCAGGCCTCCTCGACGGCCAGGTCCTCGAGGATCTTCTCGTTGACCAGGGCTTCGATGTCCGCCAGGGCGCGGTCGGAGAGACCCGCGAAGTGGGTGAAATCGAAGCGCAGCCGGTCCGGCGCCACGAGCGAGCCCGCCTGCTTGACGTGCGGGCCCACGATCTCCCGCAGCGCCGCATGCAGCAGATGCGTCGCCGTGTGGTTGCGCCGGATCGCCTCGCGCCGCTCCCGGTCCACCTCCGCCCGCACGCGGTCGTCCACGGCGAGCCGTCCCGTCTCGAGCCGGATCCGATGGACGATCAAGCCCTCCACGGGCCGCTGCGTGTCGAGGACGCGCGCCCGTCCCTCCGGGCCTGCGAGCCAGCCGCTGTCGCCCACCTGCCCGCCCGCCTCGGCGTAGAACGGCGTGGCCTCGAGCACCGCCTCGCCCTCGCCGCCGTCGGCGAGCAGGGGCACGGGACGTCCCTCGCGCAGCAGCGCCACCACGCGTACCCCCTCGAGCTCGGTGCGCGTGTAACCCTCGAAACGCGTCGGCCCGCGCTGGCGCAGCTCCCGGTACACCGCTGCGGCCCGCTCCGGCCGGGCCCCCCGCCACGATGGCTGCGCCCGGGCCCGCTGCCGGGCCATCGCCTCTTCGAATCCGACCTCGTCCAGCGCGATCCCTCGCTCCGCGGCGATGTCGCGCGCGAGATCGAGAGGCAGGCCGAACGTGTCGTAGAGGCGGAACAGCTCCTCGCCCGGCACGACGCGCGGCCGCGAGGCATCGCGGACGATCTCGGCCAGCCGGGCCTCCAGGAGCTCCAAGCCCACGCCGAGGGTCTCGGCGAAGCGCGCCTCCTCGCGGCGGCAGACGGCGAAGATCGCCTCGCGGGCCGCCACGAGCTCCGGATAGACCTCGCCCAGCAGATCGAGGACCACGGGCGCGATCTCGTGCAGGAAAGGTCGCTCCACCCCCAACTTGCGCCCGTGGCGGATCGCGCGCCGGAGGATGCGGCGCAAGACGTAGCCCCGCTTGTCGTTGGCCGGCACGACACCGTCGGCCACGAGGAAGCAGATCGCCCGCACGTGATCGGCGATGACCCGCAGGGAGACGTCCGCCTCCTCGTCCTCGCCGTAGCGCCGGCCGCTCGCGCGCGAGGCGGCCTCGAGCAGAGGAAGGAAGAGGTCCGTCTCGTAGTTGCTCGTGGTTCCCTGGAGCACGGCGGCCATGCGCTCGAGCCCCATGCCCGTGTCGATGCTCGGGGCGGGAAGCGGCTCGAGGCGGCCGTCCTCCTGCTGCTCGAACTGCATGAAGACCAGGTTCCAGATCTCGAGAAACCGCTCGCTGTCGGTGGCGGGGGTGGAGGCCTGCGCCGCGCCCTGCTGCACCTCGCCCAGGTCGTAATGGATCTCGCTGCAGGGCCCGCAGGGGCCCGTCTCTCCCATGCGCCAGAAGTTGTCCGCCTCCCCCTGGCGCAGGATGCGCTCCTCGGGCAGGCCCGCGATCTCCTGCCACAGCCGCCACGCCTCCTCGTCCGGCGGCGCCGCCGCGGAGCCGCCGAAGACGGTGACCCACAACCGCTCGGGCGGCAGGCCGAACACGCGCGTCACGAGGTCCCAGGCCCAGGCCAGAGCTTCGCGCTTGAAGTAATCGCCGAAGGAGAAGTTGCCCAGCATCTCGAAGAAGGTGTGATGGCGCGGGGTCCGCCCCACCTGTTCCAGGTCGTTGTGCTTGCCCGAGACGCGCAGGCACTTCTGCACGGACACGGCGCGGCGGTAGTCGCGCTGCTCGCGCCCGGTGAACACGTCCTTGAACTGGTTCATGCCCGCGTTGGCGAACAGCAGCGTCGGATCCCGCGGCAGGACGAGGGGCGAACTGGGCACGACCCGGTGGCCGCGCTGCGCGAAGTACTCGAGAAAAACGCGCCGGATCTCTCGGGAATGCATAAACCTGACCGCCGGGGCCTCGTCGCGCCGGCGACGGGGGATTATACACGCCGCGCCACGCCAGGGGCGACGAGCGGCGCGCCGCCCGTCAGCGGTCCGGCGTGAACTCGAACGGCGAGTCCGGGTGATGCGGCTCGAGCTCGCTCTGTACCAGGGCACGCTCCATCTCTTCCTGGGCCAGATCGGCGGTGGAGCGGATGCCCTCCACCTTGAGTCTCAACTCGTCGGGATTGCTCGCCTGCCGCAGCGCCTCCTCCAGCGTGATCAGCTCCTGCTGGTAGAGCCAGTAGAGCGACTGATCGAACGTCTGCATCCCGTACTGCGAGGTGCCGGCGGCGATGGCGTCGCGGATGAGCTTGGTCTTTTCCTTGTTCTCGATGCACTCGCGGATGAGCGGCGTGCTGCGCAGCACCTCCACCGCCGGCACGCGACCCTTGCCGTCGGCGCGCGGGACGAGGCGCATCGACACCACCGCCTTGAGCACCGCGGCGAGCTGGATGCGCACCTGTTTCTGCTGGTGCGGGGGGAAGACGGAAATGATGCGGTTCACCGTTTCCGTCGCGTCGAGCGTGTGCAGCGTCGAGAGCACCAGGTGTCCGGTCTCGGCCGCGGTAATGGCGGTCTCGATCGTCTCGTAGTCGCGCATCTCGCCCACGAGGATCACGTCGGGGTCCTGCCGCAGAGCCGAGCGCAGGGCGCTGGAGAAGGACTTGGTGTCCACGTCCACCTCGCGCTGGTTGACCAGGCTCTTCTTGTCCCGGTGCAGGAACTCGATCGGGTCCTCGATCGTCATGATGTGCTCGGTGCGGGTGGTGTTGATGTACTCGATCATCGCCGCCAGGGTCGTGGATTTGCCCGAGCCGGTCGTCCCCGTGACGAGCACGAGCCCCCGGCGTTCGGCGGCGATCTGCTCCAGCACAGGAGGCAGGAGCAGCTCGCGGATCGCCAGGATGCGCACGGGAATGACGCGCAGCACGAGCCCCACCGTCCCCCGCTGCTGGAACACGTTGCAGCGGAAACGGCCGAGGCCCGGCACGGAGTAGGCGAGGTCGATCTCGTAGTGGTCCTTGAACTTCTGTTTTTGCCGCGCGCTCATGATGCTGAAGGCCATGGCGATGGTGTCCTCCTGCATCAGGCGCTTCTGCTCCGTGAGGGGGATCAGGCGGCCGTTGATGCGAATCACGGGATGGGAGCCGACCTTGAGGTGCAGGTCCGAGGCGCCGCGCTCCACGGCGATCTGGAGCAAATCGTTGACGTGCATCGACCCTCCGCGGCCCCCCCATCGCCTGCGGGGCCCGAGGGCGAATCTAGGGACCCCCGGCCGGAGCTGTCAACCGCCGCGGCCCAAATCCCCCCAGGCGTGCAGCACCAGAGCGCACGCGACGAGCGCCGCCGTCTCCACGCGCAGGATGCGGGGGCCGAGCGAGACCGCTTCCCAGCCCGTGGCCTCGAAGTGCCGCGCCTCCTCCGCGGTGAAGCCCCCTTCGGGCCCGATGGCGACCCAGACCTCTTCCGGGCCGCTCTCCTCGCGGAGCCTGCGCCCCAGGGGCGGGGCCGCGGGCTGCGCGGTGCACCAGAAGGCGCGTGCCCCCGGCGACTTCTCAGGCCAGTCCTCGACGAGCGACACCTCGGGCAGCAAGCGGCGGCCGCACTGCTTGCAGGCTTCGAGCGCGATGCGGCGCCAGCGCTCGAGCCTCGCGGCCGAGGGCCGGCGCACGGCCCCGCGCCGGGCGGGGACGAAGCGCAGCGCCGCCACACCGATCTCGACGCTCTTCTGCACGAGCCAGTCCGTGCGCTCCGGGGAACAGAGGCTCGCGTACAGCACGACCCGCAGCGCGCACTCCACGGGATCCTCGCGCGCCTGTTCCAGGGACACCTCGACCCCCTGGCGGTCGATCCCCACCACCCTCGCCGCCCACTCCCGGCCCTTCCCGTCGAAGACCCACAGCGCGTCGCCCACGCGGGCCCGCAGCACGCGCGCGAGGTGGTGGGATTCTTCCGGCGACAGGCGCAGTCGCGCTCCCGGCGCCGAGGCTCCCGAATGATGGACGCGCGGCCGACGCCTCATGGGGTCTCTCGTCGGAACACCGCGGCCACCCACCCCTCCAGCTCGTGCTGCTCCTCCAGCTCCAGGCCGGCGCGGCGCAGCGCGCCGAACACCTCCTCGCGCGCCTCGACGGGAAACCCGGAGGCGACGAGCCGCCCGCCCCGACGCAGCCGCGCGCACAGGGCAGGGGCTTCCTGCGCGAAGAATGGCGCGGAAAGGTTGGCCACGATGCCGTCGAAGCGGCCCGGCCGGGTGCGCTCGAGACTCCCTTGCGCGACGCGGATCGTGCCGCTCAGTCCGTGGCGAGCCACGTTGGCGCGCGCCACGGCCACGGCCTCGGGATCCACGTCGAGAGCCAGCACGCTTCGCGCCCCGCAGCAGGCTGCCACCAGGGCGAGGATGCCGGTGCCCGTGCCGAGGTCGAGCCAGAGCGGTGCAGCGGGCACGAAGCGTTCCAGCGCTTCCGCGCACAGCCGGGTCGTCGGGTGCTCTCCGGTGCCGAAGGCGCGACCCGGAGCGATGTGCAAGGCGATCCGCCCCCCCGCCGGGCCAGCCCGCTCGTGGGGAAGCACCACGAACCTCCGTCCCAAGGGCAAGGGGCCCAGGGAAGCGACGTAGCGCTCGAGCCAGGGCTCCTCTTCCACCGGGTGAACCCGCACCGAGCGCTCCAGCTGGAGTTCCGCCGCCCGCGCCTGCGCGGCCTCCACCGTGGAGAACCAGATCCGGACGAAACCCTCGCCCACCTCGGCGCCCTGGGCGCCGAGCGCGAGCCGGCCTGCGACCTCGTCCCCGTCCTCCCCCTCGAGCAGGCCCACGTCGAGCCGACCCCAGCGGGGCGTCCGGGGTTTCATCCGCCGAAGATGTCCTTGACGCGTTCGAACAGGCCGCGCCCGCTCTGCTCTTTGCGTTCGAGCTCCCGCAGCCGCTCGAAAAGGGCGCGCGCTTCCGCGCTGAGCTTCGTCGGGGTCTCCACGCGCAGCGTCACGACGAGATCCCCGCGCCCGCGGCCGCCGACCTCGCTGATTCCTGCCCCCGGGACCCTGAGTTCGGCGCCGCTCTGCGCCCCCGGCGGGACCTCGATCTCCACCTCCCCCTGGAGCGCCGGCACCCGCAGCCGATCCCCCAGCGCCGCCTGCGCGAAGGTGAGCGGCAGCTCGCAGCGCAGGTCGAGTCCGTCGCGCCGGAACACGGGATGCGGCCGCACGTGGATCTCCACGTAAAGGTCGCCCGGAGGCCCGCCCTCGGCACTGGCCTCGCCCTCGCCCGCCAGGCGCAACCGCGTGCCCTCGTCCACGCCCGCCGGAATGCGCACTTGCAAGGTGCGCTCCCGCCGGCGGCGCCCCTGCCCGCGGCACGCGCGGCAAGCCCGGGCGATGACCCGCCCGGCACCGCCGCAGCGCGGGCACGTGCGGGCGATGGTGAAGAAGCCTTGCTGGAAGGCGATCTGGCCGCGGCCGCCGCACTCGCCGCAGGTCCGGATCCCCCCGGGACCCTCGGCACCGCTGCCCCCGCAGGCGTCGCAGGTTTCGTGGCGGGGCACGCGGATGCGCGCCTCGGTACCGCGCACGGCTTCCTCGAAGTCGAGTTCGAGTTCGTAGAGCAGATCGCGGCCGCGCCGGGTGGTCCGGCGCGCCCGGCGCGTGCCGAAGAGATCGAACCCGAACATGCCCCCCAGGATGTCCGCGAAGTCCCCGAAAATGTCGGGGTCGAACCCGCGAAACGCCGGCTCGCCCCCGAGACCCGCGTGCCCGAAGCGGTCGTAGGCCCGGCGCTTTTCGGGGTCGGAGAGGACGGCATAGGCCTCCGCCGCCTCCTTGAATTTTTCCTCCGCCGCCTTGTCGCCGGGATTGCGGTCCGGATGGTACCGCAGCGCCAGGCGGCGGTAGGCCTTCTTGATCGTTTCGAGATCGGCGTCGCGAGGGACGCCCAGGACCTCGTAGTAGTCGCGCCCCCCCACGGCCGCTCACGCCTCCTCGACCGTGTCCGCCTCGGCCCCCTCCTCGGCCCCCTCGGGGCGCTTGAGCAAAGCCTCGGGGTCGTAGAGGATGACCTCCGCCAGCACCTGACCCGCCTTGGCCAGCCGCTCCAGGGCCTCGGTGCACTCGGCGATGCTTCCCGCTTCGAGCGCCTTGCGCGCCCCGTCGAGCGCCCGGCGCACCTCCCGGCGCTGCTCCCCGCTCAGCACGTGGCCGAACTCGGCGAAGGTCTTCTGGTTGCTCTCGACCAGGCTCTCCAGACGGCCGCGCACGCGGATCAGCTCCGCCCGGCGGCGATCCTCCTCGGCGTGCCTCTGCGCGTCCTCGATGATGCGGGCGATCTCCTCTTCGGTCAGCCCGCCCGAGGGGGTGACCACGATTTTCTGCTCCTTGCCCGTCGCCAGATCCCGGGCCGAAACGTTCACGATCCCGCTCGAATCGATGTCGAAGGCGACCTCGATCTGCGGAACCCCTCGCGGCGCAGGGGGGATGCCCACGAGCTCGAAGCGCCCGAGGGACTTGTTGTGCGCCGCGATCTCGCGTTCGCCCTGCAGCACGTGGACCTCGACTTTGGACTGGTTGTCGACGACGGTGGTGAAGATCTTGGAGCGGCGGGTGGGGATCGTCGTGTTGCGCTCGATGATCTTGGTGAACATGCCGCCGCGCGTTTCGATGCCCAAGGAGAGGGGGGTCACGTCCAGCAGGACCATGTCCTTGACCTCCCCCTTGAGAATCCCGGCCTGGATCGCCGCCCCGATGCCCACGACCTCGTCGGGATTGATCTCCTGATTGGGCGTGCGCTGGAAGATCTCCTCCACCACGCGGCGCACGAGGGGGGTACGCGTCTGGCCGCCCACCAGCAGCACCTCGTCCACGTCCTGGGCCTTGAGGGCCGCCATCCGCAGGGCCTCCCGGCACGGGCCGCAGGTCCGCTCCACGAGATCCTGCACCATCCTCTCGAACTGCGGGCGCTCGAGCCGCGCGTGCAGGTGCCGCGGGCCGCTCTCGTCGGCGCTGATGAACGGCAGGTTGATCTCCGCGGCCTCTTCGAAGGACAGCTCGCACTTGGCCTTCTCCGCCGCCTCCTTCAGCCGCTGCAGCGCCAGGCGGTCCAGGCCCAGATCGATCCCGGTCTCGGCGCGGAAGCCCTCCACGAGCCACTCCACGATCCGCTGGTCGAAGTCCTCGCCCCCGAGGAAGGTGTCGCCGCACGTGGCGCGCACCTCGAACACGCCTTCGCCGAGCTGGAGGATCGAGATGTCGAAGGTGCCGCCACCCAAGTCGTAGACCGCCACGCGCCGCACGTGGCTCTGCTCGTCGAGCCCGTAGGCCAGCGCGGCCGCCGTGGGCTCGTTGAGGATGCGCAGCACGCGCAACCCCGCGATGCGGCCCGCATCCTTCGTGGCCTGCCGCTGCGCGTCGTCGAAGTAAGCGGGCACCGTGATCACCGCCTCGCTCACCTCCGTGCCCAGGTGGTCCTCGGCCATCTCCTTCAGGCGGCCGAGGACGAAGGCGGACAGCTCCTGGGGCGAGTACTCCCTCTCGCGCACCCGCACCCAGGCGTCCCCGTTGGGGGCGGGGACGACCTCGTAGGGGACGGTCTGACGGACGCGCACCACCTCGGGAGAGTCGAACTTGCGGCCCATCAAGCGCTTGACGGCGTAGACGGTGTGCTGCGGGTTCGTCAGCGCCTGTCTCTTGGCGATCTGCCCCACGAGCCGCTCGCCCCGCGGCGTGAAGGCCACGATGGAGGGCACGGTGCGGGAGCCCTCGCGGCTGGGGATCACCTTGGGTTTGCCCGCTTCCAGCACGGCCACGCACGAGTTCGTGGTGCCCAGGTCGATACCGACGACTTTGCTCATCCGCACGACTCCTCGGGCCGGGCGGGTTCGGGCGCCACGCGCACCCGCACGGCCGCCGGGCGCAGCAGCCGATCGCCGAGCCAGTAGCCGCGCAGCAGTTCCGCCACGACGGTGTTGGGAGGCGCGTCCCCCGCCGTCTCGGCTTCCACGGCCTCGTGCTGGTGGGGATCGAAAGGACGGCCCACGGCCTCCACCGCACGCAACCCCTCGCGCCGCAGCTCCTCGAGCAGCTGGCGATGGATCAAGCGCAGCCCGTCGAGAAACGCCCTGCCCATCTCGCCTCCCTCGGCGCTCGCCAAGGCGCGCTCCAGGTTGTCGAGGACCGGCAGCAACCGCGCGACGAGCGAGGACGTGGCGTGACGGAAGTAGTCTTCCCTCTCCCGCGCCACGCGCTTCTTGAGATTCTCGAAGTCCGCCCGCAGCCGAAGCAGTTGTTCCTGCAACGCCCGCGCTTCGGCCGCGCCCGGCCGGGCGCCGTCCTCGAAGCGGACCTCGACCTCCTCCGCCCGCTCGGCTCCCCGCTCCGCCGGGCCTTCGTCGTCGACCCCCACGACCTCGACGATCTCGATCTCCTCGTCGTCCCCGGCCCCTGCGGGGTCGAACTCGGGCTGCCTCTCGTCAGCCATCGCCCACTAGCCCTCCGCCTCCGGGCTCGACAGCATGCGGGTCAGGGCATCGGCCAGATACTGCACGGCCGCCACCGCGCGCCGGTAGGGCATGCGCAGGGGCCCCACCACGGCCACCGTCCCCATGCGCCGTTCGCCGAAGCCGTAGGCCGAAGCGACGAGGGTACAGTCCGCGAGCTCCGGATCCGGATTCTCGCGCCCGATGAGCACCTGCACGCCCCGGCTTTCCAGCAGACGCTCGAGCAAGGCCACGAGACGGCTCTTCTCCTCGAGGGTGCGCAGCAGCGCTTGCATCCGCTCGCGGTCGGAGAATTCGGGCCGTCCCACGAGATTCGAGGCCCCGCCGACGAAGACCTCGGGCTCGAACGCCTCGCCCGCCAGCAGGCGGCGGCCGAGCTCCAGGCTGCGCGCCACGTGCCGTTCGTAGGCGGCCTGCGCTTCGTCCAGGTCCCGCAGGAGATCGGCCCGCATCTGCGGCAGCGTGCGGCCCCCATAGCGCTGCGCGAGGTAGGCGCCGATCCGCTCCAGCTCGCGCGGCGGCAGTTCCTCGTCCAGCTCCACGAGCCGGCTGTGCACCACGCCGGACCGGCTGACGAGGATCGCCACGGCGCGGCGCGGGGCGACGCGCACGAGCTCGATCTGCTCCACCACGACCCGCGAGAGCTCCGGGGCCAGCACCACACCCACCTGCCGGGACAGGTGGGAGAGTTGGCGCGACGCCTCTTCCAGGAGCTCCGGGATTTCGCCCCGCGCGCGAGCGAGCGCCGCGTCGATCCGTTCCGCCTGCACTCGGCTCAGGCGCGGCGGGCTCATCCAGCGCTCCACGTACACCCGGTAGGCCAGATCGGTCGGCACGCGCCCGGCCGAGGGGTGGGGCTGCCGCAGCAGCTCGCGTGCTTCGAGTTCCGCCATGATCGCCCGCACCGTCGCTGGCGCCACCCCCACCCGCGCGTCCCGCGACACCGCCTGCGAACTCACGGGCTCGCCCGTCTGCAGGTGGGCGCGGATCACCGCCCGCAGCACCGCCCGCTCGCGCCGCCCCAACCCTTCGAGCCGCGTCATCCCGCTCCCCTTCCCGAGCACAGGTTTCACCCCGTAGACGTCCGGCCGCTGTCCGCGCGCTGCGCGGTGAGCGCGGCGCGAATGAAGCCGTCCAGGTCTCCGTCGAGGACCCGCTCCGCATCGCCCACCTCGAAGCCCGTGCGGTGGTCCTTGACGAGCCGGTAGGGATGCAGCACGTAGGAGCGGATCTGGCTGCCCCACTCGATCTTCTTCTTCTCGCCCGATTCCTTGCGCATGCGCTCCTCGGCCTCGCGTTGCGCCCGCTCGTAGAGTTTGGCGCGCAGGATGTTCATCGCGATCTCCCGGTTGCGGTGTTGCGAGCGCTCGTTCTGGCAAGTGACCACGATCCCCGTGGGAAGGTGCGTGATGCGCACGGCCGAGTCCGTCACGTTCACGTGCTGGCCACCGGCGCCCGAGGAGCGGAAGGTGTCGATGCGCAAATCCTTCTCTTCGATGGTCACCTCCACGTCCTCGAGCTCGGGGAGCACGTCCACCGAGGCGAACGAGGTGTGCCGGCGCGCCTGGGCGTCGAAGGGCGAGATCCGCACCAGCCGGTGCACGCCGCGCTCGGTCTTCAGGTAGCCGTAGGCGTTGGCGCCCCGCACGGCGAGCGTGGCGCTCTTGAGGCCCGCCTCCTCGCCGGGCTGGAAATCGAGCGTTTCCACGCGGAAGCCGTGGCGCTCCGCCCAGCGCGTGTACATCCTCAGCAACATCGCCGCCCAGTCCTGGGACTCGGTGCCGCCGGCACCCGGGTGAATCTCCAGCAGCGCGTCCGCCGCGTCGTGCGCTCCCGTCAAGAGCGTGCCGAGTTCGACCTCTTCGGCCCGGCGCTCGAGCGCCTCCATCGCACGCGCCAGGTCGGCGCCCACGTCCTCGCCTTCGCGCGCCAGCTCGAGCAGCGTCCGCGCATCGTCGAGCAGCCGCGCGAGGGTTCGGGCCTCTTCGATGTCCTGGCCGAGCCGCGCGCGCCGCTGCTGCAACTGGCGGGCGCGCTCGGGGTCGGACCACACCTCCGGCCTCGCCAGCTCGGTCTCGATCGCCCCTCGCGCCGCCTGTTTGGCCTCCGGGTCAAAGAAACCCCCGCAGCGCTTCGACCTTCCCTTCCAGCGAGGCCAGCCGGTCGGCGAACTCCTGGATGTCCACGGTCCGCACGCGCCCAACCTCCTCTTACGTCCGTGAATCTAGGTCCAGGGATCGAGATCGCAAGGCGCGCGCCGCGCTGTCCTCAAAATAGCACACCCGCCAGCGGCCCGCGTCAGCGCTGCGTCCCTTCCCGGGGGACCACGAACGCCCCGACGTATCCTGCCCGCCGCATTCGCTCCGCGCTCGCCTCGGCCTCCTGCCGGGTCGCGTACGTGCCGACCCGCAGCTTGTAGAGGGTGCCCCGACCCTCCCTTTCCGCCACGAGCCGTGCCTGGAACCCCTGGCCCTGCAGCTCCTGCAGCACCGTGCGGGCCGAAGCGCTGTCCCGTAGGGCCATCACCTGGACCGTGAAAGCCCCGGCGGGGGCCGCCGCCTCGTTCGCCAGCGGCTCCAGGACCCGGGTCGGGCCCGCCGGCGGAGGCTGCCGCGCCTCCCGCTCCGGCTCCGGCTCCTGCTCCGGACCTCGCGGGGCATCGAAGTAGCCGGCCTCGGCCTGGGTCGTGACGGCCGGCTCCGGAGCGGAAGCCGCCACCGGCGACCCGCGGTCCGCGCGAGCCATGCCCGCGCCTGCACGGCGCTCCACCCAGCGCCCGAGATAGAACGCCCCCGCGAGGGCCGCGAGGATCACCGCCCCCACCGCGTAGAGCGTCCAGCCCTCGAGCCTCAGCTCTCGCACCTCGCGCGCTCCCGCCTCATGTGGACCCATCTTCGCCCCCCTCGTCGCCAGCCACGGAGCGGCCCTTGGCCCCCACCGGCCGGGCCTCGGGCTCCGCGGGGCGGTCGGGCACCACCTCGGCCACGGCGATGGAGTTCTTGCCCCGGGACTTGGCCTCCTGCATCGCCCAATCGGCCCGCTCGATCAGCTCGCGCAGGCCCCGGGCGTGCAACGGGAAAGACGCGATGCCGAACGACGCGCTCATCGGCAGTCCCTGACCCCCCAGCTCGGCTCGGAGCATCGGCACGCTGCCGATCGCCTCCCGCACCCGCTCGCCCACCTCCAGCGCCCCGTGCCACTCGGTTTCGGGCAGCACGATGCAGAACTCGTCCCCGCCGAAACGAAAGAGCTTGTCGAAGCGGCGAATGCGCGAGAGAACCCTGCGCGACACCTCGAGGAGCACCTTGGAGCCCGTGGCGTGCCCGTAACGGCTGTTGACCGACTTCAAGTCGTCGAGATCGAAGAAGATCAGGGAGAGGGGCGAGCGAAAGCGCGCGGCCCGGGCCATCTCGGACTGGAGAAACTCGTTGAAGTAGCGCCGGTTGAAGCAGTCCGCCGTGTCGTCTTTGATCACGAGCTGCTGGGTCGCGCGCCACAGCAGCGCATGCCCCACGGCGGGACGCGCCCGCTCGAACAGCGCTGCGAGCCGCTGCGTCGCCGGATGCGCCCGCAGGTCCACCCCTCCGAGGACGACGAGACCCACCAGGGCATCCTCGGGGCCTCGCACCGCCCACAGCCAGCACGGCTCCGCGACCGGTCGGGCCAGAAACTCGGGCCGCGGGCCGGGTCCCCGGGAAGCCTGTCCCGCGAACGCCTCTTGGACGGGTGGCAGGCGCAGCGCCCCCCGACGGCGCGAGGGCGCTGTCGACTCTTGCGGCGAGACGGGGAACAGGGTCGGCTCCTCGGGATCGAGCGCCCAGCCGTGGACTTCGCGCGCGTCGGTCCACCGCTGGGCCGTGGCGGCGAGGGCCCGAACCTGCGCGTCGAGCTCGAGCCAGCGGTAGACCTCGAGCAGGGCCTGGAGCAGTTCGGCCTCGTTCCCCGGCCACGGGCCTCCGGTCACGCCCGATCCACCCTCCGTCACGGGGCCCTTCCCGCTTCCCCCTTCAGCGCCGCAGACCCTGGAGGATCTCGATGGGCAGGGGGAAGACCAGCGTCGAATTCTTCTCGGAGGCAATTTCGGTCAGGGTCTGCAGGTAACGCAACTGCAGCGTGACCGGGTTCTGCGCGATCTGCTCCGCCGCCTGGGCCAGCGTCCGGGAAGCCTGGAGCTCGCCCTCGGCATGGATGACCTTGGCCCGCTTTTCCCGCTCCGCCTCCGCCTGGCGCGCCATGGCCCGCTGCATCTCGGCGGGCAGGTCCACGTGCTTGACCTCCACGGCCGAGACCTTGATCCCCCAGGGGTCCGTCTGCTTGTCGAGAATGGACTGCAGATGGTGGTTGATCTTCTCGCGCTCCGCGAGGAGCTCGTCCAGCTCGACCTGCCCCAGGACGGAGCGCAGCGTGGTCTGGGCGAGCTGGCTCGTGGCGTAGTGGTAGTTCTCCACCTCGATCACCGACTTGCGAGGGTTCATCACGCGGAAGTAGACGACGGCGTTGACCTTGATCGAGACGTTGTCGCGCGTGATCACGTCCTGCGGGGGGACGTCGTGAACCACCGTGCGCAGCGACACGCGCACCATCCGGTCCACGACGGGAATCAAGAAGAACAACCCCGGGCCGTAGTCGCGCGGCCGCAGTCTTCCCAGGCGGAACACGACTCCGCGCTCGTACTCGGGAAGGATCCTGATGGAGTTCATCAGGAGCAGCACGAGCAACGCCACCGCAACGAGCACGCCCAAACCGCCTTCCACCATCTCAGCCTCCCTCGCGCGCGTCCCACGGCTCGACGACGAGACGCAAGCCCTCCGTGCGCACCACGCGCACGCGGCGGCCTCGCGCCACGCTCCCGCCGACTGCCACCGCGTCCCACAGCTCCCCGTGCACGAACACCTTCCCCTCGGGATCCAGCGACTTCTCGACGGTGCCCACCTCCCCCACGAGCCCCTCGACCCCGGTGGCCACGGGAGAGCGCTGGGCCCGGAGCGCGAGCCGCACGACGACGCCCAGCACGCCCACGCACACCAGGACTCCCGGCAGGACGGCCGCCGGCGGCACGCGCAGCTCGGGAATCGGCCCCTCGATGAGCATCATGGCCCCGATCGCCAGGCACACCGCACCGCCCAGCGTGAGCATCCCGTACGAGACGATCTTGATCTCCAGGATGAACATCACGAGCCCCAGCAGGATCAGCAGGACGCCGATCGTGGACACGGGCAGCGCCTGCGCGGCGAAGAAGAACAGCACCAGGCACAAGGCGCCCACGAGGCCGGGCAGGACGAGACCCGGGTGGTTCAACTCGATGTAGAGCGCCGTCAGCCCGATCAGCAACAGCAGCGGGGCGACGATGGGATTGGCGATGAACTCGTAGAGCTCCTGCCGCGCGCCGAACTCGGTCTGCACGAAGCGCGCGTCCTTGGTCTGCAGCCGCACCGTCGAACCGTCGAAGCGCCGGATCTGCCTGCCCTCGAGAGCCCCGAGCAGCTCCTCGCGCGTGGCCGCGACGAGATCGATGAGCTTCGCGTCGAGCGCCTCCCGCTCGGACCACGCCTCCGCGGCCATCACCGCTTTCTCGGCGACGTCCACGTTGCGCCCCCGGCGCTCGGCGATCGAACGCAGCAGGGCGGCCATGTCGGCGTTGATCTTCTTGAGCAGGACGTCGTCTTCTTTGCCCTCGCCGGTGCCGTAGATCGTGGCCGCGGCGCCGCAACGCGTGCCGGGGGCCATGGCCGCCACGTCGGCGGCGATGAGGATGAAGAAACCCGCCGAGGCGGCCTGCGCGCCTGCGGGCCCCACCCAGACCACGATCGGGCGCGAAGCGTTGAGCATCCCCTTGACGATGCGTTGCAGCGCGCGGATGTCTCCACCGGGCGTGTCGAGCTGGATCAGGACCAGGTCGTCGCCAGCTTCTTCGGCGTCCTCGATGGACCGCAGGATGCGGTTGGCCGTAGCGCCCGTGACCGAAGTTTCGAACTCCACGAGCCGGATGCTCGGCGGCGCGCCCCGGGCGGGCCCCAGGAGGAAAGCCAGGAAGATCCACGCCCACCACGCGCGGCGCATCGCCCGGGCAGTATACCCGAACGCCCCTTCGCCCTCAGCCCGGCGCGGCGCGGACCAAGTAGCGGGCGCCGAAGGGAATCAGCCAGCCCCGGGTGCCCGCGGGCAAAAAGCGCCGCGCGAGGGAAAAAGCCTCCACCAGATCCGCCGCCGGCTCGGCACCGAGACCCCGCACCTGCTCCGGCGGCCACTCGGAGACCATGACCAGCTTGCACCCGCGCGCCTTGCGCCACCAAGCGAGGGCCGTCTGGGCGTAGACGCGAAAACGCGAGCGCAGGGCCTCGACCATCGCGGCTTCGTCCCCCAGGGCGAGCGTCTCGAGGAAATCCGCCGATCCTGCACCCTCGCGGCACGAAGCCACGAGGACGAACACGCCCCCGGGCCTGAGGGCGTCGATGGCGGCCTCGAAGGCCTTGTGCGCCTGGACGACGTTCGTGTCGTACGGATGCCCGCCCGCGGAGCACACCACGACATCGCGCGGCACGAGCTGCAGGGTGCGCGTCCGCCGCACGTAGGCGCAGGCCGCGAGGTGCGCCCTCCTCCAGTGCCCGGCGTAGAGGCGCTCGATCCCTCCCTCCTCGTCGAGCACCGTGTTCACGAGCCATCGCGGGCGCACGCGCGCAGCCCCCTCGAGCATGTCGAGGTGCACGGGGTTGCCCCGCAGCACGCCCGCGCGCGCCGCGGGGTGGCGGCTCCCGTCGGGGCGCAGGGCTCGCCCATGGTTGCCCTCCACCGTGGCCCGACCGGCGAGACCCGGCACGACCGCCTTGCGGCCCCCGGAGAAGCCCGCGTAGTAGTGAAACCCGACCGCACCCGTGAGCAGGAGCGCGTCGTGGCGCCGGACCGCCTCGTGGACCCACAGCGGGGTGCCCCGGCGCGTGCGCCCCAGGCTCACCAGCGCCTCCGGCTCGTCGGGCGCGTGCCGCAGCACGGGGTAGCGGTTGCGCAGCTCCGGCCCCAGGATCTCCTCGAGTTCGTCGTCGCGAGGGGCGCGGTGGATGCCGCTCGCGACGATGAAGCGGATGGCGGGCCGTCCCGCGCGCTCGATGGCCTCCACGAGGGCCGGCAGGAACTGGGAGCTGCCCGTGGCGCGCGTGCCGTCGGCGACGACGATCAAAACCCGCCGACAGCCCGACAGCGCCTGCGCTAGCGGGGGGGCGCCGATGGGGCGCCCGAGCGCGTCCAGCGGGTCAGCTGCCCCGCGCGCGGTCGGCGGGGACGGGACCTCGAGCCGGAACGGTTCCTCCGGCACCGGGATGCGGCGCCGACCCAGGGGCAGGCTTCTCACGATCCCTGGGGCGTCGGGCCGCCCCGCAGTCGCGCCGCAAGCGCCCGCGCCACCCCCGAGGGAACCAGCCCTTCGAGGCTGCCCCCGAGGCGAGCCACCTCGCGCACGAGGCGGCTCGAAACGTAGGAGTAAGCCTCGCTGGGCATGAGAAAAACCGTCTCCAGGTCGGGCGCCAACCGGCGGTTCATCATCGCCATCTGGAGCTCGTACTCGAAATCGGACACGGCACGCAAGCCGCGCAGGATGACTTGCGCGCCGAGCCGCCGCGCGTAGTCCACGAGCAGCCCCTGGAAGCTGTCCACGGCGACGTTGTCCCAGCGCGCCACTGCCTCGCGCAGGAAGCCGACCCGCTCCGCCACCGAGAACACCGGCCGCTTGTCCTCGTTGCGCAGCACGGCGATGACGAGCCGGTCGAAGTGCCGGCGACCCCGCTCGATGAGGTCCAGATGCCCGCAGGTGACGGGGTCGAACGTTCCGGGATAGACGGCGATGCGTGGTTTCATGCGTGCCTGTCCTGCGCCAGGCGCCCGCGCCGCGCCCAGGGGCCCAGCGCTTGCAGCAGCTCCGCGGCATGCTTGAGCGACGTTTCGCTGCGGCGACGCCCGCCGAGCATCCGCGCCAGCTCCTCGACGCGCGCTTGCCGGTCGAGCTCGCACACCGCGGCGCGGGTCCGGCCGTCGCGGACTTCCTTGCTCACGCGGTAGTGACGGTCCGCCTGGGCCGCCACTTGAGGCAGGTGGGTCAGCGAGAGCACCTGATGGTGGCGCGCCAGCGCCCGCAGGCGCGCGCCCACCGCCTCGCCGACCGCGCCACCCACCCCGGCGTCCACCTCGTCGAAGACGAGCACCCGGTCCCGCCCCGCCTCCTCGAGAACCACGTGCAGAGCCAGCATGACGCGCGAGAGCTCCCCCCCGGAGGCCACCCGCCGCAGGGGCCGCGCCGCCTCGCCCGGGTTGGCGGCCAGCAGAAACTCGGCGCGCTCTCCGCCGCGGGGGCTGAGCGGAACCCCCGCACCCCCTCCCACGCGCTCCGCCGCCGCCGGAGACCAGGCGATCTCGAAACGGGCCCGCTCCAGCGCCAGCTGGCGCAACTCCGATTCCACGGCGGGAACCAGTTTCTGCGCCGCCGCGCGGCGCCGGCGCGCGAGCTCCGCCGCGCACGCGGCGTAGGCGGCCTCGCTCGCCTCGAGCGCGCGGGCCGCCTGCGCGAGCGCGCCCTCGAGGTCGGCGAGCTGCTCCAGCTCGGCCTCCGCCTCGCGCGCCTGCTCCAACGCCGCCGCCTCGTCGGGGCCGTAGCGCGCGAGCAAGCGTTCGAGCGCGGCTCGGCGAGCCTCGAGCGCCTCCAGCTCTCGGGGGTCGAAATCCATCTCCCGCAAGCGCTCCTCGAGCGTTCCCGCGACGTCCTCGAGCTCGACCCGGGCCGCCGCGAGCCGCTGCTCGAGGGCGGAAACCTCCGGCAGGATCTCCGCCAGATGGCCCACCGCGCGCGCCGCGCGCGCCGCGAGACCGATCGCCCCGGGCTCGTGCTCCCGTAGCGCCCCGAGCGCCTCGGCCAGGGTTTCGCGGATGCGCCCCGCGTGGCGGTACGCCCGCAGGCGCCCCAGCAGCGCTTCCAGCTCCCCGTGTCGCGGCGCCACGGCGCGCACCTCCTCCACGACCCGCCGCAGCCTCTGCGCC